>MKUN01000041.1:0-52997 GCA_001897835.1 Bacteroidetes bacterium 46-16
AAAGCAAAAAAGCCTTACAATGTAAGGCTTTTTGCGGACCGGACGGGACTCGAACCCGCGACCTCCGCCGTGACAGGGCGGCATTCTAACCAACTGAACTACCGATCCGTTTACCAGATTGGGCTGCAAATATAAGCGCAATTTTCTGAATTGTGCAAATGTTTTATCCATAATTCTTATTGCAATACCATATGCAGCAGCACATTAAAAAATATCTCAAAAAAATAGCCCGGAACAATGGTTCCGGGCTATTACATTAGTATTGGAAATATTATCGCTTATACACCTTAATGACCTCTGTGTTGTCTTTATCGGTGTACTTAACAAAGTACAATGCCTGTGGAAGCTGCGTAAGGTCAATAATTGCTTTACTGTCTATTATTGCCACATAAGTGATCAATTTACCATTGATATCTGTAAGCATGAGTTGCGCATCAGGAGATTGAGGCCCATCAATGCTGATGTTAACCCTGTCGCCCGTAGGATTGGGGTATGCGGTAATATTGAGTTTGCCGGGTGTAGCAAATGCAGTGCCCGGTACATCAACAGGGAAGCCAGAGTAGAACGGTGTATCGATCCAGAATGAGTGATGATTAACATCGCACTTGGTACGGACGTGGAAATAATAGTTCGTATTAGGTGTAAGACCAGTAGCCGTATAGCCCGGGAAGCCCGTTGCATTGATCTGCTCGCCAAACTGAACTACAGAGTTTTGATCTACAACAACTTCGTAACCATTATTACCATTAACTACATTCCATGCAAAACTTGCCGTATTGCCCCCAGCACCAACCTGGTGCACATTGTGCGGCTTCGAGCAAACAGGATCAACTGTAGTAAATGTTTCGGTGCTCCATGGTGAATAGTTGTTACTATCACAATCGGTACGGACGTGGAAATAGTATACTGAGGCTGGCAACAATCCGCCGGCTATAGCCGTGGTACCAGTAGTAAACGTGCCGGCAACAGGTGGGTTATATGATTGGTCAACCGCATATTGGTAACCTATGGCAAAATTGACCGGATCCCAATTCATGTTAGCCGAGTTATTCGTAATATTATCTACGGTTAAATTCTGTGGTTGTGTACACCTTGGCGGTGTAGTAAATGTTACTGTAACCCATGGAGAATGATTGCATGGGGTACAGGTACTCCTGAGGTGGAAATAGTAAGTGGTGTTGGCGAGCAAGCCTGTGAATGTTTTTGTAAGCGCCTGTGTAGGATATCCGCTACCTGCAGGTGCAGCGGGCGTCAAATCAAGTACCCACTCATAATCAGAGATACCTGTTGCAGACCAGTTAACCGTGGCACCGGCTGTATTTACATCGGTATATACACCTGCTACATACATCAAAGGAGGATTACAAAATGGCGGTGTAGTGAATTTAGCCGTGGTCCATGCTGAGAAATTACCCATGCCACAACTGGTGCGAACGTGGATGTAATACTGTGTTAACGGTGACAGACCGGTAACGGTAACGTATGGTGTAGCAACCGGTGTACCTGGTATAGCAGGTGTAATATTTAGTTGGTCAACAATGTACTCGTAACCAACCGGGCCATTAGGTGGAAAAGAAGGGGCCGTCCAGGCAAGGTCGGCACTGGAATAGCTTATGCAAACAGCTGAAACATCTGTAGGTATGGGACAAGTGGGTAAGAACCTGTAAATGCCATTGGTTGGCGGATCCATATCTATAGTGTTTCTTTCGCTAATAGTGCTTACCGTAGTAGGTATTGAAGCGTCCTGTACGGACATGAACTGATCGCTGCCGGTATTCACAGCAGTGATGCCGATAGAAGCGGAAGGACCAGGATAAGCACTGCCACCTGCAGGTACTGTGTAGGCAAAGTCGATGACGTTGAAACCCTCATATAATTTCAACTCGAAAGAAAGTGAGGCAACAGTAGGAGATGCATTGGTAGGGAAGATCACATTTTGCCACTCCATTGTAAATACCCTGTTGGGGATGCTGCCCGTGGTAGCGTATTTAATATTCGTTGTATTGAGCAGTTTCAGGTCGTCCCATAGCGGTGCTAAGATGGGCCTGTTGGTACCACCACCATTAGTCAAATCATTACCGGGTATTGCACCTGTAAGCGCTGAACCCAGGGCTGCAAATCCATTGGTACTGGCAGAGAGTGAAGTAAATGGAGTGGGATCTCCGTTATAATAAAACTGGAAACCTGGGGGAAGCGATATTGGCGCTGTCCAGCCCTCATCAGCAGTACCTGTAATAGCCGGTGTTACCAAGCTTGCCTGGGTATCGAGCGTGACATATGGCCCGGTAAGCGCCTGGAATGTATAATACATCTGCGCCTGAAGCCCATTAGACACCAACACGAATAAAACAATTAAGAGTGAAAGGTACCTCTTCTTCATAGAAATTTATTTAACGAAATAACAATTTGGTACTAAAATAACTAATTAAAATGATATCGCAAGGCAGAAAAAATTTACCAAAAGACATTATTTAAATAACTAATAATATATTTTTCAAGCTTTTATGCGTTACCAAGGTTAAAAAATACATCTAACCTTAATATTAAGGACGGTAAATTTGGCCTAAAGGTTAGGCTAAACAGGTAAAAAAGAGGGGTAGTAGCTAAATAATTCGTAGTTTTTAACCGTTTTTAAGTTTTCAGGGCAGAAAACAGGCGTAATTATTTATTATGGCAATGTATTTGATAGTAAGGTATAAGTAAATATTTTTGCAACAATTAAAAAACCGTAACAGATGAAAAAACAATCCATTTTATTTTTGGCAGGAGGCTTGCTTGCGCTGGCATCGTGCAACAACAACGCAGAAAATGCCGGTATGAGCCAGGCCCAAATAGACTCAGCAGTAAATGTGAAAGTACAGGAAATGATGGTACAGATGCAGGCATCGAACGACTCCATGATCAATGCTGTAGCACAGGCTAAAGCTGACTCTATGATAGCCGCTATGAAAGGCGCTACCACCAGCAGCCACACCAGCACACATCATAATGCTGCTCCTGCTCCTGCACCCGCACCAGCTCCGGCGCCGCAGCCAGCCACAATAGGCAATGGTAAACCTTCTATGAAAGGGAATGCAACGCCTAACAATGCTAAAGACAACAACACAATAGGTAATGGCAAACCTAAAATGAAATAAGAGCCTATTAAGTATAAAGATAGAACCCCGGCAATGCCGGGGTTCTATCTTTATATGCACTTTATATACAATGTGACCTTCTGCAAATTTATAACGGGCGACATATGCCGCCCGTTATAAAAATTAATGTTTAAAAACTAACCTTATTTTGTACCTGTAAAAGTACAAGTGTTAGTAGTTGCGCCGCTTATAGTATAGGCTATTGTAATCGTATTATCTGTCAGCGTACCGGTACCACTGTAATCTACAGTAGTAGTAGTAGTGTTAGAGCCGGTAAAGCTGAACGTGTTCGTACCTGTCATAGTACAAGTAGCTGTAAAGCCTTCATTGTACAAGTTGGTTAACGTTAATTTGATAGCATCAGAATTTGCTGTCAAGGTTAAGGTGTAATTGTCCGAACCAACAGTACAAGTTTCAGTACCGGTGTAGACACCTACAAACTTATCACGGCTAAGTGTGCCGCAAGTGGTGCCCTCGTAGCCTGTTGCACAAGAACAGCTACCGTCGGTACTGTTACAAGTACCGCCGTTTTGACAAACTACATCTTTACAATTGTCTTTGTTACAAGATGTGTACGTGATCGCGCTGAAAGCGCCGATAGTTAACATTGTAGTTAACGCAATGTGACGAATTAATTTCATAGATAGCTAATTTTTGTTAAACGATTTCAAATCCTGTGCCAAAGATACTATCAAGGGGCACTCTTTGCAAATTAATGTACAATTTTTTGAATAAATATTAAAAATCAACAAGCTATAGCCTGTTGATATAAGGGTAATACAGCGGTGATTTACCTCTCAAAGGTCATTTAAAACATTTTAGCGCCCTTTTTATATATTTTTATTTCATACGCGACATTATTTACACGATACAAAGCAATGCCCTTATTTTGCAGTAATGCGGTACCGTGCCTGCCTGATCCTGATAATAATGCTTAACAGCCATATCCTTTTTGCCAAGGGCTATGTATATGATTATAACCAGAACTGCAGTAAGGTCTATGAGCATTTCATGGCCATGCGCTTTGCAGAAGGTAACAGGCTATTACTACAAGAGATCAAAACCAATCCTTATAACCTGATGGCGACCTACCTGGGCAATTATGAAGATTGCCTGGTACTGCTGTTCAATGGCGATAAAAACGACTACCAACAACGTAGCCAGCACCTTGAAGAACGCCTGCGGCTACTCTCGCAAGGAGATGAAAAAGCGCCATGGTACCGGCTTTGCAAGGCCGGAATAAACCTGCAATGGGCCCTTGTTAACATGAGGATGGGTGAAAACCTTAAGGCCGCTACGCTCTTCCGCAAATCGTACCTGTTATTGAAGGAAAACCATGAACTTTTCCCCTCATTTGAGTATAACAATGTGTACCTGGGCCTTGAAAAAGCTGCACTGGGAGCGATACCTGATGAGTATAAATGGATAGCTTCTATGTTTGGTATGAAGGGGGATGTAAAAAAGGGTGTGGGCATGTTATCGGCATTTGTACAGCATCATTCAACCGGCGATCTGCTGTCAAATGAAGCGATGGCCTATTATTGCTACCTGAGATTTTATCTTTTATCGCAACGTGAGGAAGTGTGGAACTTTATCAACAAAGGGGCCTTTGATACCCAAAATAACCTGCTGAATACTTTTATACAGGCCAACCTGGCGCTTAACTACCGGAAAGCCGATGCAGCAATGCAAATATTAAAGGAGGGACAAAAGAATGCGGAATATAAAAAGTATGCAATATTTGATTTTGAAGCGGGAAATGCCCTGTTCTATAAACTGGACCCTGCATGTATTGGCTATTACCAGCGATTTTTGAACCAATATAAGGGGCGGATATTCGTAAAGGACGCCTGGCAAAAGCTATCGCTTATCTATTACCTGCAACAAGATAAAAAGCAGGCATCGTATTGCCGGGGTGAAGCTATAAAACAGGGAACTACTCAAGTGGATGCCGACAAACAAGCTTTACGTGCCTGCCGAAACGAAACATGGCCGGATATGAGCCTGCTACAGGCAAGGCTGCTTACCGACGGGGGATTTTACAAAGATGCATTAGGAAAAATGAGCGGCAAGACCGAAACTGACTATAGTAATATGGGCGACCGGCTGGAATACCTGTTCAGGCTGGGCCGCATATACGATGAACTCGGGGATGATCAGCGGGCCCTTGACCACTACACACAAGCTATAAAATTAGGCAAGGAAAGGCCGGAACAGTTTGCAGCCCGATCGGCCCTGCAAATGGGATTTATCTATGAACGGAAAACACAGAATGCGAAAGCGATAGCCAGCTATCAACTGGCCCTGAGCATGCACGGCCATGATTTTCAATCGTCGATAGACCAGCAAGCAAAAGCGGGAGTGAACCGGTTATCGCAATAGTCCCGGGCCTTATTTACGCAATAGCTTATATATCCTGATGGCACTCATAAGCAGGATCACAAAAAGGAGGAGGCCAATGATGCCCCAAAGCCAGCTCATACTCTCTTTGACCACAGCCAGCATTACAATAGCTATAAGAAAAATTGTAGCCACTTCGTTCCAAATGCGGAGTTGCTGGGAAGTATACCTGAATAAGCCTTTAGCCTGCTGCTTGTAAATGGCATGCAGGGTAAAAAAATATGCATAGAGGCCAATAACAAAGAGTAATTTGATGAGCAACCATTGCGGGAGGACACTAAAACTATATAAGCGGTACCAAACCCAGGGACCGAAAACAAGCGTAAGTATAGCGGATGGCCAGGTGATACCCAACCAAAGGCGCTTTATCATAATAGCGAACTGCTTTTGCAATATATCCTTTTCGGGAGCAGGCTTATCGTTGGCCTCGGTATTATAAATAAAGAGGCGCACGATATAGAACATGCCACTGAACCAAGTAACTATGAAAATGATATGCAGCGCTTTGATATAAGGATACATGACACAAAGCTATTGTAATAACATTTCTTTTTCGCCTGCCGTAATGGAATTGTACCAGCCTACAATTGCGCTAACCCATGCAGGCTGCACATTCATGCAAGGTATATAGGTATATTCCTGCCCGCCTGCATGCATAAAGGTCTCTTTGCCCCGCTCAGCAAGCTCTTCAAGTGTCTCAAGGCAATCGCTGACAAATGCAGGACTGATGATCAGTAGTTTTTTCTTTCCTTCGGCAGGCAGCTCAGCAAGGCGAAAATCGGTAAAGGGCCTTAGCCAAGGCGTGCGGCCAAGGCGTGACTGGAAGGAAATACTGTGTTTATCTTCGGGTATCCCAAGCAACTCCACTACCCTTTTGGTAGTTTCAAAACACTGGTGGCGGTAACATTTCTTATGCGCTTCGCTCGGCTCGCTGCAACAATAAGCTGACTGTAAGCAGTGTGCGTTGGTAACATCTTCTTTCAATATCTGCCGCTCGGGGATGCCATGGTAACTAAACAACAGGTGATCGTAATCCTGCTCAATATAGGGCCTCATACTATCAGCGAGGGCATGTATATAAGCATCGTTGTCATAAAAGGGTTTTATGGTAAGCATTTTGAAAGGATAATTGCCTTTGCCAAGTGCCTCCTCTGCACAGACAACAGCCGTTTCGTAACTGGCCATGGCGTAATGCGGATATAAGGGAAGCAATATTACCTCGTTAACGGAAGGGTAGTTTTGGGCGATATTATCAAAGGCCTGTCTTATTGACGGGTTGCCATAACGCATCGCTATCTCGATGGGTGCGTCAATTTTATCTTTGAGTGCCTGCTGTAAATGCCGGGTAATGGCCACCAGGGGAGAACCTTCTTTGGTCCATATAATGCGATAAGCCGCTGCCGATTTTGGTGCACGTGTAGGCGCTATAATCGCATTTACCAAAAAAAATCTGGATAAGTACGATATATCAAGTACCCGTTCATCCATAAGGAACTCCCGAAGGTATTTTCTTACATCGGGTACGGCAGTGGAATCGGGAGAGCCCAGATTCATGAGTATTACAGCGCGTTCGGTTTTTCCAGGCATATTGATTTAAAAAATCTTGTAAAGTATATATCAGGGCACAAAGAAAAGTAAGATTACGATGTGATGACAAAAATCATACACTAAAATGACTTAGGTATGACAGAAACATTAGCCGTTGCGGAGGTGTTGAAATACCTTTGTACTGTACTTCCGGGCCCATAATGCACAGTAACAGGAAACATAGCGAGATAACACAATTTAAGGTAGCGGGGATCAATTACAAAAAAACCGAGGCTACGATACGCGGACAGTTTGCCATAAACGAGGAGCAGTATGAAAAGATACTAAAAGCCGCCAGTGAAGCCGGTATCAACGAATTATTCATTCTATCGACCTGCAACAGAACTGAAATATATGCAGTAGCCCCTGAAGGCGAACAACTGGCCTCTTTACTTTGCGATCAAACAGATGGCTCAGTTGCTACCTTTCACGAACTGGCCTATATGAAGAACGGGGTTGATGCCGTTCAGCATTTATTTCATGTAAGTGCCGGGCTTGATTCGCAGATATTGGGCGATTACGAAATACTGGGGCAAATAAAAAAAGCAGCAAAGTTTGCCAAGGAACGTGGCTTTATCGGCACATTTACCGAAAGGCTCATCAACTCGATACTACAATCATCGAAAGCGATAAAGACAGACACACAACTGAGCGGTGGCACTGTATCCGTTTCCTTCGCAGCAGTACAATACATCAAAGAACACATCCTTAACATACCGGATAAAAAAATATTGCTGGTAGGCACGGGCAAAATAGGCCGGAACACCTGCAAGAACCTTGTGGACTACCTAGACACCAAAAACATTACCCTTATCAACAGAACGGAAGATAAGGCAGAAGAACTTGCCCGCAACCTAGGGCTTGCCACATTGCCCATAGAGCAGTTGGACCAGGCAGTGGCCGAGGCGGACATCATACTGGTATCGACCAATGCGGAAGAACCTGTGGTGCTGAGCAGCCAGTTGCAAAACAAAGGGCAGAAACTGGTGATAGACCTATCGATACCCTGCAATGTGGAAGCTAAAGCCGGAGCCCTGGAAAACATTACTTTGGTAGGTGTGGATGAGCTCTCGAGAATAAAAGACGAGACCCTGCAGATGCGCCAGGATGAAGTGCCGAAAGCGCTGAATATCATCAGTGAACATCTGAACGAGTTCGCAGCCTGGTACGATATGCGCCGTTATGTGCCGATGCTGCGCGAGGTGAAGACCAAATTGCAGGAACTTGACAACACTATATACCCTGCAGAAACGAACGGCGATTCAAAAGATAAGATACAGAAAGTGATCAACAGCCTTGCAATAAAGATACGCAACGAGGTTACACCGGGCTGCCAATACATACAGGCGATCAATGAGTTTATTGCCTAAGGGTCATGAATAAAAAAATACGAATAGGAACACGCGACAGCCAGCTGGCTGTATGGCAGGCTACGCAAGTGCAGGGCCTGCTAAAGGAGCATGGTTACGAAAGCGAACTGGTATATGTGAAAAGCGAGGGAGATACGGACCTGGTAACCCCGCTGTATGAAATAGGTGTGCAGGGCATCTTTACACGCACACTGGATGCCTCGTTATTAAGCGGGCAGGTGGATATAGCCGTACACTCTATGAAGGATGTACCCACCATACCTGCAAAGGGCATAGTGCCTGCTGCCGTGCTGCCCAGGGCATCGTATAAAGACATACTTGTACCCAAGACCAATGGAGATTTTTTGCATGAGCATGATATGGTAGCTGTCATTGCGACCAGCAGCATCAGGCGCAGAGCCCAATGGATGAACCGCTACCCGCACCACATAATGGAGAACCTGCGCGGGAATGTAAATACAAGACTAAGGAAAGTGCGGGAAAACAACTGGCAAGGCGCCATATTTGCAGCAGCAGGACTGGAACGCATAGGCCTGCGCCCTGAAAATGCTATAGACCTGGACTGGATGCTGCCTGCCCCTGCACAGGGAGCAATAATGGTAGTATGCAGGGAATATGAAGAAGATATACTGGAGGCCTGCAGTAAATTTCATGATGAGAACACAGCACTCTGCACCAAAATTGAAAGAGACTTTTTACGGACCTTAATGGGGGGCTGTTCGACACCAATAAGTGCGCTGGCTGAAATAAATGACGGGCATGTACAAATAAAAGGGAACCTGCTGACCCAGGACGGGTGGAAGAAAAAAGAGATAAGCTTGCTGGCCGAACGGGCCAATGCCGGGAGCCTGGGTATAGAAGCCGCTGAAGCTATACTTAAAAACGGGGGGCAAGAAATACTGGAACAACTACAAAGTGGACAATAAAGCACACATATTAAGCACCGCAACACTGCCCCAGCCTCTTATAGATAAAATGAAGGCTGCGGGGATAGCTGTGGAGGTGCTGCCTTTTATTAAGACCACATGGGTAAACGACGAGAAAAAAAGAAAGCAAGTAGCCGGTATTACAGACAAAACAATCGTGTTCAGCAGCAAAAACGCTGTGGAAGCGGTAGCTGAAATGACAAAGAACATGCTGCACGGTAATATTTACTGCGTAGGCAAGCAGACCGCGGAATTGGCCCATAAATATTTCGGAGACCAAATACAGGCTGTAGCTAATGATGCCACAGGCCTGGCAGAAATAATGCTGCAAGAGAAGAACATAAAAAGTGTTACTTTTTTTTGCGGGGACATAAGACGAGATGAGCTACCCGAGCTATTAAAAAAGCACAAAATTGCCCTGACTGAAATAGTGGTTTACACAACAATTGTGACGCCGCACAAGGCGGAGCGGGAATATGATGCGATATTGTTTTTCAGTCCCAGCGCTGTAGAAAGCTTTTTCCTGGTAAATAAAGTAAACAGCACAACTATACTATTTGCCATAGGTAATACTACGGCTAATGCAATAAGCAATAAAACCGACAATACCATAATGGTCTGTGAGCAGCCCGGAAAGGAACTGCTTATAGACGATATGATACGATACTACAGTACAATAAATAAAACCATTTCATGAGCCTGAAGAATGACCTGCTGCTAAAAGCACTAAGAGGAGAACATGTGGAACGCCCGCCGGTATGGATGATGCGGCAGGCAGGACGTTACCTGCCCGACTATATCAAGCTGCGTAAAAAGTATGATTTCTTTACCCGGGTACAAACCCCTGAGCTGGCCTGTGAAATAACGCTACAACCCGTAGACCAGGTGGGCGTGGATGCGGCTATCATCTTCTCAGATATACTGGTGATACCGCAGGCAATGGGCATGACCGTGCTGATGGAAGAAGGCAAAGGCCCCCTGCTGCCGGAAACGGTAAAGAACAAGGAAGACATAGAAAAGCTGCATACCAAAGACGCGGAAGAGCGGCTATCGTATGTGATGCAGGCACTGACACTGACCAAAAAAGAGTTGAACAACAGGGTGCCGCTTATCGGTTTTGCCGGAGCACCGTGGACCCTGCTGTGCTATATGGTGGAAGGCAAAGGCAGTAAATCGTTTGATAAGGCGAAACAATTTTGTTTTACACAGCCTGAACTGGCGCATCAACTGTTACAGAAGATCACAGATGTGACCATACAATACCTGAAAGCACAGGTTAAGGCCGGAGTAGATACGGTACAGGTGTTTGATAGCTGGAGCGGCATGCTGAGCCCCGAAGATTTCAAAACATTTGCACAGCCATACCTTATACAGATAGCAGATGCTGTAAGTGCCGATGCTCCTGTTATATTATTCCCCAAGGGAAGCTGGTATGCATTACCAGAGCTAAGTAACAGCAGCGCTGCCGGCCTGGGCATAGACTGGTCGCTGACGCCGCAGATGGCAAGAGAAATGACCCATAACAATATAACGCTGCAAGGTAACTTTGATCCATCTAAACTGCTGGCACCCATACCGGAGATAAAGAAAGCAGTGCGGAAGATGATAGACGGGTTCGGCACACAACGATATATAGCTAACCTGGGCCACGGTATATTACCCAACGTGCCTGTAGACCATGCCAAAGCATTTGTGGAAACAGTAAAAGAATATAGCGCGGTTAGCAATAGCGTAGTATCATAAGCATGAAAGAACAATTCACCTCATACATACATAACCTGCAGGACAAAATATGTGCTGCGCTGGAGGACCTTGATGGCGTGGCTCGCTTCGAGGAAGACAAGTGGGTGCGTGCCGAAGGCGGCGGGGGCATAACAAGGGTAATAAAAGACGGTGCAGTATTCGAGAAAGGAGGTGTGAACACCTCGGTGGTGCATGGGCCTTTACCCGCCGCTATGCAGCAGGCATTCCAGGTTGGTGAAAGTAATTTTTATGCCTGCGGTCTTTCACTGGTCATACACCCGAAGAATCCTTATGTACCTACTGTACATGCCAACTGGCGTTATTTTGAGTTGTATGACCAGGATGGCCATAAAATAGATAGCTGGTTCGGCGGAGGCAGTGACCTGACGCCTTATTATATTTTTGAGGAAGACGGCAAACATTTTCACAGCACACTAAAAAATGCCATGGATGCCTTTGGCAAAGATCTGTACCCGAAATATAAACAACACTGCGATGAATATTTTGTGAACAAGCACAGGGATAATGAGGCACGCGGCATAGGCGGTGTTTTTTATGATTACCTACGCCCGGTTAACGAAGAAGATGCCGAAAGGCTGTTCCGGTTCCAGCAGGGCAATGGCAATGCCTTCCTGCCGGCCTACCTGCCGATAGCGGAAAAAAGAAAGGACGTTCCTTATGGTGAAAGAGAAAAGGAATGGCAGGAAATAAGAAGAGGCCGCTACGTGGAGTTCAACCTGGTGCATGACCGTGGTACCCTCTTCGGGCTGAAAACGAATGGCCGAACAGAAAGCATACTCATGAGCCTGCCGCCAAGAGCGAGGTGGGCATATAATTACCAGCCTGAAGCGGGAAGCAAGGAAGCAGAGCTGCTGGAGTACCTGAAACCACGGGACTGGACAGGAAATTAAAAACTGAAAATTGAATCTTATGATGATAAGGCGCAACAGGATATTAAGACAATCGGCAGCCATACGTGCTATGGTGGCTGAAACCACATTGACACCCAATGATCTTATTGCCCCCCTCTTCATTACCGAGGGCAGCGGTATAAAGGAAGAGATACCCTCTATGCTCAACTATTACCGCATGAGTATAGACCATACGGTGAAGGAAGTAAAGGAATTGTGGAGCATGGGTATAAAGTGCGTATTGCTGTTCATAAAATGCAGCGATGAACTAAAAGACAATAAAGGTACAGAAGCATTAAACCCCAATGGGCTGATGCAACGCAGTATAAAAGCCATTAAGGATGCCTGCCCCGACATGGTGGTGATGACAGATGTGGCACTCGACCCATTTTCATCGTACGGGCACGATGGCATTGTGGAGCATGGTGAAATAGTGAACGATGCTACCGTAGAAGTATTGGCACAAATGAGCGTGAGCCATGCAACGGCAGGGGCCGACATAGTGGCACCGAGCGATATGATGGACGGGCGCATACTGGCCATCCGTGAAGCACTGGAGCAGAATGGATATACAAAAACTGGCATTATGAGCTATAGCGCCAAATATGCATCCTGCTTTTATGGACCATTCCGTGATGCGCTGGATAGCGCCCCGGGTTTTGGAGATAAAAAAACCTACCAAATGGATTTTGCCAATCGCCGTGAAGCCCTGAAAGAGACACTAATGGATGTGGAAGAGGGTGCGGATATCGTGATGGTAAAACCTGCAATGGCCTACCTGGACATCATACGTGAAGTGAAGGATGCGGTAGATGTACCGGTGAGCGCATACCACGTAAGCGGCGAATATGCTATGATAAAAGCAGCTGCTAAAATGGGCTGGTTGAATGAAGAAAAAGCGATCCTGGAATCGCTGACATCCATCAAGCGTGCAGGGGCAGACCTTATCGCAACATACTTTGCAAAAGACGCTGCAAAACTTATCAGCTAAAAACAGATCAATATGACCGGAACATATACCAGGAGCAAGGAATTATTTGAAAGAGCACAGCAATCGATACCCGGTGGGGTGAACTCACCGGTACGTGCATTTAAGGGTGTGGGCGGTACACCAATATTCATAGAGCGTGCGAAAGGCGCTTACCTGTATGATGCAGATGGCAAGCAATACATAGATTATATCAACTCGTGGGGACCTATGATACTGGGACATGCCCATGAGCCGGTGGTAAAGGCCATACAGGACAAAGTGGCGAACTCTACCTCTTTTGGCGCACCTACAGAACTGGAGATAGCCATGGCCGAGCTGATTAAAAGCATGGCCCCGAATGTGGACCTGGTACGTATGGTGAACAGCGGCACGGAAGCCTGCATGAGCGCGATACGCTTAGCAAGGGGTTACACCGGAAGAAATAAATTCATCAAATTCGAAGGCTGTTATCATGGGCATGCCGATGCTTTTTTAGTAAAAGCGGGAAGCGGCGTGGCAACATTCAATATCCAAACCGTACCCGGCGTACCAGCAGGCGTATCGGGAGACACGCTTACGGCACCCTTCAATGACCTTGAAGCCGTGGAAAAGCTGGTGCAGGAACATAAAAATGAGATTGCGGCCATCATTACAGAACCCGTGGCCGGAAATATGGGCTGCATATTACCTAAAGAAGGTTTTCTTGAAGGGCTGAGGGCCCTCTGTGACCGTGAAGGTATCGTACTGATATTTGATGAAGTGATGACAGGCTTCCGGCTGGCAGCGGGCGGTGCACAGGCACGACTGGGCATCAATGCAGACCTGGTAACCTATGGTAAAGTGATCGGCGGGGGTATGCCCGTAGGCGCTTTTGGCGGCAGGCAAGAGATCATGCAGCACATAGCCCCGCTGGGCAATGTGTATCAAGCGGGTACCCTGAGTGGTAACCCCATAGCCATGATCGCAGGCTACACCATGCTTAAGGAACTAAAAGACAATCCGGGTATCTATAAAGAGCTGGATGAAAAAACGGCAATATTAAAAAATGGGTTGAACGAAGTACTGGAAGCCAGTGGTACACCGTATGTCATTAACCAGTTGGGGTCTATGATCAGTGTGCATTTCAGCGATAAGCCTGTTACCGATTTTGCATCAGCAGGGGCCGCGAATAATGCCTTGTTCAATAAATTCTTTCATGCCATGCTGAACAGGGGTATCTATTTGGCCCCCTCAGCTTTTGAAACATGGTTTATTTGCAATGCACTGAGCAAGGCAGATATTGAACGGACCGTTGAAATGGCTGCTGAATCATTGAAAGAAATATTATAGATCCAGGTTCTCAGGTCGCCTCACATAAAAAAGTAAGCCCCGGCTATATGGCCGGGGCTTTTTATTTTTGGTTAGGCGGTGGTTCCTTATTTGCCAAACTTTTTCTTCAGCAGACTCAGCGCATCGTTCATGCTCACTTCGGCCTGGGGCTTATTATACTGCTCCCGTTTGTGCTGTTGTGGTTTTTCACGTCGTGCGGGAGCTTCCTGTGTTTGCTTGATAGAAAGCGCGATACGCTTACGATGGCTATCCACTTCGAGCACCTTAACGGTCACCTTCTGGTTCAGTTTCAGGGCTTCGTTGGGGTCGGTTATATAAGTATGCGATATCTCAGACACGTGTACCAGGCCGTCCTGTTTTACACCTATATCCACGAAAGCACCAAAACGCGTAATATTGGTCACCACACCGGGCACAATCATACCCACTGCCACATCGTCGATACTGTATATATTGGCGAATTCAAACTGCTGTGCTTCGCTACGGGGATCAAGACCGGGCTTTTTCAACTCGTTGATGATATCTTTAATAGTGTGTTCGCCAACGGTCTCACTGATGTATTTTTTCGCCTCTACCTGTTTCAGCAATGTTTCATTACCGATCAAAGCCTTCACATCAACCGCAAGGTCTTTTGCCATTTGCTTTACCACATCATAGGCCTCCGGGTGTACGGCACTGGCATCAAGGGGGTCTTCGCCATCCTTTATGCGCAAAAATCCAGCACACTGTTCGAAAGCCTTATTGCCCAGGCGTGCTACTTTAGCCAGTTGTTTACGGTTCTCAAAACGGCCTATCTCGCTACGATATTTCACAATATTATCGGCTATCGAAGGGCCTATACCACTGACGTAGCTCAACAAATGTTTACTGGCCGTGTTCAGGTTCACCCCTACATTGTTCACACAACTTACTACGGTCTGGTCAAGGCGTTCTTTGAGGCGCACCTGGTTGACATCATGCTGGTACTGCCCTACTCCTATGCTTTTCGGATCTATCTTCACCAACTCAGCGAGCGGGTCCATTAAACGGCGGCCTATACTTACCGCACCACGTACTGTAACGTCCTGATCAGGAAATTCTTCCCTGGCTGTTTCGGAAGCGGAATACACTGAAGCACCATCCTCATTGACAAGAAAGACAGGCAGGTCCAAGCCAAGTTTTTTTATGAATTGCTCCGTTTCGCGGCCTGCGGTACCATCGCCTATAGCAAAACATTCCGTTTTATATTGCTGTACCAGGCTGCGTATCTTATGCTCAGCATCAATAAGCCTACCCTTTTCGTGTATGTAAATAAGATCGGTCTTTTGCAATTCACCCTTTTCATCGAGACATACCACCTTGCAGCCTGTGCGATAGCCGGGGTCGATCGCTAAAAGTCGTTTACTACCCAGCGGGGAACTTAGCAGTAATTGCCTGAGGTTCTCTGCAAATACATTGATGGCTTCTTCATCGGCCTTTGTCTTCAGCATCATCCGGAATTCGGATTCGAGGCTGGGCTGTAGCAGCCGGCGATAGGCATCTTTCACCGCTTTCTTCACCTGCTCAGCAGCTTCATTATTTGCCCTGATGTATTGTTTCTCAATAATGCCCAATGCATCTTCTTCTACAGGGGCTATGGTCATGCGCAATATGCCCTCCATAAAGCCACGCATTACTGCCAGCATCCGGTGCGAGGGTATCTTTGCTACAGGTTCCGAATATTCGTAGTAATCTTTGTATTTGACCCCTTCTGTCTCTTTATCGGCAAGCACCTTGCTTTGTACAGCACCACTATGCTCAAATAGCTTACGCATCTTTGCGCGCACTTCAGCATCTTCATTCACCATCTCTGCTATTATATCGCGTGCACCCTGCAAGGCATCATCTGCCGTTTTTACGTTCCCGGTGATAAATGCTTCGGCCTCTGCAGCCGGCGAAACAGCCCCCTGCTCCAATATCATCAAAGCCAGCGGCTCCAGGCCATGCTCCCTTGCCGTTTGGGCTTTTGTCTTACGTTTAGGCTTGTAGGGCAGGTAAATATCCTCCAATGCGGCTATTGTAGTGGCCCCATCTATCTTTAGCTGCAGTGCTTCGGTCATTTTCCCCTGCTCGGTAATCGTCTTTTCTATAAAAGCCTTGCGCTCTGTAAATTCTTTTTGAAATTTGGCTTCGTCCTGTATATTCTGTATCTGCACTTCATCCAGTGCGCCCGTCTTGTCTTTACGGTAACGGGCTATAAAGGGTATCGTAGCCCCTTCATCCAGCAGTTGCAAAACTGCCGCTACATCCTTTTCCCTTAAATTCAGCTTATGGGCTACTGCCGTGTTAAACTCCTGCATATATGTGTGGACTAAAGAGCTGCGAATGTAAAACATCATCTAATAATGCAATCCTGTTTTGTGATATTTTTTATCTTTCAATTTCTGGATACTTATTTATGGCGCTCCGCAATGAAATATTAAAAGAACATTCTAAAGCACAATCGCTAAAAATAGTGGCATGGGTGGGGCATGATAAGCAACGTTTTGACGAACTGCTGCAACTTTTTATGAATGATGAATACCGGGTAGTACAAAGAGCGGCGTGGGTGCTGACACTTGTGGCCGATAATGAACCCCAGCTCATCCAGCCGCACCTGGAAGTGATAGTAGGTAAAATGAATGAACCGGATGCACCCGTAGCCGTGAAACGGAATGTAGTGCGCCTGCTGCAACATGTGCCGATACCGGAGAAGCTGCATGGCACGGTAATGAATAGCTGTTTTGAATTGCTTGCAGACCCAAAAGAAACTATTGCAGTACGTGTTTTTTCGATGACGGTCTTAGCCAATCTCAGCAAGATATATCCCGATATAAAGCAGGAATTGAAAGCCATCATCAATGATGTGCTGGAGCAGAATGCCAGTGCCGGCTTCAAAGCAAGAGTCCGTAACCTTGGACTATGATCACTTTACATTCTTATCCAGCCAATCGACCATCAACGCCAGGGCTGTAGGCGAAAAGGTCTCTTCGAGTTCACCATATTCCTTTACCGTACATTTGGTACAGGACTGGAACAAGTGGTTCAGGCCCTTCAGCTCTTTCGTGAGCACTACTTTACTTTTGCCTTTGGACAGGCCTATACGCAAACCGGCAAGGTTAGCGCGCGACACTACCTGTATGTCTTTGTCTCCATTCAGGGCCAGCACTTTGCAATGCATCTTTTCCAGGTATGGCTTTGGATCATAAGAGAGGAAGAAACGGTACCACCGATTGTTATAAGATTCCATTGCCGCATCCAAGAACTCTTCTTTACTGTTCTCGTCATGTATCTCTGTAGTGATCTCGACCGTTGCGCTGTCTGTTTGTTTCACCCATTGATCTATATGCTGCTTCAGGCTGGTATACACCTGTGCACTGTCCTTGCCATAAATGATATCACGGGCAATATTGGCATACAAAGGCTTGTATTTATCTATTGCCTCCGGGCTAATGCCCAGGCTGGACATGTATGCAGCGTTTTGTTCTTCCATAAGCATACTGGTACGCACACCCGGTGCGGCAAGGAATACTACAAAGTCAACATCCTTCCTGTCGGCAGCCACTATCTGCGCTATCATGCCACCCTCACTATGACCTAACAGCCCCATACGTTTACGATCTGTCTCGGGCCTGGCTTTTAAATATTCGAAACTAACTGTTGCATCTTTGGCAAAGTCGAGCGTGGTGGCGCTGTCTACCTGTCCTGTGGTCTTACCCACTCCACGGTCGTCTACACGCAATACTACATAGCCATTGCTGGTAAGATAGTCGGCAATGACCGCAAAAGGCTTATGGCCCAGTATCTCCTCATCCCTGTTTTGCTGGCCCGAACCGGTAAGCAACAGCACCGCAGGAAAAGGCCCCTTACCGTTAGGTATGGTAATGGTAGCACCATACTGTATGCTTTTGTCGGCGTTGTAATAAACTACGTCTTCACTTTTGTAATTGAAAGGTGGCTTAGGCGTTTGCGGCCTGTCGGACCTCGGCACGGGTAATACCTGCGGTACTTCATCTACCTTTTTCAATTCCATGGGAAATGAGTGACCCGATTGCGACCATGCACCGGCAATTGTAGCCGCATTGGTAAGCTTACCGGAAAATGCCCCTTTTATATTGTTCATTTCAATGGTAATACTGTCACCAGTTGCTGTAACAGCAGAGCAGGGTATGCCTTTGGCACTCTGATCAGGGCTATCCATGGTGGCGGACAATTTCCCTGCATCTTCTTTTACCTGGAATACGATCCTGAGTTCACGACCCACGTCGAGCTTACCCAACCAATTGCCAACAAAGCTGCTTTGCGCCCTGCCTTGTACAAAACAAAGCGTTAATGCCAATACTGATACGAGATACTTTTTCATATTGCGTAGCTAAACTAATATTTATTTATTGTTTTCAGGTTTCTATTGATCAATGGTAATATTGCCTTGCTCTTTGCGGTACAATGAATAAGAGTAAAATATCGGGATAAGCACCAGTACCGCAAGAATGATCATCATAACATATGCGCCTGCCTCAACAGGCAGGAAAAGGCTTAACACCGCAAGCAGCACACCACCTGCAAACCACAGCTTGCCCGTGAGCTGGTGTGTTTTACGCCAGTTCTGGTCGCTATTCAATGTCCAGGGCAACCTTACACCTACAAAATAATTTGGTTTCACATTGTGCATTAGGTTACCGAGGAATGCAAACAAGAGACCTATAAGCGATGGCATCAACTTACCCACGGCTATGGTGCTGCCCAGGCTCATGTGTATGGTTACAAAACCCAACGCGGCCATAAATACCACCATTCCCATTGCGATCTTATCAAAGACCGGCGACATACCTTTATGCGCACGCTTAGGATCGAGCTTATGTATGTTCTGTAACAGGAAATACACAGCGACGGAAACCACAGCCAGGAAACACTGGATAAAAAAGAAGCCTGTCTTTGAGCTATAACTGTCCGGCTGCATTTTGACATTAAAGTGCGTAGGGACCTGTTCGGGAATTGTTCCCCAAATGAAAGCCAGGTACAGTAGCGGCAATAAGCCGATACAAACAAAGAGCAAATGTTTAAATGACTTGTTCATATATAAATGTGTTTTAGCCTATTTTGATTTAAACTGCATGAACCATTTTACGATCTCATCAACAACCGAAGTATTGAGCGAGTATACAATGAACTGCCCCTGCTTCACCGATTCTACCAGGCCTGCCTGCTTTAACAGATCGAGGTGGTGCGAGATGCTGGGTTTGCTGATATTGAAATGATCCGCTATTTCCCCTGCAGCGAGGTCCTTTTCCTTAAGTAATTCCAGTATCTCCCTTCTCGTAGCATCATTCAGCGCTTTGAACAGTATGTTCATCTACAATTAAATATTTAGACAAATGTCTAAATACTATTTGAAATAAACAAGAGCCCGGCAATTTTTTTTTGCCGGGCTCTACAATATGATCAGCTTTCTAAGCTACACTTTCCTTAGTGGTTACGAATTCAAGCGCTTTATTCACCATGTTCTTAGAACCTATATATATCGGTACACGCTGGTGTAATTCGGCAGGTATAACATCAAGTACAGCGCTATTGCCTGTATGGGCCACGCCACCGGCTGCCTCTACGAGAAAGGCCATAGGGTTGCACTCATATTGCAGGCGCAGCTTGCCTTTGGGCGAACTTTTATCCGCAGGATACATAAATATCCCCCCCTTGATGAGCGTACGGTGCATATCGGCAACCATGGAACCTATATAACGGTGTGAATAAGGACGGCCTTCATCTTTTTTATTTTCCATGCAGTAATCAAGGAAAGACCTCATGCCCTCATTATATTTTGCAGTATTGCCCTGGTTAACAGAATATATCTTTCCGTTCTCCGGGCATTTGATATCGGGATGAGAGAGACAAAACTCACCGATAGAAGGTTCAAGAGTGAAACCATTCACGCTTAACCTGGTAGCATACACCATCATGGTGCTTGAACCGTATATCACATAACCGGCAGCCATCAGGTTGCGGCCAGGCTGCAGGAAATCCTCAAGCGTACAAGGCTGCCCTATCGGGCTTACTCTACGGTAAATGGAGAATATAGTACCTATCGGCGCATTCACGTCTATATTGGATGAGCCGTCGAGGGGATCAAAGAGTACGACATACTTTGAATTGGCAGAAAAATCATCATCATAGCATACATGATCGTCATTCTCCTCCGATGCCACACCCGCACAGTCTGCACTGTTCTTCAAGACATTGATCAGGGTGTCGTTGGCATATACATCCAGTTTCATTTGTTCCTCACCCTGTACATTGGTAGCACCATGCTTGCCAAGGATATCCACGAGGCCTGCCTTCAGTACCTGCTTATTAATGATCTTACATGCAAGGCCTATATCGCGCAGTAATGCGGATAACTCACCTGTGGCCTGGGGAAACTTCCTTGTTTCCTGAATGGTAAATTCATCCAGGGTTATTAATTTACGTGGGGATACCATGAATATTTTATTTATTGAATATTACTGCAAATTTAAGCAATATGTTTCAAGAGTATGTAAGTAGCTGTGCGATAAGTGCTTAATGCTATATATTATTTGTATTAAATTGACCTTATATTTAGTTAGCAAATGGGAAATGGATTCAATATCAGGGTATATGGAATATGGATACAGGATGGACACTTACTGGTGAACGAAGAGATCATAAAGGGCAATAAGGTGATCAAATTTCCGGGTGGTGGCCTGCAAGTGGGTGAGGGTACAATGGATTGCCTGAAGCGGGAATGGATGGAGGAGTTGGGCCTGGAGATAACTGTACTGGAACACTTTTATACAACCGACTTTTACCAGCCGTCAGCCTATGACGATTCGCAGGTAATAAGTATATATTATTTTGTCAGCGCCGATGAAAATGCGGTGATCGTAAACCAAATGCCCAATGAAAAGACCTACCGGGTAGCCTTAGCTGCAGTATCGGCCGATACTTTTACCCTGCCTATTGATAAGATCGCAGGGTCTATGCTGGCAAAACGGTATGCTGCAAATAAGCTATAGAAAAAGCTTAAGGGGCTATTACTAAGCAGAGCGGATAAGACATTAACTTTACAAAAGTTATGAAATTACTCTTACAATATTTGAGCAAGTACAAAGGCCTGATCGTACTTGCGCTGGTACTTGCTGCCATCAACCAGGTGTTTTCGCTATTCGACCCCATGATTGGCGGCAAACTGCTGGACGGCTATGTGAACCACCCCCGCAAAGGCACCGATGGCATAGCAAGGAACCTAAGCGAATACCTGTGGGGAGCGACCGGACTCATTGGCCTGCTGATCGGTGTGGCCATGGTATCGCGTATAGCGAAGGCCTTCCAGGACTATGTAGTGAACGTGATCATACAGAAATTCGGTGCCAGGCTGTATACAGACAGCCTGCGCCACGCACTACAACTGCCTTACCAGGATTTTGAAGATCAACGCAGCGGTGAGACCCTATCGATACTGCAGAAAGTGCGTACAGATTGTGAACGTTTCATGAGCCTTTTCGTAAACGTGCTTTTTACCATCCTGGTAGGACTTGTATTCGTGATGGTCTATGCGTTCACCCTTAACTCCTGGCTTGTGCTGATGTATCTTGTGGGGGCTGTTTCACTGGCGTTATTAACGAACCTGCTGAGCAAACGCATAAAGGGCATACAAAAAACGATAACAGCAGAAACCAATGCCCTGGCAGGATCAACGACGGAATCATTAAGAAATATAGAACTGGTAAAAAGCCTGGGATTAACCGGGCAGGAAATACGCCGCCTGAATACGACCACGATCAAGATACTGAAGCTGGAACTCAAAAAGGTACGCAGCCTGAGGGCCATATCCTTCATACAGGGTACCTGCGTTAACTTCCTGAGGCAGTGCATTGTGCTTTGCCTGCTCTATTTCATATTCGGCGGCTCGATAACGCCGGGGCAGTACCTGACCCTGATGTTCTATTCGTTCTTCATCTTTGGCCCAATGCAGGAAATCGGCTCCGTGCTGATGGCTTACCGCGAAGCTGAGGCCTCACTGAACAACCTGCAGGACCTAATGAAAAAACCGGTGGAATATCAATCGCCCAACCCTGCGGCGCTCAATACGATATCAGACCTGCGCTTTAAAGAAGTAACCTTTCAGCATAATTCAGCGAACAGACCTGCATTGGAAGATATTTCGTTCAATGTAAAAGTTGGAGAAACCGTAGCTTTTGTAGGCCCATCCGGCTCAGGCAAAACCACTATGGTAAAGTTGCTGGTTGGCTTGTATCATCCTAATAAAGGGCATGTGTACTACAACGAACATGACGAAAAAAATATAGACTTTGAAGAGCTGCGCAGGCAGATAGGATTAGTGACCCAAGACACGCAGCTCTTCTCAGGCACCATAAAGGAAAACCTGCTCTTTGTGAACCCGGCAGCTACCGATGCAGATATACAGGACGCGCTGAACAAAGCCGCTTGCCAAAACCTGCTTGCCAGGGCCGAGCATGGCATTGATACGATGATCGGGGAAGGCGGCCTGAAACTATCGGGGGGTGAACGCCAGCGCCTGTCGATAGCGAGAGCGCTGCTGCGACAGCCGCATCTTATGATCTTTGACGAGGCAACTTCGGCGCTTGATTCGCTTACTGAAGAAGAGATATCATCGACCATACGTGATATCACCGACCTACGCCAGCATATTACCATTATGATCGCGCACCGCCTTTCGACCATCATGCATGCCGACAGGATATATGTACTGGAGAAAGGCCATATTGTGGAAACAGGGACACATCAATCTTTACTGGATGAAAAGGGATTGTATTATGCTATGTGGCGCCAGCAGATCGGTGAACGTAAGGATACCCGGAGACTGGCTACAAATGGGAAAGGTGTATTATCATAATACAATATCCTGCAGCAACTCGCTCTTCTTCGGGTAATCAGTATTAAAGTGCAGGCCCCGGCTTTCTTTACGGAAGTGGGCACTTTTTACCACCAAATAACCGGTAGTAATTAGGTTGCGCAATTCGGAAAGCTGTGGCGAAACCGTAGTGGTCTTGTACAGTTCCTCCGTTTCGTCATGCAAGAGATCCAGGCGGCTCATAGCACGGCCCAGGCGCACATCGTTACGTACAATGCCTACGTAATCACTCATTACCTGCTGAAGTTCCTTCAGGCTCTGCGTGATCAGGATCATTTCTTTGGGCTCGCTTGTGCCACTTGCATTCCAGTCAGGCACCGCATCGCGAAAAGGAATGCCGTCAATCTTTTGTGCGGCGTCCTCGCAGCAACGGTGTGCAAAGACCAATGCTTCGAGCAACGAATTGGAGGCCAGCCTGTTGGCACCATGCAGGCCAGTACTGGCACATTCGCCACAGGCATATAAATACTGGAGTGAAGTGCGGCCATGCTCATCGGTCTTTATACCGCCACAGCAATAGTGGGCTGCTGGGGCAACGGGTATCATTTTACTGAACACATCGATACCTATGTCGAGACAGCGTTTATAAATATTGGGGAAATGCGCTATAAACTTCTCCTTATCCATTTGCCGGCAGTCGAGATATACAAATTCGGTACCGGTACGTTTCATCTCGCTGTCAATAGCACGGGCCACTACATCGCGGGGTGCAAGATCGGCACGTGCATCGTAGCGCGGCATAAATGCTTCACCATCCTTGTTACGCAATATGCCCCCATCACCGCGCACAGCTTCTGTGACCAAAAATGAAGGGCTAACCCCCGGCTCATATAGCGCAGTAGGGTGAAACTGGATGAACTCCATATTCTCTATGCGAGCCTTGGCCCGGTAAGCCATCGCTACTCCATCGCCGGTGGCTATACGCGGGTTGGTGGTGCTGCGGTACGCTTGCCCTACTCCACCCGAAGCCATCAGGGTGATCTTCGCCAGTATCTTCTCCATCCGGTTGCTATGCAGGTTGAGTGCATATACACCGTAACATTCAATATCGGGAGTGGACTTAGTAACCAAATAACCCAGGTGATGCTGTGTGATTATATCAACAACATACCAATGATTATGTATCTCAATATTAGGAAAACGTTTTGCCTCTTCAACAAGGGCACGTTCTATTTCCATGCCCGTAATATCTTTATGGTGCAATATCCTGTTCTCGGAGTGGCCGCCTTCTTTACCACGCATATATTCACCACCCGGGCCTTTATCGAACTGTGCGCCCCACTCTATTATCTCATTGACCCGTTGCGGTCCTTCCTTCACCACCATTTCCACTATATCCCTGTCGCAGAGACCATCGCCGGATACCAGGGTATCCTCAATATGCTTTTCGTAACTGTCACGTGTAAGGTCATTCACTACCGCAATACCACCCTGTGCGTACTTGGTATTGGTCTCATCAGTATTGACCTTCGTAAGTATCGTAATGGTTTTATCGGGGAAACGCTTTGCCGTTTTAACAGCAAAGGTCAGGCCGGCAATACCTGAGCCGATAACTAAAAAGTCTGTCTTCAACATGATCAGAAGGTTGAAGTGATACCGAGTTTCACCCCACTGAATGCAGGTTCATACCGGCATACGCCACCTGTACAGTTGATACCGTCCACCTGTTTTACGTAAGCTAAAGTAAAGCGGTGCGGCCCTTTGGTATAAGCAGTGAAAATATTGTAGTAATGGTTAGCCTCATGTCCGGGTGTCGGCTCTATATTGTACATATCGGATACCGCAAACGAAAATTTAGGCGCGATATTAAACTCAAGCAAGCCAAAAAGCCATGAGCCATAATCCTGTTTGGTGCTCATGTATTCGCCTTCAAGGCGTATTGAGTGCTTGCTTGTAATACGATAGGTCACTTCTGCAAAAGGTGTTATCGCAGTGATGATGGGCACACCCGGTTTTACCTGGTAAAGCTCCTGGTTGTACTGCATATATTGCAGGCCACCATCTATGATCCATTTATCAAGACCGCGAAAATCACATTCTGCATAGCCTTCGCGATACAGTTTTACATTGGTCAATGTATTAATATAGGTGCCTGTAAGCGTTATTGTCGTATTGTCATTGGGCGCTACCAACACATCGGCACCAAAAGCCTGTTCCGAAAGGTCCTGCGAAGCAGGTGTGTAACGCGACATAAGGCGCTGAGGACGCAGGCGGGCAACAATTGGCTGCCAGTTGAGCACCCCGCGTATCAATACTTCGTTGGGCGAAGTGCGCATAACAAAATTCTCGGTACGCTTACCGGTGAGGTTGACCGCAATGCCTTTGTGGGCCCAGCCCAAGGTACTGTACACCACATTACCCGGCTTATCTACAAGCAGGCCAGAGCTACTTACTATTGCTTCATGCGTTTTATAGGCGCCTTCAATGTACCATGAGAAATCACCTACTGTAAGCGTATTGTAGCCTGTAAATGCATAGGTATTATACATAGGCACAAAACGGGTGCTTACGTCCTGGCTGTTGATCGACGATACTACACCGTCCATCGAGTTCTGGTCAAGTGTGCGGTTCAATACGCCGATACCTGGTAAAAGGTGCGCATTGCTACCCAAGCTAAAATCGCCCTCTGCATTAAAGCCTTTTATGATCGGGTTGTACCGGCCAAAGGTGGCTACATTTTTCTGCTGCCCGGTAAAGCCTTTAAGGTTTATGTTATCGGTCAATTTGTATTTGAGCTCCAAACCCACCAATGCATTATCTATAAGCAGTCCCCTGTCCTCGTATGCACGGAACAGGATGCCGCTGCCTATCTGGTCGTATATATAACCGGCGGTAACGGTGAGTCCTTTATATTCTTTGCTCAGGCTCCATGCACCGAGGCCAAAACCATTCATTGCCTGTACCGGATTGTAGAGGTTAGAATTGTGAAATGCATCGGCACGCACATAAGCAGTAAAGCCCTTATAATTATAGCGTACACCCAGCCATGCTTCACCACCGCTTAGATAATTGTCATATAAAGGATTATTTCCTGCACCAATGCTTGTATCCGACTGGAAAAAATTTGCATTCAGCATCAGATCGCCGGAAAGTGTACCTTGTGCGTATATTTTCACCGAAATAAAAGCCAGCAAAAATAAAAGAGCTATTTTTCGCATTAACAGTGTTAAAGTTTTAAAATTTTTCCGAAATTAGAACCTTTACGAAAAACTGGCAAGGTTTTCGATTATATTATACAAACAAATAGATATGAAAAAAATCGTAGCTGCTTTGGCAGGCCTTTTTATTGCTACTGCGGTACAGGCACAAAGCGAATTACCCAGTACGCAGGTAAAAGATGTAAATACCAGTAAAAAAGTGGCTTTTAATGAGACTTTTGAACAAGGAAAAGTAACCCTGGTAAGCTTTTGGGCCACCTGGTGCGTACCCTGCAAAAAAGAAATAAAAAATATCCAAAAGAAGCTGCCGGATTGGAAAAAAGAGGTGGATTTCAATTATGAGACCGTTTCTATCGATGAATCGAGGAATGAAGGGCTGGTGCGCAGCTATGCCAAAATGCAAGGCTGGGAGTTCCCTTTTTATATAGATCCGAACTCAGATCTGAAACGTTCTCTGAATTTCCAGTCTGTTCCCTTCACCATTATTATCGATAAGAACGGTAAGGTAGCCTATATGCATTCTGGCTATGAAGAAGGTGGCGAAGAAGAAGTTTTTGCAAAAGTGAAAGAATTAAGCAAATAGATAGCCTTTATGAAAAGAGCGTACAGGTAATATTGCCTGTACGCTCTTTTATTTTAGTTGAGCTGTATCTTTTCGGCCTCTTTTTTCATGGTCAATTCCCAGCGCCATGCAGTATCCATCATCTGGTCGAGGTCATATTTAGGAGTCCAGCCCAGCAGGTCGTGGGCCTTATTATTATTGGCATATACAGCTACCACATCGCCTGGGCGGCGTGGGCCTATCTTATAGTTCAGTTTCTGTCCTGATGCTTTTTCGAAGGCATCGATAAGCTCTAACACGGTAACGCCATTGCCGGTACCCAGGTTAAAGACCTCACATTTATCGGTATTCCTGCCCTCAATAGTGTATTGCAGCGCTTTTGTATGCGCATTGGCTATATCCATTACATGTACATAGTCGCGCACGCATGAGCCATCGCGCGTAGGATAGTCATTACCAAATACCTGCATCTCCATACGCTTGCCGATAGCAGTTTGCGTGATCATGGGCACAAGATTCTCCGGCTTTTCCTGCAATTCGCCTATAAGTGCTGAAGGGTGAGCCCCTACAGGATTAAAATATCTTAATAGTGTTACATTGAATTTCCTGTTTTGGCGGGCAAAATCGCGGCATATGGCCTCGCCCATTTGCTTGGTACGCGCATAAGGCGATTCCGGTTCTCCGATCGGTGCAGTCTCCATAACAGGCAATTCTTTGGGATTACCATATACCGAACAGGATGAAGAAAATACGAACTGGTTGATATGATGTTCCTGTGCACATTGCAATACGTTGACCAGCGAATTGATGTTATTCCTGAAGTATTTTAACGGCTCCTGTACCGATTCGGGCACTGATTTGAATGCTGCGAAATGGATAATGCCACAAATACCTGGATTTTCGATGAAGAGGGCCTCGGTATCTTCTATATTGCAAAGATTGACCTTATAGTTCTTAACACTACGACCAGTTATCAGCTCAACACCCTGTATCATGCGCAAAGAGCCGCGCGACAGGTCATCAACTGATATCACTTCAAAACCATGCTCTATAAGGTCGATTATCGTGTGCGCACCTATATAACCGCAACCGCCTGTAACCAGGATCTTCTTCATCCAATACTATTTGCTGCAAATATACCGTATCTATTTCACCTGCTGCAATTCCACCAGTTTTTTATAAAGTCCGTCAAGCTTTATTAACTCAAAGTGTGTGCCCCTTTCTGCGACCTGGCCTTTATCTAGCACAATTATCTCATCGGCATGCTGCACTGTAGAGAGGCGGTGTGCAATGACGATACAGGTGCGGTTCTTCATCAGGTTATTGATGGCATCCTGCACCATACGTTCGCTCTCGGTATCGAGCGATGATGTAGCCTCATCAAGTATGAGGATAGGGGGATTCTTAAGCACCGCACGCGCTATGGTAACCCTCTGGCGTTCGCCGCCAC
The DNA here is from genome assembly GCA_001897835.1 of Bacteroidetes bacterium 46-16. Taxonomy (GTDB): domain Bacteria; phylum Bacteroidota; class Bacteroidia; order Chitinophagales; family Chitinophagaceae; genus MKUN01. The sequence goes on from MKUN01000041.1 coordinate 28,452, forward strand.
TTAGCCTGCTGCCCCTGTCGCCGGCAACGGTTTGATAGCCTTCACTTTTTTGTGTAATGAAATTATGTGCATTGGCTATTCTTGCAGCATCCTCTACCTGCTCTTGCGTAGCACCGCCAGTGCCCAGCGTTATATTGTTGTATATCGTATCGTTGAAGAGTACCGGGTCCTGGCCTACTACACCCATAAGCCTGCGCAGGTCGCTCAATTTGTATTCCTTTATATTGATACCGTCAAGCAATATCTCCCCGCCGGTAACATCATGAAAGCGCGGGATAAGATCAACCAATGTTGATTTGCCTGCTCCTGATGCGCCAACTAATGCCACCGTCTTACCCTTGGGAACAAGTATATCGATACCGCCGAGTATCTTTTTATCGCCATAAGCGAATTGTACATTCCTGAGCTCGATGGCTGTATTAAATTCAGTTACAGGTTTGGCATCTGGCAGTTCTTTCAAAGAATTTTCAACAGTGAGCAAATGCTCGATGCGATCGAGTGCCGCAGCACCTTTCTGAGCGTTGTTATATGCCGAGGATATATTTTTAAACGGTGTGATGATCTGGTAAAAGAGAGAAATGTACCAAATAAATACAGGGCCGGTCATTGCAGTATGCCCTGAAAAAATAAGGTTACCACCATAAAGCAATATGATACAGACCACAATGATGCCCATCGTTTCCGATAATGGCGAACCCAGTTCTTTACGCGCTGCGATCTTGTTACGTACACGAAACAGGGTATTATTCACTTCCATGAAACGCAGGTACTGGTGCTTTTCGGCATTGAAGGCCTTTATCACGCGCATGCCTACCAGTGTTTCATCTATGATACCAAGTATAGTACCCAGGTATTGCTGTGCCAGGTTGGAAGGGCGCTTCAGCGATTTGCCGATCTTACCTATTACCAAACCTGCAAAGGGAAGAAACAATAAGAGAAATAAAGTAAGCTGCGGGCTTATGTAAATCATAGTGGCCAGTGTAATGATAATGGCGAGGGGGTCGCGGATAAATATCTCGAGCACACTGAGTATAGAGGTTTCCAACTCATTGATATCATTGGTCATGCGTGACATCAGGTCGCCTTTGCGCTCTTCAGTAAAGAAGCCTATCGGCAGGGAGAGCGTTTTTGTAAACAGATCATTGCGCAGGCGGCGAAGGATGGCATTACGTAAAGGGTTGAGTATATATGCCGAAAGGTAAACAAAGAGGTTCTTAAGCGTAGTGGCAATGACCACAACAATAGCCGTATAGGACAAGGCCGTCATTTTGCCATGAGCCACGCTGAAGTCATAAATATAATTGGTGACCTTTGCCAGCAAACCTGCAGCACCAGGATTAGGCTTTGAATCGGTAAAAAGTAACTGCAGCACGGGGACCAGCATGCCGAATGAGAACAATGCGAACAGGATACCCAGCAAGCTGAACATAAAATACAGCAATACCTGGCTTCGGTATTCGGCCAGGTAAGCAGTATATTTAATTAGTCTTTTCATCTGCGCCTATTCGATCGTATATGATACTGTCCCGTCTTTCTCGTCTTTGAGCAAAACGCCCGCTTCTGCCAGTTTATTGCGTATCTGGTCGCTGGTAGCGAAGTCTTTACGTGTCCTGGCATCTTTGCGCATCTCTATGAGCAAGGCCAGCACTTTATCGAGCTTATCTGTTTGCTGCTCCTGCATAGCCTGCATGCCGAGTATATCAACCAGGTATGTTTTGAAGGTATCCTGCAGTAATGCAAAAGTATCTGCACTCAAAGCACCGGCAGCCACCTGGCCGCCCTTTATGCCATTGATGACCGGGGCCATTTCAAAAAGATTGGCTATGACTTTTGCGGTGTTGAAATCGTCGTCCATAAATTCTTTGCATTCATGGCACCAGGTTCTTACCTGCCCATCCAGTTCGCCGTCTGCCGGCACTGTATTGCCGGGGTGCTGCAGCTCCTGTAATACCTCATAAGCTTCCCATAAGCGACGAAATGCACGCTCTGAAGCCTGCAAAGCCTCATTGGAAAAATCGAGCGTACTGCGATAGTGGGTCTGCAGTATATAGAAACGCACTACCATAGGGTGGTATGCCTGCTCGAGCATCGGGTGTTCACCCGTGAAAAGCTCTGTCAGTTTGATCACGTTGTTATAACTCTTACCCATCTTTTTCCCGTTGATCGTGATCATGTTATTGTGCATCCAGTAACGCACAGGTGCATGACCGTGGGCAATGGTAGACTGGGCTATCTCACTTTCATGATGCGGGAACAAAAGGTCCATACCTCCACCATGTATATCAAATGTTTCACCAAGGTATTTACTGCTCATTGCAGAGCATTCTATATGCCAGCCGGGGAAACCCTCGCCCCATGGGCTTGTCCAGCGCATGATATGCTCCGGCGGGGCATTTTTCCACAGTGCAAAGTCAACTTTATTACGTTTTTCGTCCTGTCCTTCAAGGTCGCGCGTAGTTTCGAGCAGGTCATCAAGCACACGGCCAGAAAGCTTGCCATAAGGATAGGTTTCCGCATACTTTTTTACATCAAAGTACACAGAACCGTTCACCTCGTAAGCATATCCTTTTGCTATGATATCCTGTATCATGTTTATCTGCTCAATAATGTGCCCTGTAGCTGTAGGCTCTATGCTGGGCTCTTCGCAATTGAAACGGTGCATACCCCAATGATACAGGTTGGTGTATTTATGCACCAGCTCCATAGGTTCCATACGTTCAAGCTGGGCCTTCTTGCTCACTTTATCTTCGGCTTCGCGACCTTCTTCTTCAAAGTGGCCAGCATCGGTAATATTACGCACATAACGCACCCTGTAACCAAGGTGGCGCAGGTAACGATACACAATATCGAAAGTGATATAAGGCCGTGCATGACCCAGGTGCGACTCTCCGGACACCGTAGGGCCGCAAACGTACAGGCCTACGTGTCCGGGAACAAGGGCTTCAAATTTCTCTTTCTGGCGTGTATAAGAATTATGTAAATGCAGATCTGACATTCCTAAAAAAATAATTGCAAAAATATGGTTTAAATGATTGGCAAGGCAAAATAAATGATCGTGGGTTCAACCGGCCCGATCAACACAGACAACAACAGGAAGTGAATATAATTTTTTTATTTGCCATGTTATTGCAAGATACGCCATAAAGGCAAAGCATCCAAAAAAATAATATTTAGGGCGCTTCCATTCAGTTAATAACCCTAAAATTAGCTATGACCGGATTATGATCGGACGCATAGATAGCAGGGCATTTATAGCCTATAATTTCCAATGCCGCAGGATCGTAAAACATATCGTCGATACGGAGGGTGAAGAGTATCTGGTTATAGGTGCGGCCAAAGCCCCGGCCTTTATCAAGGAAAGCATCGTGCAGCCCGCCACGTATAGTATGATATGTATAAGAGGCGGGCAGGTCGTTAAAATCGCCACTGATGAATACAGGGTATGGGCTTGTTTTTATTATAGCTGCAATAGTATCGGCCTCCTGTGCACGAATGGCAAAGGAACGGTTGAACTTCCATATGAAAGAACGGGAGCGCTTTATCTCCTGTATGCCCGGGGTGTGCTCTTTTACTTCGTGCAGGTAGGCCCTGTCATAGTCATTGATATTGAAGGAGAAGAGGTGCAGGAAGAACATGCGCATCTTTTTGCCACTCAGTACCACATCGGCCTGCTGCATAATGATCCAATCGCCTAAATGGTATACTTTATAATCAAGCAAGGGATATTTGGAAAAGATCATTGTACCCAGCACTACATCAGTACCCAGCGTATTATCGACCCCAAAACGATATTCCTTAAACCCACAACGCTCCAATATGCTTTGTTCATTGTTCTTAGTGCTGCTGTCGCGATACATGTAATACTCCGGCAATACCAAGATGTCCGGGTTTTCTTTTTTTATGGTATTCATTACCTGTTCACGGTCTTTCTTTTGCGCACCATATTGTTTGTTATACAGGCCCATACCATGTATGTTCCAATGCATGATCCTGACACTGCCAGCCCGCGTCTCCATATCATTGGTTGTAAAATAGTTGAAAGCAAACACCGTTGCCACGAGCCTGTAACAAATGACCAGTGATACCAAGGATATAAGGGCTCGGGGCTTTTTGCGCGACAGGAGCCAAATGAATGCAAAAGCGATATTGACAATTATGGCAAATGGTATGGTAAGAGAGCATATAGCTATATACCGATACTGTGCGGGACTTATATATGAAGACAGGTAACAGCAAGCCAGCCAAAAAACTGCGCAGATATTTAAAATGATCAAGGCATGGCTTATGAGCCGGTTGAGTATGCCAGTTGTCTTCTCCACGTTTTGGTCAGTTTTCTTTGCTGGCTTTCATTAATATTTCTTTCTCTTCATTAGTGAGTGAGCTATAGCCGTGGCGGCTTATTTTATCGAGGATATCATCGATGCGTTTCTGCGAAACTTCATTATGAGCATGAACATGGTCCAGCACCTGTTTGCGTTTCTTTGAACTGCGGGCAACCATTTCGTTCGGGGTGACCGAACGTTCCATCCGTTCAAAAATATCATACATCCATGCCCCGGGACGATAGCCATTGCGGAGCAATCTTATATAAGTAAAGCCTGTAAGCCCTCCACCCAGCAGCATAAGCAGCAATACCGGCTGCATACCGGTACTCATAAGCAGGAGTACCAAAAATATAGCAGCAATGACCATAAGCGGTATACTGAAAGAATAGCCGAAGAACAACCTGTATTTGGGCGCAATGGTAATAGCTGCAGCAGCCAGCGCCACCAAACCTACCTGAGCTCCCAGTATGCTGTGGCCTACTACAAATAAACTGCCGGGGATAAGCTGGGCCAGCAGACAAAAAACGCCGCCAATAAGCAGGCTGTAAATAAAAATGGGGATCACCTGCCTGTAGCCTACCAGGGTTTGCACCACGCTGCCAAAACAATACAGCCATATCATATTGCTGAACATCTCCCAAAAGCCGCCATGCACCCAACCATAGGTAAATAATGTCCACCATTTGGTCTTGAAAAGAGCCAGGGGGGGTAAAGCCACATTTCCTACCATGTACAAAGCCACCTGTCCTTTGGGTACACCTGCTATCCAGAGTATGGCCTCTACAAAATGATAGAGCACAAATGCAACACCGCAGGCAATAACAAGCTGCAATACCGCATTGTTGCGATAAGCGGGAAGAAAGACCGAGGGTGACCGTTTATATACCTTGCTCATTGTTCTTAAAGTTATCAATAAAAATTGTTCCTGTTCCGCATGTTCCAGATCTTTAATAATATGAATGCAAACAACATACCGCCGAGGTGTGCATAGTGCGCTATATTATCGCCTGCAGAGTTTTGAATACCTGAGTATAACTCGAAGAGGGCATAACCCGCTACCACCCATTTTGCCTTTATGGGCACCAGGAAATAAAAATATAACAGTGTATTGGGGAATAAATAACCGAAAGCAAACAAAACCCCGAACACCGCACCGGAAGCACCAACCGTAGCCTCATCAAACATACCCCCAACATAATGATGTGCATTATCCCACCCTCCATGCAAATAACTGTTCAATGCTGTTTTTGACATTTCCATACAGTTGCTGCAATCAGCATGACTGAGCCAATAACTGCGCAGGCCCAAAAGATTGGTAGAAGGATTATTTATATGCTGTTGAATGAACTGGCTAAAGTGTTCTGCTGTAGGATTGGATTGATACGCCATAAATGCCTTATTGACGGTCTCGAACTGGAAACCGATCACAGCAAGATGGCACAAGGCAGCGCCAAGGCCGCATATCATATAAAAGGTAAAAAATCGTTTAGGTCCCCAAACATTCTCCAGCACACTACCAAACATCCAAAGTGCGAACATATTGGAGAACAGGTGCAGGATAGTCATGTTCACATCATTGTAGCTGCCGTGCATGAACATATGCGTTACCAGTTGCCACCAATGGAAATAATGCGACCCCCAGTAATGCAGGCCAAACCAATCGGCCATATCTATACCCATCTTGCCCACTACGTATTGCGCGAATACAATAATGGTATTGATGATAATGAGGTTTTTAACAACCGTAGGCAATACACGAAAACGGCCCGGCCTGAAATCAGTCATATAATTAATTCTATAGTACTCAATTGCATTGCCGGATATCTGGCAGTGCTTCAATCACGGTTCAAAATAACGAAAAATAAAAATGATGCTGTGCAGCCTATGCTGTATGCCGGTGCAATAGCTGTATAACACCTTCTTTTTGCAATATCCGGTAACCGATCCTGTCGTTCGATATACCGGGTTTTAATTCGTAAGTGAATTTAAAATCACCATTTTCTGCCATATTAGTTACGAAATAGGCAAAAAGTATTTCTTTTCGGTCGCTGAAATGCTGGGCTACCTCATACAAATGCGTGGAAAGCACCATAAGATGGTGCGGGCGCTGCAAAAGCCCTTCCACAACAGCGCGTGTACACTCATATGCATCGTGTACATTGGTGCCTTTGAAGAGCTCATCCATCAGCACCAGGTGGGGTGCCGGTTGCACAAGCTTCTGCGCCGTGTGTTTCATGCGCTGTACCTCGGCAAAGAAATAGCTCTCCCCGCTCATTATATTATCCTCGACCTGCATACTGGTTATAATGCCCGAGAGAAAACTAATGCGCATAGCTACAGCAGGTACGCCCATTCCCAAATGAGCAAGAAGTGCCCCAACACCTATAGCACGCATAAACGTGGTCTTGCCCGACATGTTGGCGCCGGTGAGCAACAGGAAGTTCCGGTTATCGCTGAAATTGATATCATATGCAATGGGCTGCTCCAGCAAAGGGTGATACAAAGCACTGGCTTGAAAAATGACCGGCAATGCGGGTTGCAGTACCGGGAATACCCATTTATTACTTACCGTGGCCATGGCCATGCTCTGCCATGCATCGAGGCGGGCATAATGATCTACCAGGCGGTAAATCATATTTTTCATCTCGCGCCGGGCTTTATAGCTCAGCTCCATCAATGCCGAATAAGGTGTCTTCTTAGTGACCTCAAGCAAAGCAGGTGTCAGCCTGTGTTGCAAATCATCTGCAATAGCTTCCAGTTCATTCCTCAACAACAGGGGAAGATCATCCCGTTCCAATAGTTCTGCCAGTTGCGTACAGCCTGATAAAAAGTCTGAAAGATGCGATATGGAGAATTGTGTAAAGAAATATTCATTACGGTTCAGCAGTTTTTGGAACACGGCCCCAAGTGCTTTAACCAGGCCTGTCGGCGGGGCACTAATACTGTCCGCCGACTCGAAAAACTTCTCCAGCATTACAATAGTGCCATTGGATACAACTGTGGGCCATAATTCCGGATGCTTTGACCAGAATTTTATGGTGTCCTGCAGTTGCTGCAGTTGTTCAAAAGTATCGGGTGGGTGCTGAATAAGCTGTTGCAAATGATCGCGGCCTGCCTGCGTGGTAGTATGGTCGAGCAAAGCAAAGACCCCCATACCGGCATCGGTAGTGAATATGGAAAGGTCTTTGAGGCTTATCTTATCGTTTTGCATTACCTGTCAAATCTCAATCTCTGGCCACGAACGCTATCGTTTATTTTGCCGTCCTCGTACACTACTTCTCCGTTCACCAGTGTGTAGCGCACTGTGGCGGGAAAAACTTCATTTTCGAGTGGCGACCATCCGCATTTATACAAAATATTCTCTTTCGTTACCGTAGTTAAGGTGTCCATCTCCACCAATACGAGATCAGCATGATAGCCCTCCCGTATATAGCCCCTGTCTTTTAACTGAAAACAAGTGGCCGGTGCATGGCACATTTTCTCCACTACCTTTTCAAGACTCAATTTTCCCTCTTTTACATATTTGAGCATCAATAATAATGAATGCTGCACCAGCGGGAGGCCTGCCGGGGCCTCAATATATGGCTGTTGTTTTTCTTCCCAGGTATGAGGAGCGTGGTCGGTAGCAATGATATCAAGACGATCATCGAGGAGCCCTTCCCAAAGTGCTGCCTTATTTTCAGGGGCCTTTATCGCCGGGTTGCATTTTATCAGGTTACCTAGGCGCGCATAATCATCAGCAGTAAAATGCAGGTGATGCACACATACTTCGGCAGTGATACGCTTCTCCGACAGCGGGAGCATATTACTGAACAACTGCAGCTCCTTAGCTGTGGATATATGAAATACGTGCAGGCGTGTGTCATGTTTCTTAGCCAGCTGCACCGCAGCAAAAGAGCTTTCGAAACAGGCCTCCACATCCCTGATGAGGGGATGGAAAGAAGCATCGGTGGGGTCGGGATATTTTTCTTTATTGGCTTTAATGATACGCTCATCTTCGCAATGTGTGGCGATCAGCAGCTCGCTTTCTGAGAATATTTTAGTGAGCGTTATGTAATTATCCACCAGCATATTACCCGTGCTGGAACCCATGAATATCTTGATGGCTGCCACATCCTTTTTCTTATCGTTGGTGCGTAATACCTCATCAGCATTATCGTTGGAGACCCCCATCATAAAGGAATAATTAGCCACTGATGTGGCTGCAGCTATATCAAACTTTTGTTCCAGCAAGTCCTGTGTCAATGCGGGTGGCTTTGTATTGGGCATCTCCATAAATGAGGTGACCCCTCCTGCCACCGCAGCACGCGCTTCGGTAGCTATAGTGGCCTTGTGCGTAAGGCCGGGCTCGCGAAAATGCACCTGGTCGTCTATAATGCCCGGCAGCAGGCACAGTCCCCCGGCATTTATTTCGCGGCAATTTTCTTTTGGCTGTATATCATTAGCTATCTTTTCTATATGGCCATTCTTTATCCACAGGTCGGTAACAAGGGTAGCACCCTCATTGACCATTGTCGCATTTTTTATTAGTATTGAAGACATTATTGTTAATATAACAGATTTATAAAGCTAATTTAGCGGAAAGTTAAGGCATACGCATGGAGAAAACACGGCAGATGCATAAAAAGGCCATTTATTTAACCTTGTTTTATATAGCTGCAAGTTGTGTGGCGAAAGCACAAAGCACCTACCTGCCTATCAATGCTCTTGACTATGAAGTACTGGACAAGCTGGAAACCAGGTCGGGAGCGCTTGACAGTAATTTATTCCTCAGCGATAAGCCGGTATCGCGAAAAGATGCAGTCAATTTTTTAATAGAGCAAAGAAAGAACGCCCGCTTCAATGAGTTGAGCAAAGGGGACCGTAGCAATATCCGCCGGATGGAGTCTATAAGCGGCGAATGGATGCCCGATGGTTATGGGGCCATCGATTCAAAACTACCCTGGTTCCATACATTCTATGTAAAGCAACCTGACTTTGTGCATGTGCATACCGATGATTTTTTTCTTGTGCTGAACCCCATCATCGGGCTGACGGGGCTATATGAAAAAAACAGCAGTACAAATCCATTATACATCAACAGCAGGGGCCTGGAAATAAGGGGCAGGATAACAGATAAACTGGGATTTTACACATGGTTTACCGACAACCAGGAAAAGCCTGTATCCTATATTGCCAACTGGGCCAATGCAAGACAAGCCGTGCCCGGAGCCGACTATTACCAGGCACCGGGAACCAACAAATATGACTACCTGCTGGCAGGTGGCTATATCGATTTCGCCCTTATCAAAGATCACATCAATATCACCTTTGGCTACGACAGGCACTTCATCGGCGATGGTGTCCGCTCATTGATAGTAAGCGATTTTGCCACAAGTGCTCCCTTTTTAAAGATCAGTTCACGGCTGGGCAGGTTCAGGTATCAAAACCTGTTCCTTGAACTTACCTCCCCCTATAGCAGGGGTACCGACCGGGTGTTACCCCGAAAATACGCCGCCATACACCACCTTAGTGTGAATGCAGCCAAATGGCTGAACCTGGGAATATTTGAAAGTACAATGTTCAGTACGCGCGATTTCGACCCGGGCTATCTTAACCCCATTATTTTTTACCGCAGTATAGAGCTTGCATCGGGCAGCAATACCAACGTGAGTGCAGGACTGAACTTCAAAGCCATTGCGCTAAAGCACCTGCAGTTCTACGGGCAGTTTTTGCTGAATGAAGGTACGGGCAGCAGGTACGGCCTACAGGCAGGTGGCAAATATTTTGACGTAGCCGGCATAAAGAACCTTGATATACAGGGTGAGATCAATTATGTGGCCCCTTATACCTATGCAGCCAAAGACAGCTCGGCCAGCTACACACAATATAACCAGCCACTTGCCCACCCCCTGGGCGCTAATTTTGCCGAAATCATTGGCATTATCCGCTACCAGCCTTTAAGTCATCTATATGCTACACTAAAAGGTATGTATTATATGCAAGGTGCAGATACGGGTAGCATAAATTACGGGAGCGATATTTTCAAAAGCACCGATACGCGCAGCCTTGATTATGGAACGGGCTTCATAAATGGATCAAAAGGGAACTGCGCATTGGCAAACCTTAATCTTTCTTACGAACTAAGGCCTAATCTTTTCTTTGATGCTGGGGCCACTTACCGCAGGTACTTTTACCCCGACGGCATGCTGCCCACGGTTACCACTACTTACGGATACTTTGGTATAAGGCTGAATTTCATCCGAAGGGGTTATGATATCTTTTAACACTTAACTAAAACGCTTAAAACTAAAAAAGTCCCGCATATCTGTGCGGGACTTTTTCTATAAAAACGGAGGATACTATTAATAACCCATATCCATACCACCACCCGGCATGCCGTGTGAGTGACCTGCCGCTTCTTTAGGCTGCGGCTTGTCGGCTATCACGCATTCGGTAGTGAGGAGCATGCTGGCTATAGAAGCTGCATTTTCGAGCGCTACGCGGCTAACTTTAGTAGGGTCGATAACACCTGCAGCAAGCATATTCTCATACACTTCCGTACGGGCATTGAAACCGAAGTCAGCTTTGCCTTCTTTTATTTTCTGCACTACGATAGATCCTTCGATACCTGCATTGGCCACTATCTGGCGGATAGGCTCTTCGAGGGCGCGACGCACGATGCTGATACCTGTGGTCTCGTCGTGGTTATCGCCTTTCATTTTGTCGAGCGACTCGATAGCACGTATATAAGCAACACCACCACCGGGCACTATGCCTTCTTCCACAGCAGCGCGTGTAGCATGCAGTGCATCATCCACGCGGTCTTTCTTCTCTTTCATTTCTACTTCAGAAGCTGCACCTACATACAATACGGCTACGCCACCGCTCAGCTTTGCAAGACGCTCCTGCAGTTTTTCGCGGTCGTAATCGCTGGTTGTTGTTTCTATTTGTGATTTTATCTGGTTAACGCGACCGGTGATATTCTCTTTTTCACCTTTACCACCCACTACGGTCGTGTTGTCTTTGTCGATAGTGATGCTTTCAGCCTGGCCGAGGTAAGACATTGAAGCATTTTCCAGCTTATAACCCTGGTCTTCGCTGATAACGGTACCGCCGGTAAGCACTGCTATATCCTGCAGCATTTCTTTGCGGCGGTCGCCAAAGCCCGGTGCTTTTACCGCAGCTATCTTCAATGAGCCACGCAGCTTGTTCACCACCAGTGTTGCCAGTGCTTCGCCATCTACGTCTTCTGCAATGATCAGCAGTGGGCGGCCTGTCTGTACTACACTTTCCAGTATAGGCAGCACATCCTTAAGCGTGCTTATTTTCTTTTCATAGATCAGGATGTAAGGGTTCTGCAGTTCTACCTGCATTTTTTCGGTATTGGTCACAAAGTAAGCGCTCAGGTAACCGCGATCGAACTGCATACCTTCCACTACTTCCACAGTAGTTTCCGTGCCTTTTGCTTCTTCTACAGTGATAACGCCTTCATTGCCTACTTTGGCCATAGCTTCAGCGATCAGCTTGCCTATTTCACCATCGTTATTGGCCGAGATAGAAGCTACCTGCTCTATCTTTTTGTTATCGTTACCTACTTTTTCCGATTGTTTTTTCAGGTTCTCTACTATTTTGGCCACAGCTTTGTCTATACCGCGTTTCAGGTCCATCGGGTTGGCGCCTGCTGCTACGTTTTTCAGGCCTTCTGTAATGATAGACTGCGCCAGTACGGTAGCAGTAGTGGTACCGTCACCTGCTACATCAGCAGTTTTAGAGGCCACTTCTTTTACCATTTGCGCACCGAGGTTCTCGATCGCATCTTCCAGTTCTATTTCTTTAGCTACGGTAACACCATCTTTGGTAACACCCGGAGCACCGAACTTCTTTTCTATGACCACATTACGACCTTTAGGGCCCAGGGTCACCTTTACTGCATCAGCTAAAACATCAACGCCACGCTTCATTTTATTGCGGGCATCTGTGTCAAAGAAGAGTTGTTTTGCCATGATATTTTACGTTTGAAATTTTAATGATTAATTTTTGCATTTGTTACATGCATTAATGCCATGTGCGCATTTGCACATTAACTTAAACTATAGCCAGTATATCGCTCTCACGCATAATGAGGTAATCTTCGCCTTCAAGCGAGATCTCGGTACCTGCATATTTGCCATATAATACCGTATCGCCCGATTTTACGCTCATCGGTTCGTCTTTTTTACCGGGGCCGGCAGCTATGATCGTGCCGCGCTGCGGTTTTTCTTTAGCAGTGTCAGGGATAATGATGCCACCTGCAGTTTTCTCTTCAGCGGCGGCAGGTTTAACGATTACCCTGTCATGAAGCGGAGTAATGTTTACTTTGTTAGCCATAATTGTTTCTATTTTAAAAATTTTAAGACCTTAATTTTTGTATGATACCCTCATCAGTTTCTATGCCAGCAGGGCCGGGGCTGCAAATGTCAGTCAATTTTTCAGAAATACCCATATCATTTTAAAAAAATATTCAATTTAAGATGGCCATTTTTTCAGCAGGGCGCCCAAGTAACACTCATTTTGACAGGAAACAAGGAGGCCTTACATTTGACAAAAACGAACTATGGCAATACAAACAGGACAACTGGCTCCCGATTTTACCCTCCGGGATAATGAAAAAAATAAGGTGACCCTCAGCGAACAGCAAGGGAAGAATGTCGTGCTTCTCTTTTTTCCCCTGGCATTTACCAGCACCTGCACCAAAGAACTCTGCTACATGAGAGATAACATAAATATGTATAATAGTCTTAATGCGCAGGTCTATGGCATATCAGTAGACTCACTGTATGCACTCAATAAGTTCAAAGAAGAGCAGAACCTCAACTTTCCCTTACTCAGCGATTTTAATAAAACAGCCTCAACAGCATATGATTGCCTGTACGAGACCTTCTCGAATGATATGCAGGGCGTATCGAAAAGGGCCTCATTCGTGATCGATAAAGAGGGAATAGTACGCTATGCCGAAGTATTGGAAAACGCAGGAGAATTGCCCGATTTCAAGGCTATAGAAGACACATTAAATTCTTTGCATTAATGAGATTTAGCCTTTAACTTTGTTGGCTTAACACAAAATTCTTATGAAAAAACTCTTTACACTCACGATTGCCTTAATGGCAAGTACATTGTTAAATGCCCAGACTATCCCAAATGCTGGATTTGAGGTTTGGCATACAGCGAACGCTGCTGGTTTTATTCACCTGCAGGTTCCTGATAATGGATGGACGACCTCAGATTCTTTGTTTATTTACTACACACAAACGTACCTGGACACCAGTACTGTTCCTGATATTAATAATGATACTACGCACAAGTATTTTCAGCAGGTTTTCCCTAAAGGTGGTGGCCATACCGGCACTACAGCACAATTGGTTACCCGCTACCAGGATACAGACAAATTAGCATTTGCCTGCCTGGCCAACTGTACTATAGGTTTTGATATACCGGCAATAATTGGTGGCGCAGCTCCACTGGATGCGGTAACTTTTAGTGGAGGTACAGATATTAGTGCTGCAGCTCATCGCCCTGCAAGTGTAGGTGCCTGGATCAAATATTTTCCCGTGAGCGGCGATACTGCCCACATGAAAATAAATGTGCTCAATACCAGTGACGTTGTAATAGGCACTGTTGACACAGCGATAACCGGCACTATATCAAACTATATTTATATTGCTCCTCAAATAGCTTATACTACTACTACAGGCTATAAAAGGTTACAGGTTATATTCTCCAGTTCACCAATGGCTGATGGCAGGGGCCAGGATAGCAGCATACTTTATGTTGATGATGTTGACATGAACCTGGCGACCGGGATAAAAGAAACAAATGCCAACACATCGGCTGTTCGCTTCGCCCCTAACCCAAGCACAGGTATCGTATATCTCTACAGCAATATAAACGACAAGCTGAGCTGGCAGGTATTCAATATATCGGGCCAGGTAATTGTGAATAAAGAACTGGCAAGCAATAACAGGGAAGATCTTTCTTACCTGCCTGCCGGCACTTACTTCTACAACATCCTGAACAGCAAAGGCGAACTGGTGCAGCAAGACAAGTTCAACATAGTTAAATAGGCTAAGAAGTATTTATAATACTCATAAAGAAGCCCCTGTATAGCAGGGGCTTCTTTATTGCACTTATTACATTATGTTTTTTTGAAATTTCATAAAGAAGCATTAACTTTCGGTTAAAATTTCTTTATATGAAAAAACTCACTGTACCTCTGATTTTAATGCTCTTCGCTTTCCCCTCAAAAGCGCAGTACATCCCCAATGGCTCACTGGAGCACTGGCACCAGCTTAACAGTCCTATTTTTACTTATGTTCCTGATTCCAACTGGTATACACTTGACTCCCAGGTGGCGGCAATTGGCCTGTTCCTTAATGCATCCGATACTTTTAACGAACAGGTTTACCAAACCAATTATGCACATGATGGGGCAATCGGGGCAAAACTCTGGAGTAAACACCAGGGAGCTCCGGATACTACTTTCGGTATAATAACTGCATGTATGTCAAATTGCCGTGACTCTATTGATTTTGCAGCTGTATTGGCTGGCGCAGACCCTCTTGATGCGCTTTATTTTGTGGGTGGCACACCTATAACTGCGGCACAACGCCCGGGCAGCGTAGGCGTATGGGTGAAATACTATCCCAACGGCAGCGACACAGCACATATTATGGTGAATGTGCTGAACTCAAGCGGAGCCGTAATAGGTACTGCCGACTCGATGCTGACAGGGGTCGTAAATTTATTCAGCTTTATTGAACCACACATCACCTACTCATCAACCGATACCAGCGCCACGCTCCAGGTCATCATCACCAGCTCTCCATTGGGCGTTAACGCAGCGAAGGACAGCACCATAATGTATGTGGACCAGATAAGCTATACACCACTACCGCCTACCGGCATTGCGCCAAACAGCCATTTGCAAAACAACGTAGAATGTTATCCCAACCCCAGTACGGGCATAGTGTACCTGCATAGCAACAGCAGCGATAAGCTAAGCTGGCAGGTGTACAACACAAGCGGGCAAGTGGTAGTGCACAAAACACTCGCAGCCCACAACCGGGAGGACCTCTCTTACCTGCCTGCAGGTACCTATTTCTATAACATACTGAATAGCCGCGGTGCTATAGTGCAGCAGGATAAATTCACCATTATTAAGTAAAGAATACAGTCATTATAAAACGCCCCCTGAAGCGGGGGCGTTTTTATGCTTTTGCCAGGTCTTTGTACATGATCTTTATCAGGCCGTCAGCAAGGCCTATCTTAGGCACATAGATCTCATCGGCATCGGCCCAGCGCATAATGGATATGTATATCTGCAAGGCCGGTACAATAACATCGGCACGGTCGTCGCGAAAATGGTACAGATGCTTGCGCTCTTCCACGGTGGTATAGCTCAGTTCCTTATAATAGTCCTTAAGTAGTTCCACGGGCAGGGGTTTGCCCTCCTTGCGTTTCGAGATGGAGAATATCTTGTTGATATTACCACCGGTACCAATAGCTTCTATGGGCTGGTAGTCCTTCACATGGGTCTTGATGAACCACTTCATGTGCTCCCACTGCTCATCGGTCACCTTATCGTGCAGCATACGTATGGTGCCTATGTTAAAGGACTCTTTGAAGATAAGCTGGTTTTGCGAATACAGGGTTATCTCTGTACTGCCACCACCCACATCCACATACAGGTAAGATTTATTGAGGCTCAGGTATTCGGCAATATGTGTCTCATAAAGGATGTTGGCCTCTTCCTGCCCGCTAATGATCTCTACTTTGATACCGGTAACCGCTTCGGCTTCAGCCAGTATCTCTTTACTGTTTGTGGCATCGCGCATGGCCGATGTGGCACAGGCCCTTAAATGCTCTACCTTATATATATCCATCAATATCCGGTAGGCTTTCAGGGTCTCTATCAGCAAGGCCTTTTTTTCATCACTGATAAAACCTTTATCAAATACATCGAAACCGAGGCGCAAGGGTATACGGAGCAGTGTTAATTTTGTATAATCCACCGTTCCGTCTTTGTATGTTGATGCTTCCGAAATGAGCAGTCTAGCAGCATTTGATCCTATATCAATAGCGGCGAGTATCAATCTCAGTAGTGTTTATGACGTAAGTAATTATAAATAGCCAACTGAGACCGCACTTCCGTTTCACCCTCTTCACGAGGCACATAAGTGTTGCTCTGCTGGTTATCTAATATACGTCCTTTCACGTTCTCCGCAAGCTGTATGTTGAGAATATCTATTAATTCCTCCTTGATCTCCTCACTGTAAATAGGGCAAGCCGCCTCTATACGATGGTCGAGATTGCGCACCATCCAGTCGGCTGATGATATATATACTTTATTCTTATCACCGTTATGGAATACAAATACCCTGGCGTGCTCCAGGTACTCATCTATGATACTGAGCGCATTTATATTATCCTTTAATGATTTTTGACCTTTATACACACAACAGATACCCCTGATCACCATATCGATCTTGACCCCTGCCCTTGCAGCTTCGTATAGTTTGGCTATCAGCACTTCGTCCACCAGGCTATTCATTTTAAGCGTAATGGCTGCATCTTTCTTCTTAGCAGCCATCTTTATTTCCTCGTTGATCAGGTTCAGGAAATATTTACGCATGTTTGTAGGTGCCACAGGCAGGGTCTTACACACTTTCAGGTTGTCGGTGCGCAGACTGCCGTTTTGCATAAAATCAAAGATCCGGTTTATATCGGCTATGATATTTTTATCGGTGGTGAGCAGGCAGTGGTCGCCATAGTACTTTGCCGTGTTTTCATTAAAATTACCTGTAGACACAATACCATACTGCCGCGTACGGTTGAACACCCGTTTTTTAATGACCCCAACTTTCGCATGCACCTTCATATCGGGCAGACCAAATATTACTTTTACGCCTTCCTCCTCCAGTCTTGTCTTCCACATCAGGTTGGCCTCTTCATCAAAGCGCGCACGTAGTTCAAGCACGACAAACACTTCCTTACCATTACGTACCGCATTGATAAGCGCATTGATTATTTTAGAGTCTTTTGCCAGCCGGTAAGCAGTAAGGCTGATGCTCTGCACATAAGGGTCTATGGCTGCCTCGCGCAACAGGTCTATAATTGAGTCGAACGAATGATACGGGAAATGTAACATTACATCACGCTTTTCAAGTACATCCATAATGCGGCATGGCTGCTTTAACAAAGGATGTATGAAGGGGCGCGGACGGGGCTTAAGATCTTTGAATACACTGGCCGGGAAATTCATAAAGTCCTTGAAATTATGAATCCGTCCACCAGCGATGATGTTATCTTTTTTATTGAGGTTAAGTCTTTTTATCAGGTAATCGCGCAGGCGTGGGTCTATCGACCTGTCGTATAGGAAACGTGTAGCACGGCCGCGTTTCCTGTTCTTTAACCCTTTTTCTATCTCGGTGATTATATTGGTATTCACATCGTTATCCAGGTCCAGCTCAGCATCGCGGGTCACCTTAATAATGTAGCCCAGGAAACGGTTGAAGCCAAAGGGGGCAAATAGATTAGGCAGGTTATACCTGATGATATCCTCGAGCAGGATGATATCGGCCTTGCCCGGGTCCGAAGGCAGTATAACGAAACGCGGCAATACCCTGTCGGGTATCTCGATAAGTGCATACCTGTGCGACATAGGATTGTTGGTATCACCCAGCACACAAGCCAGGTATATGGATTTATCGCGCAAAAGAGGTATATGCGGTATACTCTCTATCATCAGCGGTACCACTTCCGTACGCACCTTCTCTTCAAAATAGGTCTTTACAAATCGTTTCTGTGCAACAGTGAGTTGTTTTTCATTGCGCATCCGGATACCATCTTTTGCCAGTTCTTTGATAATACCGGAGTAGGTGTTATCGAATGACGTTTGCTGAGTTATTACCGTCTGTTGTATCTTCCTTAATATCTTATCCGGGTTCGCCTCCAGGTGCATCTTGGCGGCTTTACCGAGTTTCACCATTTTGTTGAGGGCGGCAACACGTACACGAAAGAATTCGTCCTGGTTATTGGAAAATATACCGAGAAAACGAAGGCGGTCGTATATATGATTGGAAGGGTCTTTAGCCTCTTGCAGCACGCGGGCATTGAATGCCAGCCAACTGATATCCCTTATTATGGTTTGTTTTGTTTGCTTCACCAGGCTGTGTTAATGAGTATCTACAAAAATATACCTGTGGTTTATAGTATCAGGTATTCGCGGGGCAGGAAACAGTAATTTTACAATTTCTTAATATTCGCGATCAAAGCACTTGTGGAATAGCCTGGTACAAAAGGTATTATCTCAACACTACCTCCATATTGTTGTACAAAATCCGCACCCACGATCTTATCTATGGTATAATCCCCTCCTTTTACCAATACATCAGGCCTTACGGTTCTGATCAGTTCCTCCGGTGTATCCTCATCAAACAGGCATACCGTATCTATACAGAGAAGCGCCGCAAGCTGAAAGGCCCTGTCCTGTTCATTGTTCATGGGGCGCCCTTCACCTTTAAGGCGCTTTACCGAAGCATCGGTATTCACACCGGCTACAAGTATATTACCGAAGTCCGCCGCTCTTGCAAGATAGTCAAGATGCCCGCGGTGTAATATATCAAAACAACCATTGGTGAATACGATCTTTTTACCAATTGTCCTCAATTGGTTACAATGATGCAATAATGCATCGCGGCTAATTATCTTATTTTCTATCCACTGCAATTTCGACATGTCGTTTCCTGTTATATACGTTTATCAACAACAAGGAGCATACCCCGAGAATAATTAAAATACCAGTCTGTGCAGCCCATGCTATCCAGCCAAATGCTTGTGCTGATACCTCACTGATGTTATATGCAGTTAGTATCTCAGCTACAAGCAGTGTATAGGCCCCTATCCCACCCGGCGTAATGATCATTCCTACTGCACCATACACCAGGACCACCAGCGCCACCGAAGCAGCAAGATGCTCTGTGCCCTGCAAGCTGAGAAAGCCCAGATATATCTGTGCCGTGTACATGAACCAAATAAGAAATGTATAGCCAAGGAATGCCCCTCTTTTCTTCATGTGAAGGATCGACATAATCCCATGACTCATCTCACGCATAAAGTGCCCCACCTTCGTTTCCTTGTGCCGCCTGTACACCAATATCAATGCTATGGCAATAACCGCAAGGCCGGCTAAAATACTCATGAGCACCACCCGGTGACTTAATATCTTATCGTAAATACCCCGGGTAAGATCGGCTACATAGTCGCTGATCACATGGGCCTCTATAGTAAAGGCCGCAGCAGCGATCACAAAAAGGCACAACAGGTCAAAGGCCCTTTCGGATACTATAGTACCCACCATTTTGTGCGCGGGCACTTTTTCATACCGGGCAAGTATAGTACACTTAGCCACCTCGCCGGCACGGGGCAGCACCAGGTTCATCACATAGCCTATTAACACAGCAAAAGTGGTATTGACCAGGCCGGGGTATATCTTAAGCGGCTCAAGCAGCAGGCGCCAGCGCAAGGCCCGAAAAATATGCGACAAAAAACCGGCTATGAAAATGGGAATGAGCAACCAGGCATTAACGCTTTGTATGGCGTTTACCAGTTCATCCCTTTGCTCAGGCTTTAAGGTAGTGATCATGTGAAATATGATCCATATACCAAGCCCCAGGAAAATCACATACTGTAATATGGTACCCAAGGCTTTTCTCATTGCCCTGTAAAGTTAACAATTACAAACTATTATCTTCTTTCGGGAACACGATAACCGGTTTGTGATGTTTCGCAGCTTCAAAATCCATTAAAGCATAGGATATGACAATAACCGTATCACCTACAGATACCTTTCGTGATGCCGGCCCGTTCATACATATCATACCTGAGCCTCTTGTGCCTTTTATCACATAGGTTTCGAGCCGCTCGCCATTGTCAATATCCAGCACCTGGACCTTTTCATTCTCTATCAGGTTAGCCGCTTCCATCAACGCTTCGTCTATCGTAATACTGCCAATGTAGTGTAGGTTAGCTTCGGTAACCTTTACACGGTGTAGCTTGGACTTAAGTACTTGTATCTGCATAGCGCCGCAAAGGTACTGTTTTAGTTAATATACTGATATGGAATGAGTTGATAGTTTTATGCTGGATACCTATAAAGATATTACACCGTTGGGCATGTATACATAAAAAGATAGGGAACGATATGATCGTTCCCTATCAGTATAAACCAAAATGTCTATTCTATTCACCTACCACTTCAAATTCCAGCTCAAGCACATTGTCTTTACCAAAGTCCACCTGGGCTTTGTATGTACCTGCTTCTTTCACTTCATCTACTATACTGATACGGCGGCGGTCGATCTCATAGCCTTTTTGCTCACGTATGGCACGGGCCAGTTGTATCGCAGTAACCGAACCAAATATCTTACCGCTGGTGCCTACCTTAGCGCCAACCTTAACAGGCGATGCTTTCAGTACATCAGTAACCTTGGCTATTTCTGCCATCAGCTTTTCTTCTTTCTTAGCTTTCTGCTTGCGGCGCTCTTCCAGTATCTTCATGTTAGAACCGCTGGCCTCGATAGCATATTTCTGCGGTATCAGGTAGTTGCGGGCATATCCCGGCTTCACTTCTACCAGCTCATGGGCTGCGCCCAGGTTATCTACATCTTTTATAAGAATTATTTGCATGATTTTTTACTTTAAAAGGTCAGTAACATAAGGTAATAATGCCATCTGGCGGGCCTTTTTGATAGCCTGCGCCACTTTGCGCTGGTATTTGAGTGAGTTGCCGCTGATACGGCGGGGCAACATTTTGCCCTGGTCATTCAAAAACTTCTTGAGGAACTCCGCGTCTTTATAATCGATGTATTTGATCCCCATTTTCTTAAAACGGCAGTATTTCTTCTGGCGTTTTTCTACACGGGTCGAGGTCAAAAATTTTATTTCGTTTTGCTTAGCCATTGTTTCAGATTTTTTTTAAACAGGTTAGGAAGCGGTTTCAACTTCAGCGGTTTTATTGCGCCTGCGTACGCTGTATTCTGCAGCATACTTATCAAGGCGGGTAACCATGTGACGCATCACGTTTTCATCACGGTTCATCTGTATCTCAAGTTTCGCGTTTACATCAGTAGCTGCTTTGTACTCGAGGAGCCAGTAAAGACCGGTTGTTTTTTTGTGGATGGGATAAGCCAGTGAGCGAAGGCCCCATGCTTCCTGGTGCACTATTGTGCCACCGTGTTCTGTAATGAAGTCTGCAAACTTCTTTTGAGCCGCTTTATAGTCTTCTTCTGCCAGTACAGGCGTAAAGATGACCATCAGCTCATAGCTTTGAAGATTTTCTGTTGCCATAAAAAAATTAAAAAAGTTAAACAATATCCCATAAGCCCGGCCGCAACGCTGGATATCTTATACATGGCCTGAACCATAAACAAGATAGCCGGAACTATTTTGGGACTGCAAAGGTAAGGTAAAAGATCGAAATAATACAAATAATAGTATAGTATAAGTTCCCGCGCTTAACGAATTCTGAAAACATTCAATGTAATGAATACGGAAACCATAAAAATAACAATGCGATAAAAATAAAATAACCGTTACCCGTATTATCAAACAGCAGGGCACAGTAAATAATATATCAATAACCTCCGCTTAAGAATGCCTTTCCCGGGGCAGTATATATAATGATATAGTAAAACACCCTTCTATACACCATCGGTAATTTTGTTGCCGTATCGTTTTTGTATAGAACAAAGCATTTTTTTATTTAAAATCTCAGTACCATGATCAAATTATACAGCAAATATTGCATGCTTTTTATTGCAATATCAGTCCTGTCATTATGCTCAAATACCAGCGCTATCGCTCAGATAGCCATCTTTAACCCAACCGGCCTCAGTAATTATGGCCCGTCCCCATGGTCGCCAACCTCTCCACCACCGGCAGGGGCTATTGTTAATGGTATGACCCGCGGCGCAGGAGTTACAACATCCGGAACCGCTGCCGGGAGTGCCTGGGGTGGCAATGGCTGGAGCCAGACCACTGCGGCAGATGCCATCAACAACAATCAATATGTTTATTTTACTATGCATGCCGATGTAGGTTATACTATATCACTCAGCAGTTGGGACGAATGTTATCGCCGTTCAGGTACAGGTCCGGCAAATGGCTTATTGCAATACAGCATCAATGCAGGCCCTTATACTGATATCGCCACCCTCGCATTTACAAGCACAAGTTCTTCGGGTGCCTGCCTCGGTTCCGTCAATCTAAGTACTATAGCAGCCCTGCAAAATGTACCTTCCAGCAGTGTGATCACCTTCCGCATAGCACCCTATGGCGCCACCAGCACATCTGGTACCTGGTATATATTCCAGTCAAGCGGCTTACAGGTGAGTGGCACGGTAACCGCAGTACCTACCTGTAATACCCCGACTGGTTTAGCTGCTGCCAATATTACTGCCGGCACAGCCAACCTTAGCTGGAATTTGGTAGCAGGAGCGGTCAATTATGAATATATAGTAGATCAAAGTGCCGCTACACCAGCAGTACCCGGAACAGTGACCACAAATACCTTCTACAATGCCACAGGGCTTGCACCGGCAACAACATACTACCTGCACGTACGGGCTAATTGCGGTGCCGCCTATTCAGCCTGGGCAACAGCATATTCCTTCACTACACTTCCGCAATGCCCTGATCCCACAGGGGTGGCAGCCAATAACATCACCGCTGCCACAGCCGACCTGAGCTGGAATAACATTCCCACGGCGCTGAACTATGAATACATTGTAGACCAAAACCCCGCCACACCAGCAGTACCTGGGACGGTGACCACCAATACTTTTTACAATGCCACAGGCCTTGCACCTGCTACCACTTATTACCTGCACATAAGGGCCAATTGTGCCAATCCTAACTACTCGGCATGGATAACGATATCCTTCACTACGCTTCCGCAATGTCCTGACCCTACCGGGCTTACCGCCAATAATATCACCGCCAGCACGGCCGACCTTAGCTGGAATAACATTCCCACGGCGCTCAATTATGAATACATAGTGGATCAAAACCCGGCTACACCCGCTGTACCGGGAACAGTGACCACTAACCTAACGTATAACGCAACGGGGCTTACACCCGCTACAACTTATTACCTGCACGTACGCAGCAATTGTGCTAACCCCAATTATTCGGCATGGGTAACTATATCCTTCACTACGCTTCCGCAATGTCCTGACCCTACCGGGCTCGCCGCTAACAATATCACCACCACGAGTGCAGACCTTAGCTGGGACAACATTCCTACAGCGCTCAATTATGAATATATAGTAGACCAGAACCCGGCTACACCCGCTGTACCGGGAACAGTGACCACTAACCTAACTTATAATGCCACTGGGCTTACGCCAGCCAGTACCTATTACTTACATATAAGAGCCAATTGCGCCAACCCCAACTATTCAGCATGGATAACTATATCCTTCACTACGCTTGCCCCTTGTCCTGACCCAACCGGGCTCGCCGCTAATAATATCACCACTACGAGTGCAGACCTCAGCTGGGATAATATTCCTACAGCGCTCAATTTTGAATATATAGTGGACCAGGACCCGGCCACACCTGCTGTGCCCGGAACTGTGACTACTAATACTTTTTATAATGCCACAGGTCTTGCACCCACAACAACATACTACCTGCATGTGCGGGCCAATTGTGCCAATCCTAATTATTCGGCATGGATAACCGTATCGTTTACTACCCTTACACCCTGCCCCGACCCAACCGGGCTCGCAGCCAACAACATCACCACTACCACTGCCGACCTTAGCTGGAACAATATCCCTACGGCGCTCAACTATGAATATATCGTGGACCAGGACCCAAGCACACCTGCTGTGCCGGGAACAGTGACCACTAACCTAACGTATAACGCCACAGGGCTTACACCTTCCACCACTTATTACCTGCATGTACGCAGCAATTGCGGTACGCCCAATTACTCGGCATGGGTAACGATTTCTTTTACAACGATAGACCCCTGCCCGGACCCGACAGGGCTTGCTGCAAGTCTCGTAACCGATGTTTCCGCAACACTTAGCTGGGATTCCCTGACAGGCGCAGATTTTGAATACACCATAGATCAATTACCAACGGCCCCGGCAGTACCCGGTACACCTACCGTAAATAGCACTTACTATGCTACAGG
>MKUN01000041.1:53008-242231 GCA_001897835.1 Bacteroidetes bacterium 46-16
CCACTGTTTATTACCTGCATGTGCGCAGGGATTGCGGAGGTAATAACCTGTCTGCCTGGGTAAGCATACCTTTCACTACCATGAATGCCCCGGCGTCCATACTTGTTGGCTGGGATGTCAATGGCCTCAGCGATTACGGCCCTTCACCGCTTGCGCCCACTACCATTCCCGCGCTGCAGGTTGCTTCCGGCGGCCTGCGCAGGGGCGATAACATATCCGTACCAGCACTGCCTGCACAGGCTACCGACAATGCCTGGGGGGGTATGAATTTCTACGGCACACCCGGCCCCTTCCTGCCTAATACTCAGCAGGACCTTATTGATAACAATGCGTTCCTCTACTTCACGGTCAAATCTCAACCGGGATATACCGTTTCGCTCAATAGTTTCGATATGTTCTTTGGCCGGTACAGCGCAGATGCGCCGGAAACTGTGACTTTGCAATACAGTATTGATAGCACCACCTTCGTGGACCTTGGCACTGCAACACATGCAACAGTTCCATACGGCCCGTATTACTCGTTCCCCACTATCGACCTGAGCGGTATCCCTGCGCTACAGAACGTTACCAGCGGCAGCACTATTTACTTCAGGCTCGTACCGGTACAGTCTGCCAACGATACTGAAACCGCAGCATGGTATGTATTCGATGGCAATACCGATCCATTATTATACGAAGGTGCCGATATCTTCCTGAGGGGCAGCTGGGATATTTCCCTGCCACTGCAACTGGTATCATTTACAGGCTTTGCCGGCCACAACTCTGGCGATGGCAATATGCTTACATGGGTTACCGCCAATGAACAGGGCATCAAAGATTTCACGCTGGAGCGTGCCTACGATGGCAAGTCATTTGAAACACTGGCTGCCATCAAAGCCAAAGGCAATACCACGGGAGATGCTACATACCAGTATAATGATAAAGCCGCTACTGCGGCACATACCTTTTACCGGCTGAAGATAACAGATATGAACGGGCTGTATAAATACTCAAATGTTATCGACATTTATTCCAAACAAAGCGACGAGATCAGTATTTACCCCAACCCTGTACATACGGTACTGAATGTAAACACACATAACTCAAATGAGCATTACACCATCAATGTGACCGATGTGCTTGGCCGTAGCCATAATATGACCGCCAGCGGCAATAGCACGAATGGCATATTAAGCATTGATATGAGCGCCCTGCCCGAAGGTGTTTATGTATTGCAACTGGTAAACAGCAATTCACTCACTACAAGATCGATACGTTTTGTAAAACAATGATCCCGATTAATTAACTAAAAAGGTGGCCGCAATGCGGCCACCTTTTTTTATTGAATAAACACTAAAATATGCCTGCCTGCAAAACATATCCGTCCATATTCTGTTATATTGCAGTGCCATGCCAGTGATAGCAGAAACAAAAGAATTAACCAAAAGATTTGGCGATACGCTAGCCGTAGATAAGCTCTCCTTTTCTATTGAGGAAGGCGACATTTATGGCTTCCTTGGCGAGAACGGTGCCGGTAAAAGCACCACCATACGTATGCTGCTGGGGCTAATATACCCCAGCGAGGGCACAGTATATATAAAAGGAACTGCATTCAATAACCGTAAAAGGCATTTATTGCAACACATAGGCGCTATCATAGAGCGGCCTGATATGTATGGTTACCTCTCCGGCTGGGACAACCTGCGCATGTTTGCCTCCATGAGTGATAAACACATCCCCAACGCCCGCCTGCACGAGGTATTGGAAATAGTTGGTTTGAAGGGACGTGAAACAGACAAAGTAAGGGCCTACTCCCAGGGTATGAAGCAAAGGCTGGGGATAGCCATAGCCATGGTGCACAACCCCGACCTGCTGATACTTGATGAGCCCACCAACGGGCTGGACCCGCAGGGCATAGCCGAAATGAGAAAGCTGATCATGCAACTGAGCAAAGAGCACGGCAAGACTATACTCATCTCATCGCACCTGCTGCACGAGATAGAGCAGGTTGCCAGCAAGATACTGGTGATCCATAAAGGGAGAAAAATGGTAGAAGGCAAGGCCGCACAATTATTAAATCCCGGTGAAACACTTATAGAAGCTGAAACATTACCCTGCGAAGATATTGCAGCTAAAATAGCCCCTACGCAATGGCAGCAGTTTGTCCAAAACATTGACCCGGCCGGTATAACATTTAAAATGCACCCTGGCCAGGTACCTGCATTAAATAAATGGTTGGTAGAAAACGGCGTACAGGTACTGGAGCTTCGCTCAAAACATTCTTTGGAAGCATATTTTTTATCTCTTACTCATGATACCGCTACTCCGGATAGAGCTATATAAGATATTCCACAGGCCACGCACTTACATCAGCTTTGGCATCATCACGGCTATCGCGCTGGTGATACAACTGGCTATGCTTGCCGATGGCAAAAGTTTTGTCGGCTTTGCTTTGCAGGCGGTAAGTGAGCAATTTGATATAAAAGGCAATGTGCTCAACGGCTACCTCATCACTTACCTGATATTACAGACCCTGCTGATTCACATCCCTTTACTTGTAGCGCTCGTAGCCGGTGATGCCCTCGCAGGCGAGGCAAATATAGGCACACTGCGGCTGCTGCTCACCAAACCCATCAGCAGGCAAGGCCTTGTACTTGTAAAATTCACCGCCAGCGTGATCTATGCTATGCTGTTGCTGCTATGGCTGGCTATTGTAGCGCTTGGGCTTTCCACCTTATTGTTTGGCACCGGCGACATGATCAACCTTAAGAGCGATGCTTTCGTAATGCTCCTCAAAGATGATATTCTCTGGCGCTATCTTGCAGCCTTTGCATTTGCGGGGCTGGCTATGATGTGCGTTGCAGCACTCGCATTATTGCTATCCGTCTTTGCGGATAATTCTATAGGTCCCATAATAGGCACTATGGGCATCATTATCGTATTGACGATATTTTCCACCCTCCAATTACCCATATTCGATGCCATAAGCCCATACCTCTTTACCACGCATATGATAGGCTGGAAAGGCTTTTTCGATGCCCCCGTGCCTTACGATGCTATAGGCCGCTCTGCCCTTATACTGCTCATTTATACCTTTGTATTTGTGGCAGCGACCATATTTGTATTTAATAAAAAAGATATTTTGTCCTGATGAGAAGATATATGCTATCGTGCGTTTTGGTTTTCATTTCTTACTGTGGCAATGCACAGGACGCTTCAGCACTTTTCTATAAGCTCCGCGATAAAATACAGTCGGTCAATGATTACATAGCCGATGTGAAAATAAAAATAGACGTGTCGTTCATGAAAGTACCTCCTTTGAACGGCAAACTCTATTTCAAAAGCCCGGATAAAATGAAGCTGGAACGGAAAGGGGGTATATCTATACTGCCTAAAAACAGTTATAACCTTACGCTGAACAACCTGCTGCCACCCGGTAATGTAACGGTGATAGACGGAGGCTATGATACCGTAGCCCACAGAAGGGTGCATGTGGTGAAAGTGGTGCCCGGTAATGATACCGGGGATATCGTGCTCACCAAAATATGTATCGATGAAAGTAATATGCTGGCCTTGCATACGGAAACGACCACCCGCGATAACGGCACCATTAATATGGACCTGCAATATGGTCGCTATACCGGCAACGCCCTGCCTGACAGGGTAATATTCTATATCAATCTTAAAGATTACAAGCTACCTAAAGGGGTAACTATGGATTATACCGGGACGGATGAGGACATGATGCAAAAGGCCAAAAAGGGCAAAACAAAAAAAGGCAGGGTACAAATAGATTATTTAAGCTATAAGATAAATACTGGCCTTACTGACGACTTTTTTAAAGAAAAAAAGCAATAATGGCCATGAATTGTTTTGCAACAAGAAGATATTGTTTAGTTTTATGTGCTAATTGTAAAAACTCTATGAAGTATATTATACTGTTTTTATCGGTTATTGTGGTATTTGCATCCTGCACAGAGCAAACGGTAGATGTACCGGAATCCAGGCAGGATATGCTCATCAAAGCCCAATGGCAACTTATCGGCATAGAAGTGACCGCGAGGGATACTTTTGGTATTGATACAACCTACGCATGGGCCCTGCTCGACTGTAAAAAGGATGACAAGCTTGAATTTAAAGCTAATTTCAAGGGCATTCATCATACAGGCGATGCCAGGTGCTATTATAACGAAACCGACCAGTACGCCTTTACATGGGAGCTTACCAACAATGGCAATAACCTCGGCATGTATAACCTGGACGACTTTTTCTTGGGCAGCGGCGCAGTAACAGGCGACATTTCGGACTTTGACGGTAACAAGTTTACCTTAAAGACCACCATGGACCTGGGCGCACCTGTACCGGCAACCGATACTTTAAAACTCACGAAATTCTATTTTATAAAATCATAGACGGGAATTTATGCATAAGAACCATCCCGCTGTGCGGGATGGTTCTTTCATTTATATACATACATCGCAAGTTCTGTCGTACCTTTGCACACGCTTTTAAACACAGGAAAACACATTTATGATACATATTACTTTACCCGATGGAGCAGTGCGTGAATACCAGGAAGGTGTTAGCGCACTGGATATTGCCAAATCGATCAGCGAGGGCCTGGCCCGTAAAGTATTGGCTGCCGAAATAAACGGTGAAGTTTGGGATGCTACGCGCCCTATTAATAATGATGCCAGCCTCAGGCTGCTTTTATGGGATGATAAAGCGGCCAAATCTACCTTCTGGCACTCCTCTGCCCACCTGATGGCTGAGGCGCTGGAGGCCCTGTACCCGGGCGTAAGGCTCGGTATCGGCCCGCCGATAGAGAATGGCTTTTATTACGATGTGGACTTAGGCGACCGCACGATAGGTGAAGATGACCTTAAGAACCTGGAGGCCAAGATGAAGGAACTGGCCAAACACAACAGTGTTTACCAGCGCCGTGAAGTGCCTAAAGAAGAAGCCATAGGTTACTTTACCGCCAAAGGCGACCCATATAAAGTAGAACTGTTGCAGGACCTGCAGGACGGCCAGATCACCTTCTATACACAAGGTAATTTTACCGATCTCTGCCGTGGCCCGCACATACCCAATACGGGCTTCATAAAAGCCATTAAGCTTACTAATATAGCCGGCGCATACTGGAGGGGTAATGAGAAGAACAAAATGCTTACCCGCATTTATGGTATTACCTTCCCCAATCAAAAAGAGCTCGATGAGTACCTGGCCCTGCTGGAAGAAGCAAAAAAGCGGGACCACCGTAAGTTGGGTAAAGAACTGGAATTGTTCGCCTTCTCCGAAAAGGTAGGCAGCGGCTTGCCCTTATGGCTACCCAATGGGGCTATGCTGCGCGAACGCCTGCAACAGTTCCTGCAAAAAGCACAGCTGGAAAGTGGTTACCTGCCTGTTATTACCCCCCATATTGGCAGCAAGCAACTATACATCACTTCCGGCCACTGGGAAAAATACGGCAAGGACAGTTTCCGCCCCATAACCACGCCGCAGGAAGGTGAGGAGTTTTTGCTGAAACCCATGAACTGCCCGCACCATTGCGAGATATATAAATCACAACCACGCTCTTATAAAGAACTGCCCCTGCGCCTTGCGGAGTTTGGCACAGTATACCGCTACGAGCAGTCAGGCGAATTGCACGGCCTGACCCGTGTACGCGGCTTTACCCAGGACGATGCACACCTCTTCTGCCGCCCCGACCAGGTAAAAGAAGAGTTCAAAAAGGTGATAGACCTGGTAATGTACGTGTTCAATTCGCTGGATTTTCATGAATTCACAGCACAGGTATCCCTGCGCGATAAGGATGACCGCAGCAAATACATTGGCAGCGAAGAGAACTGGGAAATAGCAGAGCGTTCCATTATGGAAGCTGCAGCAGAGAAAGGGCTGAATACCGTAGTGGAATATGGCGAAGCTGCCTTCTATGGCCCCAAGCTCGACTTTATGGTGCGCGATGCACTGGGCCGCAGCTGGCAGTTGGGCACCATACAGGTGGACTATAACCTCCCCGAACGTTTTGAACTGGAGTATGTAGATGCAGACAATACCCGTAAACGCCCGGTAATGATACACCGTGCTCCTTTCGGCTCTATGGAACGTTTCATCGCCGTATTGCTGGAACATTGTGCCGGCAACCTGCCCCTGTGGCTGGCCCCGCTACAGGTTAAAGTATTGCCCATAAGCGATAAATTCAGCGAGTATGCACATAAAGTATCCGGCGCACTCAAAGCGGCTGGTATACGTAATGAAGTAGATGACCGCAGTGAAAAGATAGGCCGGAAAATACGCGATACCGAACTCATGAAAGTACCCTACATGCTCATAGTTGGTGAAAAAGAAATGGAAGAAGGCAAGGTAGCCGTGCGCAAACATGGCGAAGGCGACAAAGGTGCAATACCATTGACCGATTTTGTTAATGATGTAACTTTGGCAGTAACTGAGCAAATGAAAGGTAAGCAAGCCACAGCAGTGGCATAAAGTTTATATAGCAGTAGTATGTATTTATTATAACAAATACGCTATTTTTGCAATCATTTTAAAAACCATTAATGCAGAAAAGAAGTAAAGGCAGGCCGCCTTTTAGACCAAGATTACCACAGAACGAACATCGTCTCAACAGGGAAATTACAGCGCCTGAAGTGCGCGTGATAGGTGAAGGAATAGAACCGGGAGTATATCCTTTGGCACAGGCATTGCGAATGGCAGAGGAACAGGAGGTAGACCTGGTTGAGATATCCCCTAAGGCAGTACCCCCCGTTTGCCGCATTATCGATTATAAGAAATTCCTCTACGAGAAGAAGAAGAAGGATAAAGAACAAAAAGCAAAAGCAAAGCAATCTGAAGTAAAAGAGATTCGCTTTACGCCTAATACCGATGAGCATGATTTTGACTTCAAAGCCAAGCATGCCGAAAAATTCCTGAAGGAAGGAGATAAGGTAAAATGCTATGTACAGTTCAAGGGTCGCGCCATTATGTTCCAGGAACGTGGTGAGCTTTTACTCCTCAAATTCGCAGAAAGATTAGCTGAATATGGCTCCCTCGAATCAATGCCAAAAATGGAAGGGAAACGTATGCTGGCCATCTTCACGCCCAAAAAGAAAAAATAACAATTATCTTCATTTGTTGTCTATTTGTTAATGACATCGATTTTCATTAACAAACTCAGGATTTTTATACATTTGCATGTTCCCTCTAAAAAAGGGGGCAATTCAAAGACAATGCTGTAATTATCAATTTTTTACAGCTTTGTTTTTGCAACATATAGCAAATTGCCTTAGCATAAAGAAGTTTTCATGGTGATAGGGTTTATAGGGGCTGGCCTGTTCTCAGGCTGGCTTTTTCTTTTTAAACCATCCCTCATAAGAAAAAATTATATACAGTTTTACAAAAAACTATTTTGAAAAAAACGAATCAACACTTAATTTTGCATCAGTTTTCATAGTGATAGGGTTTATAGGGGCTGGCCTGTTCTCAGGCTGGCTTTTTTATTTTATTCCCGGCCACATTTGTTTACACAAGACCAATAAAGCATATTAAAAATGTATTGCATCCTGTGTATTTTGCCAATGTGGCTATCTCCTATTTTATCATTATTTTACACACAAAATTTTTCGAATGCTGCGTGGCCCTGTATGCATACTTCTTTGTTTAGTTTCTTCTTTTTGTGCGATAGCCCAACCCCTGGCAGCATATGTAGATATCCAGAACCAGGTAATGGTATGGGATAAAGGCATGATCAGGAAGATAGACTACCTGCCCCCTGTGTTGATGAAAGTAGGCAGAAGCGCCATCCCCTACCTCGACAATTCACGCGCCTTTAAAATATACTATGGCGGAGGCACTAAAGAAATAAATATTGGTTTTACGAATGCTTTTTTTGTGAGCGATAACCTGGTAGCCTACCTCAATGCAAAAGCCCTCAATGTATTTGACCGCGGCACTGCCAAACGCCTGACCAATATCTGCGATGAATATTATCTCGCCGATAGTGTATTGCTCTACCTCGACGGGCAACGCAGGGAATACCGCGTCTACTATGAGGGGCAAACTTACCAGATAGAAGGCTTTATACCCGACAGTACGCTACCTTCTATAAAAGTGAGCGACAATATCGTCGCCTTCGACAACTTTGCCGGGCTCTTCAGGATATTTTATCATGGTGCTGTAATTCCGCAGGAAGATTACCCGGTAAGCAGCTTCGATGCTGGGCGCAATACCGTGGCATATGTGGATGCAAACCGGCAATTCAAAATATTCCACAACGGGCAGAACTTTGTGGTCGAGGACTATCCCCCTCAAAGCTATACCGTAGGCGATAACCTGGTAGCATATGTCTCAAGTGACGGGTACTTTAAAATATTTTACCAGGATAGTATCCGCAACCTGGGCTTTTTTCAACCCATATACCAGGTGGGCGATAATGTAGTGGGCTATCGCGACCCCAGTGGCTACTTCAAAGCCTTTTATAAAGGTGACATCACCGACCTCGAGAATTATTACCCCGACAATTATGTGATACAATATAACTCGATAGCCTATATCAATAAAGCGGGTACACTACGTATGTTCACCGAGGGCGAGGCTTACGATGTAACCAACGCTACCCTGAGCAACTGGGAGATGCATTATGACGTGCTGAAGTACCAGATAGGGCAAAACATCTTCCGCGTATTTTATAAAGGCAGGGACTACTAAAAATACCTTTTCACGAGGCGCAGCTTATGGGTACGTTTTCTTAGCGATGTGCTGATGATACCGCCCTGGTCGATCCGGTCGATGGTGACCCTCCCCGACATCTCAGTTGCATGTATAATGGTATCATGGTCCAGCAATATACCTACATGCACTATTTTGCCTTCATCATTATCAAAGAATGCGAGGTCGCCGCAGCGGCCATGCTGTAAAAAATCAACGGTCTCACCCTCTTGCGCCTGCAAAGAGGCATCACGTGGCAAAGGTTTATTACACAACTTAAAGACCATTTGCGACAGTCCCGAACAGTCTATGCCTGCAACACTACGCCCACCCCACAGGTAAGGAGCGTGGAGATATTTGAGTGCGGTAATTTTAATATGGTCGCAATCGGCCAGCAGCTCTTTATAAGCCTGTTTCTTGCCTTTAAAAACACCCTGTTCAGTTCCCACTGCAAGCTTGCCACCCTTAAGATCACAGCCCATAGGCAACCACATTTCACTATCGGTAAACTGTATTTTATCGGCTAGGCCAGTGGAAATATAACGGGGCTCTTTGCGGTATTCCTTCCTGCTGATCATGCATAACTGCGATGCCCTGCACCAGCCTTCATAATCATCCCATTCACAGCGCACCTGGGCCCATTCTTTCTCATCTATGGTCAGCACCTGCACCCTTTCGCCAAATAAAAGCTGGCTTACCTGCTCAGAACGGTGTGCCGGCTCGCTATGCAGTGGTACAACCGCCACATTACAATATGCAAATGATAGAATCATCGGCTGTAAAAGTACTTGATACGTACCACTTACAGCATATAAATATTAAGCCTGTGGATAGCTCGTTAATTACGCATTTCAATGGCTAACCGGTCTTATCTCAACAAGGATACACTGCCCCCCTTCTGCTCTTTGGTCCCGTCGCTATATGCCACATCTATCATGTACCCATACGCGTCTGCAGGCATTTCAACGCCTTTCCATGTGCCATCCCAGCCCTTCTCTTTTGTCGTTGTTTCAAACAACAGCTCCCCAAAACGGTTAAATATCTTCATATGAAAAGATGCGATTCGGAAGCCTCTTACATACAGCACATCATTCATACCATCGCCATTAGGGCTGAATGCCGACGGCACTGCTATTATCTTATCCGCATCTACCAATACATCCCGGCAGGAGGTATCTGCACAGCCATTGGTATCGCTGGCTACCAGGCACACATAATACAGGCCCGAATCATAAAATATCTTCTGCGGGTTTTCCTCCGTACTGGATGTACCATCACCGAAATCCCAATAAAACCGGCTCGCATAATCAAAGGAAGCATTGTAAAATGTGGTAGGTTTATTCGGATTGGGACCGTCAGGATCGCGGGTGAAAGCGGCATACAGGTCATAATGAATACTTACATTGAGTGAAACGGTGTCGGTACAACCTACAGAGTCCACTATTACCACCATAGCAGTATTGGGGCTATCCTGCGGGAAGGTATGTACTACCGGGTTGCCTGTTGTCTCCACCAGGTCACTAAAGTACCATGTATATTGCATACCAAAAAGAGAGCCTTTATCAGGCGTAGCGGTCAGCCGTGCGCTACGGCAACCTACACTGAAACTACTCGCAGTATAGCTGAACAGGCCCGAAGTATCCACTATCGTAAGCGCCGTATCGCAACTGCAGCCATTCGTGTCTGTCACCGTACAGGTATAGGTTCCGGGGTTCAGGTTAGGAAAGGTAGTATCGCCCCATGCACCGGGGTTCCACATATAATCATATGGTGGCGTGCCCCCTGTCGCTACGGCATTTACATAGGCATCTATCTTCCCTGCACAAATGATATTCCTTTTTGAAGCACGCAATATTTTAAGTTTTTCCGGCTCTGTGATCACAAAGGTGTCCCTGGTCATGCAGTTATGTTGGTCGGTAATAGTGCATATATAAGTACCCGCCTGCAGGTCGGGTGCCGATGACCATGCCGATACTGCCGGCGACCAGCCATAAGCATATGGCGGGGTGCCCCCTGATACCGTTACTGATGCAAAACCCGTGGCATCCTGGTAACATAGTAAATTGGCCTGCGAATCTGTAAAGGCCAGTTGTGTGATGGATGCTATGCTAACGACCTCTGTATGGTGACAGAAATTTGCATCAGTAATGGTGCATGTATAGGTTCCTGCCGGCAAACCGGAAACCGAAGCGGTGGTGTCGTCCGTATTTGGCGCCCACACATAGTCATAAGGAGCTGTCCCTCCCGTCACAAAAAGGTCTATGGTACCCGTACTGTCACCATAGCATTTTGTAGGCACTACTGCATCAAATACATCTATCGGCGGTGGCTCGGTGATCAGAAATGTTACCGCAGTCGTACAGCCATGTCCGTCGCTTACCGTGCAGGTATAGCTGCCCCCCGACAGGCCCGTAGCGTTAGGTCCATTACCTCCTGATGGCGCCCATGAATAATTATATGGGCCCGACCCACCCCCAACCAGTACTGATGCTATGCCATTATGAGCACCATTACAAAAGAGATTGCTTTGCGACTGCGCCGTGACCAATGCTGCCGGCTGACTGATGATCACTGTGCCGATAGCGGTATCAGAGGCGGCATCCGACACGATACAGGTATAGGTACCTGCAGCAAGGCCGCTGATACTGGCAGTGGATTGTAATGAAGGCAGCCACAAATAAGTATAGGGAGGCGTACCGTTGGCTGCCATAGCACTGGCTGAGCCATCGGCGCTTTCATAACAATTAAGATCAACATGGGTTATGGATACAGTCAATGGCTGCGCCTGGGCGGAAAGCGTATATAAAAACAAAAGGGCAAAAAGGTATCTCATAATCATTCAATTATCAGTTCATAAATATACTAATGTTTGGTATGAAAACCTGTTATGAAAAATTTATTTTTCTATTATGCTTATTGCAGCCGGACCTCTTTAATTGAAGACGTATTTATTTCATCATTGGTATAATCAAAATGTGATTATTTTTGGTGCAATACCAGCCTGGCGCACAATTTTCTTTATTTTTAAATTTACCGCTAACCAGCCGATATGAAGGTCAATGAAGTACCGCAGGACCCCAAAGATTTTAAAGAGGGTGATAAGATAAAAAAGCTCGTATATGCCGTAGATAAAGACGGGAAATATACGGGTGTGAACAGTGCCGGCTGGGAGGCCGAAAATGCCGCTACCAAACAAGCCTGGGACCTTGTGGAAGAAGAACTGCAGGAAACGGAGCAATTGGTAAAAGCCGGTAAACTTAGCCCTATAGCCTGGTATATGAAAAAGAACCTCATGGACACAGCCCTGCTGGCCAAATATATGGGCAAATGGCAATGGCAGGTGCGCAGGCATTTCAAACCCGAAGTATTCAAAAAATTAACCCCAGCCATGCTTGAAAAATATGCAACTGTATTCAACATTACAGTTGATGAGCTAAAGCGAACATCCGGGCAATAAAAAGCGTTAAACATCTTAATGAGCAATATCAATTTTACCCATTACCAGCACGCACATTGCGAAAGCGGGGTTACGACCAATTTATTAAGGAATGAGGGTATTGAAATTTCAGAACCTTTGGCCTTTGGCATAGGGGCAGGGCTGTTTTTCGGGCACATCCCTTTTCTTAAGATCAATGGTACCCCTGGCTCTACTTTCCGCACATGGCCAGGCGCTATTTTCAAGCGTGTTGGTCAGCGCTTGGGCATCAAGGTGCACACAGAGCGTTTTCGCAGTCCGCAAAAGGCTATGCTGGCACTCGATAAAGCCCTGGAACATAACAGACCGGTAGGCATGCTCAGTAGTGTTTTTTACCTGCCGTACCTGCCCGAGGCATTCAGGTTCCATTTCAATGCACACAACCTTGTGGTCTATGGCAAAGAGAATGGCATATATAAGGTAAGCGACCCTGTAATGGAAGAGGTAACCACCATAGCCCCCGAAGACCTTGTTAAAGCCCGTTTTGCCAAAGGAGCCCCTGAGCCCAGGGGCTTTATGTACTATATTACCGATGTACCTAAGGCAATAAACTTCGAAGAGGCCATCAAAAAAGGCATCCGGCAAACCTGCTTCTTTAT
The DNA here is from genome assembly GCA_001897835.1 of Bacteroidetes bacterium 46-16. Classification (GTDB taxonomy): domain Bacteria; phylum Bacteroidota; class Bacteroidia; order Chitinophagales; family Chitinophagaceae; genus MKUN01. Next base: position 65,768 of record MKUN01000041.1, read on the forward strand.
GATATCGCCGCCCGTACCATGGTTTGGTAACAAAGCAGTGTTCCTGCTGGCAAAAAAGATCAGGCAATATCCCCAAAAGCTGACACCCCGCAAGGCCTCTCTCTACCTGGGCAACATCATACGCATGCAGGAGGAGATAGGTACAGGTGGTGCGGGCTTCCGCTACCTTTATGCAGCCTTCCTGCAGGAGGCGGCACAAATTTTGCACAGAGATGATCTGTTAGCCTATTCACAGGAGCTTACACAGGTGGGTGACGATTGGCGAAATTTTGCATATCATGCTGCAAGACTGGTAAAAGACCGTAAGAGCGATATAGTATCTTATGATGAGCTAAGCGACTTGCTACGTATATGCGGCGAAAAAGAAAAGGATATTTTCACACGTATGGATAAGCTGAAATGGCAATAATACCTGCGAATGGCCGTTAAAAGAATTTAGTTTATTTTTGCACCACTTTTTGTGTTATCCGCCGCAAGACATATAATAGTAGGGATCATAGATTTTTTTCATAAGCCCTTCCAGCGCTTCATCAAGAAGCAAACCTTCCGCTACCTTGCCTGCGGCGGTTCCAATACCATTCTCGATACCGTGATCTATTTCATCAGTTTCCACTATATACTGAAGGAATTACCGGTTCATATCGGGCCTTTGACCATACAGCCATATATTATGGCCTTCATCATGTCTTTCAGTGTCAGCTTCCCTTCCGGCTTTGTATTATCCAAGTACATCGTATTCCCGGAGTCCAACCTGCATGGGCGCATCCAGTTGTTCCGCTATGCAGTACTGGTGGCCACATGTATATTACTCAATTACATATTCCTGAAGATATTTGTGGAGTGGTGCCATATCTACCCCACTCCTTCCAAGCTGCTCACTACTGCCGTTGTTGCTGTCTTCAGCTATTTTTCGCAGCGCAAATTCACCTTCAAGGTAAAAGAAGCCGGGCCGGAAGCAGTTCCTGAAAACATCCCCTGACTTACATATTATTCACCCAATGGGTTAAATAGCCATATAAGCTATCTGCATATCCACCTATCAACTAATCAACCTAACTTTGCAACTTTATGACGCTTGAGAACCTCAAAGAGATGCGCGAAAGGATACAGCACCTGCAGCGCTTCTTGCATATACAAGACCGTTTAGCCAAAATAGAGAACGATAAACAACTTACCCTCTCACCGGGCTTCTGGGATGATAATGTACGTGCCACCGGTATACTCAAAGAGATCAAGGTCAACCAGTTTTGGGTAGACCTGTATAATAAAGTGAACAGTGCAGTAGAGGACTTTGCCGTAATATTCGAATTCTGGAAAGCCGGGGAAGCTGCGGAGGAAGAGGCGAAGGTCCAGTACGACATAGCTTTAAAGGATATTGACGAACTGGAGTTCAAATCTACGCTCAATGAGCCTGAGGACGAGATGCCCGCAGTTATGGTCATCAACTCTGGTGCAGGCGGCACCGAAAGCCAGGACTGGGCCGAGATGCTCCTGCGCATGTACCGTATGTATGGCGAAAAACAGGACTGGAAAGTATCTGAGCTGGATGTACAGTATGGCGATGGTGCCGGTATCAAACAGGCAACACTCGAGTTTGATGGTGCATTTGCCTATGGCCTGCTCAAGGCCGAGAGTGGTGTGCACCGGCTGGTACGTATCTCGCCCTTCGATTCCAATGCCCGCAGGCACACCTCGTTCGCATCTGTATTCGTTTACCCCCTTATCGATGACAGTATCGAGATCAGCATCAACCCTGCCGACCTTGAGTGGGAGTTTTACCGCTCAGGCGGTAAAGGCGGCCAGAACGTGAATAAGGTGGAGACCGCAGTGCGCCTCAAGCATATACCCAGCGGCATTATAGTGGAGTGCCAGCAGGCCCGTACACAGGGCGAGAACAGGGAAAAAGCCCTCACCATGCTGAAAAGCCAGCTCTATGAAGAAGAGCTGCGCAAGCGTGAGGAACTGAAAAACGCTACCAATTCCACCAAGAAAAAAATAGAATGGGGCTCGCAGATACGCTCGTATGTATTCCACCCGTATAAGATGATAAAAGATCACCGTACAGATCACGAAGTAGGCAATGTACAGCCCGTGATGGATGGTGAACTGGATGACTTTATAAAGGCCTACCTGATGATGGCAAAAGAAGATTAAAGATTGGCGACTGATAATTCCATAAAGAAGATATTTGACCTGCAACTGCTGCGGCAGATATTCTCATTTGCAAAGCCATACAGGAAGACCCTCTATTTCGCCATGGCACTTTCTGTTGTACTGGCCATACTCGCTCCTCTCAGGCCGTGGCTTATACAATACTCGGTCGATAAGTATATCAACAATAACCTCGTAAAGGGTTTGGTGCAGATATCCATTGTACAACTCGGCCTCCTCATCCTCGAGAGCCTTTTGCGCTTCATCTTCTTATATCGCAGCAACTGGCTTGGGCAAACGGTAGTGAACGATATGCGCAAGGCCGTATTCAAAAAGATACTTTACCAAAACCTGTCCTATTACGACAATACGCCCATTGGCACACTCACCACGCGCACGGTCAATGACATTGAGTCTGTCAACGAAATATTTTCCCAGGGGCTCCTTTCTATCGTGGCCGATGTGCTCACTATCATTTCCATCATGGTGGTCATGTTCGCGGTCGATTGGAAGCTCACGCTTATTTGTTTGTCTACTTTCCCGATACTCATAGTCGCTACCTACTGGTTCAAGGAAACCGTAAATAGATCCTTCCAGCGCGTACGCAATGCCGTTGCTGCGCTCAATGCCTTTGCGCAGGAGCATATCACAGGCATGTACCTGGTACAGGCATTCGCAGCCGAGGAGCGTGAAATGAATAAGTTCACACGTATCAACAAAGAGCACCGTAATGCCAATATAAAAGGCATATTCGCCTATTCGGTCTTTTTTCCAATAGTGGAGATAATCCTTGCCCTTTCCATTGGCCTGCTGGTATGGCGCGGCGCAGTGCAGATACTGCATTACAAAGGCACACCCGGCATGGTCATCGCTTTTGCAATGTATCTCAACCTGCTATTCCGCCCGCTCCGCATGCTCGCCGATAAATTTAATGTGCTGCAAATGGGTATGATAGCTGGCGAGCGGGTGCTCAGGGTGCTCAATGATGATAACTTCCTGCATCAGAATGGCAGCTATGCCCCCGAAAACATCAGGGGCGAGGTGGTATTTGACAAGGTGCACTTCAGTTACAAAGCCGGGGCACCCGTATTGAAGGGGGTATCTTTCCGGCTCGAAGCAGGCAAAACAATGGCGATAGTGGGGCATACCGGGGCGGGTAAAACGTCCATCATCAGTATCCTCAACAGGCTCTACGAAATACAGGAGGGCAGGATACTCATAGACGGTCACCCCCTCGAAGAATACGACATATACAGCCTGCGTAATCATATTGGTATTGTATTGCAGGATGTATTTCTCTTTTCAGGCACCGTGTACGATAATATCACACTGCGGAATGACAGCATCCCTTTAGCCAAAGTGGAAGAGGTTACCAAAATGCTCAACATGCACGATTTTATCATGAGGCTTCCCGGTGGATACGATTTCAATGTAATGGAGCGTGGCAATACCCTTTCGCAGGGCCAGAGGCAATTACTGTCCTTTGCCCGTGCACTACTGTACAACCCATCTATATTGGTGCTTGATGAGGCCACCTCCTCTGTAGATAGTGAAAGCGAACAACTGATACAACACGCTATTGATACCCTAACAAATGGCCGCACCTCCATCGTTATAGCACACCGGCTCTCCACTATTCGCAAGGCCGATAAGATCATCGTAATGGATAAAGGCTGCATCACCGAGCAGGGCGACCACCGTTTCCTCCTTGCAGCAAAGGGTGCTTATTACGATCTTTATACAGCAGTGGAACGAGAAAAAGAAAAAGCAGCAGGCAATACCTATTAAACTTCTTAAAAAAACTATAGGTTAAAGTAGCGTTAAACTAAATTTATGCTTATTATTAAAGGTATATACGCATGTAAATTTGTTCTTGCATGAAGAAGATCTTCCCGCTTATCATTGTCCTGATCACCCTGTCTGTACTTGGCATCATGGTTATCCAGATGTCCTGGATAAAGAATGCCATCACCCTGAAAAGGGAGCAATTCAAAAGAGAGGTGGAAAAATCAATGATCGATGCCCGCGAGACCATATACGACCGCTTCCTTACATCCAAAACCACGCAGATATTTATCGGGGAAAACTCAAGGCAAAATCATCTTAAGGAAGCCTTTACCGTGCAGTTCTTTTCAAAGGACGAGATACAGCAAATATTAGAGACCACGCTGCGAAAAAACAATATTAAACAGCCTTTCGAATTTGCGATCTACAACATTTTCAATGTTCCCATTTTATCCTCCGATGGCTTTCCGCAGCAGGAAAGGGACAATACTTTTAATATTCTCGTCACACCCGACAACTCGTTGCGGGCACAGGAAGTTTTATACCTCTATGTAAAAGAGGATAAGAATTACATCATCAGCCGTATGGCTTGGATGATCACGGCCTCCATACTCTTTACCTGCATCATTATTTCAGCCTTTGTGCTCACCATACGCACCATGTTCCGTCAAAAGAACCTATCGGAGATAAAGTCCGACTTTATCAATAACATGACACATGAACTTAAGACGCCGCTGGCTACCATATCGCTTGCCATCGATGCCCTTACCAATGACAAAGTGATACACGATACCGACAAGATCAGGTATTACAGCGGCATGATCAAGGAAGAGAACAAGCGCATGAACAAACAGGTGGAAAAGATATTGCAGGCGGCACGTATCGAGCGGCAGGAAATAAAGCTCAACCTGCAGGTGCTTGATGCACATGAGCTGATTGCGAAAGTGACCGACAACCTGTCACTGCAGATACAGGACAAGAACGGCAGCCTAAATCTGAAGTTGGGGGCCGCAAAACATATAGTGCAGGCCGATGAGGTGCACTTCTCCAACGTGATATTCAACCTCCTTGATAATGCGATAAAATACTCAAAAGACAACCTGCATATCGATGTAGAGACACTTAATAGCGGTGGCATGCTGGCCATAAAGATCAAAGACAATGGCATAGGGATGAACAAAGAGACCCAGTCGCGCATCTTTGAAAAATTCTATCGCGCACATACCGGCAACCTGCATAATGTTAAAGGCTTCGGCCTGGGCCTGAGCTATGTTAAAGCCATAGTGGAAGCCCATGGCGGCAAGATAAAAGTAGAAAGTACTCCCGGCAAAGGAAGTACTTTCACATTCTCTATACCGCTGCAAAGCGCCTAGCCGCTAAATCATCACGCAGAGGCTTTTAATAACTGCGCCAAGGCGTATGGCATCATATATACGTGGCTCTGTTGCGCCTTGCTCTTTCACCGAGTGTTCATGCGAAGTAACACAACGTTCGCAGCCATTCACTGCCGATAATACCAGGCTCATCAGCTCAAACAATTCTTTGCCCATAGAAGGATTCATCATAACGCTCATGCGAAGCCCTGCAGGCTGGCTGCTGTAATAACTTACCTCGTGCATATAGTGACGAAAACGGTAGAACACATTATTCGTGCTCATTACAGCCACACAGGCGTGCGTCTCGGCAATCTCGGCATCCGTGGCCCCTTCCTGCTTCGCCATACGCTCAAAAGCAGCACTAAGCACGGCATTCTTTTCATTTACCGCAACAGAGAGTGCCAGCAGCGAGGTTTCCTTGCGGTTCATATGCTTGCTGCCCAGCACTGCATTCATATTCAGTTTCAGGTCTTTGATATACCGGCTGCCGGCATCACCCATACTGTTGATACTGTTGCTTACATGAGTATTGGGTATACCTAGCTCATTATACAGGCTAAGCGCCGCTTCATTGGTAATAGCTTCCATATCTCTTTATATTAAATCGCTTAAAAAATCCACTCCGCATTTTATTACGGAGTGGATACGATCTTTTGTGAATTATATTTATCCCACTTCAGCCACCAGCGTAGCTTCGCCTTTGGTCCAGTTGCAGGGGCACAGCTCATCTGTTTGCAGGGCATCCAGCACACGCAGTACTTCGTCCACATTACGGCCCACACCCAGGTCATTAACAGACACCCAACGCACGATGCCTTCCGTGTCTATGATATAAGTAGCACGGTATGCTACTTTCTCATCTTCAGAAAGTATCCCCAGTTCTTCGGCCAGGCTCTTTGAAGTATCTGCTATCATGGGGAATTTCAGGTCGCGCAGGTCGTCATGGTGCATGCGCCATGCATGGTGTACATACTCACTGTCGGTAGATGCACCCAGCAATACCGTATCACGGTCTTCGAAGTTTGAAAAGTTCTTATTGAACTCAGCTATCTCGGTAGGACAGATAAAAGTAAAATCCTTAGGCCACCAGAACAGCACTGCCCACTTACCCTTGATATCCTCGTTGCTGATCGTTTTAAACTCTTTCCCCTTTTCAATGGCCACAACGGCTTTCTTACTAAATTCAGGAAATTTGCTTCCCACTGTTACGAAATTGCTCATCATTTTTTCTGTTTTGTTTTTTTTCAATTTGGTCGCCGCAAAGGTCGCGTTTATTACACAAGCAAACAAAGAATAGGCTATTGGGTTTGCCTATAAAAAAATAAACCTTATCAATTTCAGTGTATATCCCGGGAACATGAAATACTTATAGCCATGTATAAAAATATATGTCCCGCCAATAGGCGGGACATATTATAGAGATCATTTTTTTACAGTATTATCACCTGATGAGGGTCACATTCCCGGACCCTGTTACCTTGCGTCCGCTGTCACAGAATCCGTCAGCTTCCCATACATACACACCCTGTGCTGCTGCCTTACCGGCTATCGTACCATCCCATACTTTTGTCGGGTCGGTAGTTTCAAATACCAGTTTACCCCAACGATCGTAGATACGGAAATAATTCAGTTTAACAAGCTGCCTGTTCAACAGGCCAAAGCGATTGGTAGAAGGATTACCACTACCGGGTATGAACGCATTAGGCAGATTGATATCAAGACACCTGTTACGTATTACAACGGTATCGATATCGCGGCACTTCAATGAATCATTCAATTCAGTAACCGTGAGGTAGTAGGTAAAATCTACAGGCGGGTTAGCCTCTGGGAACATGATATCGGTACTGCTCAGGTAAGATATCGGTGACCATGAGTAAATATAGTTTGACCCTATCGAAGTATTAGGTCCGCCAAGCAGTGTGGTAGCGCCATCAGCAAGATATCGGTCCGGGCCGGCATCTGCAGTCACTTTGCTTACCGTCACTGTTATATTGGTATCTACGATACAGCCATTAGGATAGTCGAGCTCTATATGATATTTAACCGTATAGTCGGGCCATACACGCACTATTTGCTGCGTGCTGTCGTCTATGTGGTAATTAGGCGACCATTTTATGGTATCGGCAGCCACAGATACGTCAACAAGTGTTACCGTATCGCGCTGGCATATCAGCGTATCCGGTGTAATGGTCATTGCCGGGATAGGCAATACTCTTATTTGCTTACAATCTATTTGCATTGTAGGCAGCCCTTCGTCTACTATATAATATACATTATACAAGCCGGCCGTATCGTATGAATAGGCAGGCGGTGTATGGAACGATGAAGATTGTACGGTTGAACTGGTACATTGCTCAAAGGCGAACCTTGAGATAGTTGTATCCAGGTTAGTAGCAAAAGCCAAGAGATTATCGTGATAACGAAGCACATGCGAAATTGCCGAAGGATTGTTCAGGTGTGCTGAATCAACGATCGGCACATTACCCATATTGAATGCCGTATAAGGGCCAAGGGCCGAAGGCATACGTACACGCACCAGTTCGCTCGTAGCAAGATCGGTAACGAAGGCAAAGATGCCGCCGCATTCTTTGGTGATCGTAATGCTCGATGGTGAGAACAATGTATTGTTCATGGTACCCAAATTGGTAGCAACCGGCGTTGGGTTTACCAGGGTGGGACCAAGATCGATACGTGTAATAGTATTATTGAAGAAGTTGGTAACGAAGAAATACCATTCCCCGTTATCCTTCACAGCAGCCAGGTCGCTGGGCTGTGCCATGGTATTACCTAAAGTACCCAGGTCGGTCATCTTAGGCGTTATGGAAATATTCTTACCCCTGAAATCAAAGAACACCAGTGTGTTACTCAATTGGTTGGAGTTAACGGCATAACCATACCAGTTGCTATCGGCATCCTGTGCTATGAACAGACCACGCGGAGAATTCAGTACACTGTTGAAATTACCGAAGTTGGCAATATTAGGCACATTGGCCAGTGAATTACGGAAATCGAGGCGGGCCAGTGTAGAATTGGTCGCATCACTACCGCCTGCTACAAATACGTGCCAGTTATCGTTAAAAGTATCTTTAACTACATAAAGCGAGGTAGGGCTTGTGGGCAGCACATTGGTCAGGTCACCGAAGTTGGTCACTGAAGGTACATTGTACAGGCTGTTACCGAAGTTGAACCTCAAAAATTCATTAGTGCTGTTGTTCAGAACAAAAGCATAGTAGTTGTCTCCATCCTTTGCAATGTCGATATCGCTGGGCACAGTCATCTGGAACTGCATGCTGTCATAATGGTAGCCGATCGGGTAGTTCTGCAGGTACCCCGAACAGAAGCCCCAATAATGAGAGCTTGCCGTTAATACTTTACTTCTCAGGTGTATAACCTGCTTGGCGCATACCGTGTCCGGCGCAACAAACAACCCTGAGGTATCTTCAGTCTGGGCCTTAAGAACATCCAACAGCGATACCATAAATAGCAACGCTAAGAGTAGGCATTTTCTCATAATTCTGAACAGAGTTTCACTTTATTTGGGCTAATATAATATTTTGGCTACAACTTTTATAGTAAAAGGGTATATTTATTTCTTTAAAATCAAATCAAATAATGTTAATTAAACTCGAAATTAGGCCTAATTTCCTGAAAAAAGCCATTCTTTCCGCCATTTCCTTACTCATTTTTAGCAGCCCTCGGGCAAAAGAGGGCTTATGGCTGCCACCTAACTTAATAGACAGGCAAAATGACCTTGAAGTTAGTGGTTTACGGCTACCCATAGAAAAATTATATAATCCGGATGGCACTGGCCTCAATAATGCCATAGTGCTCTTTGGCAGTGGCTGCACGGCAGAGGTGATATCCTCAAAAGGCCTGCTGCTTACCAATCACCATTGCGGCTATGGTACCGTTCAGGGCCTCAGCAGCGTAAAGAATGACTATTTTGCCAATGGCTTCTTTGCCAAAAACAATGCCCAGGAAATACCCTGCCCGGGGCTCACGGTCACCTTTATCCGTAAAATTGAGAATGTAACAGATAAAGTGCTTTACTACCTGCCCGATACCATGAAGAATAAGATACGCGACAGCATAATAGCCTTGAGAGTTGCTGCCGTAGAAAAGGACTATGAAAAAAGCACCGGGCTGGATGCGACCATAAAGCCCTATTATAACGGCAACCAGTATTGGGTGATCGTAACCGAAACCTATAAAGATATACGCCTGGTGGGCTTCCCGCCCAACGGGATAGGCAAATTTGGCGGCGATACCGACAACTGGATGTGGCCCCGCCACACCGGCGACTTCAGTATGTTCCGCATATATGCAGGCAAAGACAATAAACCTGCTGCCTATTCAAAAGACAACAGGCCATACCGCGCCAAAGCATACTTTGCCATCAACACCTCGGGCTATAAAGAAGGTGATTTCACTATGGTATATGGTTTTCCGGGTTACACGCAGGAATACATTTCTTCCTACCAGTTGAAACAGGTATATGACATTACCGACCCCATACGCATACAGGCACGCAGCATAAAACTCGACATCTGGAAGAACAACATGGATAATTCACGGGACCTCTTCATCAAATACGCCTCCAAATTTGCCCACATAGCAAATGGCTGGAAAAAGTGGCAGGGCGAAATGTGGGGCCTTACCACCAACAATGTAATAGATAAGAAAAGGGCCTACGAGAACAAATTCCAGCAGTGGGCCAACGACCAGCCCGCAAAGCCCTATGCCGGCATTTTACCTGCAATGGACCTGGCCACTCAGGCTGTCAATGATGCCATGCGAAATGACGAGTATATCAAAGAAACTGTTTTAGGCATTGAACTGGTACAGCAGGGTGCCACCCTGGATAAAATGCTGCAATGCTTCAGGAGTAAAATGCCGGTTGCGCAGCTACAGGACACACTCAAAAAGCTGTGCAATAAAGGCTTTTATAAGAATTACGATCTGGCTACCGACAAACAGGTGTTCAGGGCCTTAATGCCATTATACTTCAGCAACAGCACAGGTATGCCGGCTTACTACAGCAGGACCTACAGGGGATATAACAAGAACTTTGCGCACTGGGCCAATGATGTTTACCGCCGCTCGGCCGCAACGGGTATAGATAAAATGGAGGCCCTTGCCGAAGGGGCACAGGCCGGTGACAGCACAAAAATACTGGCCGATCCTGCCTGGAAATTGTACACTGCGGTCACCGAATACCGCACTAAAAAGATAGTACCGCTGATGCAGCGCTACTATAACAAGATGAATACCCTGAACAGGCTATACATGAAAGGCCAGATGGAAGAAAGCCCCCGCCACGATTTCTACCCCGATGCCAACCTGACGTTGCGCCTTACTTACGGGCATGTAAAAGGCATAGACCCCGATGGCCCTGCTGGTTATTCGTACCAAACCACACTGGACGGTGCCATAGCCAAAGACAACCCGGACATAGAAGAATTCAAAGTACCGGAGAAACTTAAAGAACTGTACAAGAAGAAAGACTACGGTCGCTGGGGCGTGAACGGGACAGTACCCCTCGCTTTTATTGCCGACAATCACACCTCGGGAGGCAATTCGGGCAGCCCTGTGCTCAATGCAAAAGGGCAGCTTATCGGTACCAATTTCGACCGGGTATGGGAAGGCACAATGAGCGATTATTATTTCGATCCCTCGGTATGCCGCAATATCAGCATCGATATACGCTATACGCTGTTCATCCTGCAAAAGTTTGGCGGGGCCGGCTGGTTGCTCAATGAAATGAAACTGGTAAAGAACTAAAGTATATATCCTTTATGTTTTTTTGAAAAACGCGCGCCGAGCGCGTTTTTTCATTACTTTTAATTCTATGAATATGAGGTATTTCGCACTAATAATAGCATCAGTATTTATTTTAAGCAGTGCAACTGCGCAGGAAAAGCAAAAAACAGCAAAATCAGGCAAATCTTACGCAACCCTGGTATCGGCAACAATGCAGCGTACAATACCCGGCATGAAGGGCGCACAGCCAAGTGTCCGGTATGACTTTATATTGAAGTGGAAAAGCAAACAGGTACCGGAAACATTCTTCTGGCGTGGCGATAATGTCTGGATGAACTGCCTGGTAAAAGCATACAAGCCGGGCAAAAAAGAGCCTGGCGAAGAGATAGGACTTGACAAAGTAAAACGCAATACCTGCTTACAATTGACAGGGATACCGGGAGGTAAATTCCCGATACCAGAAGAGATACAGAACACCAAAGGCCAGGCCATATTTTTCAAGACCGCAACAAGCGGCTGGCGCTATCTTCCCGTTACCAGCATTACCAAAAAGAAAGATATTATAGCACCGTAATTCTTATGAAAAGAATATCAATACTGCTTTGCTCCTTATTGCTGGCTCACAGCATTGCAGCACAGCCATGGATGCCTGTCAATAAAGGCCCTCAAAAACTCGATGATATCATTGCAGCCCACAAAGCACAAATAGCATTGGAACAGGGTGATGCGGAAGAGGAAAATGACAAAGATGGTAAAGCCGTTAAAGAAGCAAAAGACCATCTCTTTCAAAAATGGGCATGGTATCAAAGGCAGCACCTCGACAGGGATGGCTATATAGTACCTACGGCCCGGACATGGCAGGAATGTCAGAAATACATGGAAGCGCGTAAAGGCACTGCTGCAAAAGCAACCGCCAACCAGTCGCAGTGGGAATTTACCGGGCCCGAAACATCCAATGGCGGTGGCTATTATGGCATAGGCCGCATCAATGTTGTTGCCTTTCACCCGAGCGACCCTAATACCTACTGGATAGGAAGTGCCGGCGGTGGCGCATGGAAAACTACCGACGACGGGCAATCATGGACCCCGATGTATCACGACCTCATGGCCCTTGGTGTTGCAGATATAGATTACAATCCCCTTAACCCCAATACCATTTATCTCTGTACCGGCGATCGCGATGCGGGCGACACCTACAGTATCGGTGTGATGAAATCGACCGATGGTGGGGCATCCTGGCAAAGTACAGGCTTGTCCTTTAACCTCTATGATTATTTCCTCGCCAATACCCTCATCATCAATCCCGCTGATACCAATACTTTGCTGCTCGCCTCCGACTATGGTATATATCGCTCAACCGATGCAGGCGGCAACTGGACCAATGTCAAAAACGGTGATTTTAAAGAGATCGTTTACTGTCCCTCCAACCCCAGCGTGGCATATGCCGCAGGATCACAGGTATTCCGTACGGCCGATGGCGGGCAGACATGGCAGCAGGTGACCAACGTATCGGGAGTGAACAGGGTGAGCATAGCTGTGACCGCAGTGGATCCTTCGATAGTGAAAGCCATATTTTCAAGGGACGATAACAGTGGACTGAGAGGCATCTACAGTTCAAGCGATACCGGTCACAATTTCACCGAAGTATTCCATGTTTCCAACTGTTCCGACAACCTGCTCAGCGGTGCCAAGATACCCGATGCAAGCACCTGTGGCGGCCAAGGATGGTATGATCTCTGTATCGCTATCGACCCCGCTGATGCGAACAAAGTAGTGATCGGCGGCATCAATACATGGTATTCTGCTGATGGCGGGGCGCACTGGCAATTATCCACGGAGTGGTATGATGATTTCACCCCACCCTTCGTAAGAACCGTCCATGCTGACAAACATTATTTGAAATATCATCCGCTGGTACCCGGCAAATTATTCGAGTGCTGCGACGGCGGCATTTATTCTACCAGCAATCCCATAAGCCTGTTCTGGAACGACCTCACCAATGGCCTTGGCATCACAGAGTTTTACCGCAATGCCGTAGCCGATAACAGCGCTTACGTGCTTGGCGGCTCGCAGGACAATGGCACCAAGAGGGTGCGTCCCGATGGCACTACCCAGGAACTCACAGGTGGCGATGGGATGAACTGCGAGATCGACTATACCGACTCCCTTACATTTTATACATCATACCAGTTGGGCAGCGTTGTGCGCACCAACGATGGCGGGCAGGTATTTTTGAGCATTTCCGACAATATACCCGGCCAGCCCGGGGGCAGTTGGATCACCCCTTTTTGTATCAGTCCGCAGGATCATAATGTGATCATAGCTGGTTATGATATGGTCTATTACTCCAATGATATGGGCGGGAGCTGGCTGACCATCTCGAACGAATTCCAACCTGGCCACACTATTGACAGGCTCGCACTGGCCAATACCGATGCTAACTATATTTACGCACTGGTGAACAACAAACTGTACTATACCAATAACCTCGCCACTTCATGGGATTCGATACCCGTACCCTACCCGGGCTGGATATCCGATATACTTGTGGATCCGCTCGATGCTGCACACTTATGGGTAACCTTCAGCGGTTATGATACGGTAAAGGTGGCCGACTACTGGCCTTCGCATGGTGGCTGGGCCAATCATAGCGAACTGCTGCCTAACGTACCTGCATCATGTATCATCATCGACACCTCGAGCCAGACAAAATATATCGGTACCGACCTCGGCGTCTTCTACCGTGATGTGAACATGAACCAATGGGGGCCTTATAATACCAATCTTCCCTTTGTACACGTTTCCGACCTGGGTATTAATTACAGCACATATGAGATATGGGCCGCCACTTATGGCAGGGGCATGTGGCATTCGCCGAAGAATGAGCACCCTACCGGCATCTCCATAGTGCCTTTACAGGCCGATGTGCTGACAGTGAGCCCCAACCCCAATAAAGGCAGCTTCACAGTAAGTACGGGTAAGAGCACATTCAGGAACAAAAAAGCTGCTGCAAGGCTGCTTGACGCTAACGGCAGGACCGTGTGGCACGACGATGTGCAGTTTGATGCAAATGGACACATCAATGTGCAGGTGGGCAACCTTGCTAAAGGCAGGTATATATTTGAAGTATCGGGTAAAGACGTGCTGGCAAGGGCTAATGTAGTGATATACTAATTTAGGCCTCCACAAGTTCCTTTGCATTCTGTAGCGCAGCATCACTGGGCTGCTCACCGCCTATCATGCGGGCTATGGCCAGCACGCGTTCATCTTGTTTTAGCACACGTACTTTTGTAGTGATGCGCGCTTTGCTGTCCTCGTCTTTATATACATAAAAGTGCCGGGAGCCTTTTGCCGCTACTTGCGGCTGGTGGGTGATGCAGATCACCTGGTGGTATTCTGAAAGATCGCGCAACAATATAGCCACCTGCCGGGCGGCCTCGCCCGATATGCCGGTATCCACCTCGTCGAAAATAAGGGTAGGCATATGCATGGCCTTTGCGGTCAATGATTTGATGCAAAGCATGATACGGCTCATCTCACCGCCCGATGCCGCTTTATATACTGGCTGGAACACGCCACTCTTATTCGCATCCAGCAGGAACGATACTTCATCCAGGCCTTTAGCATTAGGTTCAGCCACATCTTTTAATGCAATATCAAATCTTGCATTGGGCATACCCACAAGGGCCAGTAGTTCGGTCACCCTGGCAGCTATCTCGGGCGCAGTTTTCCTTCTTGCTTTAGCGATATGCTTCGCTATCGATAATACTTCAGCATATACTGAGGCTTGTTCCTGCTCCAGTTTATTGATATGGTCATTCAGGTCCCGGCTGGCCTTCAGTTCTTCTTCCAGTTGCTGTTGCAGTACAAGCAGTTCATCGGTGTTTTGCAGCGCATGTTTTTTCAGGAGTTTATAACCGGCATCCATACGTTCCTGCAACTGCTGCATCAGTCCTGCATCAAGGTTTATTTTCCCTTCCAGTATTTCCAGTTCGCCCGCTATATCCTTCAACTCGGCATAGGCCGATAAAATGCGTTCCTGCAGGGGCTCCGCATCCTGCATCACATCAGTGATGCCCTGCAGCTGCTGCGCAATACGTTTCAGTTCATTAGCCAGTGGTTGCTCGCCTTCATCCAGCACTTGCCTGCTCATTTGCAGTACGCTCATGATGCGCTCTGCATGAGTCATCTGTTTCAGTTGCTGTTCTGCTTCCTCAATTTCACCCGTTTTAAAATTCAGTTGCAACAATTCATCCAGCAGGTATTGCTTATAGTCTGCCTCTTTCTGCCATTGGGTTTGTTGCGCTTTATATTCGATTATCTGCTGGCTTATCTTTTTATACGCTGTGTACCCTGCTGTATATTCCTTCAGCATATCAGCATTGCCTGCCACCGCATCCAGCACATTCATCTGGAAATGATCGTCCTCCAGGGCCAGGTGGCCGAACTGCTGGTGCAGGTCTATCAGTAAAGAGCTCAGCCTGTTCAGCACACTGAGCGTAACAGGTGTATCATTCACAAAAGCCCTTGATTTACCGCTGGTACTGATCTCCCTGCGGATGATACATTGCGCCTCTTCATCCAGTTCTTCTTCTTTAAGCGCCCTGTTGAAAGCTTCATTATGTTTTACGTCAAAATAGCCCTCAACCACACACTTTTCCTCTTTATTGATCAGCACTGAGCTATCGGCACGTTCGCCAAGAATGAGGGACAAAGCGCCGAGTATAATGCTCTTGCCCGCACCGGTTTCCCCGGTAACAGTATTCAAATGACCATCAGGCTCTATTACGAGATGGTCTATTATCGCATAGTTCTTTATGGACAGTTTCTGCAACATGCACGACAAAAATAGCTAACAGATAACAACTTAGCACAAACCACGGGATTATGTGGATTAAATTACCTTTGCGCCCATGGCTAAATTCTTTCTGCGAAAAAAAGTGGGGGATCGTGTAGTGAACGGGCACCCATGGATATTTGGTAACGAACTGGGCGATACGGAAGGCGAAGCAAATGCCGGCGATATCGTAGAAGTATATTCTTATAATGGCTCTTTCATAGGTAAGGGCTATTATAACCCCGCCTCACAGATACGCATCAGGTTGCTGAGCCGCGACAAGAATGAGGTCGTAGACGATACCTTCTTTTATAACCGTATCAAAGAAGCATGGGAATACAGGCAACAGATAGGCTATGTGGAAAATTGCCGCCTGGTATTTGGCGAGGCCGATCAATTACCTGCTCTTATTATAGATAAATTCAATGACTATTTTGTCATACAGACCCTTGCTTTAGGCATTGATACCTGGAAAGATGCCATTGTGGCTGCCCTGCAAAAAATATTTTCACCTAAGGGTATTTATGAACGGAATGATGTGCCGGTACGCGAACTGGAAGGGCTGCAGCAACAAAAAGGCTTCCTGTCCACACCATTTGATACCAATATCATACTGAATGAAAATGGCCTCAAATTCCATGTGGATATAGAGAACGGGCAAAAAACCGGTTATTTCCTCGATCAGCAGGACAATCGCCGGGCCATTCAGCATATCGTTAAAGGTGCCGATGTGCTCGAAGGTTTTTGCTATACAGGCACCTTTTCTCTGCATGCTGCACACTATGGCGCTAAAAAAGTATTGGGACTCGACATTTCGGAAACAGCAGTAGCTACCGCCCGCCGCAATGCGGTACTGAACGGCTACCAGGATATTTGCAGTTTTGAAGCGGTCAATGCCTTCGATGTGCTGAAACAATGGGTGAAAGAAGGCAAACGATATGACGTAGTGATGCTGGATCCTCCTGCATTTACAAAGAGCAGGGAAAACATACAGAAAGCGATCACAGGCTATAAAGAGATCAATTTAAGGGGCATGAAACTCACTAAACCCGGGGGCTTTCTCGTTACCGCCTCATGCACCAACCTCGTACCGCCCGATCTGTTCCTCAAGACCATCGATATGGCCGCTAAAGATGCCCGGCGCAAATTACGACAGGTTACCTGGCAGACACAAGCCTCCGACCATCCTATACTCTGGCATGTGCCCACCACGCAGTATCTCAAATTCCTGATCGTGCAGGTGATGTAAAAAATATCCCGCAACGTTAAGCTGCAGGACAAGTTGATACAATACTATATAATAACAAAAAGATAAAGGCCGCTTGCAAGCGGCCTTTATCATGTATATAAGATAGATTTCTTACAGTTGGTTGTAGATCTTCACATCCGGGCTGCGGAGTATTCCGTAGAACTGGAATGTTTTGTGACGGAAACCTTTTTTCAGGTACACGTCTGTATCAGAGTCGTCTGCTATAGACACCCAATCAGCATGTTTGGTACCACGCCAGCGGTAAACCGGAACATTGTTCGGGCCACGACGTGTAAGACCATAAAACTGCAGATGCTTACCTGTATAGCCTTGTTTGATCATCTGGTCATCAGTGTACTCATCTTCACAAATGCTTGCGTGATCTTTTGTTACCGGGTTATACCAGGCATACACTGCTACGCGGCCGGGGCCTGCATTACGATAAGCTACAAACACATGGGTCTTGTCTTTCCATTTCCAGTTGAGCATTTGACCATCCTGGTATTCTCCCTCTGCAACTATAACGTATTCATTATCCTCAGCATTATACCAACGAAAAACTCTTACCAGTTCATCGTCTTGTGCAAAACTCTTATTAGCAAGTAATACCGAAGCCAATACAGTTGTAATGAGGACGAAGGTTTTTTTCATAATCGAGCGCTTTTTTCTTTAATTGTGTTCCAAAATACATAAAAATTTTCTTGCCTTGCAAGTGATTGGAATAAAATTTTTTTTCTTACATTAATTCTAAGCCTTTTATCCTTGCTGAAATGCACCATTTGGCGTAGCTTTGAACCCCTTTACGTGTCAGGCTGTCAGTTTATTTAATTTGCACGCCTTTTGATACCTAAAAATAGCCAAATAGTTGGTTTTTACCACTTTTAGGCCCTTTTTAAACAGAATATAAGCAATATAAAACTTTAAAATGATTGGTTTCCTTTCAAAATTGTTCGGTGGCAACAAGTCTGATAAAGATGTGAAGCGCATACAGCCCATGCTGGCCGAGATAAACCGCGTATATGAGGAGCTGAAGCCCCTCTCCAACGACGAGCTACGGAATAAAACACAAGACTTCCGTGCCCGTATAAAAGAGCATTTAAAGGACGTAGATGCCGAAATAGCTGCTAAGAAAGCCGCTACCGATGAGCATCCTGATGCCGACCTGCATGCACGCGAGGCCGGTTATGAAGAGGTGGATAAACTCATAAAGAAACGCGACGAACAAATAGAAGCCATCCTCGAAGAGATATTACCTGAAGCCTTTGCCGTAGTAAAAGAAACAGCCCGCCGCTTTAAAGAGAACCCCGAAATGGTGGCCACAGCTACCGAACTGGATAAAGAATTATCCGTAAACAGGGAACACATAACAATAGATGGCGAAAAATCCATATTTAAAAACACCTGGCTCGCTGCGGGCAGTCCTGTAACCTGGAACATGGTACACTATGATGTACAGCTTATAGGTGGCATTACCCTGCATGAAGGCAAAATAGCGGAAATGGCCACAGGTGAAGGTAAAACACTCGTTTCTACACTGCCTGCCTATCTTAATGCACTGGCCGGTGAAGGGGTGCATCTCGTGACCGTGAATGATTACCTGGCCCGTCGTGACCAGGAATGGAATGGCCCTATATTTGAATGGCTGGGTATTACTACCGATTGTATTGATAAGCACCAGCCCAACTCGCCAGAACGTCGCCAGGCTTATATGGCAGATATCACCTACGGCACGAATAATGAATTTGGTTTCGACTACCTGCGCGATAATATGGTGCACCACCCCGAAGAAATGGTGCAGCGCAAACACCACTATGCGATGGTGGATGAGGTGGATAGCGTACTCGTGGACGATGCCCGTACCCCGCTCATCATATCCGGCCCTGTGCCCCGTGGCGATGAGCAGCAGTTCCATGCCCTGAAACCGCGCATCGAGCGCCTGCTCGAAGCCCAGAAACGTATTGCCAACCAAAGCCTTATAGAAGCTAAAAAGCTTATTGCTGAAGGCAAAAGCGATAAAGATGCAGGAGGCCTGCACCTTTACCGTGCCTTCCGCGGCCTGCCAAAAAATACGGCCCTCATCAAATACCTCAGTGAAGAAGGCAACAGGCAGATACTGCAAAAAGCCGAGAACTATTATATAGGCGAGCAGCAACGCAATATGCCTAAGGTGAATGAAGAACTGTTCTTCTCTATAGACGAAAAGAACAACAGCGTGGACCTCACCGAAAAAGGCCTCGCACTCATTACTGGCGCAGGCGAAGACCCCAACTTCTTTATCCTCCCCGATATAGGCACTGAGTTGGCAGAGATAGAAAAATCGGCCGCTACGCACGAAGAAAAAATGCAGCGCAAAGACGCCATGCTGCAGGACTATGCCATCAAGGCCGATCGCATCCATTCAGTACAGCAATTGCTCAAAGCTTATACCTTATTCGATAAGGACGTGGAGTATGTGGTAATGGAGGGCAAAGTAAAAATAGTGGATGAGCAGACAGGCCGTATCATGGAGGGCCGCCGCTATAGCGACGGGCTGCACCAGGCCATAGAAGCCAAAGAGAACGTGCAGGTGGAGGCCGCCACCCAAACATTTGCCACCGTAACGCTCCAAAACTTCTTCCGTATGTACCATAAGCTGGCTGGCATGACCGGTACTGCCGAAACGGAAGCAGGAGAATTCTGGGAAATCTACAAACTGGACGTGGTGACCATACCCACCAACGTGCCCATTGCCCGTAACGACCAGCAAGACCTTGTATATAAGACCAAACGTGAAAAATATAAAGCGGTTATCGATGAGATAGAAGCCCTGCGCGGTGTAGGCCGCCCGGTACTGGTGGGTACTACATCGGTAGAGGTTTCCGAATTGCTGAGCCGTATGCTGCAGCAGAAGAAAGTGCCGCACAATGTGCTCAATGCCAAGCAAAATGCCCGTGAGGCCCAGATAGTGGCCGAGGCTGGCCTTAGCGGGGCCATTACCATAGCCACCAACATGGCCGGCCGCGGTACGGATATCAAGCTGGGCCCCGGTGTTAAGGAAGCGGGTGGCCTGGCCATTATAGGTACCGAGCGCCACGAAAGCCGCCGTGTCGATCGCCAGTTGCGTGGTCGTGCAGGCCGCCAGGGCGATCCCGGCACATCACAGTTCTTCGTATCGCTGGAAGACGACCTGATGCGTCTCTTCGGTTCCGAGCGCATTGCCTCGCTTATGGACAAGATGGGCCATAAAGAAGGTGAAGTATTGCAGCATAGCATGATCTCTAAATCCATAGAGCGTGCGCAGAAGAAAGTGGAAGAGAACAACTTTGGCATACGTAAGCGCCTGCTCGAATATGATGATGTGATGAATGCACAGCGCGATGTAATATACAAGCGCCGCAGGCACGCCCTCTTTGGCGAGCGTCTTACCATCGACCTCGATAATGCTATGTTCGATGTTTGTGTCGACCTGGCTCAGCAATTTGTTGAACAAAAAGATTATGCGGCCTTCAAAGTAGAGGCCATGAAGCACCTGGCCCTCGAACCAGAAGTTACCGAAGATGAATTTGCCAACGACAATGCTGATATAATAGCCGACAAATTATATCACCAGGCCAAAGACTTCTATATCCGTAAGTTCAGCGGCATGCGGGCGCAGATGATACCTACCTTGTCGCAGATACTTACAGACAATGGCGACCGCGTTGAGAATATCGTGATACCATTTACCGATGGTGTGCGCGGCCTGCAGGTATATGCCAACCTGAAAGATGCCGTGGCTAAGGAAGCAAGGCCTGTGCAGATGGAACTGGAAAAGAACATGACCCTGGCCATGATCGACGAATCGTGGAAGAACCACCTGCGTGCCATGGACGACCTGCGCAACTCGGTACAAATGGCCTCTTACGAACAAAAAGATCCCCTGCTGATCTACAAGTTCGAAGCCTTCAACCTCTTTAAGCAAATGCTGCTGGAGACCAACCGCAATATCGTATCCTTCCTGCTGCGCGCGGGCATACCCGTACAGGAAGCGCCCCAGCAGGCACAGCGCCTGCCCGAGCAGCATACCGATATGAGCAAAATGCGCGTGAACAAAGCAGAGATAGACGCTGCAGGCCAGGACTATGCCGCCGACGAGAACGATTACTATACCGAACCACAGGATACCGTAGTGAAGCGTACACCCGTACAGGCAGGCCCCAAGATAGGCCGCAACGACCCCTGCCCCTGCGGCAGCGGCAAGAAATACAAGAACTGCCACGGTAAAGGCCTTTGATAAATAAACCATTCAATTGAAACATCCCGGACGGCCAACCGGGATGTTTTGTTTTGATATTTACACTAACTTTACATTATGATCACAACTTATCATTTGAATGTAAACGAGTTATCTTTAGAGTTGATCAACTCTATCAAAGCCGCATTCAAGGATAAAGACATAGAGATAACCGTGACGGAAGCATTAGACGAGACCGGCTACCTCCTCTCGTCCGAGGCTAACAGAACACATCTCACGCAGTCAATGAACGAGGTAAAGAACGATAATACCGTCGTGCTTACCGTAGAAGAAATGCAGCAGAAATACGGTAAGTAATGAAGACAATAACCTTTAGTCTTGCCGCTATAAAAGACCTGGAAGATTGGAAGAATGCTGACCCAAAAACACTTTCCAAGATCATTAGTTTGATCACAGAGATAGCGGCTACTCCCTTTGCAGGTACCTGAAAGCCTGAGCCGCTCAAACACCAGTTGAAAGGCAAATGGTCACGACGTATTACGCAGGAACACAGACTGGTCTATGAAGTTACAGAGGCAACCGTCATTATCATCTCCTGTCGATACCATTACTAACATAGGCTCAGCGTCAACCTACGTCTTTGCCCCCACTTCATTGTTTACCGCATTCCATCACATTCCATTGAGCCATTGCGCGGCTATAACCTCAGCGACAATATATTCTTCTGCAAAGGCTGGTTCTTATAATAGATGAGCACCAGGGCTATGCCATAGAAGGGCAGGCAAGGTATGCGGTAGCGCGACAGCGCCCCGAAGTTGCCCGATGATATACCCACCGCAAACGCGAAGATCAGCGTAAAGATGAGGCAGAACTGTATCGTAGGGTCGGCACTGATGGTGCGCCATACCCTTTTGAGGCCTACCGATAGCAATATCTTGATGGTCACCCAGAGGAACAGGGTGGCCTCTATCGCATTCAGCAGTTGCATGATCTTCCGCGTTTCCCATATATAAGGGCGGAACAGGGTCACATTCACCGCCGGCAGAAATTTCTTCAGCATGCCCCCTATCGAGGGGCTTATGGGGCCCAGGTCGTAACCCGAGCCGGCATCGCCCGATACCGAGCGAATATAAGTACTGGTCACATACGAGGTCTGCGCCACATTCTCCAGCGAGTACTTACCCAGCGAGGCCGCAAATTTCGTAGAGAAAAAGAGAAAGCCCCCTACCGATACGCCGATCACCATGATCTTCAGCATCGTGCGCCCGGCCGAGCTGCGTATGCGGTGCGAATAGGTGAACAGCACCCACAACGCAAGGGCGGGTATAAAGGCCAGTAATATATACACCTTGATGACCGATACCAGGTAGAAGCTCACTATGGTCATGATGATCAGTCCCGGTCGCCGGTCTTTCGTCATCAGCAGCCTGAAGGCCCCGTAAACCAGCCAGCCCAGGCCAAACATACAGATGGTGTCTTTAAAGATGCCTGAGCCCCACATGATGGTACTGGGTATGAACAGCACGCACCAGGCTATGTACTTGGTGTATTTGGGATACAGCGTGGCAAAGGTCTTGAACATAGACCATATGCCCGTATAGGCCAGCGTACCGAACAATACCGACGTGGGCAGGTAAGTAGTAAAGGTCAGCAGGCCAAAGAGTGATGCAATACGGCATACCGCATACTCGGAGGGCGCATCATACCACCAGAGAAAATCGAGGTATTTCTGGTAAGAGCCGTCATACCACTTGGGTATATGAAAGAAGAGATCGAACCAGGTGCCCATCGAGTCGCCCATGGCATTGTTCATTACCTGGGCATGGTAAAAGTAGTTGAAGGTATCGCCGCCGCCGTAGTAGTACTGGTAAATAAGCCCTATGCCTATGGCCCCCACTATCCTTGCCGTGAGGCCCGGTATGAAATAGGGCCTCCAGGGATGCCCCGGCGGGTAGCGGCCGTTGCGGATGAAGATAGCGATAGCGTAAATGATGACTAAGTAAAAGGGTAACAGCAGGTAATCCAGTATCGTTATAAAATAATACATTTACTTTGCATTTACGTGCGCTAATAATTCTGTTTCATCATTCCCTTTATCCGTACATGTGTGGTATAACCGGCTACTATGCCTTGAATAACAACACGGCTGCCAACTTAACAAATGTAACACAATCGGCCCAAAAACTTTTTAAGCGGGGGCCTGATGTGGGAAACGTGTTCACCGACCACAAAGTAGCCCTTGGCCACCGCCGCCTCTCCATCATCGATACCTCGCATGGGGCCGATCAGCCCATGAGCGATGCCTCGGGAAGATATATCATCATCTTCAACGGGGAGATCTTTAATTTCCAAAGCCTCTCCGATAAATACCTAAGCGCCACATGGCAGCGCATTGGCGGCGCCAAAACAAGCAGCGATACCGAAGTGCTGCTCTACCTGCTCATCGAATACGGCGCCGGTTGCCTGCCCTGGCTCGATGGCTTCTTTGCCTTTGCCTTTTACGATAAAGAGAGCGGCAGGATGATACTGGGCCGCGACCGCTATGGCAAAAAGCCCCTGCTCTACTATATGGGCCGCGACTTCCTGGCCTTTGCCTCCGAGATGAAGGCCCTGCTGGAATGGGGCATACCCAAAGAGCTCGACTACTCGGTACTGCACCAGTACCTGCAGCTCAACTATGTGCCCCAGCCCCAGAGCATGCTGAAAGGCGTGGCCAAACTGCGCCCTGCCCACTACATGATCTACGACCAAAATGGCATGCAGGACCATGCCCCCTATTACGAACTGAAGATAAACAGGGAAGGCTACAATAAATACAGCTACGAAGAGGCGCAGCAGGAACTGGTGAAGCGCATGGACCATGCCGTGCAGGAGCGCCTTATAGCCGATGTACCACTCGGCGCATTCCTCAGCGGGGGTATCGACAGCTCCGTTATCGTGGCGCTGGCCAGCAGGCATACGCAGCAGCTCAATACCTTCTCCATAGGCTATAAGGACAATGCCTTCTTCGATGAAACGAAGTATGCCCGGCTGGTGGCCGATCAATACAAGACCAACCATACCGTCTTCTCCCTCAGCAACAACGATTTCCTGGAGCATGTGTACGATGTGCTCGACTATATCGACGAACCTTTTGCCGACTCATCGGCCATACCCGAGTACATACTCTGTATGCAGACGCGCAAGCACGTTACCGTGGCACTCAGCGGCGATGGCGGCGACGAGGTATTTGCCGGCTACAACAAGCATGGCGCCGAGTGGAAGATGCGGCAGCGCTCCACGGCCAATGCGCTGGTAAAGGCCGGCCTGCCGCTCTGGAAGGCCCTGCCCCGCAGCCGCAATGGCAAGTTCTCCAACCTCTTCCGCCAGTTGCACCGCTTTGCCGAAGGGGCCAACCTGTCCGTGCGCGACCGCTACTGGCGCTGGGCCACTTTTATAAAGCCCGCAGAGGCCTCTACGCTCATCAGCAAGGATCTGCGGCCCTATACCGACCTCAAGCTTATTGAAGCCGAAAGGCAGAACCTGCTGGCCGCACTGGGCCATGGCGATATGAACGAAGTGCTGCTTACCGATATGAACCTGGTGCTGCTGAGCGATATGCTGGTGAAGGTGGACCTGATGAGCATGGCCAATAGCCTCGAAGTGCGCAGCCCTTTCCTCGACCATAAGGTGGTCGATTTCGCCTTCTCGCTGCCGGAGCAATATAAAGTGGACGGCAGGATGAAGAAGCGCATCGTGCAGGACGCCTTCCGCAACATGCTGCCGCCTGAGATATACAACCGCCCCAAGCATGGCTTCGAGATACCCCTGCTGGGCTGGTTCCGCAAAGAGCTCTGGCCGCTGATAGACGATGACCTGCTCAGCAAAAAATTTGTGCAGGAGCAGGGCATCTTCAATGTGAACGTGACCGAGGCCCTGAAGCGCAAGCTGCACAGCAATAACCCCGAGGATACCCACGCTACCATCTGGGCGCTTATTGTGTTCCAATATTGGTGGAAGAAGTATTATTGTTAAACTCCCGAAAGAATCGGGACAGGCACGATTAACAAGATTTAGAAGATTACCGGGTTTATAGGTTGTTATAGTACTTCCGATTACAGCTTTTTAAAAAACCGGAAGTGGTTTATTTACATTTTTTTATCGTTAGCCGTTATCCATCAATGTTTTAGGCTCATTAGCTGATGTGGACAGCACTTCCGATTTACTTCATACCGCTTCCGGTTTGCTTCTTATCCGGTTTCGGGCATCATATAAAAAATATGAGTTATTTCCTGTTAAAAAGTACGGTGAGTTATTTCCTACCCGGACAGGCTATTCATGCTGAAAGGCTTGCCTGTGGCTGCACAGAGAAAAAATAATTATTTCCTGTCGTTACCTGTTTGTCTGAACTCTCGAAATAATCGGGACAGGCAGGATTCAAGGATTAATGGATTTGCAGGATAGGTGATTTTTATATCGTCCTGAAAAACGTTTATGTAGGATCCATAGATGTCAAAGAACTAAGCTCCTCCGTTGCATTATAAAAAAGGGCTTCAGAGGCTGATAAAGGTACACTCCTTAACAAGGCGAATCCAAATTTTTATATCCACATTTTTAGGATGGCAGATAGTTAATTTCTATTCTGGCAAGAAGTGGCACAAGAACACATGCGCACAAATCTACGCGGCGTTCTTGCGCCAACTGGGGCTATCATTTTCAGGAAAGCATATTATTCTAACGTCATCTGACGTCGACTGGATGGCCAATCAGAAAATAAACTTTAACCATGGGTTTATATCGTCCTTTTTGCGCGACACGAAAAGATATTACCGAGAGAATAATTGATAATACGGTTGCCTTTATAAGTTTAGTTCAGGCTGAAAGGCTGAATTGATGTATCATCTAAACGCTCCCAACTAAATTTGCGCTCTTTTGAACTTGTATAAAATCCATATTGATGTTGTATGGTGCGAATTGATAAGATCTATTTACAAGCTTGTATGCTACCTACAGGATGCGCCATTAAATACGATCGTACCGTGCGAAGGCATTCCTGCCTTTAAAAGCCATTTTAGATAATCTGGGCAGAGTTCATAAAAAAACATATATAACAATAAGGCTAAACATCAGATATTCCTTTGTTGATTATACAAATTAATCTACCATATAGATTATATTTGTAATTACTGCATGATTTAATAATGCCCGTAATGTCACTAAACTTTTGTGCCAATGAGCCGACTCTTGGATATCTGTATCAAATAAGATATGGAATGAAGCTTTTGCTGGATCAAGAAAACGACAATGCTGTATTATTAATAGAGAATATTGATGACATCAGCATACAGAGTGGATCAAATCTGGATTTGTATCAAACAAAATTCCATTTAAATAATCCACCTAATATAGCGAATGCGAGTTCTGATTTTTGGAAGACGATTAGGGTCTGGAGCGAGAAAATCAAATCCAACCAACTATCCGCAGGAGATTGCGTTTTTACAATAATGACCACAGCCGCAGCTTCACCCGGCAGCATTCTCGAAAATCTACGATACGATAAAATTAAGGGACGCGATATTGATGGTATTATAGCGTCAATGATTAATGTTATTAATAATTCTACTAGCACGACAAATAAAGCTAGCTATGACGCATTTGTAGCTTTAGATGTAGATCAAAAAAAACAACTTGTTGAAAGAATTGTTCTAGCTGATTCATCAGAGGATATTAACAAAGCAAAAGATGGAATAATACGTCACTTGCGCATAGTAAGCCAAAACTTCAATCCTCTATTTGATAGATTAGAGGGATGGTTCCTGGGTCAAGTAATCCTTCAGCTACAAAATTTGCGGGGAGGCATTACCTACAAAGAGATGCAGCAAACTATCTGGGACATTGCGGACAGCTTAAAATCGGATAACCTTCCAGCAGATTTTCTTTCTTCTATTGCTGGGGATGAAAATCAACTTCTTCCTTACAGAGATAGAATGTTTGTTAAGCAATTAGAATTGGTCAAAGTTAATCCTGCGGTAATCAACAACGCGATTAGTGATTATCACCGTGCATTTAGTCAATCTTCAAGATGGATAAGGGATGGGCTAATTTCTGCTGCGGACCAAATGGTCTATCAAGAAAAGCTGATTGATGACTGGTCAAGGAAGTTTGCAGCAGTATGTTCGCCTGTACCGGGAGAGGACTCATCAAAAGCCGAAGAACGTGGTAGAAGTTTTTATCAAAATTTTTATGTTCTGCAATATCCAACAATACACATCAAAGATCGCTTTAAAGAAGCCTATATGGTTACTGGAAGTTGCCAGATGCTTTCAAATGACAAAAAGATAGGATGGCATCCTGAATACGGAACTTTAGTATGAAATTAAAAACATGGACAGAGCGCCCCATTGTGGCAGCCAATCTTACCAATCCCGCATTTTGTTGCGAGATCATAAAAGAATGCGCTAAAGCGTTTAAAGCTGAAAGCAATAATAACCTGCCATTTTCTTATGCCATGCTTGTCTTGCCGTTTATCTTGCCTGCAAATTTCAGAAGCAGAATGCCAAGATCAAAAGCAACCTCTATGCATGCTTGGCTAAACGACAATGAAAGCCTCAAAATTGATTTATCAAACCATATTAAGAGTTTCAATGCTTTTTCCAAAGAGTCTATAATGTTTGGGATTGTCTATAACTCAATCAGAATTGATGAGAGCGGGCATATAGAAGCACTAGGGAAAAAAGCTAAATCATCTTTGCCAAACGAAGAAACGAACGAGTGCTTAACCAAGGCGGGGCTATTTGGAAGGATATTAGCTAATGCTGGAGACCAATACACCATTTTCTCAATGCTAGGTATAAAACCATAAAGAGATTCACTATGCAAATCAAAAAAATAATACTGTATAACAATGATGGTAGAACACGCGAACTAGAATTTGAAATTGGCAAAGTCAACATCATAACCGGTGAATCAAAAACCGGGAAAACGGCCATTATTGATATTGTCAACTACTGCCTAAGCAGTGATGAATGTAAGATTTCTGATGGCGTTATCCGTGATACGGTTGAATGGTTTGGTGTTCTATATCAATTAGAAACAGAACAGCTATTTGTCGCAAGACAAAACCCCAATAAGCTAGGTCAATCATCTACAAATAATTTGTATTTTTCAAATGCTGATGTCATTCAGATACCATCGCTGGATCAACTTCAAACGAATTCTGATATTAACACCTTAAAGGATTTCCTGACAAGAAAGATGGGAATATCAGAGCATACAAATAAACCAGATTCAGGAACTCGCGATCCATTGGCTGTTAATTTTAAACACAGTCGGTTTTATTGTTTTCAGCCGCAAGATTTGATAGATCAGCGAGATTTTCTTTTCTACAATCAAGCCGATAACTACACAGCTCAATCTATGAAAGATACATTGCCCTATTTCTTGGGGGCAATTCATGAAGACGCAGTACGAGTCGAGCGAGAAATAAGCACATTAAAACGTGAGCAAAATCGCTTGATTAAGACATTAAAGGAAAATGTGCGTCTAAAAGATGAGGGAAGTTCCAAAATAATGAACCTTGTTGACGAAGCCAAGGAGTTGAATCTTATCTCCGTGGATCGAGTTGTAGAAAATGTCAATCAGGCGCTGGATGTGTTGAATGAGGTGATTAAGTTAGATTTTGAAGCAGACGTGCAAGAGGGAGAAAATGAGAACCTGAAAAAACTGATCGAAGAAAAAAATGTTTTATCAAAAGATCTCGCTAAAGTTAAAGATGAAATCCGTGCAGTAGAATCATTTATAAATGAAACAGACAATTATTCTGAAGAAGCGAATCAACAAAAGGCTAGACTTGAAAGCATAGGTCTATACGAAGAAACAGAAGCTGCGCACAATGCTTGCCCTCTTTGCAATAGCGCGTTAGATACTAGTATTCCAGCAATATCCGCAATTAATAATTCTCTAAACGAACTGACCGAAAATCTAAGGACAACAACGATAGAAAGCCCAAGGCTCAATCAATATACAACGGCTCTAGAGGAACAACGCGATAAGATCAAAGAATTCATGGACGTAAAGCAAGCGAGCATTAAAGCTATCTACAAAGAGCAAGAAGAGGCGTCAAGACTAAGAAACGTGAACCTAAGACGAGGAAAAGCTATAGGGCGAATTTCATTATTTTTAGAAAGCTTCGAGGTTGTTGAAGAAGATAACGACCTTTCTACGCGAATTGAATATTTAGAAAGCCAGATCAATCAACTTGAAGCACAGATTGGGGTTGAAGATCGTGAAGAAAGAATGAAATCTATTTTGAATACCATTAATACTCAAATGACATCTTGGGGGGGTAAACTTGACTTGGAATATGCAGATGCACCGTTGCGTTTTGATCCAAAAAAATTGACAATCTTTATAGACCGCCATACCCGCACGGTACCATTGTCTCAAGCTGGAAGCGGTGCAAATTGGGTAGCGTTTCACCTTTTGGTACATTTTGCACTACACAAGCATTTCGTTAAGGCGAATCGCCCCGTTCCAAGATTCTTAATTTTAGATCAGCCATCCCAGGCATATTACCCTCCTTCTAAAGATGCTGAACTTCAAGGCATACTAGTTAGTGAAAGTACGGATGAGACGGCAGTACGTCAGATGTATGAATTCATATTTGAAGTTACCAATAGCCTTGCACCTCATTTTCAGGTTATTGTAACAGATCATGCTAAACTTAATAATCCTGAATTTAAGGAGGCTATTAGAGAAGAATGGAGAAATCAGATCAAATTGATCCCATTAGACTGGATTACGCAACAGTAGCTATATGACCGAGAAATACGCCAAGGCATCCGAAGAAACGAAAGAGTTCTATTTTTATTTAGGTCTTCTGTCTACAAAATTCGCCATTGTCGAATATAAAATGCTGGAATTCCTGGGATTGCTGATAGCTGATGATTTCGTGTTGACTAACACCATACTTGAAAGAAATAGTTTAAGCCAGAATATCGAGTTGCTTAAAAAGATAAATAAATATCGACAGTTTAAAGAAGATAAAGTCAGTATTTTAATACAACAAGTTTCGGCCATTCGTGTTAATCGGAATTTATTCATTCATGGAATTTGGAGTAGTCCGAGTAAACATCAAAATGATTTAATTATCACATGTTCCGAACCAAAAATTCTTTACGAGGAAAGTAAAATGGGAAGAACGTGGAAGAGCAAGAGACATCACACTTTCCAGCTTTCATATATAAAAAAGCAGGTTCAACAACTTGATGATATTATCATAGGTCAAAATTATTTAACCGAAAAGCTAAAAGAAACGGTTATAGATTGAGATTCTAGATGAATTCCCCCGCTACCGCAAGTTTGTGACTTGTGGTAAAAAATAATGGCAGTTTATAACTGCCAACCTTAAATGCATTAAAGTTGCGCTCACACCCCAACAATGTCATCATTTACAATACATCAAAGGCAGTATCTTACGGAAATGAACAGGCTTTTTAAAATAATGGGGATCGTTGAGGTGCTCTTTTATTCTTGCACGCACGGCGGCACGGTCGGGCAGGTCTTTGAGGGTAGTATCGGCCACAAGCGCCAGGGTCATCTCAAAGCCGTTTGGGGTTCTCTCTATCACTTTTAAAAAAAAGAAGCCATGGTCCTCGTTCCACCAATTGGAATAGCCTACATTAATAAACTCGGTATTGCCGATCTTTGAAAAAAAAGCCGGGTCGTTTTCAAAGGTGCGGTTAGCGCCTTCGTGGTTCATATAGGTAAATACATAACCATTCTGATTTTCCCGCTCAAGAACAAAGTAGTTGTGTGAGTCCTCATCCTCTTTCATCTTCCATATACCTATAAGGTCAGTATCTGCCGTAATGGACGGCTGTGCATCGAGGGCATATTTCGCATACACCTTACTTATGGTGGCTACATCGCGCTCATCCTCCCGGGCCTCCTTGCTTTTTTGCGCTATACATACAGTTGTTGTACTACCCATAAGAAGGGCTGTGAACAGCAGGCTTGGGAAAAGGGCTCTCATATTTTCCGGTTTTGATCTAAGCGAAAAATAAGAAAAAGGGAGTATATTTCTATGTGATACATGTTGCCCCATTTTTAAAGAAGCCCGGCAGGCTTTGCTCTTTTCATCCAAGGCAGGCAACAAATGAACTGTAATCCTATTGTAAAATTGACAGATGGTCTGCGTAGAGGCATACCTCTACAGGATATTTATTATAAATTTGTTATGACCTGTTCACAGAACCCAGCAGATGTACCCGTTAAACTATCGTTAACCCAATAAATACAAAAGCTATGAACTCCAGGCGCATATTATCCCTACTGCTTACAGCCACTATACTTGGCTTTCATTGTGCATCTGCACAAAATATTGATCTTTTTGCCGGCACACCGCTAAATCCGGGCAACACAGGTGACGGAGGCCCTGCAGTATCGGCCCGGCTTTCTGCTCCACAGGCCATATGCTTCGATAAATTTGGGAATGCCTACATTAGCGACCAAAACAATCACAGGGTAAGGAAAATAAGCGCGTCAGGCGATATTACCGCTTTTGCCGGAACGGGGGCACCAGGCTATTCCGGTGATGGCGGTGCGGCCTTATCAGCTACATTCTGTTGGCCAACCGGCATTGCTGTTGACACGACAGGCAATGTATATATCACAGATGTTTACTGCCATGTAGTGCGCAAAGTAAATACGTCGGGCATCATCAGCACCATTGCGGGAACCGGATCTATAGGTTATTCAGGAGACGGTGGCCCGGCGGTTTCTGCGGCATTAAACACACCGGTAGCAGTAGATGCAGATATTGCAGGAAACGTCTACATCGTGGACCGTGGGAATGCCCGTATTCGTATGATCGATATGAGCGGAAATATTAACACTATTGCCGGTACAGGCACACACGGCTTTAGTGGCGATAATGCGGCGGCAACATCGGCTGAGTTAAATTATCCTGCTAATATTGCCTTTGATAATACGGGCAACATTTATATAGCCGACCAGCTAAACGAACGGATACGTAAAATTGATGCCGGTGGTATTATTACCACAATAGCAGGCAATGGCATACATAGCTTTAGTGGCGATGGCAGCGCAGCCACAAGTGCCTCACTGGAGTATCCTATGAGCGTGGCACTTGATTCATCGGGCAACATGTTCATTGCAGACGGATCGGGCAATAGGGTACGCATGGTAGATGGCTCAGGTATTATCTATACCTATGCAGGCACCGGGGTTCATGACTATGGCGGTGATGGCGGACTGGCTATTAATGCTTACTTAACGCCTCTTGATCTCGCAGTGGGTATAGATAACCGGCTATACGTAGATGACATGATCCATGCCAATATCAGGGTCATCACACCGGCCGCAGTGAGTACAGGAGCATTGAGCAGGCAAAACGATGGGCTGGAATTATATCCCAATGCCAATAATGGCATATTTACACTGGCCGGCAATATAGGCAGTAAAGACCCCAATGTTCAAATCGAGGTTTTGGACCTTAACGGTAAAACAGTTTTGAAAGACAATTTCCAGGCTCAAAACGGCAGGATAAAAAAGCAAATTGCTTTAGCCGGCGACCTGCCGGCAGGCCATTATATGATCAAGATTACAACAGACCTGGAAACCAAGTCTATTAAATTTGATAAGAGGTAAAAGTATAGGGCCTGGACCGGGGCACAGTACATGCCAGATGAAATAATTAAAAAATTTCCACTACATATTTACCTTTGCGATAATGAAAAAAGTCGCTTTGCTGCTCATGCTCTTTGCAGGGCTATCACTGCAGGCCCGTGCCTGGGGCTGGCAGGGGCACGAGATCGTTGCCACCATGGCCTACCGCCTGCTGGACCGCGAAACGCGGCAGAAGCTGATGGACTATATGGGGCCTACCACGGTGCCGCAAACGGGTACCTGGATGGACGAAGTGAATGGCAAACGCGGCTACGACTACATGAAGACCTGGCATTACATACATATGGAAAAGTGGGCATCGTGGAAGCCCACGAAGGAGGCCGACATCATCAATGCCCTGAGCCAGGTGACCACCGAGCTAAAGTACCGGAAAACGATGGACCCGGAAGCGGTAAAGACCGACCTGCTGGTGCTGATACACCTTATGGGCGACCTCTCGCAGCCGCTGCATTGCGGCTATGGCAGCGACAAAGGCGGCGAAGCAGTACAGGTGACCGTGGACGGGCGCGCCTATAACCTGCACAGCCTGTGGGACGAAGGGCTGGTAAGGGAGGCCCCGGTGAACATAAACGACTGCAGCGAATATTACAACACGATAAGCCCCTTCGAGATCATGCTGATACAGAAAGGCAATTACGTGGACTGGATGAATGAATCGCGTGCGCTGCTGCCTAAGGTATATGATACAGGCGGCGGCGAGATAAGCCCGGAATACATCATGCGAAGCAAAAAGATAATCGTGGTGCAACTCGTGAACAGCGCCGTAAGGCTGGCCAATATATTGCAGGGCTTGCTAAGCAACTGATACCCCCCAGCCTTGCTTACTCCCACTTAAACGATCTTATGGACAAAGGAAGTATGAGCAGGGTCCATACCAGCAGGCCTGCCAGTTGCCGGGATAGCTCCCATATATGCCTGCCATCGAAGGCGATCTTGCGCAGGCCATCGACAAAGAAGGTGAGCGGTAACAGGTTGCAGAAATGCTGCAGCCAGAGCGGATAATTCTCTACCGGGAAGAAGAGACCACACAGCAATATCTGGGGCAGCACTACGGTATTGGCTATGGGCGATATGGCATTCTCGTTCTGCACCATGCCGCTGATGATGAAGCCAATGCCCATAAATATGAACAGGCCCAGCAGCGAGAAGAGCAGCATCTCTATAAAGGTATCGAGGCCATTGACCAGGGTGAACCGGAATGCATAATAACCCAGCAGCACCATGATGATGAAACTGATGATGTGGAAGAAGAGACGGCTCAGCATCTCGCCGGCTATGATGCTGCGCCTGCGCAGCGGGGCCACACGCAGCCTGCGCAACACGAGGTTTTGCCGCAGGCTGAACAAGAGGTAGGATGAGCCATAGACGCCTGCCATCAATAGCGAGAAGCCCAGCTGACCGGGCAATATGAAATCGATGGAATGATAGGCACGCCCGGGAAGCTCCTCAGCCGACAGCGTAGCGATAGCGGGGTTATTGGGGAATGCTTTGCTGTTGAGCTGGTTAAGGGCCTCGTTCACCAGTGTCTTCAGCAAGCGGGCATTAGCAGCCGATGCCGCTGATGTTTGGATATGCACAAGGTAATGCGGCAAGGCAGTGCCTGCATTAAGGGCCTCAATGTTCATGATGGCGCTGATACGGCCACGCTCCAGGTCTTCCTTCATTTGTGCCGGGCTGCCGGGCTGCTGCAAAGTGAGGAGCGGCACCGAACTTATGGCTTTATACACAGCCCCGCTTGTGTCGCTGCCGGGGGCAATGGCTATCTTCATAGCGGGCAGCTTATCGCCCACCATAGCGCCGAAGACCACGATAAAAATAATGGGGAACAAAAGCGAAAAGACCACGGATGTAGGGCTCTTCAAAGTGGCCAGCAGGCTGTACTTAGATATGGTAAAAGCGGCCTTTACCTGGCTGACCTTATTGCTCATGGATGCAAAGGTAATCAAGCGTGCGATGGCACCATAACAAAAGCGGGCAGCTGGATGCTGCCCGCATGTTTGGTTTGAAACAGGGGTAAACGTACTAGTATTTATTCACACGTATGGTTTGGGTATGGGCATTATCCTTGTAGCGCAACATATATACGCCTGCAGCCAGCGACCTGATATCGATACGCACTTCGTTATACAACACCTTAACACGATAAATTGTTTTACCGGTCATATCAGCAAGGGTCACATAAGCATCTCCCCCAGGGGTACCGTTAACCTGTATCTTCACTTCGTCGCTAGCCGGGTTGGGATAAGCGGCCAGGGAGAAACCGCCCCCGCTCACTGTTGCAGATACCACTTTGGTATAATTTGCCCGGCCTGAAGCCCCGGTAAGTTTTACGCGATAGTAATTGATCCCATCAACAGGCTGCTCATCAAAGTAAGTGTAGGTGGCTGCCTGGCCCTTAGCAGATACCAACGCTATGGCAGCGAAATCACGTCCATCGGCACTACGCTCAAGCGTGAACTTATCGCCGGGGTATTCCTTTCGGGTGTACCAGTCACACAACAGGCATAGACTAATAAAGCTTTTTTATACCTGTCATGAAACCCTACATAAGTGTTATGTCATCAATAAGCTTATGCACTATAATTATATGGTCCGCATAAATAAAAATAAAATTCAATACTTATACAAAAACAAAACAATGCAACAATACGTTAATATGGTATTTAACCAGCGTATAACTCCAAAAACGACCTATTCTTCCTAATATCGCAGCAGAAAAGCAGGAGCTTACATAAGTGTCAAAATAGTGTTAATTTTATAATTCCTTACTTACACTGAATGCCACGCGTATTGCGCATATTGAACCGTTTGATCATTGGGGGGCCGGCGCTCAACGCTACCTACCTGACGCGCTATATGGCACCCGAATTTGAGACCATGCTGGTGATAGGCGGTAAGGACGATCACGAACAGGATGCTGACCATATAACCGACTACCTGGGCATAGATGCTACGGTGATACCGGAAATGAAACGCTCGATACAGCCTATCAATGACAGCATAGCCTACCAGAAAGTAAAAGCACTGATACAGAAATTCAAGCCTGATATTGTGCATACTCATGCAGCAAAATCGGGGCTTATAGGCCGACTGGCGGCCGATGCCTGCAAAGTACCCGTGATCGTACACACTTTTCACGGCCATGTATTCCACAGCTATTTCAATAAAGTGGCCACCGGTGCATTTATACAGATAGAGCGCTACCTGGCCAAACGCTCCAGCGGCATCATAGCTATCAGTAAAACACAGAAAGAAGAACTGGCCAACAAGTATAAGATATGCCCTGCCGATAAGATACAAACCATTCCCCTGGGCCTTGACCTTGACAAGTTCATGATATGGCAGGAACGGAAACGCGACATCTTTCGTGATAAATATGGCATACAGCCCGATGAACTGGCGATAGGCATCATAGGCAGGATAGTGCCCGTGAAGAACCATAGCCTTTTTGTGGAAATAGCCGCAAAGCTACAGGCACAGACCCAAAAGAAACTTCGCTTCCTGGTAATCGGCGATGGCGACATGCGCGCGCAGATGGAAGGCGAATTCAGGAATGCGGGTGTGGACTATGCCTACTACCCGGAAGACCAGAGGCCCGCAACCGCTATATGCACCTCATGGCAAACCGATATGGACCTGGTACTGGCCGGACTTGATATCGTGGCCCTGACCTCGCATAACGAAGGCACGCCGGTATCCTTAATAGAAGCACAGGCCGCTGCAAAGCCGGTGGTATCAACCAATGTTGGGGGCGTATCGGACGTAGTGGTGGATAACCAATGCGGTTTCACCGTAGAAGCCGGGCATGCGGATTACTTTACAGATGCTATGCTGCGCCTTATTGAAAGCGCTGATCTCAGGAATTACTTTGGTGCACAGGGGCGAAAGTTCGTGGAAGATAAATTCTCGTACCAGCGTTTGGTCAATGATATGTCGGCATATTATTACTCACTTCTTGAGAATAATATCAGCAAACACAAAGTTTGGGCCCCCTTGCCCAGCCATATGGAGGAACATGTATAATCAGGAATACATTTCCCTGAAGAAATCCACCGTTTTTTTAAGGCCATCAAGAAAGCGCTGCGTAGGCTGGTAGCCCAGCAATTCTTTAGCTCTCGATATATCGGCCAGCGAGTTGCGAATATCGCCCTCACGTGGCTCACGGTAAACAGGTGTATGCTCCATACCCAGCATTTCACGTATGGATCCGTATAAGAAGTTAACAGAAAATTTTTCGCCAACAGCCACATTATACACTTTACCAAATGCATCCGGGTTATCGGTAAGCATACCTTTCACATTGGCCTGTACCGCATTTTCCACGAAAGTGAAGTCGCGTGTCTGTTCACCATCGCCATTGATATACACCGGTGTTTGTTTCAGTATGCCGCTCACGAACAGGGGTATCACTGCTGCATAGGGCCCATCAGGATCCTGCCGCGGGCCAAATACGTTAAAATACCTGAGGCCGATCACCTTCATACCATATAGCCGTGTAAATACATCGGCATACAGCTCATTGGTCTTTTTGGTGACGGCATATGGCGAAAGGGGGTTACCTACCCTGTCTTCGTACTTGGGGAGGTTAGGCTCATCGCCATACACTGATGATGAGGATGCGTACACAAATGTTTTTACACCAGCATCCTTTGCAGCGGTTATCATGTTCACAAAGCCACCTGCATTAACATCGTTACTGGTTATAGGGTCCTTCACTGAGCGTGGTACTGAGCCAAGCGCGGCCTGGTGGGTTACATAATCTATACCTTCGCAGGCACGTTTGCATATCCCAGCATCCCGTATATCACCCTCTATGAACCTGAGTTGAGGATATTTTGCAAAAAGGTCCAGGTTCTTTTTAAAACCCGTGGCCAGGTTATCAAGTACAGTAACGCTGCCAGCACCATTGCTGAGCAGGTACTCCACTATATGCGATCCGATAAAGCCCGCCCCTCCTGTTACCAGGAAATTGCTGTTACTGATGTCTTTAGTGTGAAATGTTGCCATGGTGTGTGATCCCTGTTAATGATATTCATTAAAATAATAAATTACCAAAGGTGTAAAATGCAGCGTAAACAGGGGTAATAAAGGGGAAACCGTTCATTAAGAACGGCTTCCGCTAATAAAGTACTATGCTTTCTTTTCCGTTTTCTTTGCGGTCTTCCTGGTACGTGCCGGGCGTACTTTCCCGAAACTGCCAATATTTATTTTACCGCGCTTTGTACGTTTGTCGCCTCTGCCCATGATTGATTTGTTTTATTTAAGATGCAAAAATAAACAAAAGCGGGAAACAAACCTTGTTTCCCGCTTTTCCAACAAGATATGAGTAAAATTATTTTTTACCACCGCTGATCTTGCCGGAAAATTCTTTGCCTGCTTTGAACTTGGGCACTTTGCGTGCTTTGATCTTTATCACTTCACCTGTTTGCGGATTGCGGCCATTACGTGCTGAGCGCTCGGATACCGAAAAAGTACCGAAGCCAACCAGTGTAACACGGTCGCCTTTTTTCAAAGATGCAACTACTGCATTAGTAAACGAATCCAATGCTTCATTAGCTTGTGTCTTTGTGATGCCAGAATCTTTGGCCATTTTGTCAATAAGTTCGGCTTTGTTCATAGCTCTTTGTGTGTTTTTGTGAAGAAAAATTTTTTAGCGAATAGAACAAATATACTGCGCTTTAGCGCAGTTCCAAATATCCGGGATATATTTTTTGCCCCAAAAGCCTTGCCTGTAGCCGCTTTCCCAAGTTTCACAATGTTCCACGACATTGCGCTGCATGCTACAGTTAATGCTAAAACCTTTACTGTTAAGCCTTTGAGGATATTGGCAGGAATTTTGCTTTAGATGTATCTCAGCCAAAAATCACCCTGCGGCTAATTTTCATCTTAGCTAAAATTCTTCCTCCATCACCGTCCTGAAAGCGGTGAATTTGCCACCGAAACGGGCAAAACCTTTGTCGCGCATATGCTGTGCATGCTCAGCAATGTAGGTATTATAATGCTCCATCGTGTCGCAAAAATATTGTGCAACATAGGTAACACCTTCTGTCTCATCCTGCTCGAGCAGGCGGCAAAGACGCGAATCTACAAACAGGCCTGTCCGCATCAGTTCAGGCATATGCTCTTCCTTCATCCACTTTACCCAATCCCCGGCAGCACCTGCTTCTACCTTTATGGTTACATTGTATATGATCATAAAAAACCAGTTAATGATTTAAACAACATGGTATCGTTACCATTTCTTCCCTATTGTATCGAGTATGGTTACATAGCTAATATAACGATCTTCGGCAATTGTACCCTCCATCACGGCACGCTTCACTGCACAGCCCGGCTCATTTATATGCAGGCAGTTATTGAACCTGCATTCGGTCAGTAGCTTTCTCATCTCAGGGAAGTAATGCGATAACTCTTCTTTTTCCACATCAATGATACCGAACTCTTTTACACCGGGTGTATCGATTATCCTGCCACCTGCAGGTGTATCAAACATCTCAGCAAAGGTGGTGGTATGCTGCCCTTTGCCGCTCCAGCCCGATACTTCTTTGGTACGCAGGTCAAGATCAGGTATCAATTGATTGATGAGCGTGCTTTTACCTACACCAGAATGGCCACTGAACAGGGTTGTTTTCCCCGCAAGCCTTTGCTCCAGCGCAAGAACACTGTCATGCTCCAATGCAATAATAGGATATACTTCATATCCTATGCTTTCATACATTTCCTGCCAATGCTCCAACTGTTCCTTATGTTTTGGTTTCAGCAGGTCTATCTTATTTATCACTACTACGGCCGGTATATGATATACCTCAGCGGTAAGTAAAAAGCGGTCTATGAAACCATTGGATGTACGCGGCTCGGCAATGGTAGCCATAACCAGTGCCAGGTCAAGGTTGGCCGCTACAATATGTTTCTGGTTCCTGTTGTGGGGCGATACGCGCACGATATAATTATGCCTGTCGTTCACATTGGTGACCATTGCTGTTTTTGTGGTGTCATCTTCCACATCGAACTGCACTACATCGCCTACAGCAATAGGATTGGTAGATGAGATATCTTCATCGATCTTCAGCTTACCTTTCACCCGTGCATTCCAGTAAAGGCCCTGCTCATCGCGCACAGAATACCAACTGCCTGTGGACCTGTAAACTAATCCTTGCACGAGCGCGTGTTTAAGTTTGTTCCGGAAAATAAAATGATTGTCCTATTCATAACGTAATGCGACGATGGGATCGAGTTTTGAAGCTTTTATTGCGGGGTAAATGCCTGACACTACGCCCACTATAGCACAGAGGGTGAAGCCCATGCATACCCAAAGCCAGGGCATGATAAAACCTGTCTTGAATGCTATACCCACCAAATTGCCAGCAGCCACGCCTAGTGCTATGCCTATGGTGCCCCCTAAAAGACTAATGATAACCGACTCACTGAGAAACTGCTGCTTAATGGTAGATGATCGTGCCCCAAGTGCTTTACTCACACCGATCTCCCGGGTACGCTCCGCTACGGAAACGAGCATGATATTCATTAAACCAATAACAGAACCCAGCAAGGTAACAATAGCGATAACGAGGGCGGCAGCACGTATATAGCCAATAAGATCGAGCACATTATTGACCAGGCTATCATTTTGATTGATCCCGAAATCATTCTCCACGCCCAGCGGCAGCTTCCTGATGACACGAAAGAGACCCTCGGCCTCTTCGGATGCCGTTGTCTTGAGCGAGATGTCTTTAACCATTACATTGATGAGGTAAGAATGTTCGCCGCCATATACAGCGCGTACAGTGGACAAAGGTGTATAGACGAGGTTATCGCTGTTCATGATCATGCTGCCCCCTTTTGATTCAGCAACACCTATCACCCTGTATTTCACATCACCCACCGATACCATTTTGTCTATGGCCTTAGCCGGTTTGCCAAACAGCTTGTGCGCTATACTATTGCCGAGCACGCATACATAACTGCCATTGTACAGCTCGCTGTTCGAGAAGATCCTGCCTGCTTCCATCTTAGTATCGGCTATCTGCAGGTATTCATTGTCGATCCCCATCACACGTATGTTGGGGTTGGTCTTTTCCGACCCGTATTTTACGGTAGCGATCTGTGTACCTGCAACGGAAATACTGATAACGGATGGAAAATCGAAACGCTCTTTAAAGGCCTTTGCTTCATCATAGCTTATGTTCTTGCCATCGGAAGTGCTGCGACGCATGCCCCCCCCACTCTTCTGTTTGATCACATTGTTGGAAATACGGAATGAGTTGGAACCCATGCTGCTAAAGTTGGAATAAACAGCAGCCTTCAATACTTCTATCGAAGTGAGTATGGCAATGAGCGCCATGAGCCCAAGGCCGATGATAGCTATGGTAAGCGAGGAGCGCAGACGATTATTGCGTATTGCGCGGAAAGCCAGTGTAAGATTGAAAAGCAGTTGCTTCATAGCCACATCAAAGGTAACACACTAATGCATAAAAGCATTTTATTGCCTGATGAACCTGCTGGTGAGCAATACTTCGCCTTTAGCACTTATACCTTTTACGAAATAAGCGCCCGGGGCAAGCGGACCAATGTTGAACTGTACCACATTGCGGCCCTCTTTACACCATGTACTTAAGAGGTTATCCACCACACGGCCCTGCATATCATATATTGAGAAATTCACAGACTGCTCATGCGGTACCGAGAACTCAGCACTTATGAACTGCCATGCGGGATTGGGATATACCAATGCTGTCGCTTTGGTTTGCTGTGGCTGCGTTACCGATGTTATAAAGGGAGCAGCGAGCTTAGCCATATAATTACCGTAACGTGTATTGCTTCGTCCATAAATACCTTCTACCCAAACAACACCCGGCATATTCCAATCGGGCTGCGAGCCCGTATAATCGCCCCAGCGTTCCGGCCCGGCCAGCACACTTATCACGCTGTCGCCGCTCTTTACATTAAGCATGGGTGAATACTGGTTGCCATCATAATATATAGCCCCCATGCCCGCAAAGGTGGATGGGCCACTGTAATCGAAAGAGATGATGGAGTTATTCATCCCCCCTGTGTTACTGGCATAAGAGATATTCGGATAGCCAAAATCGAGCGTATCGACCGTGAACATCTCAGCATGAACGGTTGGGCTGGTGGTGACATTACTAATCTTACCATGATACACTGCCGATGCCCCATTTGCAGGATAAAGCGAAGCACTCACAAACTGTATCTCATCCCCTTCAATATAGGAGCCTAATATGCGGCCATCATTAGTAGCAAGTGAATCATAAGGCGGTTTTTGCCTTCCACTTGGCGGCACACCATATGCAAGGTCTGACTGCAGGCGGGTAACCGTTAAGATGCTATCAGGAGCGCCTATCGTGTCGGGCACCTTTATTAAGAAAATAGTATCGTTCTGCACATCAAAATTCCTGTTGGAGAGGAAATATTGCTCCGGCCCGTGGATCGAAGCACCGCCCTTAACGGGAAACAGGTTGCGGATGAATTTACCATTATAGGTAACACTATCCCATATTCTGTATGTGATGGCCGTATCACCATTATAGCCCTGCTGTTTGTTCACCTGGTATATGAGCGACCTGTGGAAGCCTTCCTGCCATGACTGGTCATAACCTATTTTATTGCCGGTAAAGAATAACTCATTATGGGTTATAGCAATTGCCGGGTAATCGAACCAGGTAGTATCGCCGGCATAATTACCATAGAACTTGTAGAAATTCCAGGTACTGTCGGGCCTGTTGGTCTGAGAGAAACCTACAACGATCCAGTTGTGCTCATTGATACCATTGAGCATGACACATATGTACCTGTCAGCCTCAGGATCATAAATAACTTTGGGATCGAAACGGTAATTATTCTGGTTGGTGACCGTATTGATCAGTCCTGTTGCCAGCGAAAAGCTATAAAGGCTTTTCCGGTATAGCATCTGCCCATAGTCATCCAGCACGGCAATATTGCTGTTTACAACCGATACTGCTCTTTGACCGGCAGATATCGCCATATTATTATCTGGTGGGATGCCGGGCAATGTATCAGCCACAAAACTCCTAACCACAAATGGGGGTTGTATGGCAGTACCCTTGGCGGCAAGGTGACGGTTTTTGTGCGGGTAATGCGCTGCGATGTATTGTTTTACTTCCCTAAGATTTTCCTGTTCTGCATCAGCATCGGGTTCCGGCATCTCCAGGTTATACACCTGTGCATTGTACTTATCTTCCACATCTTTGAGCACAACCTTGCCTGCCAGTGGCGCAGTAAAGCGCTGTACATGAGCTTGTTGGGCTGCCGCACCTTTAGCCAGCATCAATAAAGCCCCAAGCAAGATAAATGACCTACGCATATTCCAATTATTTGTATAAAAATAAGAAAACCGCTGCAGTATACGTGCAGCGGTTTTTACAATAGTAAAATATATTATCCCTGCAGTGCTGCCGCGCCGCTTACTATTTCAGTAAGCTCGGTGGTGATAGCCGCCTGGCGCGCACGGTTGTAGCTGATCTTCAGCGACCTGAGCAGTTCATTCGCATTTTCCGTTGCCTTATCCATCGCTGTCATACGAGCACCTTCTTCCGAAGCATTAGCGTCAAGTACAGCTTTATATACCTGCGTGTTCAATATTTTAGGCATCAGGTCGAGTAAAAGCACTTCCTTCGATGGTTCGAAGATAAAATCCATGCTTTTGCCTTTTACTTTTTCCGATTTAGGGATAGGCAGGTATGGCTCTACTACAAACTCCTGCGTAGCAGCA
Source organism: Bacteroidetes bacterium 46-16 (assembly GCA_001897835.1). Lineage (GTDB taxonomy): Bacteria > Bacteroidota > Bacteroidia > Chitinophagales > Chitinophagaceae > MKUN01. The sequence continues at coordinate 109,577 of MKUN01000041.1, forward strand.
TTTTTGAACTTACTGTACACAATATATACCCGGTCAAACTCTTTATTAAGAAATGCCTTCTGCGCATATACCGCCGCCTCCCGCACATTGTCGAAATTAAGATCGGCAAAGAGGTTCCAATAATTGTCTATCACTTTGTAGCCATGACGAAGGAAATATTCGTAACCTTTTTTGCCAATAGGCAGTATAGATACATTCCCTTTGGCTTGCTGGGCCGCATATTTCTCGTTGATGAGGTTACGGGCCATTTTAATAACATTGGTATTATAAGCGCCGCAAAGGCCCCGATTACTCGTGATCGGTATCAGCAATATACGATCGGCACTACGTTCTTCAGCCAGGGGCAAGCCCGTATCCGATGATGAACCGCTGGCTATATTGCTGAGCATTTCCTGCAACTTTTGCGCGTAGGGCCTCATTTGTATAATGGCATCCTGTGCGCGGCGCAGTTTTGCCGCACTCACCATTTTCATGGCTTTGGTGATCTGCTGCGTTAACGTAATGGATTTGATACGATTACGAACCTCTTTAAGCTGTCCCGACATATTATTAAAAGGTCAATGATAAAACCGGGTGCAAAAGTACGGACATAAAGCCAAAATACAAAAGTAAACAGTCAAAAAATGAGCTAACAGATGTGGATAACAGCCGTTAATATCCATTCAACTGCAACTTTATACTTATTAAACAAAAAACAATAGCATTCGCTTAACAGGAAGTATGCTGATATACGGCAATAAGTATAGAACTTTGCGCAGCGAAAGGAATAAAGACATGTTACATAAAACCAAGATAATAGCGACAGTAGGACCGGCATGCAACACATATGAAAAATTACTGGCACTGGTGCAGGAAGGTGTGAATGTGTTCCGCCTCAATTTTTCGCATGGCACACATGAGCAACACAAAGATGTGATCACGCACATACGCCGCATCAATGATAGTTTCCCCTTTAATATTGCTATACTGGCCGACCTGCAGGGACCCAAACTGCGGGTAGGTGAAATAAAAGACAATGCCCTGCAACTGAATGTGGGCGATGAATTCTACTTCACCAACGAAAAAGTGACCGGTACAAAAGATGGGGTATATATCTCTTATCCCGATTTTTATAAAGACGTAAGGATAGATGAAAAGATACTGATAGATGACGGAAAGATAGAAGTGATGGTGACGGAGATAACCAGCGATAACAGGGTGAAAGTACAGGTGCTTACCGCTGGTGTACTATCATCGAGAAAAGGCGTGAACCTGCCCGACACCAAAATATCGCTGCCCTGCCTTACCGAAAAAGACATGACCGACCTTGATTTTATCATCGGGCAGGATATAGACTGGGTAGCCTTATCCTTTGTGCGCAAACCGGACGATGTAATGGAGCTGAAGGAAATACTGCAGCAGAAGAACAGTAATGCCAAGATCATAGCCAAGATAGAAAAACCCGAGGCAATGAACCAGATACGGGAGATCATACTGGCATCGGATGCCGTGATGGTGGCCCGTGGCGACCTGGGCGTGGAACTACCCCTGCAGCAGATACCAATGATACAAAAAAGCATCATCCGCAAATGCATACACAGGGCCAAACCTGTGATCATTGCCACGCAGATGATGGAAAGTATGCTGGACCGCACCCGCCCCAACCGCAGCGAGATAACCGATGTGGCCAATGCCGTGCTGGAAGGCGCTGATGCAGTGATGCTGAGCGCTGAGACCGCTACCGGCATGTACCCCGAACTGGTGATAAAAACGATGGTGAGTATTATAAATGAAGTGGAAAAAGAGGCCATCGTTTACAACAGGAACCTGGACCCAAAACCGCACTCTCCGTCATTCCTCAGCGATGCACTCTGTTATAATGCCTGCGAGATAGCCAAAGACGTGCATGCCAATGCACTGATTGGCATGACCCAATCGGGTTACACAGGTTTTATGCTGGCCAGCTACCGGCCCCGCTCGCCGCTGTACGTATTCACCAAGACCCATACGCTGGTCAACCAGTTAAGTCTTAGCTGGGGTGTGCAGGCCTTCTATTACGATAAAGAGGAAAGCCTGGACCAGATCATCGATGACCAGATCAGTTTCCTGAAAGAAAAGGGACTGGTAAAAAGCGGCGATATAGTAGTGAATACCGGTAGCACACCGATACATGAGCACCTGCCCACTAATACGCTGAAAATTACCAAAGTGGCTTAGATCTGTACCAACAAACAGCTATAAGGCTGGCAGATAAGCCATCCTTATCATTAGCTCAGCATTTAGTTCAATTACGGATACCCGGAGCGATATTCCGACCCTCGCTTCGCGAAGTGGCAGCACTGGCTGTCTTGCTGTGATACTGGCCGCACAACCTGTCGGTTTCGGCTACAAACTCCTCATCTTCCCAATCGCTGTCGTTACCTGCATTGGGGGCCAAGGCTTTTACAACATTGAGCACTGTTTCTTTTTGCTCTTCACTGAGGATGGCCACATAATCCTGCAATTCCCTGTCGATCGTTTTCATGGCGAATGTCTTTATACAAATTTACCTATTTATATAATTCCATTCACCCACTCAAAAGAGTTTATCAATTCGCTAACTTTTCAGCAAAAAACTCAGGAATCTGCCTCTACCAGCATGTTATCTATGAGGCGCACATTACCCAGCTTTGCTGCGATCAATGCTACCATTTGTGTTGTTGCGCTGTAGTTATCAAGCAGTTGTAGTGTGGCCGCATCGGCAAGGGCAATATATTCCGGCACAAAACCTTTATCGGCAAGCAGGTCAGCACATTCTTTTTGCACTACGGTAAAGTTACCTGAGGGGGCCTTGCTTAATATGGAGATAAGACACTGGTATATAGTGCCTGCTACGGCCCTTTGTGGGTCGGTAAGCCTGCGATTGCGCGAGCTCATAGCCAGGCCATCAGCCTCACGGATGATCGGACAGATGATCATTTCTATATCATTGCCCCCCGCCACCTGGCCCAGTAAGTTTTTAACTACCAGGCACTGCTGGTAATCTTTTTGCCCCATATACAGGCTATCGGGCTTTACTATGTCAAGTAAACGGGCTACCACCTGCCCTACGCCCCTGAAATGCCCCGGCCGGTGTGCGCCTTCCAGCACCGTTTCCAGGTAGCCGAAATCAAATACAGGCATATTTTCGGTTCCCTGCGGATACATTTCATCCACTGAGGGTAAAAAAAGTACATTACAACCAGCCTCGATAAGCATGGCTACATCCGTATCGGTAGTTATGGGGTATTTTTCAAAGTCTTCTTTATCGTTGAATTGGGTAGGATTTACGAAAATACTGGTCACAACAAGCTTATTATCTGCCTTTGCCAGCTTTATTAATGAAAGATGTCCGGCATGCAATGCACCCATGGTAGGAACAAAGCCAATGCCGCGCCCGGCGGGCTTTTGCTGAGACAGATAGGCCTGTATATCTGCTACCTTTTTAAAGATAAGCATGAATGAAATTTGAAGCTTTGTGCGCAAAGTAAGGGTTGGAATTTAATATTTTCGTAATTTTGCAGACAATTTTAAGTCACCCTGTTACATTTTTCCTGTTTTAATCTAACACATAAGCATGTCTGCAGACACTAAAAAACGTGTTTTAATTGTTGCGAATGAATTATCTCCCTACATGGAATTTACCGATTTCGCGCAAATACTCAACAAACTGGCTATCAAAACATTTGACGCGGGCATAGAAGTTCGCGTGATCATGCCACGTTTCGGCGTTATCAACGAGCGCCGTCACAGGCTGCACGAAGTGGTGCGCCTTTCGGGTATCAATGTGATCATAGACAAGGACGATTACCCGCTTATCATAAAAGTAGCATCCCTGCCCAGCGCCAGGCTGCAAGTATATTTCATGGACAACGATGATTACTTTAAACGTAAAGCCGTTTTCCGTGACGACCAGGATAACTTCTACGATGACAATGCCGAGCGTATGATATTCTTCTGCCGCAGTGCACTGGAAACCGTGAAAAAATTCGGCTGGCCTCCGCATGTCATTCACTGTCATGGCTGGATGACCTCGCTGCTGCCGCTATATCTCAAAACCGCTTATAAGAAAGAGCCGGTATTCGGCTATTCAAAAGTTATCTATACCGCGCAGAACAGCCAGTTCAAAGAAAAGCTGAACCCCAATTTTGCCAAAAAAGCGCTGATCAACGCAGATATTAAAGAAAAAGATTTCGATGCTTTCAAAGACGGCACGAACCTTGCGCTGACGTTGGGCGGCAGCAAAAGTGCCGATGTAGTGGTATTTGGCTCAGACCATATGGACAAGAAGATAACAGACGAGATAAAGCCAAGCCGCTATAAGAAAGTAGTGAAATATGACGAGGGCTGGAAGGAGGATGTAACGCCCCTGCTGGACCTGTATAAAAGCTTAACAGAGTCTTAGTATTTCTTTTCGCACATTCGCTGTAAATTTTTAAAACAACCTGATGCAAAACGCGCGCAGTTTAGCTTTATATACACTGGCATTGGCCATAACCTTATTCGCAGAAACGGGATGTAAGGAAAATACGATACTGAATGCCAATGTGGCCCCCGCCATTGATAACATCAACGCGGTGGACACAAGCCTGGAAGTAAGCTGCCATACAATCTTCTTCGATTCGCTGGTCACCAGCAATAGTTTCTCGGGCATATCCATCATACATGGCCTGGGCACCGTGACCGACCCCTATTTCGGTAAAACGAATGCAGGTATCTACTTCCAGGTGGTGCCGCCTTCAACCAACTTTGGCTTTCCTACAAACATTGACAGGATCGATTCAGCAGTACTTATCCTGCCTTACTCTGGTTATACCTGGGGCGATACTGCACTGAACATAAAACAAAAATTCACTGCTTACAGGGTCACTGAAGACATGTCGAAAGACAGCTCATATTATGCTTTTAGCACCAAAGCCTACGACAAGAATAATCCCCTGGGTAGTGTGAATGTGACTATTGACAACCTGTCGGACAGTGTATATGTTGGCCGCACATATAACGATAGCATATCGGGCAAATATCCCCACCTGCGCATACCGCTTAGCAAGACAGCTTTTATCGACCAGATACAATCAAAATCAGGATCGGACGAATTGAGTGGCCCGACCCAATTCATTGATTATTTCAAAGGCTTTTATCTTGAGGCTGACCCGCGCAGCAATGGTGCTGCCATACCTTATTTTTACCTTGACGGCTCAACCGACTATACCCGTGCAGGGGTAATATTCTATTATCACCTTACCGATGATACAGCTACCTATACGGTTTCCTTCCCATATACCTCAACCAACTGTGCACACTTCAACCATATTACACGCAGCTACCGTGGCAGCATGGCCGAAGGCAAAATAGGAACTAATATCAGCGATCCCGTATTACTGCAAAACCTGCCGGGCTGCGAGATAGATGTGATCATAAGCGGCATACAAAAAATACCCGCTTACTCTCTGGTCAACAAAGCACAGCTTGTAGTAACCAGGACAAGCACTGCTTCCGAAGATATTTATGCCCCGCCATACAGGCTATACCCTATAGGCATAGACAGTACCGGGGCTACCTATACCATAGCCGATGGCTACCCCATCACCAGTACAGCCCCACTTGCATTCATAGATGGCACAATAAAAGAATCTGACGCAAACATCAGCCAGACCCACTATCTTTTGAACATGCCACGGGAGATACAGGCAGCTATGAAAGCAGGGAAAGATACTGTACATTTACACTTAACGGGCACTACCGATTTTCCCGGTGCATTCAGGCTTGTTGCGGAGGGTAATAACGGTGGCAATAACCGGATGCGTTTCAACGTTGTTTATACCAAGCTTAAGCAAAATTAAACTTCATCATCATGTGCGGCATTGTTGGTTATATAGGGAATAAGGACGCCTTCCCGATACTGGTAAAGGGCCTCAAACGACTTGAATATCGCGGATACGACAGTGCAGGCATCGCACTGCTCAACGGCGATCTTAGTGTTTACAAAAAGGCAGGGAAAGTAAGCGAACTGGAAAAGTTCACCGATGGTCATCCCCTTGGGGCTACCATCGGCATAGGCCACACGCGCTGGGCTACGCACGGCGTACCCAACGACCTGAATGCCCACCCGCACATCTCCCAATCGGGCAACCTGGCCATAATACACAATGGTATTATAGAGAACTATGCCGCCATTAAAGAAGAGTTGCAGAAACGCGGCTATACCTTTCAATCGGACACTGATACTGAGGTATTGGTAAACCTTATAGAAGAAGTAAGAAAAACAGAATCGACCAGCCTCGATGAGGCAGTACGTATAGCACTTAATGAAGTAGTGGGCGCATATGCCATAGTGATCATTGACCGCAACAACCCCAACCAGCTTATAGCGGCCCGGAAGGGCAGCCCGATGGTGATCGGTATAGGTGAAGATGAATTCTATATTGCTTCGGACGCATCGCCCATCATAGAATATACCAACAACGTGGTGTATATGGACGACCAGGAGTATGTGGTTGTGAACCGGGATGGCACGTTTACCATACGCACACTGGGCAATGTGGAAAAATCACCGGCCATCCAGAAGCTGGAAATGTCGCTGGAGGCAATAGAAAAGGGTGGTTTTGAGCACTTCATGCTCAAAGAGATATACGAACAGCCCCGCGCTATAGAAGACTCTCTGCGTGGCCGTATGAATGCCCTGCAGGGGTGGATAAAAATGGGCGGCCTCAGTGAATATGAAAACAAGATAGACAAGGCTAAGCGCTTCGTGATAACGGCCTGCGGCACATCATGGCACTCAGCCCTTATAGGCGAATACCTTATAGAAGACCTGGCACGTGTGCCGGTAGAGGTGGAATATGCATCGGAATTCCGTTACCGCAACCCCATCATCAATGAAGGCGATGTTGTGATCGCCATCTCGCAATCGGGCGAAACGGCTGATACGCATGCAGCTATAGAACTTGCTAAAGAAAGGCAGGCGCTTATATACGGCATATGCAACGTGATCGGCTCTTCGATAGCCCGCACTGCACATGCAGGCTCTTACACCCACGCAGGCCCCGAAATAGGTGTGGCCTCTACCAAAGCGTTCTCTACACAGATATCCATACTTACGCTCATTGCACTGCAGATAGCCATGCAAAAAGGCACAATGGCCACATCGCACCTGCGCACTTATCTCTACGAACTGGAAAGCATACCCCGTAAAATAGAGGAAGCACTGAAGCTGGATGCACAAATAAAGGAACTGGCTGCCATATACAAGGATGCCAAAAATTTCCTGTACCTGGGTCGTGGCTACAACTTCCCCGTGGCGCTGGAAGGCGCTTTGAAGCTGAAAGAAATATCCTATATACATGCAGAGGGCTACCCTGCTGCCGAAATGAAGCATGGCCCCATAGCACTGATAGACGAAGAAATGCCCGTAGTTTTTCTGGCTACCAACCAAAGCGCTTACGAAAAGATCGTATCGAACGTGCAGGAAGTGAAAGCACGCAAGGGTAAGATAATAGCTGTGGTAAACAAGGGCGATAAACAGATACGCGAACTGGCTGACCATGTGATAGAAGTGCCCGAAACAGAGGAGATCTTATCGCCGCTGGTGACCATTGTGCCCTTACAATTGCTGGCTTACCATATAGCCATCCTGCGTGGCTGCAATGTGGACCAGCCGCGCAACCTGGCCAAATCGGTTACTGTAGAATAAGCATTTACACTTACTGTCTTTTTGTTGCTGTCAATGCATACACCATTGGTATCTTTTTATCGAGGTGGCCGATACGGTATTTACCCGGCTCAACTGCTTCCATATCCCGGAAGCAGTTATACGGTGAATAGTCGTGTTCATCAAATGACCTAAGCTCCAAACCACATTTGATCAAGCTGCCCAGTACCTCGCCAAGGTCATGGTTCCAGGATACTGTGGTTTTACTCAGTGGCGCATCCCGATCGGCATAGGTACCGCTCTCCGTTTCTATGATCGGCACAGTATTAAAATAGTCATACTTGATGTACTTAAAATCCTCATCAAGCATCCACACGAGTGGATGAAACTCCACGAATACGAATTTGCCCCCCGGTGCCAGGTATTTCGAAACGATGCCGGCCCATTTGTCCATATCGGGCAGCCAGCCTATAGTGCCGTAGCTGGTGAATACAATGTCAAATTGCTTATCGAGATGTTGCGGCAGGTCATAGATATCGCAGGCTATGAACGAAGCATCTGTCTGCGTTTGCAGGGCCAGTTCTTTAGCCCTTTCTATTGCCTTGTCTGAGAGGTCTATCCCCATAACCAAAGCCCCCATGCGGGCCAGCGAAACAGTATCCTGTCCAAAATGGCATTGCAGGTGCAGGACGCTCTTGCCTTTTACATCGCCCAACAGGCGAAGCTCTATTTCCTTCAGAGAGGTATTGCCCGCCAGGAAGCCAGGCATATCATAAAAGTCGGAACTCATATGCACATCTGTCTGGTTGTTCCATGCCTGCCTGTTGAGCTCAAGGTAGTTTACCGGGCTATCCATAACTATTAAATATTTTACCATGCAATCTAATAAATTCACAGTATGAATGCGAAACTGTGGAACAATTAAAATGAAAATTGAATTTTTATCATCATTAGTTTAAATTGCAGCCCAATCAAAACTTTCAATTTAAAATTTTCAATAACAAACATGCCATATTTATTTACATCAGAGTCCGTATCAGAAGGACATCCTGATAAAGTAGCCGACCAGATATCCGATGCATTAGTTGATAATTTCCTTGCCTGGGATCCGCAGTCGAAAATAGCATGCGAAACATTAGTAACCACAGGCCAGGTAGTGCTTGCCGGCGAAGTAAAATGTAATACTTACATAGATGTACAGACCATAGCCCGCGAAGTAATAGCTAAAATAGGCTATACCAAAAGCGAGTACATGTTCGAAGCGCACTCATGCGGTGTGCTCTCTGCCATACATGAACAATCGCCCGATATCAACCAGGGCGTAGTAAGGAAAAAGAAAGAAGAACAGGGCGCCGGCGACCAGGGCATGATGTTTGGCTATGCCACTAACGAGACTGCTAACTATATGCCACTGGCACTGGATATGGCCCACCTGCTGCTGCGTGAGCTTTCTGCGATACGCAACGAAGGCAAACAAATGAAATACCTGCGCCCGGATGCCAAAAGCCAGGTAACGCTGGAATATGATGACAACAACAAGCCGGTGCGTATCGATGCCATCGTGATCTCTACCCAGCACGATGACTTTGCCGATGAAAAGAAGATGCAGGAGCGTATCACAAAAGATGTAAAGACCATCCTCATCCCCCGCGTTATCAAAGCATACCCCCAATACAAGCATCTTTTCAACAACAAAATAAAATACCATGTAAACCCAACGGGCAAATTCGTGATTGGCGGGCCTCATGGCGATACAGGTCTTACCGGCCGTAAGATCATCGTAGATACTTATGGTGGTAAAGGCGCACATGGTGGCGGCGCTTTCTCAGGCAAAGACCCATCCAAAGTGGACCGCTCTGCAGCCTATGCTACCCGCCATATAGCCAAGAACCTGGTAGCAGCAGGTGTCTGCGACGAGGTATTGGTACAGGTATCTTACGCGATAGGCGTGGCCAAACCAATGGGTGTATACGTGAACACTTATGGCACTGCAAAAGTAAAAATGAGCGATGGCCAGATATCTAAGATAGTGGAGGATGTATTTGATATGCGCCCTTATTTTATAGAAACACGCCTCAAGCTGCGCCAGCCTATGTATAGCGAATGTGCATCTTATGGTCATATGGGTCGTGAGCCTAAAACGGTTACCAAAAGCTTCCGCTCTGCCGATGGCAAAACCAAGAGCATGAAGGTGGAACTCTTTACCTGGGAAAAGCTCGACTACGTGGACAAGGTTAAGAAAGCATTCAAGCTGAAAAAATAAATTACATTATAAAGAAGGCCCCGTCCTGCACATGCGGGACGGGGCTTCTTGTTTCTTACAGGCTGCCGGACCTGTGCTACATCACCACTACCTGCACGGTATGCCTGGTCTTTTGCTCCAGCAATACCACTTTGTTTTTGGTCAGGTCGAAAAAGACCTCCGGAGTATAATGGCGTATGGTCAGCAGGCTGACGTCCTCGTTACGCAGCACTTTATAATTTACACCTAACTGCTCTATCAGTTTTTGCAGCTTATCTTCCCTCCTGTCTACACAGGCCACGAAGCTGATGGCAGCGTTCTGCATCAGGTTAATCTTGATATTAAGCTCGTGGAATATGTCGTAAATGTCGCTCAGGTTATCCTCTGTTATGAATGAGAAATCCTTTGTGGTCGCCTGTACAAGCACCTGGTCCTGCTTCCACACTATTATAGGCGGATAAGCTGCATCACGCACCTCGTTCTGTATCACAGTGCCGCTAAGCGACCGGTCGAGGAAACATTTTACATACAGAGGTATATTATTGTTCTGGAGTGGTTTTATGGTCTTTGGGTGAATGACCTGGGCCCCGTAATAGGCCATTTCTATCACTTCGTAATAGCTTACCGCATCTATTTTTATGGTTTCTTTGAACAGGCGGGGATCAGCGTTAAGCAGGCCTTCCACATCTTTCCATATCGTTACGGCATTGCCATGCAGCATAGCGGCCATAAGGGCTGCCGTATAGTCGGAGCCTTCCCTGCCCAGCGTAACAGATGCATTATCGGCAGTAGCGCCTATGAAGCCCTGCGTGAGCACGTTCTTTCCTGCGGCAAGTATTTTACCTATCACTTCTTTGGCGCGCTTTTCGGAATACTCCACATCCACCCTTGCATCGCGAAACACATCATCGGTGCGCAGTACATCGCGCACATCCACCCATTCATAATCGTAGCCTTCCTGCTGCAGGTAAAAGGCAATAATGAGCGTGGATAACAATTCACCGATGCACACCACCTGGTCGTAGGAATAATCATAGCGTTCGGGCTGTGCATCATCAATAGCCCATTGCAACTCGGTGAAATAAACATTCATCGCATTTGCAGCAACAGTAAACTGTTTTTCATTTAGCAGGTCTTTGGCATAGTCCAGGTGCTGCTGCTCCAGCTTATGAGCGAGTTCTTTAGCCTTTTGTTTATCGCCTTTACAAGCCGCATTTACGATATCTTCGAGCGCATTGGTGGTCTTACCCAATGCAGATATCACGGCAACCACAGGCTGCTGTGCCTCCTTAAATATGGGCAGTAATGCCCTTGCGCGGTCCGGCGTAGCTATCGACGCCCCTCCAAATTTATATACCTGCATTTTTCAAAAGCGCAAAAGTAAACAGTCGCCAAGAAATATCCCTAAATATTTTCTGACGGTCAGTCAAAAAGTTCTTCCTTAGTCTTAGGGCGCAACTCCGGCTTCCACAGGAAGCGGTCGAGGCGCAGACCGGGGATATTGGCCTTATCCATTGGGGTCATGGTCTGGTGGGGATCTTTTATCAAATATATCTTATCCACTTCACCTTCCTTGAAAAAAACTTTCATGCTGTCACTTTTGGCCTCTACTACCCCCAGGTAGGCGCCATCATCGTCTTTAGAGTAATAGATACATTGTGCATCAGGTGTCACCAGCATATCGTGCATTTCGCTATTCACAAAATGGGCAGTTAGGGTTTCACCCTGCACCTGGTCGTATAGCTCTGCTTTATCCGGTCCCGACTGAGAGACCATAAAGGCTTTTTTAGGCACATACATTTTCTTCAGTTCCGTGCTATCGGTATAGAGCAGTATCGTATCGCCCGTTACCTGGCTCCTTCGCGACCATGCAATGGGGCTGTACATCATGCGCACTACTGAATCGACCTGCGAATAGCTGATACTGTCGCAGCGCCCCTGCAAAGAATCGGAGAAAATGAGTACATGATGAAAGCCGATAAAATAATGTTTGCGTGTCGAATCGCGTTCCAATGCGCTTACAGAATCCACCACTTTGACCTCCACCTCTTTTTTACCCTTCTTCACTTTCATGATCTTGTACTGCACTATGCTATCCTCCGGCTTAGGCACAGGTAAGGATAAAAAAGTATCGGCACGGATAAAGAGGCTGTCTTTATCGCGCACCTGTTTCAGCACGGGTTTTATGATGGCCAGCATACGCTTTTGCTTTTCATTATACCAGGCATGACCGCAGTACATAGTGCTGTGCTGTTCCGAATCGATGATTATCGCTTTGCCTGCCGCCTCGCCCAGGCCGGTTATTTTGCTATAATTGATGGTATCGGCTTCAATATACTGCCCCTCGTTATATACAGAGGAGCGCCCCTTGAAGTGGGCCACCTCATTCTTGCTGTCATAAGACCCGTCGCAGGTATGCAGCACTGCCTTGTCATTCGTTACCACTGAGCAGGAATAAAATTCCACCACTTCTGTCTCGGTATAGTAGCCCAGGTCATCGGAGGTGATCTCCGTATGCGGCTGTGTTACCAGCACATTACGAATGAAGCGAGCGTATTTTGTCTTGCCGTTATAATTACCTTCATCGCTCGATACGGTGGTAGAATCGTTTTGCAATGTGCCCCCCTGCGTATACACGCCAACCTTTGAGCTGACATCGTAAGTAAGGTCTTCGGTCCACAGGGAGTTCTTCCCGTCCGTAAGCTTCACATTGCCCTTCATATAGGCCATTTTATTGCTGCCCGTATAGCGCATGTAATCGCTCTCTCCCTGTGTACCATCCTGCTGCACGATACGCACATTCCCAAAGGCCTCTATATAATTTTGTCCACGGAGATATGCGCTATCGCAATACATCATATCCGTGCCTTGCTTAAAAATGACATCACCTATAAATTTATCTACGGAGCCGGTATCTGTAGCTTCATGCACCAGGTAGTTGTTATGCACGAATTCTATTACCATTTTATCGTCCTTTTTCTGCTGGGCATTGACTACCGCTGAAAAAGAGATCAACAGCAGGCACAACAATGTATGCTGCAGCTTCATTGCAATAAATGGCCGGGCAATACGCAAAGGCTTTGAATTATTGTTTTGTAGAATGATACGATCCTGTTTAATCTTTCCGCTTTCTGCCAAAGATAGTAAGGTTTATGTATCGCGACGGGTGGGCCTGTAGGTCTGCCACCAGCCCGTTCAGCGTCTTTAATGTTTCGGTAAGGTTCTGGTATAATTGCTTGTCGTTTACAGCCATGCCCACTGAGCCCTGGCCATTATTTATCTTTTCCATTACTGCCTTCAGCTCATTGGCTGCCGACCTCAGTTCATTCACAGTCTGCTCTACCGGCGCTTTGGCTAGGTTATCGGTAGTGGTCTTAGCATTATCTATAATGCGGCTTATCTTTTCATTATTGTTAGCAAGGTTGCCGGTAATGCTGTTGGCATTATCTATAACCGAGGCCAGTTCGTCACTTTTGCTGTTCAGGCTGCCGGAGAAGCTTTTCAGGTTCTTCATCGTAGCGTCCAGAGAGGCAATGGTACTGTTGAGCCTTTGTTTGGTAGAGTCGTTCAGGATCGTGTTGATACTGATCAGGGCTGTATCCAGCTTGCCTACTGCCAGCCGCACATCGGTTATCAGGGGGGTAAGTTCCACCGAAAGATTATCCAATATGCCGCCTTCCACTACGGCAGGTAGCTGGCCTTCATCTTCTATCTCTTTCTGCCCTGTACCCAGGTCGAGGCTTATGGCTTTGGTACCCAGCAGGTCGGCAGATATGAGTTTAGCTACCGTCCCTTCCACCACTTTCACCTTATTGCTTACCGATAGTTCTACCCGTACCTTATTATTTACCAGCTTAATATCGGACACGCGGCCTACCGACATGCCCTTTACCTGCACAGCAGCCGAGGCCTGCAGGCCCTGCACATTGTCAAACTGGCAGATATATTTATGCTCGCCTGAAAAAACATTAGCACCCTTTAAAAAATAAAACCCAGCAAAAAATATAAATATCGCCGATGTAACCAATATGCCTATCCTTACTTCTTTGGACATCTTCATAAATCCGTGATTTCTAATGTTCCTATTAGTGGCAAAAGTAATAAAAAGGCCGGCAATGTATTCCCGGCTTTTCTATAACTACATTTATCAAATATCATGCCCTGACCCTTGAATACACTTAAAAATCAGTGCCTAAAGAGAAATACCAGATCGGTTTTGTTCTGCCATCTATATTCCAGGCAGCATCCAGCCGCATGAAATAGCCGAGCAATGTGGTGCGAAGGCCGGCCCCATAACCCAGGCCAAATTGCTTGCTGCCCGGCACAGTGAGCACCAGGCTCACATTATTGAACTGCCCGGGGGTAGTGCTGCCCGGTGATGGGAAGACATAATTCCTTTCCGTATTCTCAGCATTGGGCACAAAACCTGTCCAGGCAGAGCCGGCATCCGCGAAAGCGATCAGTTGCAGGTTCTTCAAAATTGAAGATTGTACCGGGCGCTTCAGGAATGTGCCCAGTACCGGTAACCTTACTTCCATATTTACCACCCCGTAGTTGTTGCCATTAAAGGTATTCTGCTCATAGCCACGCAGGTTGGTAGCTATGGCCTGGAAGGCATAAGTATCGCCACTGCTTGCAGGCACATAATTATTGTATTGCGGGTTGATCCAGTTATCCACACCACCGAGATAGTAGAGTATCTTTTGCTTGCCACCGGAGTGAGCATATGCAACGCGCGTACCGAATGTTACATGTTTGTACAAGGGTGTATAATAGCGGAAATCGAGACCGGCATTATAACCGCCGCCTACACCATTATTGAGCCCGTAGAGGTATTCACCGAATACTTTATACCGGAAGCCTTTCCTGATATTCATTTCAGGGCTAATGCTGTTATCGAACACATATTCTACCCTGCTTAATCCCCAGTATTGCTTTTTGTTCGGTATATCGTAGGTAAGGCTCAGGGTATCCTCCGATTTGAAGTTGAGCACATCCTGCCTTAGCCCCAGGGTCATGCGCACGCTCCTGATGCGATCGAAAGGATAACTGGCAGAGCCCTGCAGCATATTTGTGATGTTTTTGCCCAGTTGCTGTTTTTGCAATATCGGCCTGTTGCTGCTGTCGGTATAGGTGACATTGTAATTCTGGTAGGTCTCCGAATGCAGGAAGAGCAAGCCCCAATCCACACGACCTGAAAAATTCTGGTATTGCATGAAATAAGTAAGACCCGAAAAATTGATGGGTATCCTAAAGCCCCCGGTAAAACGATGGTTTTCCATGAGGTCGTTGAGGCTTACCGTGATCATACCACCCAAAGAAGGATTGGTATATTGGCCACCCCCGCTCTGGTATGACTGGTATTGGGTAAACAGTACGCTGTTATCCACCTTTACCGAAAAGAAATCGGGCTTAAAACTCAGCATATAAGGCCTTGACCTCATTTTGAGATAGGTGCTGTCCGGGCCGTTATCCGTATCATCAGCCGCCTCTGCGCTCATATCCGCAACGGTATCCTGCTCCGGCTCAGTTGCTGCCGTATTAGCCGGCTGTTGGGTATTCGTATTATCGTCCGCAAACTCGGTCTGGAACGTATTACCGCCTTTTATTACCGGCTCATACTGGTAACCGCGCCCATAGCTGTTGAACGAATCCATGGTTGAATCCATGAATGAAGTATTGCTGGAAGGCAGGTCGGGTGCCGGCTGGTCGAGGCTGGTGTGCGGCAGTACTGTATTATCATTTACACCGGGCACGTTCAGCTTCCTGTAATATACTTTGTATGTCTTGCCCGATTGCAACACATCGGCTACCTCGTTGCTGCCCGGTGTGTATTGGTGGTTGATGATATTTTGCGGGTAATTGGTAACCGGTATCGCGATAGCCGAATCCATATTATTGACATCGCGGCCAAAGACGATGACATATTTATTCCTTATGCCACTGCTATCGTAGAGGAAAGCAAAGTTATCCGGGCCATACTGTATGGGCTGCGTGATATTGCCTGTAGTGATATGCGAACACTGCAACAACTCAGACCTTTTGGTCTTTGTATCGTAGAAGAAGATGTTCATAGGGCCCGTGGGCAGTTCGTTTACCTGTAAGGGTACATTCAGGTTGGGCTTTGGCCTGTTGGAGAGGAACAATATGCCCCTGCGTGAACCGCCACTCACAAAAAAGGGCTGGGTATCATCCCATGCATCGTTGGTGATATAAGTAAGCCGCGAGCCCCTTATCGTAAAAGAGTACAGATCGGTCTGGCTTCGCCTGATGGCCGAGAAAACAAGTTTATCATCTTCTTCCATGAACGTGAGCCCCAATACCCTGTCGAAGCGGCTCTTGGGTATCACATAGTTGTATATTTTAGCTTTCAGGGCATCATATATGCGCAGGCGTGTCTCCCGGCCTTTACGGTACATGATGGCCAGTTTATAGCCATTGTTCGACCAGGCCAGCAGTGGGTAATCGGGATCCGGCTTTTCATTATAATCCAGCTTCCCACCTTCCAGCAGCAACGATTTATTCTGCTCTTTCTGCGTATTCTGAATATATACTTTGTACTCCCCGTCGCGCCATGATACATAAGCCACATCTTTGCCGCGTGGCGATACCCTGATGTTGCGTATCTGGGTATTATCTTTCGGCACCGGTATTTCCAGCAGTATGTGATTGCTGTCGGGCGCTTCTGTTTTAGCCGCATCTACAGCATATACCCCTTTATAGAACGCTATGCAACTATCATATGCCTTTTTCACCTTAAGCCCCATGATCATTTTGGTGCTTTGGTTCAGGCTCGTTTTCAGCTGCATGGTATAGAGCAGGTTCTTCACATTATTATCGCCATAGTTCTCATACACAAATTTCCAGAAGGCCTTGCCTGCCAACTCGGGGTATTGCTCACCCAGTTCATGAAAACTGGCTTTGGGTTTGGCCTCCAGCAGGTTCTTCCACTGGCTGTTGGCCTCCGGATCCCAGCCATCCACCAGGTAGGCTATGAAGCCCGTTGTGGTCCATGCAGGCAGGTTGAGCAACACGGCATTCTTCACCATCTGCCTGAAGTTCTCACCAAATATCATGCGCTCCATGACCACATGGGCCATGCCTGAGCGTAATTGCCTGCGGAGGTCGGTATGCACACCGGTATAATACACCACTAGCTTATCGCCTACCAGGTCCACTGTGCCACCGGCATTATTGTCCTGCTCGTGGTCATCGTTCTTCAGGCCTATATTGGTCTGCCGGTACTCGTCGTATGAATTGTATACGATGATATTGAAACGCTTAGGAAACTGGCCGCCCAGTTTGTGCTCTACTACAGTTATGTCGTTCTCCGCCTGTTCGGCCACATAGCGCGCCAGCTTGCGCCCCGCAGCATCGTAATGATATACCCTGAAGTGTTTGGTATCGTAATAGCGCCAGTTGAATTTGCGGTATTGCACCCTGTTCTGCCCGAAGGTTTCGAGGTAGGTCTGTGCTTCTGCCCCGATAGCCAATACGGTGCAAAAAGCAACAGCCACTACAGTGATGGCACGTAGGAGTTTTGGTGTTTTACTCATGTTTTATACAGTGTTTGTCACGTTTTCTACGTGTAGATGTCAACCATTTCCTGTATCGGCTTATGTTTGCATTCTAAATTTACAGAAAATTTCATTAATCACATGTTACATTTAAAGGGTTTCACATTTAATGCCTTCCAGGAAAATACTTACCTTATCATTAACGATAAAAAGCAGTGCTGGATTGTGGACCCCGGTATGTATGACAGTAACGAGACAATAGCACTTGACCAGTATATCGCGGCCCAGGGCCTGCAACCCGTGGCCATCATCAATACCCATTGCCACCTCGACCATATATTTGGCGTACAGGCACTTAAAGACCGCTACAAGATACCTTTTGGCATACACCAAAAGGACCTGCCAGTGCTCAAAGGGGCCCCTACATCGGCCATGATATTCGGTTTTGAGCTTATGACCGCACCCGAGCCCGACTTCTTCATCGCTGAAAATGAAGCACTTAAACTGGGCGACGAGGTCGTTGAAGTACGTTTGGCCCCCGGGCACTCCCCGGGCAGTATCGTATTCTGGTATCCTGAAGGCGGCTGGTGCCTGGGCGGCGATGTACTGTTCAATGGCAGTATTGGCCGCAGCGACCTGCCAGGCGGCAATTTCGATACGCTCATCAACAGCATCCGTACGCAGCTGTTCACCCTACCGCCTGAGACCGTGGTGCATTCAGGCCATGGCCCCGCCACTACCATAGGGCAAGAGATACAATACAACCCCTTCCTGCAATAAGCTTATTGCTTAGCTGCAATTTCTCCTGACACCCTTTCCCAATTAAGGGCTCAACTTATTTTCCGTTATTATTCATTATATTGATCACACAGCAAAGCCCCCGTTATGAGCAAATACTTTCTTTATCTTTTCCTGTTTACAAGTATTTTGAGCTGCCACAGCAATAAACATACTGATAAAGACATAACAGGCGAGCCCTCTACTTATGAATATATCAATGACAGTATTCAACAAACCTTACACATTGAGCCTGTTAACGCAGATACCATACGGTTCACCTATTCGCTATCAAGATACCGGGGCGATACAGGGCTGGTGATCGGCGGCATTGCCAAGGGCAACCATATGGCCGACCCCGAAACAGATGAAGACGAGCAGGGGAATGCTTACCCGGCAATGCAATACACGTACCAGGACGGTAATTGCTTATTAGCAATAAGACAAAGAACAGATACTAATACCATGGCCCGCGTGATAGCGGTGGATTGCGGGCAGAAATACCCGGCACATGATCTCAATTCCATATCGGTGCTGCGGAAGAAAAAGGAGTAATTTCCTGTTTCCTGTCCTCTCTATTATTTCCTGTTCCAGGCAGGCCTAATGGCTGAAATGCTTAACAGGCAAGTCATATTACAGCAGGGAGTTATTTCCTGCCTTTACACAGTTAGCTTTTTATACCGTACGACAGCACTCTTATCTTTATCTATCAAACAGTTGGGGAACTGGTATTTACTACCCGTATATTGCCTATACATTACCTATACATCGCCTATGCAGCTACAGCAGGGCAGTGACCATATGGAGGGTTCATAGATGTCAAAGAACTTGATGCTGGAAAATAAATTTCAGCTATTACGCAATATACATTCTGCGATTAGGGGAATCCAAATATAGATATCCACATTTTTTAATCGCAGGTTGGCATAATTTATTAGTTAACTTTATCAAGACATTATATGCTGATACGTATCCATCCCGATGACCCGCAGCCGAGGCTGATAAAGCAGGTGGCGGACTGCCTGCGCAACGGCGGAGTGATCATATATCCTACGGATACCATTTACGGGCTTGGCTGCGATATCTTTCATGCCGAAGCTGTGACTCGGATATGCCGCATAAAGGGCATAGACCCGAAAAAATCTCATTTCTCCTTCGTATGCAGCGGACTGGAGCACCTGGGTGAATACACCAAGAGCATCGACAAATCCATCTTCAGGCTGCTGAAGGCATCGCTGCCCGGACCTTATACCTTTATACTGGAGGCCAGCAGGCAGGTGCCCAAAATGCTGAAAGCCAAACGCGACACTGTGGGTATACGTGTGCCGGATAACAACATCTGCCGTATGCTGGTGGAAGAACTGGGGCATCCCATCATGAGCACATCGCTACCTATGGACGGGGAAGTAGAATACTACACCGACCCTGAACTGATGGAAGAACAATTCGGCAAACTGGTGGATATGGTAATAGACGGGGGCCATGGCGGTATCCTGCCATCCACGGTCATTGACTGTACCGATGGTACGCCGGAACTGGTCCGGGCAGGGGCCGGAGCTTTCGAAGCCTGATATGGTGCTGCACTAGATATGCTGGACCGCCCATGCACTACCGGGACTAGCTGTTTGCTGTCTTACTATTATCTTTACTACCGCAAGAAAACACCCCCATGTACAGCAAGGAAGAGGAAAAAAGCCTGTATGAACTGGCGAAAAGACTGATAGAAACATTACCCGGCGACCCTGAAAAAGCCGCACAGCAACTGCGCGATGTGATCATATATGCCGACTGGAAATATTATGTACAAAGCGACCCCGTGTTCAGCGACTTTGAATATGATACCATCTTCAAAAAACTGAAGGAACTGGAAGCACAATATCCCGTGCTGGTAACCAGCGACTCACCCACCCAGCGTGTGGCGCTGGGGCTGAGTGAAAAATTCCCCCCGGTGAGCCACCTTGTGCCCATGCTGAGCCTGGACAACACCTATAATGCCGAAGACCTGCAGGACTGGGACCGGAAATGCAAAGAAGCAGCAGGAATAGATGAAATCGAGTATTGCATAGAACCCAAGTATGACGGGGCCAGCATATCGCTGGTATATGAAGATGGCAAACTGGCAAGGGGCGCCACACGCGGCGATGGCGTGATGGGCGAAGATATAACGGTTAACATCAGGCAGATAAAATCGATACCCCTGTCGGCAGCCTTTATGAAATATGGCGTGCAAACCGTAGAGATACGCGGGGAATGCGTGATACATAAAGATGTATTCGCTGCCTTTAATACACAGCGCGAAGCGGAGGGGCTGGCACCACTGGCCAACCCCCGTAATGCCGCATCGGGCACATTGCGCATGCTGGACCCGAGAGAAGTGGGCAAGCGCGGCCTTACGGCCATACTCTACCAGGTAAGCTATTATAACCTTAGCGATGAAACACCTGAAGCGCTGCATAGCCACTACGATACCATACAATGGCTGTACCAGCTTGGCTTCCCTACCCCGGCAAAGGAAATGCGCCGTTTCAAAAAAATAGGCGAAGTGATACAGTTCTGCGAACAGTTTGAAGCACGGCGCGATGATCTGCCCTTCGAGGTGGACGGGCTGGTGATCAAAGTGAACAGTTTTGCGCTACAGGACAAAATGGGCATGACCAGCCATCACCCACGCTGGGCAGTGGCTTATAAATTCAAAGCGAGGCAGGCTACCAGCAAGCTGCGCCGCGTGGAATTCCAGGTGGGCCGCACAGGCGCAGTAACACCTGTAGCCAAGATAGACCCTGTGCATATAGGTGGCGTGACCGTGACATCGATATCGCTGTTCAATGAAGATGTGGTGCGTGAAAAAGACCTGCACATAGGCGATACGGTACTGGTGGAACGTGCCGGCGATGTGATACCTTATATCGTGAAGCCCCTTGCCGAACTACGCGACGGCAGCGAAGAAAAGATAAAATTCCCCACGCACTGCCCCGTATGCCACAGCCCGCTGGTGAAGGCGGAAGGTGAGGCCGCATGGCGCTGCGACAATGTGAACTGCCCCACCCAGGTAGTGGAACGCATGATACACTACGTGAGCAAGGACGCCATGGACATACGTAACCTGGGCGGTGCCAATGTGCAGAAATTCTTTGACCTTGGCCTGCTGAAAGACATACCCGGCATATACCGGCTCGACTGGGATAAAATAAGGTCGCTGGAAGGCTTTGGTGAAAAATCGATCAGCAACCTGCAGCAGTCGATAGAAAATTCTAAAAAGCAAACGCTCAACAGGCTGATATATGGGCTGGGCATACGCTATGTGGGCGAGACCACAGCCAAAACACTGGCCAATGCCGTAGGAGAATTAAAGGAACTGTATGACTGGAATATCGAGCAGCTTACATCGCTCGAAGACATAGGCCCCAAAGTAGCCACATCGGTAGCACACTTCTTTGCGCAGGAAGAGAACAGGCATATGCTGCACATGCTGGAACAGGAAGGTGTGAACATGAAGAACAGCCACAAGGGGCAGCATACTGCCACAGGTGCATTCTCCGGTAAAACATTCCTGTTCACCGGCACGCTCAGCAAATTCAAACGCAGCGATGCCGAAACAAAAGTGGAAGAGAAAGGAGGCAGCATATTAAGCGGAGTAAGCAGTAAGCTCAACTACCTGGTAGTAGGCGCAGAAGCAGGATCGAAGCTGGAAAAGGCAAAAAAACTCGGGACGGTAAGTATACTTAGCGAGGACGAGTTTGAACAATTGCTCAATGACCCCAAAGCCGGATAGCTTAATTATCTCCCGGCAAAAAAACATTGATCAAAACCGGCTTACCGCATCCAGTGCTGCGGACAGCCTGTGTTCTTCATTGCCATTTATAGTGGCCCAGGGCCTGCCGCTGTTGCTAACGATATCGCGGTAAATGTTGTAAAAGTACCGGCGCTCTTCAGTGGAGGGATGCTCCCGGAGCGGATCGTCCTGCCAGGGCATATCGATACCGGTGAGCAGGTACCCGTCATAACTGCGTTGTGCTATTTGTTCCAATATCCATCGATGACAGCGACCGTACTTTGCCTCGCTCCATACTTTTATTACATAGAGGTCGGTATCGCAGATGAGGTATTTATTGGCTTGCTGTATTAAGCGATCCTCACTTTCTATTTGTCCCGCTGCCATAAGCAGCAGGTCTGCTTCCGCATAAGGCCTGCCTAATGATTCGAGATAAGCACGGGCATATTCCGGTACCCAAACCGTATGCAGGGCTTTCGCCAGGGCTTTGCTGAGCGTGCTCTTACCTGTGGATTCAGGCCCTATGACCACTATTTTCTTAAGGCTCATTTGTGACATGCTGCTTTTTGTGTTTGCGGTGCTGCAACCATTTCATTCCCTCGTAACTAAGATACGAAGAACCCGCACCGAGCAAAGCCCCAACCAATACATCGCTGGGGTAATGCTCACCAAGGTACAACCGTGAGTAAGCGATTGTGGTAGCATATAAGAACGATGGCGTTATGATATACCATTTGGGATACTCAAGGCTTAATGATGTGGCTGTGGAAAAACAAACAGCAGTATGCCCCGAAGGCATAGAAGCATCCTTTTCATAATTGTACGGTATTATATCGCTATAGGTTTCGTAGGGGCGCTTGCGGTCAACGATATATTTCGATGCTTCTGCGAGCACAGCCGTAACAGCAATACCACCCGCGGTTTGCCAGCCGTTTTGAACGCTTTGCTTATCATGGCTTGCGTAGCCGTATATCAACTGGCCAATGGGCACAGCTGCATTTAACGGGATATAGCTATCGGACAGGAACTTCATGGTCCCTGATAATGAGGTATTACGATGATGGTAAACATCGCGCAGCCATTCAATATCCCTGTCCTGCCCCGCAGCTGAACGTGCTGTAAATAAAAACAGTATTAATACTACAATGTTCCTGCCTGCCGTTGCGTATGGTATAGTTTTCTCCATTCGAAGTAGCCAAAAATAGCCACAATAAACAAGAATAAGGTAAGCGCCGCAGTAAAGGGCATATCTTTATAGACCAGCACAGGAATGGCGACGATATTAGAGAGATTGAGCAATAGCCAGTTCTCCACTTTGCGTTTGGCCAGCAGCCACATACCGCTCCATGCCGAGGCGGAGATGAAGGCATCCCATAGGGCCATATCGGATATTTGATAGCCGGCAAAAAGAGCAGGGAATAATTTTGTAAGCATGATGTAGAGCAATGCCCAGCCCAGCAGCACTATGGCCGCAGTGATCAGCCAGTCGCGGCGGCTGTTGTGCGATACAGGCAAATGCCTGCCGTTGTCCCTGCGCTTTAGCCACAATACCCAGCCATATATGCTCATGACGAAATAATAGGTATTGAGTATCGCATCGGCATACAGGCCCACCCCAATGAATAAATAAGTATAAATGACGGTGCTGATAATACCGGCAGGATAAAGCAAAACTTTATTGTTGCGGGCCAGCAATACCTCAGCCACTGCAAAAAAAATGGCTATCCACTCCAATAGCGGTGTAGCTTTGGCTTGCGAAATAAACACACCGAAAAAACCGTTAATATCCATGATGCGAGATAAGGCTGCCCAGACCGCATGCCTTTAATGGTATAATTTTGGTGTAAGGATAACAATTATTCAGCGTAAAACATGGCCTATGAAAAAGCTGCTTTACCTTTTCCTGCTTACGGTAATATACATTCCCCATGCCGGGGCCCAGTTCAGCATAAGAGTTGTAAAGGATTCCGTATTCATACCCTGGGAGATCATCTACGGCCCTGACGGCAAGATATGGATGGACCAGAAGAACGGTTATGTATGCACCGTGGACCCCGTAACCGGGGCCACAGATACGCTATATCACCAGGCCAACACCGTGATACAGGGTGAAGGCGGCATGACAGGGATGGCCCTGGACCCGGATTTCCCGAATATACCTTATGTGTACATCGCATACGAATACAAGCCCGACCCAAACCATTATTACGAACGGGTATCGCGCTACAGCTATGACGGCAGCACACTGACCGGGGAAACGGTACTGATAGACAGCATAACAGGTGCCATGTATCACAATGGCTGCCGGATACTGATCGTTGGCGATAAACTCTTTATTACCACCGGCGATGCTACCGTGGGCAGCAATGCACAAGACCTGCAATCAAAGAACGGGAAGATACTCCGCATCAACCTGGACGGCAGCATACCGGGCGATAACCCCATAGCTGGCAGCCCTGTATGGTGCTGGGGCCAGCGCAATGCGCAGGGGCTTACCTACGCCAATAACATATTATACAGCTCCATGCACGGGGATAATACCGATGACGAGATCAATTTTATCATGGAAGGGCGCAATTACGGCTGGCCCACGGTAGAGGGCTACTGTGACCAGCCATCGGAAATGGCCTTCTGTACCGACTCGAACGTGGTGGAGCCCAAATATGCCTGGACCCCTACCATAGCGCCCTGCGGCATTGAATATTACAACCTGCCCATGTTCCCGGCATGGCAGAACTCTTTGCTACTGTGTACGCTTAAGGATACCACCCTGCACCAGTTGCAGCTCAATGCCAGCCATGATTCTATAATGAGCGATACCCGGATATTGCTGCATTACGGCAGGCTCAGGGATATTTGTTTTTCGCCCGATGGCAAGGTGTACCTCTCGACCAGCAACAGCAATGCATCGGGCAGCGGGCCTTTTGTGGACCGTATCATAGAACTGTATGATTCTGCAACACATGTGAAGCCGCTCAGTTCGGTAAAAGAGCTCAGCCTGTACCCTAACCCTGCAAAGGAGTATGTGCATATCAAAGTCACAAATACAAATACGGGGTATTATGAGCTCCTCAACCCCTTAGGACAAGTATTGCTCAAAGGGCAGCTTAAACAGGGGACAGGTAACATATCGATATCGACCATATCACGAGGCCTGTACTATATAAGGCTGATAGCAGATGACAGGCAAATATGTACCGGAAAAATATTGAAGGACTAAGCCTGTACTTATTTTTGGATAATCGGCCAGAAGTTTTATTTTTGCACTCCTTTACGGATGGTGCGGTAGCTCAGTCGGTAGAGCAAAGGACTGAAAATCCTTGTGTCGCCGGTTCGATCCCGGCCCACACCACCCAAGCGGGAACATCTAATTTCATATTAGAGTTCCCGCTTTCTTTTTGCCCTAAAGTCCTTTGCAGGCTTGAAATATAAGAAAATACCTCATTTACTTTTGGGGTTCGACACCCCTCTGTTTTTCGATTATAGTAGATACCGTCAGGAAATAGCAAAAATTGAAGTTCCTGTTTTCCTTTGTAATCGCTCAAATGCCACACTGTAGCGAGTTTTGAGGATAGGTTGATAGCCTTTTGTACGCAATTTTCAAGGTTCGACACCCTTGAACCTGTTTTTCCCAATGACACCTCCAATTCCTGTTGCTCCTCCTGTAATTTACCGGCATATTTGTCAAACATAGCCTTTGTGATTTCTTCCATCACAAACCTTTCTTCCAATCGTTCCAGCCTCTTCGTAACCTCTTCCAGTTCATTGTCGATGTGCGATCGTTGCAATTCTCCTTCTTCCGTAAGTTGATTATAAGTTGCTACAATCTGCTGACTAATGACATACCGGATGCCCTCATTTTCTATATTCAGAACATATTGGTCAAGCATTTCCGCAAATGTCTTGTGTAGTTCGTCCGCCCGTTTGTTGCAGCAACATCCTTTAGTATTGCATTTATAGTAATACTGCTGATTTTTGTATGCCTTGTATGCACGTAGGAATTGGCCGCATTGTTCGCATTTAAGGAAGCGTTTCAATGGTATATCTTCATTTTCCGGCTCCATCGTATAACCGGACTTATGTTTTCTTGCAAGAATACCATTGACCTTCAGAAATACTTCTTTTGATACCGCCTTTTCCTGAATACCTTCCAATATTCTTCCTTCAAGTGCTTTGTGAACAACAAGGCCGCAATAGAATGGATTACGCAACATATCTGAAACCCGTTGATTGGACAATTTAAGTCCCTTTCCCGCTAATTGGCTTCTTACATCTTCATTGGACATACCCATAGCCTTTAATTCAAAGGCATATTTGATGAGCTTCCCTTTTGCATTCAGTACGATCCTTTTGGGCTGCCCTTCACTGCGTACAATATCATATCCAAATGGAACAGAGGTACACCAGATACCGGCAAGCAATTTTTCCTTTACACCGGCCATACATTTTTCCCGGCGAAGCTGGTTGTCGTACTCAGAAAATATGAATTGTATGTTTTGCTGAAATCTCCCGCTCGGTGTACTCGCATCCGTAGGCTGTGTTACTGCAAACACGACAATCCCCTGCTTTTTTAGTTGGTCTGCTATATAAATAGCATTCGCACCGGATCGGCTAAACCTATCCACACTGTAAACAATGATGATGGATATTTTTTCCTTGCTCTTTTTTACGAAGGTCAGCATTCGGTTGAACTCTTTCCTTTCATCCGTCTTAGCACTTTCATAGGTTCCACCGAAAGACCCCATGATAGGTATCTTATTACGGGTAGCGTAAAGTTCGCAATCTTTTCTCTGTGTTTCGAGGCTCATACCCTTTGTTTGTTCCTTACTGGAAACACGGGTATAAATCACACATTTGGCATTCGATACTTTTTGTTTTATTTCTCCTTTGGCGAAAATGGAAAACGCCCGGAGTTTATCAGGTACCTCGTTTCCTATCATCATGCTGCTTTCTTTTGTAGGTTTTTATTGAGATTAATTGTTTTTGATTTTGTTTTGCTCTTTCTATTCGCCGTTTCTTTGGCATGAATAGTCACCACCGCCCTTGAGAAAATTTTGGCAGCCTCAATTATCGAGGCCAGCTCTTCGTCGCTGTGTGTTGCAAAGCAGGGCATATCCTTTAGTTCAGCTACCGTAACATCTTCTCTCCGTTTTGATGATGTCAGGAATGTGTTGACGGGCATTAAGTTTTGTGACTTCATAGTTGATTGAGATATTTATTTTTTAGTGCGGACGGAAATCATTCGTCAAAGGCTTCTAACCTTTTGATTAATTCTTCATCTGTATCGTCACCTTTATAGTACCAAACGGTAATAGAAAGGCCAGCATCACCCAGAACGTGACCAATGCCATTTTGTAAATCACCTTCCTGTAGGATTTTGGAAAAAGGGATAATATTTTCCAGGTTTACATAGAACTCTTTTGATTCTTTCATCTTTTTTGTTTTAGATTATTAGGTAATAAGGAACAACTATTTATGTTCCTATTTGTTTCTTAAATACAAAGTTAATGTATTGATTGTCAATGAATTAAGATATTTTTAAGACCCCTCAAAACAAATGATAAAACAAAGAATGGCAGAGTGTTGTGCAGGTGCCATGATGTTACAGAAAGGCGGCGTTAATTATAAAGCAGGTCACTAAGCCGTAATAGAATTATGGGTTTGGTATTACCCTGGTGGGTAGTAGCTGCTCAATTTGTTTTACAGCACTACGCTGATAACGTTTGTTCAGGTTAATGCTCAGGCTTAGGGATAGAAACTGTTCATCATCGGTAACACTGTCCAATGAATAATTGATTTCATGGTCGATGATAAGCTGCAATGTTTTCATCACTGATTGTTGCGGGATACTAAAATGATAAGTGCGAAAAGGAATTAATGTTGCCTTCATAGATATTGCCGGAATTAGATGTGAATAATGCCGAAAGATTATATTACTCCTTTCGGTTAAAGGCAATATTGAAGCAAATGCGTAGTGGCTTGTAAGAAGTTGTTAGTTGTTGTCAGCGGTTGTTATCCGTTGTCATTATATTTTGTAATGCAAGCCGGAAATTCCCGGATAAACCCGTAATAAACCTGTAGTAAAGACGTAAAAAAAATGCACCATTACGGTGCATTCAAGTATGACAAATGGGTACTGACAAATTTACTGTGTCATCCATTACACGGAAATGATACATGAAATGTATTACAGAAATATTTTTGATAAAATTCCTGTTGACTATGTTTGAAATAAGGTCATACACCAGAAAAGAACTGGCTATGCTATACTTCCCAAAATGCCTTCCTGCTGCTGCTTACATGAATTTCAGACGTTGGATGCTGGAACAGAAAAGTGCTGATGAATTACTGACAAAAATCCATCGCAAGAAAATACTGTCTAAATCCGAAGTAAAAGAGATCGTTGATATTTTAGGTGAACCTTAATGATTCCCTACTTCCCTTCCACGTTATATAAGTGTCCCTTTATCCCACCGGTTGCATCTTTACCTACGAGTGTAGGCTGAATCCAGATCAGCTTCTTTTCCTTCAATCCCTGTCCGAAGGGTTGATTGCGCCAATGCCCGCGTCGCCAGTGTGAGGCAGTCGGATACGTTGATTCACTTTGTTGTTGCACCGGCCTTTTGTAAGTGGTTCCGACAAAGTTTATTTTAGAATAGCCAGACGATTTAATCTTCTCCCCAATCTGTTCCCTTTCCTTCCTGGTCTTGCCAAAACTCAGTTTTTTATTGAAGTTAAACGGAAGGCTATGCGGGTATTCCGTTTTAATATCCTGCTGGTCTTTGGGCAGGGACAAGTATAAAAGGCAATTAATGACCAGCTTGATGATCCGTTCAGAGAACTGCACTTTCTTATTATAAAAATCAAGGCGGTTATCTGTGATCTCCTGGCTAACCGTTTCCGGCTCATCATCTGAAAATATCTCCAGCTTCCAGAACTCAATTTCATCCTGCAATGATTTCCCTATCGTGGTGATTTGTGTTTTCTCATCGAAGTCCAGAGAAAAATCCCAAAAATTACCTTTATAAACTCCAGGTATGCCTGGCTTCACGCATTGACGGTATGCTTCCGTAAAAGAACCCGCAAACTGAAACTCCAGCCTGCTATGCCCGTTTTTAAAATGCGGGTTACTCGATACAAATACACCTTCGACTATTTCATGGGTTCCCTTATCCAACTCTAACCGGAGCGGTAGCAACGAAATGTAGAAATATCCATAAGGCAACCTGATACTATCAATGCTGATTTGATCCACATCGGTACGATCCAACATTTCCAGTAAATCAGATGTGAATGAAAAGATGTTTTGCCCGGCGGTGAACCAATCATGCCAGTGCAGAAAATCTGTAAATTTCAGGTAATTGTCCCGCTTTTCTTCTTCTGAAAAATTGGTTTCCTGTCGTCTGGTGGTGTGTTGGCCATTTTCATAGTGCCATTGCAATTGCCCTAATACCTGGCCAATGTAACCTTCTTTATCGCTTATCCACCTGCGAAGGTTCGTTCTTTATCTATCCGGTACGGATAGTAATAATATAGTTCTTGTTCGTTCATATATGGGGTAGTAGGTAAATCATATCGGAAATAGCCATTTCCATTACTCCAGCAAAATTACATTTTTTCTTAGCGCCCAAATCCTTGTAGCATTTGTAGCAAAATGTTGCAAAACTGACATTACCCCTTTACTGCATTGGCTTTCGCCGGTTTTTTCTCTTGCTACAATCCTGAATCCCTGTAACCGTTTGTAGCAACCAAAACGAAAATCTTGCTACAAGTTGCTACAATTTGCTACAAGTTTTACAGCCGCAAAAACCTATTGAAACGCTTGTCCTTATTGGGCTGGAATGGTTGCTACAAATTGCTCGGCGCAAAAACTGTAAAAAAACTAACAACCACTTACAACAAATTACAACGCATAACAGCCGCTGACAACTACTTACAGCAGCCCTTTTGCGCAACGTAACCTTTGCTCACACAAACGGTATAAAGCCGGAATACAAACACAAAAGCAAAGGTTACACGCATGGATTTTCAACCACATGATTCCGGGAATAACTTCCCTTTTTCCAAAGGAACAACGCTATGGACGGTAGCCTTCAGTACAGTGGGCGGCGTTTATAAAGCGCAGGCATCGCCACGCCTGCTATTGGACGCATTGACTTTTGACGGCAGCGTTGCGGTAATGTCTTACGCTTTTCTGAGTGCCGTCGTTGGCTATTGCACCAAGAAAGGACTTGATTATTTATTCAAAAAATTCAAGAAGTAGATTATGAACACAGTGGTGAAAGTCGGCATAGGCGTAGGTGCGTTCTTTATTGTGAATCGCATGTTGCAGCTCAATAAGCTGGCAGCAAACGTTACCGTGTCGCTTGCCAAAATACGTGTTCATAAAGTAAACCTTAGTGGCATTGAAATAGCAGCAACAGCAAAGATCAATAACCCTTCCAATGTGTCTGTCACTATCATTAACCCGGTGGTCAGGCTTTGGAACAACAAAGGTGCTTTGATCGCTGAAAGTCCTGCCACCGGTCAGAGTTTTCCTATAGCAGCTAACAGACAAAGCGAGGTCGGTGAAATCAGCCTGCCCTTATCCTGGACAACCATATTGCCGCTACTCGGCATCAAAGACATTGCCAGCCTTGTTGCACTGTTCGGCAAAGACGGCACGAAAGGGTTATTGAAATCTTTTAGCAGCCCTATCGCCATGACCGTGATTATGCAGGTAGAAGGGATGACCATTGAAACACCTAAAACCGTAATCAACAAGTGATGAAGATTTTCAACAGGGATTACCAACCGGATTATGAGATCAGCAGCGGGCAACGGATTATCCGTAACGATGGGGGAAAGTACGACTTCCTGTTTCCGAAGGCAGAAGTGAAGGACACTATTGTTATGGATAATGGTGAGGTGAAGGATACGCTCAGGGTTATTGAATCAGTTGTTTGGGAATCTATAAAAGACACCAAAAAAGTCGCAGAACTGCTAAAACAAAATTCCCTTGAAGAAACCTTACGGGCAATCTGGGAGTTCCTGTACTACAATATTCAATACAAACTGGATAAGCCCGGACTGGAAGAGTTACGCAAGCCATCAAGAGCCTGGCATGACCGGATCACAGGTATTGACTGCGATTGTTTTTCCATCTTCTGTTCCTCTATCCTTTGTAACCTGGGCATACCCCACCACTTCCGTGTAACAAGGTATTCGCAGGATCACTGGCAGCATATCTATGTGATCGTCCCCAAAGCGAACAGCACAGCACACTATACGATTGACGCTGTTTTAGGTCAGTTCAATTATGAAAAGCCTTACACTCAAAAAATGGATTTTACCATGAGTTTAAATGGAATAAAGATCGCCGTTTTATCCGGCGTAGAAGATATTTCACCAGCCGTTAATGATACCGGCAGAATAGTAATGAACTCTATGCAGCTTGCGGCTGCCAACAATGTTGCACTACATGCGGCAATATTCGGAGTGGACTTACAGGGGTTGGGTATTTTGGCTGGTGAAGAATACTTGCTCGGTGCGGTAAAAGACCCCGATATAGAAAAGGGGCTGTACCGTTACCTGGTAGCTACAAGGCAGGCAATTGCCGAAAATCCCGTCACAGCTTTTGTGGCGGGATACAACCAGCAGGAAATTATCAAAATGCTGGATTATGCAATCCTCTATTGGTTCACCGACAAAAGGGATCAGGCGCTCGGACAACTGATTGCCAATGAAGCCTTGTTGGATCAGATGAACGGGTTCGGCAACCTTGAAGGTCTGTTGGGGGATGATGACCTCTATGGTGATGATGATATTCTGACCGGAGATGATGACGGGCTATTGGGCAAAGCCAAAAAAGATAAACCCAAGAAAAAGAAGAAAGGCTTCTTTAAAAAAATCGGTGGTGCTATCAAGAAGGTGGGTAAGGGGCTTATGCGTTTTAACCCCGCTACGATTGCAGCAAGAAATGGGTTTCTTCTGGCTTTGAAAATGAATATCGGCAAGATGTCCACTCGTTTGAAATGGGCGTATGCAACACCGGAACAAGCCGCTGCCAAAAAGGTAAGTGCCACCACAGTTGCCAAAGCAAAAAAGGCACTGGAGAAGATTGAAAAGTTGTTTGAGAAGATCGGAGGCAAAAAGAACAATTTGAAAAAAGCCATTCTTTCGGGCAAGAAAGGAAAGCTGAACGGCCTCGGTGAATTGGGCATCATACCTGTAGCCGCAGCAGTAGCCGCAGCGACCCCGCTTATTACGGCTGTTATCAAAATCCTCAAAGATTCAGGATTAGCAAAAAAGGATGAGAACATAGACATATCATCAACTGAAGGCGATGCGGTAGCTGACGATGGTGTCACTTTTGATGACAGCGATCCGGGTACGGATACCGGTACAGAAATGACCGTTACCGATGCTGGCGAAAGTACAGGAGGCGAGGAAGCAATGGAAGGGCTGGGCAATATTGCCACTGGTGCCATCAAGTTTGCACAAAATAATCCCTTACTCGGTCTGGCCATTGGCGGAGCAGTTGCCTTCGGAATTTATAAGATGCTTGATAAAGACAAAGAACCTGAACCACCCCTTCCCCCCAAGCCGCCGCCGGAGCTGTCGGGGCCACCCGGACAAGGCAGGCATCCGCCCGGAGAACTCCCTGTATTCAAACTCCAGTAACCATTTTTAATAACAATCTAAATTCAAAACAATGGCAAAAGCAATAGCAGCAAAGGCCACCGGGACACAAAGTATCGGTGCAAAGGATTTGCTCAAACAAATACAGCCCATGATCGAAAATGTAGCAGGGTTTGTGGTAGGCAATCTTGCCGTGAACATGGCCAATAAAGTCCTGAAGGTTGACCCGACCAATACAGCGGAAAAGGGTATCAAAAGAATATTGCCACCACTCGCTGTTTCCGCAGGTGCTATGTTCGGTGCCACAAAGGTACAGCAGCCCATGTTGAAAAATATCCTTCAGGGAGCGGCTATTGCCGGTGCTTATAAAACGGCCAAAGCCCTGATGCCTACCGCTACTTTCCTTGCAGGTGATGGGCTGGGACTGACACCGGTAGCCGCAGTTGCCAGCAACGACCGCTGGCTGTATCACGAACGTACACCAATCTCCGGTATGGGCTTTCCCGACCTCGGTGCTATACAGCCGCCTGAAGGTAATTCCGGATATTATCTTGACGCACCTGCTTACATGGGTGAGCCGGAACAGGAAATGATCCCACAGCAAAACGGTTATTTCAGGGGTGCGCCAGAAGAGCAGTTCTACGGCGGTGGCGAAGATGACCTGAACGGCAACAGCGATGAGCAGATCTACGGCAGTGATGATATAGAAATCCTCTAAGCCTTCCTTCCCTTCGATCCGTTACGTATCAATCCAACACAATTATTTCTTCATCCAAGCCTGCTCCTGTTTCCACAGGGGAAAGGGGCAGGCTTGCTCAAAAAAATGCAACATGTTTACATTAGGTCAAATCAGTGATAGCGAATACAACCTGCTCGGCAGCATGAATGAAGCTGAGTTCCTCGGAGCCGTAGAACAGGCACCACCGGAAGAAAAAGCCCGTTTCTTCCGTAAGACCAAAGAGATTGCCAAGCAGGGTGCAGGCAAGAATGCACGGGGTAGCCGCCAGGACTTTGAAAGCCGCATTAACCTGCTGCCCCGTGACGTACAGAAAGGGTTAGCGAACAAATCCCTGCAATCAGTGGACATCAGTTATTATGCCGTAAAGGATATTACCAACAGTAAGGTGGTAAAAATGCTGCGTGACGATGATAACAAGTCGGTTGGTTATACCAATATCAGCAGTGCCAAGCTGGAGAAAGGCGCTTTCTTCCTGCTTCATGCCATACGCCTTACCTATGGCATATCTGACCAGGGCGTAAATAACCCGCTGAACGTAAATTTTGCCCTAACCCCGGACTTTATCCGTAACGGCGAATTTGAGTTCAAAGCCAACGGAGCGGTACTTATTCCCAATACCTCACTGGAGGTGTTCAATACCAAAGGCAATGCCCGTTTGGTGGAAGGGACTTACATACTGGACAATCCGAAACTTATCAGGGATCAGCAAACCATCGAGTTCAACCTGGAATGGGGTACCAATGCGCCGCAGAACTCGTTCCTGAAGGTGATCCTGATCGGTACTACAGTCGTAAAAGCATAATAGAAGAACCTGCACCTATTCTGCGGTGCAGGTTCTTAAAAAATGCTTCCATCCATTTATAACCTTCCAATAGCATGAAGAACAATAAATTTCAGCGTATCCGCCTGCGGGTATCTTCTGCCGGTGAAACCATCCGCTTCAATGCAGTATGCGATAAAGGCTACCGCACCCTCAAAGGCATCTTTGTTTCCTTACCGCAGGATAAATCCATATTGGGTTCCACGCTTGGCTTCCGGCTGAACAATGTGGAAGTACTCGATGATGGCCATGAGGTAAAAAACCTGACTGCCTCCAATAGTGTTGCGCCCAACAATAAGTTTTTCCTGTTCCCGGAAAAGGTTGATGCCAGCAATGGCAGTATAGAAGGGCGTTACTCCGATGGCAGTAAGTATCCGTTACTGGTGGACAACGGGGAAGACACCGGTGTGTTTGATCCGGGCAAAGTTGATTTTAAAAATCTATCCGGCTATGGAACCAATCCTTTTACCGTTGTCTTTCCCTACGATGTGATTATTAATATCTGGCTCACTAACGATTAATACAGCGTAAACATGATACGAGGATTCAGGTTCCAAAAAGTCAGCCTGCGCATATCAAAAAGCGGCCAGCGGGTGTATTTCAATACAGAAAGCCATAAAGACTTTACACAACTCAAAGGAATTGCTTTGACAGTAGGCTATGAAGGTGCTTTGTATGGTTCCACATTCGGCTTTCGTATAGATGAAAAGGAAGTGTTGGATGAAAGCCATGAAGCGCACCTGCTGGTATTCGGCAATGACGTTGCACCTAACCGGAAGATGCTGCTTTTTGAAATACCAATCCCGATAAATTCATCAAAGATTGAAGGCATCTATACAGACAGTTCCTTACAAGACCTGTTAGGCAATGCAAGCTATAATCCGGGCGGTGGTATCATTTCCAAAAATGATGTGAACGTCAAAAAGACTTATGTATCCGGCAAGGAAGTGGTCAAGTACAGCAATTTCCAGGTAGATGGTTTCCAGATGCTTTCAGGCAGTGGTTTCAGTATCGGCGGGTATTCAGTAACACCGGCACCGGTTACAGTGGTGTACTACCCCTATGATGTAAAAGTAACCTTACTCCTAACCAGATAAACCGGCTATGACCAAGACACGTATCACTTATTATCCCGTTCAGTTCATTGTATTGCATCCGCTGATTCCTGTAACGATCAATACGGTACTTCCCAGCCATATCGTAAAGATCACGGACATTAAAGTGGTTCATTCCGTTGGCGTACAGAACATGACCACAGACAAATACCTGCCGGTAATCGGGCATCTGTCACTGGAGTTTAACAGCAAGCAATATCATTTCGGCAATATCGAAGTTCCATTCGATTACCAGACAGAAGCCAGTGATGAATTTCTTGATGCCGGTATAGACATACAACGGAACTCACTGCTGACCGGCAACTATGAAAATAAAGTATTCACAGGTATAGACTACCTGAAGGCAGACGGCACAGTAACCGACAAGTGGAGCAATTATATCGTAACGATCTACCTAAAAACGATGAGCAATGATTAACCTGGAAGATTACGTAGAAAGGCAGATGAGGCGAAGGGGCATAGAGATCGCTTATGCACGTACCCTACCGGTGGTCGTGCGCAGGATTGCAGACAGTACCGGTACTGTCCTTTCCAATAGTATAGAATTTGATGCTTACAATCAATTCTGGTTCCTGGCTAATTCTTTTGAGTTACCTATTGGTACCCGGATTACCAGCGATACAAATGTGATGCTATTGGAGGCGCATTCCAGCGACATCATAGAGGAGTTCTGGGGTAAGATAAAAATACAGCTTCCCAATTCCTTTACAGGCAGTTTATGCCAGGCACTCTTTTACCAGGTATTGCCGAAATAATATCAGACATAATTATCCAGCATCAAGATTATAAAACGAAAAACAACCAATGGCACAAAGTGATTTTCCTGAACTGCGTACCCTCTTTGACAAGAACAGGGAAGTGGTCAAGATGCTCAAAGGCGAAAAGCAGCTTACCGACAAGCAAATTTTTTTCACAGCCGTGTATTCCAAGCTGGGCAAGAAGATTGCCGAAAGCAAGGATAAGACATCGCTTACTGCTTTTACAACGGTGATGACCGGAAGGTATCAGGTCTGCCACCCTGATAGCATCACTGTGACTTGGCACAACTACGATACCGGGGAAAAGTTGTTTGAGCATACGTTTGCTGTCAGTCGCCTTCAAAGGGAAGAAGAACCGATGCAGCATACGGAAACGCCGGCACCGGCAACCGGCTTTCAGGGATTGGGCGAGGTGGAAGTCAATAACCTGGTTGAAAAGCGGCTTACGGAAATGCGGCAGCGTGAAGAATATGAACGTATGCGGGACGAAAATCAGAAGATGCTATTACAGATTGCAGAGTTGGAAACCCGCAATGCCGATCTGTCCCATGATATAGCCGCGAAGGAAACAACAGAATCTTACATGAAGATACTCGGCATGGCACTACCCGGATTATCAAAGTTCTTTGGTGGTGCCGGTCTGCTCAGTATGTTGGCCGGAACCGATGAACCGGAACAAACCGCACCGGCGTTGGGTGCAGCAAGCACGATTACACCGGAACCTGTTGCCATTACTCCCAAGCCGAAAGACGAACGGGAGGAAATGATCTTCATGCTTAGGGATTACATGATGGATGAACTCAGCCAGCAGGAAGTAGCAACGCTGTATATCATGTTTATGGAAATACAGAAAGATAAGACCCTTATCCAGCGCATATTAAATCAACTTACAACACAGCAGCAATGAAACTACCGTCACTAACAGCATTCCAGCAAAAGGAAACCAACAAGGCATTTGAGATCAGGGTCAGCGTGCAGGCAGCCAACGATAAGGAAGCCGTAGAGATGCAGGATGCGATACAAAGTTTCGTGAGCCATTTTACGGTAGCGGAAATGAAAAGCGCAGCCCATAAACTCAAAAGCGTTACCAACCGCAAAATGATAAAAACCTTTTTATAATGTCGGAGAACAGCAACAAGCTACAAGAGCAGCTCATCAGCACCCTGCCTATGTTGCTGTTAGCGGGCGGTGCCATCTTCCTTGTCAGTAAAGTCCTCAAAGGAGCCGGGCAGACCGCAGATGGTATTGCACAGGCTTTGCAATTGAAGAAGTCAGATGAGCAGGTGAGGAGCGAACAACAATCGCAGGCTGCAATAGAGAAGTATGTGACCGAAGTACAACAAAAACAGAAGCCCACACGTCCTGATGGATTCTGGGCGCAATTGGCAGAGCGGATTTACCGGGATACCCGTTACAGCTCTGCAGGCGACAACCATGAGGATGCACGTTTCTGTATGACCTATTGTTTTAATGATGCAGACTTCGCCTTGCTCTATAAATATTATGGTAAGCGGCAGGAAACCTGGTTTGGCCTTATGCCGGACGGTGATCCCAAAGACCTGACAATGGCGATCTCCAGTAACCTGAATGCAGCACAGAAAAAATCTATAAATACCAATTACGCCCAAAAAGGCATTTCGATCCGCTTCATATAAGCGTTCGGCCTGCCAGTCAGGAAAAACAATTCAAAGAATATAACCGATCACGCTTACGGGTATAGTCCCGTACAGCCATTCGTATGCCTAAGAACACCGAAAATATGGAAGCAACCCAACCCAAGAAGAAGGACAATACAGCACTGTATATCGTCTATGCGGCAGCAGCATATTTCGGGGTACAATTTCTCCTGAAGCCAAAACGTGCAGCGGCGGCAACGATTGTTACCAATCCGGTAACGCCCGACCCGGCGACCAACACCGCCTATGTGCCTGAGCCGCTTCCAGCCGCTACGGTACCCGCCGGGGCATCTGTCACCTGGAAAGCGGAAAGTTTTCCGCTCCGAAAAGGCATGAAGGGTGCGAAAATAAAAGCTATGCAGCAGAAGCTCGGTATAAACGCTGATGGCGCATTTGGTAACGATACAGAAACAGCACTGCTGCAACAGTATGGTGTCAGTACCATTAGCCAGGTGCAATACCAAACCATTGTGGGTGGGCAAAAATCAAAAGCCGCTACACCGGCTGCAACAGGGTCAGGAACCTGGATAGCTGAAAGTTTCCCGCTCCGCAAGGGAATGAAGGGAACCAGTGTGAAGGCATTGCAGCAGAAATTAGGTGTTTCGCCAGATGGTGCCTTCGGTGCTAATACAGAAGCCGCTTTGGTCAAAAAGTTTGGCGTAGCTACCGTTAGCCAAACGCTCTTCCGCTCCATTACACAGTCGGTTACAAGCACGTTCACCAATCTACTGGAAACCATTCTTCCTAAACCGGCTACGGGGAAAGATACTTCTCCGATCCTGAAAAGCGGCAGCA
Organism: Bacteroidetes bacterium 46-16; assembly: GCA_001897835.1. Classification (GTDB taxonomy): domain Bacteria; phylum Bacteroidota; class Bacteroidia; order Chitinophagales; family Chitinophagaceae; genus MKUN01. The sequence continues at coordinate 148,056 of MKUN01000041.1, forward strand.
AGGGACAGGATGTTTACCGTCTGCAAAAATGGCTCGGTTTCAAAGACAAGAAGGCAGCGAAGAAGGGTGAACTTATTGCTGACAGCATATTTGGGAAGCAGACCCTTACAGCCCTGCAAAAGAAAACCGGTCAAACCTTTATCAGTGTAGGCCACATGAACACCCTGATGAAACAGATGGCGGGTATGGGGTATGCCGGTGAAGTGCTTGTTACCAAAAGACCCGCAACAATACTGGACAGTAACCTGCTGCCTCACCGAAGTGTACCGGAAAATACGATCCTCGGTACCCGCCTTATGGAGCTGACAGATCCGCAAGAGCAAAAAGCCTATACCCAATTCAAGACTGTGGACGGCTTCCACCGATGGGTGGATAAGGATGCCGTATAACCCCTGCTAAACACTTACAAACAAAAAGTACAATGGCAAGTTTTTCACTCCGGTCACAACGTACCGGGCAATATAAAGAGTTCTCGCTACTGGAATTGCTCAAATTATTGGGCGACCAGGTGAATGACGAGATATGGCTGGAAAATGGCGAGGATGTTTATAACCTCAGCAGCTTCCGGGAGATCGGCGGCGGTGGTGATGGCGGTGGACACCGTGAAAACTGGAGCGTGGAAGCACCTATTCAGACAGCCGGGCAGCGGACTTTCTATCTGCAATATTCTCCTGCAACACCGTTGCTGTTGGTTATCCTCAACGGCATTGTACAGATCCGCAATAAAGACTACAACCTGGAAGGCAAGGCGGTTTCATTCTCGTTCTCGCTCAATGCGCAGGACAGCCTCCAGTTCATTTATCAATTCTAAAGACCGGTCAAATTTTCATAACAATTTAAAACGCTACAACAAATGGCAGAAACAAGAATCAGGCTTGACAAGCAAATTCAGAAAGCACCCGCAGTAAACATGGTGCCTTTATCCGATGCTAACGGTGAACTACAGTTTGCCAATATTGGAGGATTGATTAAAACAGGTGAAACCGTCACCAGACTGAACTCCGTTGAGATCACAGGTGGTGATCTTGTAATTAAATACACTGCGGAAGATGGCAATCAGCAGGTAGTATCCACAAAGCTCGCTATCAATCAAACGGATATTAATGTTGCAGATGCGAAGCTGGAAAACTCAAGCTCAGGGGTGTACAGGCTTATCATTACCGAAACAGACGGTTCGACCTATCCTGTCGATCTCTCTGCATTGCTTGCAGTCGTTGCACAAAATACGCAGGATGTGACCCTCACAGGTAATGGCACTCCTCAAAATCCGCTACGGGCTGACCTTACAGCCGATTTCTGGACTAAAGTCCCCCGTAACCTGGATGCGATGGACGATGTTTATGTCCCTGATTTGATTATCGCTCAGGAAGTAAGCAAAGGCGGCACCGTGGTGCTGGTATGGGATTATGAAATGAGGCAATGGATTCCTAAGTCCAGCCGCAGCCTGGATAGCTACTATGAGGTTACTGAAACATTCCCTGAGCTGAGGGCTGGCGACCGTGTGTTCCTACAGATCAACACCAGCCAGATTGTAAACGGAAGTATTAAGGTGTACCGAAATGGTCTGCGCCAGGCTTATGGCATTGACTATGATTTTGGCAAACAGGGCGAACCGAACAGCATTCAATTCTATGTGCCGTTCACAGACAAATTCCCTGAAACCGTAATAGTGGATTACCGTCCGGCATCCTTCTAATAACCCTGAGAACCGGCGGCACGCTTTGGTCTGCCGGTTCTTTTACCTCACATATTCACGTTATGCGCTTCAATACCAAATTTATCGAAAGGCTATCAAATGCCACACCGCGTATCAGTATCCGGCGGTGGCTCATCATAACCCTGGTATATGGTTTTGCCATTATTGTCAATGACCATTTCGATATGGTAAAAGCACTCGGTTTGCCTGAACGCATTGAAGCTGCAATACGCTTATGCGGGGTTTATCTCTACGTCGTTTTAACCGCTTATTCCTTTCATAAAACCAAAGAAGATGAAATTAATACTGACAACACTCAAGTCGCCTCTGATATGGCGCATCATGATAAGCGTGACCGTGTTCCTGCTACTCCGGGAACTAAAGGCCATGCACAAGGAAATGGGTCGAATGAGCCACAATCAGAGCCTCTTCAACCAGGAACAGGAGCAGGTACTACTATCCAACGGGAAGATAGCCAGCCAAACGGGGGTACTGGAGCTGAAGCAGAAAGAACTGGCTGAACTGTTCCCTGAATTACGCAAAGAGATCGGGATGATGAAAGTAAAGATGGGCAATGTAAGTGCAGTATCCACCGTATCCTTTGAGCAGCAAAAGGAGATCATAGCGCAACTCAGGGACAGTGTTTCCTGGGTGTCGCAAACTGGTACAGGTATTGCCGGTTCAGAGCCTGTGAAAGACACCTTGCGCTATAATGTGTTCAGCTACCATGACGAGTTTTATGACGTTTCCGGTATTGCCCACGAGGGACAGCAGCTTGTTAATATCATTAGCCGGGATTCCATGACCCAGGTTGTTTACAGCAAACGTAAAAATCCCTGGCTATGGATATTCAGCCCTAAAGTGCTGGAACAACGGGTGTATTTCAAAAATCCCAATGCACACATTCACTATTCACGTACCATAAACATTCAGCGATGAGCGAAAAAGGTAAAGGCAGTATGCTACTGCCATTAGGTATTGGTGCTGGTCTGCTTATACTGCTCACCAGCATGAAAAAAAAGGAAGCAGCACCCGTGACGGCTGCAATACCCGATGATGTTGCTTCTTTGCTACCACAGGTTAATGCTGGAGAAGCTGCCATGCCGCAGATCGACCCGGCACCGGCACCTTCGTATGTGCAGGCGCAAGCAAAAACAGCACCTTCGGAAGATACTGATGAGGAAGGCGGCGAAGACCCCGAAGCTGGCGAAGCGGATAAAGAGGAAGAAGATCCAGAAGCAGAAAGCGCAGATGAGGGTGACAACAGTTATTCATCTTCTTCAGGTAGCCGTAGTGGCGGCGGTGGTAATTATACACCTTACCGACCCTCGTCCTCAATTAATACCAACCGGCAGACTACGCCTTTACCTGCTACAAGTTCCACTCAGGCAACAACCTACTTTGCGAACGGCAAACCGGTGATCGGCAATAAGTCAATCCGATTCCAGTCTGACCAGGCAAAACTACTGGCAATGCAGAAAGCCCGCAACAATAAAAGCCTTCGTTTCCAATCCGACCAGGCTAAAAAGTTTGCGCAGCGTTCCGGCGTGAAAAATCCCAACCCGTTGATTATTGGAAATGGCAAGCCACGTATGGGTGTGCAGCTTCCGGCGTCTTACCGTCCCGGCGCCACTACTGCCATTCAGCAGCCAATAGCAATTACAAGCCAGTCCACCACTACTCCGGCAGCAGTCCCTGCGGTTAGCCAGTCAACCATCTTCCCATTGAAGTTTGGTACGACCAGCGCCTATGTAAAAGAAGTGCAACGGAAGTTGGGTGTGTCTGCAACGGGCTATTTCGGAACCATGACCAGGGCGGCCATACAGAAACGCTTCCGTGTTTCTGAAATTTCCGAAGCCCTGTACAGACAGATCATTACCGGCAAGGCTCCGGTAGCGGTGCTGTCAAAGAAGCCGGTGCCAAAGATCATCCGCAAAGTAAGTAAGCCGATTCCCCAAAAACACAAAATCGTTAAACGAAAATAAATGCAGCAGCAAACTAATACAGGTTGGTATGTATTGGGTGGCATTGCACTGCTTTGTATGATAGGCTACAATATGGGGCCGCCTGAAAAGCCGGGTTTATCTGTATTGCCGCCGTTGGACAGCAGCGCAGCCCCTGATACCGCAGCAAATTCAGAGATCATCATTACCCCCGGCAAATAATTTGTTTTTATGGCACTTCGTACCCAATCCTTTCCCTCTATAAATGCAGCCAATCCGTTTTCGCAAAGTGATATGCTCACTTTTCTGAACCGGATCAAAGCTACATGGTTGCCGTATTTCCGTCAGGCGGCGGCTGTGACTGGTTTACCTGTACAATTACTGGTAGCCAAATCAGCCGTGGAAAGCGGGGGCAAACAACAGACCACTAACAGTACTTATGTTGGTCTGATGCAGATCGGCAAGACAACCATAGCCGATTGCCTGAACTACCTGCAAGGAACAATGTATGCGGATGGGAAGAAATGGATTGCCCCTGCCGGGGTCATTGCAAAAGCCATTCCTATTATACAAAAATCATTTCCTTCTTTCGGCAAGGGTGGTGCCGTAAGTAAAGATGCAGCCTTTGCCCTGGCTAAATCCAATACTACCGCCGGAGCAGAATTTAACGTGCTGATGGGTGCTATTTATTTACAGTTTCTCTGCCAGAACCCGAAGTTTATAGACGGCAGCATACTGCGATTGGACAAGGTGATGAGCGCCTACAATACAGGGCCGAACTATAGCTTTTATAAAACACCGGTATCCGATACTACAGGACTTGTGAAAGTAATACGCAACTCCGGTTTGTCTTCCGGGAAAAAGCAGGAAACCAGCAACCATATCCTGAAATTCTGCGGTGTTGGCGGGGCTTTCGACCTGCTGTTCAACAACAAATTTTCACTTATTTAAGATTACGAGCCATGAGCCTTATTCATATAGATCATCCCAATATTCCGGTGGGTATCCGCGCAGCCTTTGCCCAAAAGGTTACTGATATTGCCGCCGGGCTTCAAATAGACCCCAATTGGCTGATGCAGGTTATGTACGCAGAAAGCAAGCTGAAAGCATCTGCGCAGAACATACAAAAAGGTAGGCTGATAGCTGCGGGTCTGCTGCAATGGACATCGGCCAGTGGCGCCCCTGGCGCACCGCAAAGCATGTTACAGCGGAACCATTTACAGCAGCTCGATTGGGTAAAAGAATATTTTAAGCCCTACCGGGGTAAAATGCACAGCTATTTTGATGTGTACCTGGTCACATTCTTTCCGGCGGCAGTTGGTAAGCCGGATAATTATGTGTTCTCCACCAGCAGGCTGTCCGCTTCCCTGATTGCCAGCCAGAACCCTGCCGTAAATATTGTCAAAGACGGCAAGATCACAATGGCGGAGTTCAAGCAGTATGTTTGGAACAGCACACCGTCCGGTGTTCGTGGTCTGGTCTTCAAAGCGCAGCAGGTTATCCAGGACGTGAAGCAGGAAGCTAAGGACGTGATTACCGACATAAAGGATAATACCGACACAGTAGCCAAAGCAATAGGAGGCATTGCGACCATTGCGGCTTTTTTTTTCTCATCAGGGATTTAAAGGAAAAGCAGCACTGACATGAAACCTGTAAAAATAGCGGCGTATGGTGGCGGGATTAATTCCACGGCTATGATCGTTGCCCTTACCCTGAATGGCACGAAGCTGGATGCCATTCTGTTTTCCGATACCGGAGCAGAAAAACCGGAAACTTATGCTTTCATCAGGCGATTTAATAAATGGCTGCGTAAGCATGGACAAGCAAGGATTACCATTATCAGACGTGTTTCAAAAAATGGGGATGCAAAGACTTTGGAACAGCACTGCCTGCACTACCGGCAACTGCCCTCCATTGCTTATGGACATAAACAGTGTTCACATAAGTTCAAAATAGCACCGCAGGAAAAGTGGGTTAACCATTTTGCAAAGGCAAAGAAGAGCTGGAAGAACCAAAGGGCAGTAATCAAATATATAGGCTTTGATGCCGGTGAAGTCCGGCGCGTGCGACCCGGTGACAAGAAATACAATCCCTGCTATCCCCTTATTGAATGGGGCTGGGATAGAAATCGCTGTAAACAGGAAATAATAAATGCCGGGTTATGTCTGCCACCCAAATCGAGCTGCTTTTTCTGCCCTAATATGAAACGTGGCGAAATCCTGTCACTGCCTGCCGAACTACAACAAAGGGCTGTTTCACTGGAACGTAATGCCAAAGAGACGCTACGTGAAATTAAAGGATTGGGCAGGCATTACCGGTGGGAAGATTTACTGAATGCCGACAAGGAACAACTCAAATTATTTGACGATCTGGAGATGTATGACGCGCCTTGTTCCTGTACCGATTAACAAACATTATTCATAAAACACATGGCGAGCATAACAATAACGCATCAATCAGAAAGAACAAAGCACCGCTTTACAGTAAAGAATCCTGATAGCCTTACGCAAACAGAAGTCAACCGCATTTGCCAGAATATGTTCGTACAGGCAATATTTGTCAATGGCAAATATTATGAACCCAATAAGCCCTTAGACCGCGACAAATATTTCAAGAAACTGATGAGGGGACTTAAATAGTGAAAAATAGATTGGGCAAAGGAAAGCAGATCGTTTATCTCGATCTCTTCAGCGGTGCAGGTGGCTTTGCTTTCGGACTAAAGCAAGCAGGTTTCAGGTTCTCTGAACACTATTTTTCTGAGATTGACGCACATGCCGTAGCCAACTATCAATATAATTTTCCTCATGCCCGTCAACTTGGAGATATTAGGAACATCGGCAAGACTGCGATCACAGCACCGGATATTATCAGCTTCGGTTCTCCCTGCCAGGACATCAGCATCGCTGGCGGGCGCAAAGGGCTTAAAGGTAAAAGAAGCGGTCTTTTCTTTGAAGCCGTCCGGCTCATCAAAGCATACCGACCCCGTGTATTTCTGTTTGAGAACGTCAAAGGGCTGTTCAGTTCCAATGGCGGGAAAGACTTTGAAAGCGTCCTTGAAACGCTTGCCGACATTGGGCTTTATGAGATACAATGGCAGTTGCTTGATACAGCCTGGTTTCTTCCCCAACACCGCCAGCGCATCTACCTTGTCGGACATCTTAGAGGATCGTCCTGCCCGCAAATATTTCCTGTCCCCACGGGCGATCAATTACCTGAAAAGATCGGAAGCAAGGGGCAAGGGGGCAAAGATATTGCCTCAACGATAACCAGTACCTACAGCAAGGGAGTACATGGTCGGGGTGAAACATATATCCGCAGCAAAGTCGGTATCAGGCGGCTGACACCAGTGGAGTGCGAACGCTTGCAGGGTTTCCCGGACAACTGGACGCAGTACGGCTCGTATGAAGGCCAAACAAAAGAAATATCGGATACACAACGCTATAAACTATTGGGGAACGCTGTCAGCGTAGCAGTAGTAAGGGTTGTAGCCCGGAAATTAAGATCAAACCCCGATAAAGAACTAAGCGGTATCATGAAAAGCAAAACTGCAACTCCGGTAGAAAGAAGATTGCCTGTAACGAGGGAAGATTTTGTTGCCATTATGCAACAGGATTTGACCGCACAGAAGCACCACACCAAACTTACAGTAGAAAGGCTGGCGGCGGCTCTGGCCATTACGGATAAGACCGAAGTAAAGGAACTCACGGAGCTGGCTATTGTCCGCTGTGCAAGGGAATTGGCGCAAGGCAAAGGGACGCTCCGGGATCGTTATGATAAAATTGTTACCCTGTATAAAAGCCAGGTCAATTTAAGCCACCGCACAAGTATGAGTATGCTTCTCCAGCAATATTCCACACCCGCACCCATCGGTTTTTTGATGGGTATTTTTGCAGGGCTGGATAAGCTGCACCAGGTCGGCGGTTATGGCTTTGAACCTTCTGCCGGTAATGGCCTGCTCACCATAGCTGGCAGGCCGGAGCGTATTTATGTAAACGAAGTGGATGAAGTACGCAACCGCAACCTGAAGACTCAGGGATTTGCAAACGTATGGAATCGGGACGCTTCCGAAGCATTTTCGTATAGCGACATCGGCAATACATTTTCAGCAGTAATTACGAACCCGCCATTTGGCACCCTGCGTAAGCCGGTCTTTTTCGATACCTATAAGATTGATACCCTTGATGGCCTCATGGCATTGAAAGCGTTGGAATCCATGAGCAGGGATGGCCGTGCTGCGGTCATTATGGGTGGCCATACCCGCTGGGGAAAACACGGGCGCATACAAGGAGGCCGAAACCGTATCTTCTTTAATTACCTCTATAACCGTTATTATGTCCTTGATGTCATCAATATCAACGGGCGAAATTTATTTTCCCGGCAAGGGACTTCTTTTAATACCCGCATCATTCTCATTAACGGCAGGAAAGCAGTTGCCGGTGGCGTAGCCCCTTTGTATAATCCGCAGCATGATAAGATCGCCAACACTTTTGATGACCTCTATGATCGCTTTACAACAGCAATGGAGCAGCTAACACCACAAACTAAAGAGCCATACATGAGTACACTGGCGAAACGCTACGAACAAAAGTACCTGCCGCTGAAAGAGCGGTACGAAGGCAGGCTCATTTTGCTGCGTAACGATATGCACTATGAAGTTTACGGTAGTGATAAAGGAACAGAAATATTTGATGTGGCGCAGATAACCCAAACGAATGTTTCCGCGCATTTTGATTACAAGGGCGATGGAATATTACTGCTGCGGCTACCGGCAGAAGGCAGGCAATGGATTGATGACGTTTTACGCAAATCAGGAAAGCCTTACGCCATGATTGACGAACTGGAAAAGCCCGAAGCACCAACACAACAAAAATCAATGATAATGAAAACCCGCGCTGAAAAATATAAACAATACCGGAAGCTGGAACGGATGCTGGAGATAGAACCCCGTTTTGATGAGATTATTATTTATCAGGAAGGTAATATTTACGAAGTGTACGGGCAAAGCGTCCCTTACCTGTGTCGGAATTTTGACCTGAAGCCTGAAGATGAATTTCTCTATGCCCGTAAAGTAATAGAAGCTGTTCGCATTCCCGGAGAACGGGTACTGGCGATCAAAGCCCAACTGGAGAAAGATAAGTTTCGTGTCGTTATCTACAATAATACAACCAAAGAGGAAGTAGATAGTGACCTTGCTGAATTGGAGCGGGAAGCCGCAGCCTTTATGAAAATGGTGAAGGACGAAGGTCTGGGCGCACCCTATCAGCCAGCTTCCGATGCCTGCGTGGTACTTGATACTCAGGTGCCGGACAGTATGGCCTTTGAAACGCAGGAAGCAGTCGCACTGATCGAACGGGAAGTGGGCGGCGATATTGACAACTTTGTACGCGACCGCCTGGGCTACCGCACTAAGCTGGAGATGTGCAAGGCTCTGTCCGCTGAACAGATTGATGCCGTTGCAATGGCTATCTATAATATTGAGGCAAGGGGACAGGGCATGGTGATCGGCGACCAGACCGGTATCGGTAAAGGCCGGGTTGCTGCATCTATTATCCGTTATGGCTGCCAGCAAGGGCTAACCCCTATTTTTCTCACCGAAAAGGCCAACCTGTTTTCTGATATATACCGTGACCTTGCAGCAATTGGAAGTGCCAACCTGCGGCCATTTATCGTTAACAGCAGGGAACCCAAAAGCGATGTTAAGGATGAGGACGGCAATGTAATATACCAGGCACTACCGCCAGGTGAGCAATCGGAGGTTTTTAGCAGCGGGAAAATTCCGGTACAATTCGATTTTGTGTGCGCTACTTACACACAATTTAATAGCTCTGAAAAGAAACCCCTCAAGCCCAATTTTCTAAAATCGATTGCCGAGGATAATATTTTTATCATGGATGAGGCGCATAACAGTTCCGGCTCCTCACAAACCGGTATGTTCTTGCAAGATGTGGTACGTCTGACAAGGGGCGTGACTTTCCTTTCGGCCACCTTTGCCAAACGCCCGGACAACATGCCCATTTATGCGTTACGTACAGCTATTTCTGATAGTAACCTGAGCAGCGAAAGCCTCATTTATTCTATCACTAAAGGCGGTGTTGCTTTACAGGAAGTTCTTTCCGCGCAGTTAGTACAAGAAGGACAGATGCTGCGGCGTGAAAGAAGTTACGAAGGTGTAGAGGTCAACTATATCACACTGGATGATAAAGCAGCCGAACATCGGGCTATCTCTGACAATATCACCCAGGTGATGCGGGATATTATTGCCTTCCAGAAGGACTATATTAATGCGGAAGTGAGTGTGCTGGACGAAGAGGCAGCAAAGGATGGTGAAGAAGTAGCAATCCGGGAAGGCACTTCTGAGGCAGGCGTTGATAATGAACCTTACTTCAGCAAGATATTCCAGGTAATCAACCAGATGCTTTTTTCGCTGAAAGCCGAAGCGGTGGCCGAGCAGGCAATCATGCGACTGAAGGAAGGCAAAAAGCCGGTGATCGCTTTTTCATCTACTATGGGCAGTTTTGTGGAGGAACTTGTCACACAATCCGAAATGACCTCTGGTGATGATACGGTAATCGAAACCGATTTTTCGCAGGTACTGCGCAAAGGGCTGGAAGGCGTACTGCGCTATACGGTTAAATTGCCGGACGGTACACCAAGTCACCATTCGTTTGAAGTCAAGGAGCTATCCTTGTTGGCTCAGATCGAATACAAGCGTATAGAAACGCTGATCGACACGGTTTCCACCGGCATTACCATTAGCCCTATTGATGTAATCATCAAGCATATCAGGCAGGCCGGTTTTACAGTTGCGGAAGTTACAGGACGTAAATACGAACTGCATTTAAATGAAGATAACTCAAAAGGGATCGTCCATACCCGCAGGCGGCTAAACACCAATGATGCTTTCCGGCTGTTCAACAATAACGAAGCCGATGTACTGCTCATTAATCAGGCAGGATCTACAGGCGCGTCCGCTCATGCGATACCGACTGCCAAAGTCCCTGCGACTGCGGTGAAGCAAAGGGTTATGATCGTATTGCAGGCAGAACTGGACATCAACACGGAAGTACAGAAGCGGGGAAGGATCAACCGTACCGGGCAGATTTCTAAGCCGATCTATGATTATGTTACCTCTGCGGTGCCTGCCGAACTGCGTATGATGATGATCCTGCAACGTAAACTCAAGAGCCTGGATGCCAATACCACTTCCAACCAGCGGCAGTCAAACAAAATCCTGAGTGTGCCGGACTTCCTCAATAAATACGGGGATAAGCTGGTTGCAGAATACCTTGCCGAACGCCCGGATATAAACGATCTGCTGGATCACCCGGTTGCCATAAAAGGTACCGACAAAAGGAATGAGAATGATTCGCTTGTAGATGCTGCTGTTAAAGTAAGCGGACGGGTGGCAGTGCTGTCCACGCAGATGCAACAGGAGTTCTATGATGAAATGTCGCTGAAATATGATGAGTATATCGAGTACCTGAAGCAGACCGGTGAATATGACCTGGAAGTAGAGGCAATGAACCTCGAAGCCGAAACGGTAGCCACAAGCATTATTAAAATGGGCAAAGGGGCGCAAAGCGTTTTTGGCAAGGACAGTATTTTGGAAAAGGTAAATGTAAATGTGCTTCGCAAGCCTTTTACTGCAACTGAACTCAATAACCTGCTCACCGATTCGCTTGGTGGCAGGACGGCTTTGGAGATACAGCAGGAGTTGATAAATGAATTTCAGAAGTATGGTAGCGTGATCCTCGAAGAAGAACAGCAGGAGGTTAATGAGCAGATAGATAAACTGCTCAAGAATGTACAGCAGGAAAAGAAAATTAAAAAGCTGTCTGAGGATATGGAAGCCTGGCGTAAGGCAATCAGTGAACGCGAGGCAGAACTGGAAGATACCCGAAAGAAAAAACTGGCACAGGCGACCAAAAAAGCATCTGATCGTAAACTGTACCTCAATAGGATATTGCCTTTCTTTTATATAGGCCAGGTACTGAATTATCCCGTTCGCTATATCGGCGAAGTTGATCTTGTGCCATCTGTATTTGTGGGCTATCTGATTGACTGGAAAAAGAAAAACCCTTTTGCGCCTTCCAATATCAAGCTGCGTTTTGCGATCTCTAACAGCAACAAGTATATTGTTATACCGGCATCCAACGCAGAAGCAATTACTTCTATAATCGGCGCAAGTGACAAGGACGATCCCATAGACCGGTTTGCCTTATTGGATAATTGGGAACAATGGATCAATAACAGCTATGTTGACCGGCAGATAAGGTATATCATCACCGGTAATCTGCTACAGGCTTTTGCTGACCATCCTGGTAAGCTCATCAGCTATACGACTTTGGATGGGCAGGTGAAAAAGGGCATCCTTATGTCCGAGTACTGGAATCCGTATGAACAGCTAAAGGATAAAGTTTCGGTACCGATTATCAAGGCACTCCCCCTGATCCGCTCCCTTACCAATGGAAATTCCATCAACACCAATACCGGTATCGGGATATTCCGTGTCAGCAGTTCATCTTTTAAACTCATCGTTTCGGCTTCCCGTTCCAGCAGTGGTGACGTGTTCCTTAACGAAGAGATACTAAAGCTGGTAGAGGGGAACAATTTTGAGAAGCGGGCGGATAAGATGGTTGCCTTTGTAAACCTGGAGAACCTGGACGAACTCATCAGGGTGATACAGAAAGTCAACAATTGCGCTGTTGATATTGCCAACGGGCAATTGCAATATGTTAAGCAAGACGAAATATATGCCGACCGCAAGATTATCAAAATGCCGGAACCCGAACCTGCACCGCTGACCCAGGAAGAAGAGGAAGAACTTGAATTACTGGAATTGGAAGCCGAAGCCGCAACTGTCATTATAGCCCTGGAGCTGGAACTCTACGGAAAGGCTGCTTAATTATTACAATTATTCTCACCGTACAATAAGATTTATGAAAATCACTATCCACAATTACAAAGAAGCAGAAGCAAAGATAGACTGGTCTAAAGCATCGGACGGGCTAAATACCGGCAAAGCATTTACGCAAAAATGGAATGCCAAATATGATCGCACACCTACTGCCAAAACGACAATTGATGCTTATTTCCTGCTAATGGAAAAATTCCTGGGGCAGCCAGCGCCAGAACCGAAGAAAAAAACATCGCCTGCAGCACCGGCTAAGAAGGCAGCAAAGACAGTGGTGCAAAAGCCGGGAACCAAAGCAAAAAAGCCTGCCAAAGCCGCACCGGAAGAACCCAAAGTAGATGCTGCCATTGTAGAACACATCCCTTCTGATATAGCATTGGTAAAACGTTACATCAGCCTGCACGATAAGGATAAGACCTATGACCAGGTGCTTTCTATATGGAGGGCGTTCAATAAGGCAATTGTCGAACGTAAGGTGACAAAGGATTCTCCATACAAGAGTGAGATTGCCACGATGAATAACGGGCTTAAATCTGCACTGGAACAAGCCAGGTCGGTTGGTGCTTTGCATCTGACCCTTTCTGCTGCTAAACTCAAGGCGTATAAGGCAATCGCAGACAGCGTAGAGAAATCGGCAGGCGTTGGCATCATGCTGGAGTTTGTCAATATCTCCGGCAGAACTGGTATGAAAGAACGCGCTGGCAAACTGCTTCAGCGGATCGAGCGCGCTGCTGGTTCCGGTAAGCTGGACGATGATCGTTATTCAAAGGACATCAGGAAGGCGAAGACAGCGATTGAAGCCTACCTGAACAGCGAAAATGATGTAGTGAACCTGAATGACTATGCCTTGAACGGGATTGGTGAAATAGCGGTATTCGGCTGCCCGTGTGATAAAGACCTGGCAGGATTCACCCGTAGCCAGAATGCGGTGATCTATAAACTTATTCAGGAAAAGGTAAGGAACTTACAGGATTGCGAGTTAGATCGTGCCTTTAGCGATACCGTAGCACCCAGCCTGTGTAAAACAATTGCTCAAAAGCTAATTCAGGCCAGGCAGCTTACCATGTCGCTATTACGGAACCCGGCAAAAGTGACCGGTAGCGCAGCACTGAGCGGCTCAGGCCGCAATTATGGATTTGATATTAATACCGAAATCATGGATATGCGTCTGCGGGATGCAGGAGTAAAGGCATCAGGCGCAAAAGCTGCAAAGCATTCAGGACTTTCCGGCACCGCACAGATAATACCTTTTGACGCACCAGGCGAGGATTTAAAGATTATGTCTGCCAATGAACTTGTCAATCAGAAGTTCAGGACAATGGGTTTGCAGGGGAAATACCGGAAACTGATCGGTGATCCTGAACCCGGATTTTCAGCTATGGTTTATGGTAAACCCAAGCAGGGAAAATCTACGGTGGCCATAGATATGGCTAAAGAGTTTACACGCTATGGTAAGGTTTTGTATTGTGCCTTTGAGGAAGGACATGGTTATACCTTGCAGGATAAAGTGATCCGCAACCGTGCCAATGTACCGGGATTGGATTTTGCCAATAAGCTGCCCGGTAATCTGAGCATGTACCAATTCGTTTTTGTGGACAGCGTGAGCGATGCCGGAATGGATGAAGTGGCCTTTAAATCCCTGATTAAATCCAACAAACCACGTACATCCATTTTTGGTATTTTCCATGCTACCAAAGGCGGGAATTTCAGGGGTGGCCAGACTTTTGCGCATGATGTGGACGTGCTTATCCGTGTAGAAGATGGTATGGCTTATGCACAGGGAAGGTATGCACCACCCGGAGAAATCAGCATTGCTGCAATATTACCGGACAGCCCGGCTCAGGCGGCCTAAATGTTGGCTGATAACACCTCATTTATAATAACTAAATTTGGATACTTGTTCAACACAGGTATCCTTTTTATTTTTTACCTAACCCTATTATGGAACCGATAAAAACATCTGTTATTAGTAAATACTTCGCTGATACCATTTCTCTGATTAACCCTATTCTTATCCGGCATAAATGGACGATCACGAGTGACATTCCTGTTTTAAATAAAAAGGAAGCACTCATTTCCCGAACTGCAAATGAGTTAAGGTTAAGTTGTGTGCTACTGGCTTCCAATGGCGATGCGCAAAAGGTTGCATCTATACCGAACGAAAATAAAAAGCCCTATCAAATTACCTCACCGAAGGGGCAGACTTTTACGGTTAAAGAAGGTAATTCCTTTTTTGGATTCAGTCCGATAAATACAAAAAGCGACTTTAAAGTAACAGGGAGTATCAGTCAACTTTATAGTGATCCCACTGCCGATCTTGATAATAAGTTTCACAGGCTATTGATTCCTGTACCTGATGTGCATTTTTCGTTTGCTGATTTTGAGCATAGAAATTTTAAGTCTGATATTAATGCCGGCAATTGTGAATTTATGGATGTCAATTTTAAAGACCTGTACTTCCATTTAATTTCAATCAAGATCAACAAGAAAAAGTTTTGGGGAGTTGATTCATTGCAGAAAATGGAACATAGAAAATTTTTGCTCGCTGCAAATACAATCTTGCAGGCATACGGTTTTTTAAAGGGCGATTTACATTTGAATGAAGGGTTTACTATTTGCTCTGACAATATAGAGTTTCAAGGTGGTCTAAATCTTCATTATACTGCGCTCAGTGAATCTTTGTTAACAGGTTATGGAATGATTACTTATAACCCGGTTGGTGCATTAATAGCTTTTGCTGAAAATTCAGGTGTATCTGCAAAAGACGAAATGGGAAAAGACGGCTTGAAAAAAATGCTCACTAAGTTTAGCAATGAGCATTTTTGCAAACTCTGTGAGCTTTTTTATCAGCATGAAGGGCTTTCAAGGGCTTCTGTTGTGATTTTACAGGCGAATGTCAGCAGGCCGGAAGTTAAGGCTGCTGCCTATTGTGTGGCGTTTGAAGCTATCTGCCATGTTATAAAGGGAATATTTGCCCAAAAACGTCCACCAGTAGTAGAAAAGAAGTTGTACAATACATCGGTAAAACCAGTCATGGATGAAGTGCTAACGAAATTGAAACTTGATAAGGTTATTGACGAAAAACAATTTGAAATTTTAAACAATAGACTCAACGATTGGAACAAACCAACGAGTACCGACACGCTTACAGCACCATTTAAATGGCTGGATTATAATTTGAGTGAAGAAGAGGAAAAATGTATCTCAAACCGAAACGAATTTCTTCATGGTAGAATGCCGGTTGACCATAGAAAGAATGAGAAGGCATTTCTGGAATTACATTATATCTCAATTATGCTTCATCGCCTATTGTATATTCTGATACTTAGGGTAATCGGATATAAGGGCTACATTATAAACTATCCCAAGATTCATGAACACATCACAGGAGTAAAGCAAGAGGATGATGTTCTACTCCTGATATATCAACCAAAATCGGATAGCACCAAATAATTTATCAAAAACAAACCCCATTTTTAATGACATTTTACAAAGTTGTTTACCCATTATCTTCGGAAGTAACAATAGATACGGCTATTGTGAATTACAGCCAAACTCTTTGTGATAAAGATAGTCACGAGCCACTGCTTGACCTTATCACCCGCTACTCAAATGAACTTGATCTGCCTTTAGATTTCTTCTTTAGTATAAATAACAATCTGGCTTTACAAGGCGATGCGTATTTACCAACGCTGCCCCGTTCAGTTGACAAACAGTTCGAGCTATTTGCGATCACCCAAAATGAAAACCATAGAGGGTATTATATTGAGGAAAGATATTTGATTGCATTTGTTGAATCTCTTTTTGAAATGGAAATCGAGGTATTCGATGAGGGGAATTATTTGTGGGAGTACATCTGCGAGATGGTAAGGGTTGCAAAACACATTGATAAGCCCAGCCGGGAAGAGTCCTTTTTCTTGTTTGGCAATCCTGAAGACTGCCAGTATTTCATCGACCAGAATAGTGTTCCTGGGACAACATCTATAGCACAAATTGTAGCAGTAGAAATTATCGAAGGCGGAACGCCATTTAAGGGAGATATGAACTTATGGGATTTGATCCCAAACAATGCAACATTTTTACAAGCGGCAAATATGATACATGATTATTGGTCGGGTAGAACATCGGATAAACCGGTTTATGAATATTTATTTCAGGGCAAGTGCAAACTTTCTCCTTTATAAATATATAATACTTCAATCGGGTTTAATGACCGTAATTATTTATAAAAAAACAAGACGTATTATGACACTATGTTTAGCATGGAGAAATGGAAATGCAGCCTATTTGGCTTCGGATTCAAGGCTGACAGATGCAGAAAAGAAAGTAACATCTGATGAAGCAACGAAAATTTTTAAAATTGGGGTTGAAGTGTATGCGCCTACTCCGCATGACGACCCATATAAAGAGCCCCAATTATTACATCGGACTAATTATGGGTTATGCTTTGCCGGGAGCTATTTAAACGGCAGCATTCTGGCTGATACAATTGGGGAGGTGCTGTCCAACATTCAAGCTGTTCCCGACCAGTCAGATATTTCAATCGAAAATCTATCCAATATTGCCTTTGGTGTTTATGAGCAGGTGTCCAGGCCACTCATGAGCATCCATAATGAATGTGGGTTATCCTCTGTATTCTTTGGTGGCTATTGTTTGGAAACAGCAGTATTCAAATTGTACAAATTTTACGCTTTCCAGGATGCACCTGGTCAACCGGTGTATTTTAAAAAGGATGAAATGGTACTAACTAATACACCTATTTATTTGGGGGATTCAAATGCGATTATTAAAGCGGAAGAATTGATTGCCCTTAAAAAGCCTGGCTACACTCATTTTCATCTATTGAGGGAGATTATTAAAGACAGCGAAATCGCAACCGTAGGTGGCAAAATGCAATTCGGCGAATTTAAATGGAATACCTTCAAGACTAATGGGATCGTTGAGTATTCACTGGAGCCTGATGAATCGGGAATAAAGCAAGTTATAGGCCACTTTAATTACAGGGGCTTATCGCTTGATCTTAATGACAAAGCACTTAGATCGGGTCATATTAATATCATGAAGACATTTTTCGATCCTTTTGAATCCGAAAGACGGGAGTTATTTAAAGAAACGAAAAAAAGTATAGAGGAACAACAAGATAAATGGGAAGCTGCTATCAGGAAGAAAGCCGAAAAGGGCGATTGGTAGTCTCTATCTATTTAAATCAGGCTGCGTAAGCGTTAGTATTGGTGTTGGAAATGTTGAGTATAACCGAAGTGCCATTGTCAGGAGCGGAAACGATATCAATCTGCCCGCCAACAATCTTGGCACGTTGGTGCATACTCAACATGCCGACACCTTCTTCAAAAGAATCTGTTTTGGTATCGAACCCGATACCATCGTCTGTTACGGCCATTTGAAAGGTGCTATCCGTGTAGGACAACCGTATAACAAGGCAATCTGCTTCTGCAAACTTTATTGTATTGTTTATCGCTTCCTGCGCAATCCGAAATGCCATTAGCTCTAACTGGCTGTCCAGCCGGGTAGCTTCTCCTTCAATCATTATCCTGCAACTAAGTTTCTTAGAATCGTTTACCCATTTGGCTACTTCCTCCAGCGATGGCAACAAGCCTTTCTTTTTTAGATAATCCGGGTTTAGGGCGTGACTGATATAACGGGTGTCAATGATAAGGGTGTCCAACATTTTGCCAATCTGCTTTACAATATTTATGTCACCAGGTAAGACAACATCGGGAACAAGATGCAGGCTCATTTTTGCAACAGAAAGCATTTGTGTAAGGTTATCATGTACCTCCAAAGAAATGCTGTACATCGTTCTTTCCCTTTCATCAATCAGTGCCTGCATGTATTCCCTGCTCTTCCTGTTCTGTTTGTTTTTAATAATAATCATGGAGGCGATGATGCCAAAAATAAAAATTACGGCCATCATCGTTAATGTGATTGCAAAAGGAATCATGTTGGTGTCAAGATTGAACATAGTGGACTTTCATTTTGGGGTAAAAAAAGAAGACAGCACCGTAGGACAGGTAAGTGATAATATTAATAGTTAGAATTGAAATGTCAAGTGATGCAGCTTTTTCAGCATCACTACTTCCTAACTTATCATACATGCCCCATGTGGAAAGCGTCGCACATTGGTAAAACAACAGGATGCAGGGAAACCAGAACTGTGGCATTCTTTGCAGCTTCATGTTTACATCGTCTGCGATAAGTAAATGGTGGAATGATAATGCAGCAAGGCTCATTACTACAAGGCATTCTAAGAAAAGAAGATGAGAATTTAATGTGGTGAAAAGCGGCTGAAAAGAAAAGGTATTTATAAGGCCGAGGACAATGCCGGACAGCGCAATATAAATACCTATCTTTTTCTTTCTTAGCACCTCATTACTGTAGCCGAAATAAAGGCTCATTAAAGTAAACTCCGCAAAAAAGGCAATATTGAAAACGGGGTAATTATTCCGATACACTTTGGCAGCATAATAACCTATGGATTCCGTAAGAAGCCCAAGCCAGATTAGCCAGCAAATTATTTTAGACGCTTTATCTACACGTTTGTACCTGAAAATAATACAAACGGCCACCGTAAAAATAGTTATTCTGTATATCAGTGATAGCCCTGTAGTCATATAAAAAACGGCAAATTTACTGCAATAGATTATTGGATGCGCTACCAAAATCAGGGCAGTTGCGGGGACACGGTGTAGCGTGATTAGGAACCATTCTACCAGGTGCAAAGATGTAATTGCCTTCCTTATTGTATCCTGCAAGAATGATGGTAAGTGCATCACTGCGTAAACCGGCATTCTGCCCTGCATGGCCTGAATTAATGTATTCAAGTCTATGGGCAAACATGACCTTGACTTTTTTGATTTCCTGGTTACTGAGATAATTACGAAGCAGATCTGCATCCATAATCAGCGAATTAAGGGTAGGAGCCGGAAGGTCAGCCGTATCACTGGCTATACTGGTCAGGTAGCTTTCGATCATTTTATTGGCAGTGTCCTTGCCAATATAGCCTTCAGGTAACTCTACCGTTCTGGTGGAGCATGAGCTTAGATACAGGGCAATAGCAGTCACCCCTAAAAGTGTAATCACTTTCATGTTATTTAAATTTAAACTGTGAAAAAAATCTTACTGTGGCTTGATACCTGGTTCTATTGTGACGTATCCGTAGGTGACGGCATACATGGCCAGTCCGACCTTTGTTTTAACGCCCAGCTTATGAAATAATTTATTGCGGTAGCCTTCTATACTTTTCTGTGAGGTTTGCATGTGTTGTGCTATTTCCGCATAGGTCATATCCTCAATGCACCATTTAAGTAATTGCATTTCTTTTTCCGTTAGTTTCGGAATCGTTATCTCATTATCCCTTACCGCCGCAATCAGCTTCGGCGTAAAGTTTTCACTGTTATAAATGCCATTTTGCATGACCTCTACAATAGCCTTCTTAATTTCTTTGGGATGGCAATCCTTAGACAAATAGCCATTAGCACCTGAGCGGATCATTTTAATGATGTATTCTTCCCGCAGAAATCCTGATAGTACCAGTATCTTAATGTCCGGCCATTTATGCCTTAACCTTGAAACAGTTTCAAAGCCATTCATTTTTGGCATCATGATATCCATCAGGCACACCTGGGGCTTGATCTCGCTACGCTCTATTTTCTGCAATAAATCTTTTCCATTCGCCGCTTTGATAATCACCTTGATCCCGCCCTGCATTTCAAGGTAAAGGGGTATGGTTTCTCTTACGGTCATGTGGTCTTCTGCAAAGGCTACATAGATCGGTTCACTGGTTTTTGTTTTGTCCATCATATACGCTCAATCACGGGTGACAGGTTAGTGATTAAGCCGCAAATGTATTGGGATTGTTTGGAAAAAATCGAGGGATAAATCCCTTGTTTATTAACGAATTATCTTTTATGAATCACCCCTTTTTACGACGTTTTTAATGACATTTATCTATGGAAAAGCGACCAAATGAAGGTTGGGCGCGTGTTTGCAAAATCGGGGGATTAATCCCCTAAGAATATTAAAATATTCAGCGAACATTTGCAGCCCTTAAATAACCTGATTTATATCAATAACCGCTTTTCTATGACGGACTTTATAACCTTTAAAGGGCTTAAACATTATCCTGTTGGCAATGCACATTTACAACCGGGTACGGACGGGTTGACTATATCAAACTTATCAACACCCTTAGACGGCATTACTATTGAAACAAAAAGGGCTACCTTTTTCGACCTTCAGTTTAACCCCGTCTTCATTGAAAATGATACCGACTTCGGTGTGACGTTTAACCTAACGGACAATAGTAACGGCTTCCGGGCTATGGCGCAGTGGGCAATAGCACAGCACCTGGAAACATCGGTTGCCTATCTGTTTCTAAACAGCAAGCTGGAAGGGGAGCAGATTATGGTCACAGGATTCAATGCAGGAAACAATATCTTTCAACGGGTATTTGAACAGACAGGTATTCCAGGTTATAACTGGATGATCGTTGGTGTTTTTGATCTGGCTTATAATAAAGCGGAACTGACAGGAATAGATTGCAGGATGGCAATGATAAGGGACAAAGCAGGAAAGGTGATTGAGGTCACGATCGTAAAATCATTTCGTTGCAAGGGAATTATGACACCCATATCCGGCAAGTCCTTACTGCGCTACTCAAATAAAATACGTCAGACGCAATCTTTTGCAATAGACAGCTTGCAAATCGCTTCATCGCTGTATTATCCTGGTGGCCTTCCTGAAGAGAAGGAAGGTTATATTTCCCAGGCGGTGATCACAGGTCAGGGAATGCCTGCACTTGTGCTGACCGATGAGTATTCCGGCAGGTAAATAGCATTATTTCTTTTAAGTCTTAAATCTCACGAAATCCTTTATAGTAAAGGGATTTATCCCTCAAGATCGGGGGATATATCTTCCATAGAATCTAAATTTTGTACATCACCTTTGTTGTTGAAAAGTTGTTTATGTGTTTGCATGATTGTACAAAAAAGTTTATCGGCTAAAATGCTGAAAGATGGAAAACCCCGCTATTTCATATTGCTTTTACAAAGCAAAAAAAAGAAGTCCCTGTTGCTTGCGACAAACAGGGACTTTGGAAATGGTGCTGGACAGTATTCATCCTCCTTAGCTCGCAAGCTAATGAACTCCACTTGACAGGGTGCTATCCGCACCAATTCACAAACAAATTTAATTCATCTAAAATGAAAAAAATATATGGGCTAATTATAGCCTCACTCATAGGAACCGTACCAGCAATGGCGCAACATGAAGTGGAATGTGATTTCACTTCCATTTCATCCAATATTACTTCTAACACAACCTTGTCAGCAAGTACGCTTTATCGGTTGGAAGGTTGTATTCACGTAACTTCTGGCAACACCCTTACCATTCCAGCAGGAACAACAATCATGGGAGAGAAAGCATCCGGAGGAACCCTCATTATTGATCGTGGTGCGCAACTGGTATCGCAGGGCACAGCTATGAATCCTGTTGTGTTTACATCCGACCAGGTACCTGCCTGGAGAGCGCCTAATGATTGGGGCGGTATAGCGGTTTTAGGATATGCGAAAAATAATCAGAGCAATTCGATCACCCTTTCGACCAATCGTGATTGCTCCGTTACGGGCGGTGGCACGAATAACAGTGACAATTCAGGTGTATTTAAATACATGCGTATTGAATATCCGAGGTATGGTTTGTCCATGAACTCAATAGGTAACGGAACGGAATTTCATCATGTTGAGGTTTTAAATGCAGCCGAAAATTCACTTGAATTGTACGGAGGTACTGTAAACTTTAAGTATTTTATATCCGTTAATGCGAAGAGAAGTGATATACTTGCTACTCATGGCAACCTTTCCAAAGGGCAGTATATTCTTGGCCTGCGTCTTGACCCTTTGGCCTATGTAAGTACCGGTGACTTATCCAATGGTATTGTATTCGCCAATAATAACGATGCAGGTAGCAACTATGCAAGTTCTGCCGGAGCTGATGATGGACACACTGTGTTATCAAATGTTAGTTTGTTCGGGCCTGGCTACTGTGGTTCTACTTCTTACAACAGTAATTTCAAGTATGGCGTCCTCTTTTATCACAATGCCGGGGGCGGTGTTTATAACAGTATTATTACTGGATGGCGCGAGGGATTACGCCTGGAAGATTTTGCGAAGGACAATGCTGACATTAACTATACGGTGAATGCTTCAGAAAATACCTACTATAATAATCTACAGGATTATAATCCACTCACTGTATGGCCAGCTAATTGCGCCACTGATATTGACGATTGGATGCTTGGCACTTCCCCTTCTTCTTGCAGGCAGAGAAATAATCAATTTAGCCCAACAGAACTTGGGTTGAGCAGTACGATCTGTGGTGATTTTTGCACCACTTCGCCTTCTTTCGTGCTAAATACGAGTGCTTCAGGTTATGACCTGGCTATCCCACATTACAATCTTGCCGCTGATCTGAGCAATGTGTTTTTTGATGCAGCCAGCTACAGGGGAGCCTTTGATAATGCTACTGATTGGGGCGCCGGTTGGGCAAATTATTGTATTGAGGACATTAGCTATTGCCCTGAAGAACGCCGTGTAGGTGGAACTACTGGCATTAAGGGAATGAACATGGCCGATAACAACGGACTGATATTGTCCCCGAACCCGGTACATGGTATTACCTATGCTGAATTTGCTACAGAACAAGCGGGTCAGGTAACAGTGACTGTTGTAAACAGCGTTGGTCAGGTAGTACGTACCCTGTCACATAATGCAACCAAGGGTAAGCAGCGTGTCGCAGTAAGTACTGATGGTTTAAGCAGTGGTATGTACATTATCAATGTTGATCTGTCCGCAGGGAAAGCCGCTCATGCCCGTGTTATCGTGAAATAATTATTTGTAAACATTTTAAAAGCGCAAAAGCCCCGGAAAATTTCCGGGGCTTTTGTATTATTTGAATAAGGTTTATGCGGCTGAATTTTCAGTAACGGCAGTACGGAGCCAAAGCGTGTACCACCAATTTTTAATTTTATCCCTTGTCTTTTGAATGCGGTTTGATCCTATGATATTTTGTTGTGCATACACTCTTATGCAAGGGCTTGCTACCGGTATATAAGGTAACACCTCATAAGGCTTATCGTGAGTAAGGTCACGAGGATAAGTAAGGACAAAGCTGATACTCGCATTGCAGCTTACTTTTCGTAAGGCAAAAATAAGCTGATGAGCATATTGTAAGGTTTCATCATCGCAGGCATGGGGTAAGGCGATGGCTACCTGCAAAGTATGGCCGGTATCATATCTTCCGGGTATTGCTTCAATAGCATTGCGGATAGCCTTTAGCTCCCTTTGGGTTATTTTTCGTTTCATTTAGCTTGTGATGGAAGAAAGATAATTATTATATACGCATTTTGCATGGATAAGGTTTTGATTTTACAATTACTTAACGCAATAAGATTACATCACCCTTCAAAGAAATAGTGCCACCTTCCTTCGTTTCAATATTTATATGATAGTAGTAGGTGCCTAAATCCTGCAACTGCCCGTTAAAAGTGCCGTCCCATCCTTCCAACGCGCCTTTTCCAACGGCGGTATATACTTTTTGGCCATAGCGGTTGTATATCTCGAAATACCGGACAAAAATGTAGCCCGTACTTACCGGGCGAAAACGGTCATTCAACCCATCGCCGTTAGGGGTAAATCCATTGGGCATAAATACCATTGGATTTACAGCAACTCCTACAGTTGCCTTCGCTCTACAGCCGTATGCTGAAACACCTGTAACTATAAAAATGCGGCTGGTATCTATTGCAAGTGTTTGATTGATGCCGGTCTGATCAGGAAACAAAAATGACGGCTCCCATGCAGTTACGGTATATGGTTCACTACCGGAGGATTGCAGGCGGACAATTTCCCCTTTATTTGCAAGGTCTTTATCCGTGGTAAGGTTCAGTTCCAGTCCTTTTACTTCGATCTCTTTTGTGGCCGAATCCGAACAGCCCTCGATATTCGTTACTACCAATGAAGCAGTGTAGCTGCCTCTTTGCCCATAACTGTAGGAAGGGTTTTGCTGACTGGAAACATTGCCATCGCCGAAATACCATTTCCAGATAGGTTCCGTGCTGGTATTGCTAAATGTAACTGGCACACCCTTGCAGGCAATACTGTCTGCATTAAAAGATGCCTGCGGTACCGGTAAAGCAATACTGTTTATCTGTAAAGTGGTATCGCAGCCTGAAGGTGTAATAATCTGTAAGAAGTAAGTTCCTGAATCCATACCTTTCAGGGTGTCCCCGATGTTGCTCGAATGTTCTTGCAGAGTTGTATTGCTGGCATCTTTCCACCGGTAAAGGAAAGTCGTAGTATCACCTATTGATGGCTTTATCCATGCCTTACCCTGATGCTTACCCGGACAGCTATATGTAGCCGGACTGATTTTGGGCAGGGGTATAAACCGTACCCTTATACTATCTGTTTCATACTTACAATCTGTATTGATATAACTGACCACGTATGTAGCGTTGTCGTTGACAATCCGGTTGCGACTGGTACTTCCGTTATCCCACAAATACCTCTTGCCGCTATCTGCTGTGATCGTTGCTGAATCATGGAAACATACTGCGACCTGTTTAGAATGATGAATACTATCCGGTGGCAGGATAAAAGCTATATCATTTGGCATTCCCCTTGTCGCGGTGCCTACCGGCATGGTTATGACATTGGCGACTGCGTTACAAGCAATACCCGCAGTGTTAGGGTTGTTAATCCGGTGAAGTGTTGAGGTAGCAGGCTCACCACTACTGAAATATATCTTTCCATCATCGCCTCTTTTGAGATCGCCCAAACGGTTCAGCGCATAAACAAAATCAGTAAACACAACTGTATTTGACAAAATGATTGCTGCCGGAGTAGAAAGGCTCAGGTCAAACTGGCGAACCTTGCCTGCATAGAATGTTGTACCGTCGGAAAAAGACGAAGTAGAAGCATACAGCTTATTATTATCCGGTGAAAAACAGGCACCATAGTAGTATCCTACAGTGCTGCTGCTATCCAGTACCAGCGGGTTGGACAGGATGCCGGTTTGCCGGTTAAAGTCGTATAGCTCAAGCCCCCCCTTTCTATTGAGTTCAAGGTTGCAGGCTGATGCCATTTTTGCACCATCTGGTGAAAATTTAATTACCCCGCTCCTATACCATGTAACCGGTAAATTACCAACATTAGAAATAACAGGCGTTGTTACTAAGCCGGTGTCATTTACTTCAAAGGCTTTGTATTGGTTGATTGATCTTGATCTTGTCATCACCCATATATTATTGCAGCCCTTTACTACAGTCAGCTTTTCAGCCAGTCCGGAAGCCATATAGACACCCTTCTTTCCACTCATAATACCACCTTTACCACCGTGCAAGCTCATGTCGATCATGGAGTAATACAAAGTGCCAGTTATGCCGAGGCTGAAAATATAATAGATACCGGGATGGGAGGGTGCTGCGACAATAACACATGCTTGTGTGGCATAACCGGTTCCTGTGGGCATTATTGCAGGATAGCCTACAGACGGGGATATCGGAGTGGTGTAGCCGCCAATACCACCAGTAAGCTCAGGCATCAACTCGTGGTCACGGTTCCAGACCCAAAAGCCATTGGTATAAAAAAGAATCTGCCCTGCCGCATTACAAATATTAGCACTTCCGGCATAACCCGGATAAAGATTATTGCTATAATATACGGGGGTTGCACCACTGAAATCAAGTCCGGCCTGATCCCCGAATGTCCATTTGTTTTGTTCCCCTTGTGCCAGTGCCGAAGCCGTGGCAAACATACAGGCAGCAATGAACGTCAGTATTTTTTTCATAACAGTATATTTTATGGAATAAAAAAAGCCGGAGGGGATCGAATCCCCTTCCGGCATGGTAGTCAGCCCCTACCTGTTTGTTTGTGTAATTATTTTTTCAGTGCCGAGCAGCGCACCGTTCCTATCTGTTATGCGCAGCAAATATACTCCGGTGGCAAAATTACGCATATCTATTTTTCGCGCGTCTTCATAATAGCCAAGCCTGCGCCCTTCCATACTACTGATAGATACGTTTACCTTTTCATCGGTAGATATGTACAGATAATCCGTTACAGGATTAGGAAATAGGTTTACCATAACGTTTTTGCCGTTAGCATTAAATATCCCTAATGAAGTTGCATCAAACGGTGCAGATGTTCCGGTACAACCATTGCTATCTGTTACGGTCACTACATAGTTACCTGAAGTAATTGTTACGTTATAGGTGCCTGAAATAGCGCCGGTAATTGGGGCACCATTGCGCTTCCATTGATAAGTTGCATAGCTGCCTGTACTTAAAAGGGTGCCGCTAACAGTAATGACGGGTACGGGATTGGGGTGTACAATTACGGTATCTGTCACAGATGTGTCCGCGCACCCAAAGCTATTGCCGACTACTACAGCATACCGATTTGCGGTATGGACTATGTAGGTGGCTGCTGTTGCGCCTGATATCGGCAGACCATTTTGTAGCCAAACATAAGTGGTTCCGGCACTTGCTGCCAAAGTTGTGCTGTCCCCATTGCAGATACTGATAGTACCTGATGGGCTAAGGGTTGGCAATGGGCTAATGGTGATTGGCTTTTGAATAATGGTACTGGTGCCACACATAAAGTTGGCAGCAACTTTTATAGTATCATTGTTACCGCCTGCGATAATTGTTATACTATTGGTAGTGCTGCTGCCTGACCAACCTGTAGGCATTATCCATGTATAAGAGGTAGCCCCTACGATGGCAGGAACATTGTATGTATAAGTGCCGTTCCTGCAAATAGTGTCATTGCCAGTTATGGATGCAGGTGCCGTTACCATGCAATCATTAAAGTCCGTAATAAATCCATCAAAAGTACCGCCCCCATAAGCAGCCTGATGGCTGCCGGAGGTGGCGATGCCAGTGTAGCTTTTTGTGGAGCCGCCTATGAATAATCTTGAATAGTTATTGCAGTATATTCCGTATCCCACATCTGCCAATTCACCACCGAAATAAGTTGCCCAGATACGGGTGCCGCTTGTATCGAATTTGACAATGAAGGCATCCTGAATGCCGCCAAGCGTATCCTGATAGGCACCTGTACTGGCAATGCCGCTGGTGCTGGTTGTTGATCCAATTAGGTAGATATTGCCAAGAGCATTACCGGCAAGACTATACGCAGCTTCGTTGCCACTACCACCGTAATAGGTTCCCCATTGCCTCACCCCTGTTTTACTAAATCGGGCAATAAAAGCATCGCCCACACCACCGCCGTAAACAGGCTGAAAACTGCCGGTTGTGGATACGCTGGTTGTACTTATTGCTGTACCAGCTATATAGACGTTACCAGCACCGTCACACTTAACTGCGTTAGGTTCATCTGATGCTGAACCTCCGTAATAGGTAGCCCATTGGCGGCTACCCGTACTGTCAAATTTTACAAGAAAGCCATCTTCACCACCGGCCAAAGCTGCCTGATAACTACCTGTAGTTGCTATATTGGAAGTACTCATGGTATAGCCTGTCAGGTACACATTATTGCTATCATCACAGGCAAGACCTTGTGCCTGCTCAACATCTGTACCGCCGTAGTATGTTGCCCATTGCCTTACACCTGTACTGCTGAATTTAACAAGGAAAGCATCTGTGCCACCGCTATTGGTTGTCTTAAATGAACCTGTTGTGGCTATGCTTGCAGTGCTTGTTGTAATACCTGTAACTAACGCATTCCAATTCCCGTCACAGGATACGCCATAAGCCTGATCGCTGCCCGTACCGCCGTAATAGGTTGCCCACAAACGGGAACCGGAAGTGTCAAATTTTACGAGGTAGGCATCCTGCCCACCACCACTTGCTGCCTGATGGCTACCTGTAGTGGCCATGCCAGCACTGGAGGTATAGCCTGTAAGATAAATATTGCCGGAGGGATCGCAGGTAGTTCCTAATGCAAGGTCTGCTCCGCTCCCTCCATAATAGGTTGCCCACTGTCTTACACCTGCGTTGTTAAACTTAACAAGGAAGGCATCTGTAGATGCGCTTAATGTTGCCTGATAGCTACCTGTAGTAGCTATGTTCGCTGTGCTGGTGGTGTGAGCAGCAAAATACCTATTGTTATAACTATCCCCGGTGATACAGCCTGCACGAACGGTTTCATTTATATTTCCACCATAGTAGGTACTCCAGCTTAATGTGGGGTCTATGATAAGTGTTCCCGTATGTGGGGCGGTAGTGAAGCTAAGAATATCGTTCTGCAGAACGAATGATGAGGCAATAGGTGTGCCATTTTCCTGAAAACTGACTGGGGCATTCTCGGTAACTGTTCCCATCGGCGTAATAGCGTTCAGTTTACCGTTTTTATCAATGGATAAGTGAGCTGCACCACTATATTTCAGCTTTATATCGCTGACCTTGCCACCGGAACGCACAACAAAATCATACTCAACATTGTCACCTTTTATGTAAAGTACCCAATCAATTTTCGGGTACACTTCCTTGTAAGTGATCTTTTGGTAAGCACGAACTGTTGCGCCCTGCTCACCGAGTTGTGGCAGATAGTACCGCTCAAAATAAGATTGTAACTGTTCGGTGACGACTTTTGCCTGCGGATCTGCGCCGACCAGGTCAACATCCATGCGATAGGTGTTGATCTCATCAGGCCGTGTTGCGGTAGGGGTAGCCCATTGGTAATGTAGCTGCCCACTACCAGCAAACATACTCAGCCCGCTTCCTCCTACGTGGAAGTTGATGTCATTACGCGGTGTACCATACTGGTCGGTAACTTGTCCCTTATTTTCTAAAAAATACAAGGACTGTTGTGGGTGTTTAGAAAACGCCTGTGCCTTTGAGGGTTTAGTGGCGGAACATAGGCCGCCGAACAAAATTGGAAAGAGTAAATGCTTCGCATTCATGCCGACATTATATTAAAGGATTAACAAATACATTCTTGTGGAATGCGACCCCTTAATATGTCGGTGTGCTTTGAAGACAATAAGCAGATAAGAACTAATCTGTTTGGATAAAACAAAAAAAGAACGTGGGTGCCCTACGTATTATCCGACTCAGAAGCCAGGGCAGGCCGAAAGACAGAACAATAAGAGAGCAGCCCACGCCTTTGACGTGAGCTATTCTACTTATCATCTCTACTTTCTGTGAAATTTGCCCTTTTACTGAGTCGAGATTCAAAGCGAATGCTTCAATATTTTTGAAGTCGCAAAATTATGTTTTCTACATTGAGTTATCTAATATTGATTAAATTATCTGTTTCGTTGAAAAATCAAATCTACAAGAAAGAATGTAGGTAAATTTGTCTTTTTCGTTATTTTTTATTCCTAATAGGAATTTTTTGTACATTTGGATAGAAATTCACTAAATATGAAAGAAACTATAAATTCACAAACGCTGCGAATCACTATTGGTAAGAATCTTAGTGTATTTAGGCACCTAAAGGGCGAAAAACAGGACGTTCCCGCTGATGCTATAAACGTGAAAGCATCGGTTATAAGCAGAATTGAAACTGGAACTTATGAATCGTTTACCTTAGATCAACTTATCGGATTATGCAATCACTATGAGGTTACACTACAACAGGTCTTGGAATTAGAGATTACTCAAATTTTCACCTATTCGCAAAACAACCAGCCCGGAACAAGTTCAAATACTCAGACAAATGAAGTTGCTGCTGGCTATCTTTTACATATTCAGTATTTGAAAGACGAGTTAAAAAGATACCGTATTAAAGCTGGAGAATTAGATGTAGAAGAAAAGGATGAAGAGAAGTAAATAGTTTTCATAATTTCTGACATACCTAAATTTTACGCCAACATAATGCTGGCGTTTTTAATTTTATCACATTAAACGAAAATGGCAAATAGTAGTGAGCTGAAGGCTGAGGCACTGGATTATGTGAAACAAAAAATCGCAGGCTGCTTTGGCTCTGACGATGGTATTTTTGCCGGACATCAGACAGATGAGGATAGGGCAAAGGGGCTAAGGCAGTTTGCTGCTAATAAGGGTTTGTCACTTGATGAGGTATCGGGAGTAGCGATGGATTACATGCAGCAAAAGGGATACATTAGAGATCACATTGATGAACAAATGCCGGAAATCAGGAAGTTCTTTAAGAAGAAAATTTCCTGAACAATAACGGATTAAGCATAGGAAATATTAATAGAAAGGGAATAGTATCTTTGCATACTTTTTACCCTTGCAAGCACTAAATAGCGACTTTGTATGATTAAGTCTATATCACTCCATAATTTTATGGGGTACAAGAATTTTAAGAGTGAAAACTTTGCACCTGTTAATGTAATCATTGGAAAGAATGATACAGGTAAAACGGGGCTATTAAAACTACTTTACGCTACCGCAAAAACTGTAGATATTTATAGCCGCAGAAGCCAAAGCCAGGAGATTAGTTTTAAGAAACAGTTAGCCGAAAAACTATTCGACACATTCCAGCCTGGTAAAAAAGGTTTGGGTGAACTTGTGTCGAAAGGGTCAAAAGATAAATTGTCTGTAGATATCGAGTTCGCACATGGAAAGTTAGGGTATAGTGATCGCCTGCACTTTTCGTTTGGTGAAACTACCAATAACACAATTGTTGACGGGCAGGAAAATATTAAGTCAATTCATGAAAACTTCCGTTGCCTTTTTATACCCGCAAAGGAGGTGTTGACACCACTGAAGGCCATAAGAGCGACAAGGGACAACTTGCATATCCCCGGTTTTGATGATACCTATCTTGACCTGATAAAAGCACTTGTAGTGCCTACGCAGAAAGGCAACATTACCGAGGAGCTAAAAGGCGTAAATCAAAAGCTGGAAGACCTGTTTGAAGGTCATATTGAGCAAGGCGATGATGATGATTTTATCTTTAAGAAAGGTAATGCAGAGTTTCAGATGCAACTCACGGCAGAAGGCGTAAAGAAGATCGGTATCCTGACCACACTTATACGAAACAGACAACTTAATGCAAACTCCGTTTTGTTTTTGGATGAGCCAGAAACTGCATTGCATCCTGAAGCTACCAGAGAACTTGTAGAAATGTTGATGTTAATGGCTAAAGCAGGTATTCAAGTCTTCATAGCTACCCACAATTATTTTGTTTTGAAACAGATGTACCTATGTGCTAAACGGGATGCGATAAAAACCAACTGTTATACATTAAATAAAGAGAAGGGAAAGAGTGTAGAATATGCTTTGTATGATCTAACGGAACAGTTTCCTGAAAATGCGATATCTGATGAAGCTATCAGAATGGCAGATGAAGAAATTAAACTTGACTTAGGATTTTAAAAGCGAATAATTACATGCCTGGATTTACAGAAAGCAGTATAACCCTCAACTTCCCCGACACTAATTATTTCCGCTTTGCAGATTGCGCCGGGTACAGGAAATTTAGCGGTAATAACTTCAAAGAGATGGATGCCTGTTGGCACAATGCCGGTGACAATATTTATTGGCTCATAGAGCTGAAAGATTATACCGCTGATTTGACCGCAGGTAATTCTATTGAATCAAGGGTATGGAACATTCTAAAGAAAGCTGTAGATAGCATTAGCATGTTTTTATCTGTGAAACATCAATATGCCTATGGACAAACGGAATTGCAACCATGTATGCCGGTAGCTCCTGATGCAGCAACAAACTTTAGTGTATTTACGGTAGTGCATTGTCCGGAAGCAAATAAAGCTGACATACAATTATTGCACAATTCTTTTCGTTCAAAATTTCTGCCTTATGCAAAGCTATTTGGGATTACCAGCTATGGCGTATTAGAACATACGCAGGCCATGAGGTTTGTTCCTCATAATATTGTTCAGTAACATACCGTATATTAAAAAAGGCATCACTTTGCAGTGAGCCTTTTTTAATATCAATCTATTATTATCACATTTCTCCTATGGGAAGTAGTGTCCCTTTTTATAGGCGTTGAAGGTGTTGTCGGGGTATTGCTTTTACAGTCTGGTTCTACTTGAGAAATGCGCATACTTTGAAGTAATTCTATTGCAAAATCATATTCCTCTTTCTTGAAAGTCAAATTAATTATGTGATTCCCAATAGCTATTTTGGCGACAAACATTTTATTACCATACACAGTTAGCCGACAAAGGTTAACAAGTCTATTCTCGATTGTCAGCGATTGAAAGCAACTATCAATTTTCACAAAAGAATTCGGAATCGTATCAGCAAAAACGAAGCATACAGATAACGAGCCTCTTTTTGCTTTTATATATTGGGTACAGCCTGTATAAACATTACCACCACATTCCCACTTTGGATATTCAGACCATTGATCATCGAGTGAAATTTTTTTCTTACTGGTAATTGTTATTTCTATTCCACTTTTGCAGAATATCATTTTCTTAGTACCGGCATAAACATTTATACTGGTCATTAATAATGCTATTAAGTAAACAAAGTTCCACATTGCCTTAATCTGAGTTTATTTCAGAACTACTATTCTATAACTGGCAATCATTTTTCAAAAGAAGTCGACTTAATAAACTCTTCAGCGTAAGGCATTTCATTTCTTTTAAAGGTCAATGTCCATTTTATGTCACAACCATCGTTTTCTAAGACAGCTTCCCACCACTTGAAGTTGTCATTATGAATGAGGTAAAAAGTAGCGTTCGTATTACCCAGCCTTTTTTTGAAAGTACTATCGATATTGTCAGAATCGGTATTTACATTATTTCCTGTCGAAAGGCATACTACCTTATTTCCATTTTTACTTTCAAAACATTCGCTGCAAATTTCTTTACCGAGCGCCTGCGCCCCTCGATTATAATGAACATGCTTTTTAAGAGCAAACTTCTCAACATCCGCTATTTTTAAGTTATATTCTGTGTCGCAAAATTTAATGATGGTTGTATCACTTTTTTGAGTGAAAAAGCAACAAAACAGTAGGCTAAAAATCATGGTGCGGTTTGTTTTACTGAGTTTAAGTTCTCTTGAAGTGTTGCTCCTTGTTGGGCTTGAGGCAGATTGGTAACGTCATAGGATTGTGTAACCTTAACTTGCTTCCCGTCACTTGCTGTTACTGTTTCAGTCATTTCCTCGTAAGGTATTCCCACTTTTAATTGGCTTATATTATATTGCTCTCCAGTTCCATTTGTGGCTCTCGTTGAACCATTGTATGCATTCTCCTGTAATATACCTTGCTTATGCGCTTTGGGATATGACGTTTCACCTAATGCTTGTTTTTGGTATTGTTCTTCAATTTCATGGATCATTTTACCGCTTCCTGAATACACTGTAGGCGATCCGCTGGTATTTTTGATGTTGTCATATTTCTGAACATCGCCAATATCAATTTGGCTTGTTTCAAAATTGCCTACATTGACCTTATCGCTGTTTTTTACAATTCCAATAGTCGTTTTCTTCCCATTTGGGTCTGCAACTTTCATAAAGACCTGTGCTGCTGTTTGCTGCTTAATTGAAGGACTACCTACTGCACTTGGATTAGCAACAACTGTTACAACGCCTTTTTTATTTCGTGCAACCGTATAAAAATCACCTACTGCCGACTGCATCTGCGTAACGGCTCTATCAACATCTGCTCCATTACCTTTAAATACTAAAACACGTCCATCTAAATCACAAATAGCAATCGGCGAATTGGCACAAAAAGCATAAGGTGATATTGACGGGTACATGTGTGCAAGTGGGTCAATATTCCATGCGAATACTACGGGATCAAAATTGTACTGGTTGTAAAGAACATCACTCTTCAGGAATGCAACTACTTTCATTTTCTTTGTATCGAAAACCGTGTTGCTATATCTTTCCAGTGGTTTTGTTTTAATTTCTTCATCAAACAATCCCCATGAAAGGCCAGCATAACGGGTATCTTTCAGGGTCGCATGTTTAAGTCTTGACGGAGTATGATCTTGCTGAGATAAGGTAACGATTGTATCTCGTGTCCATCCTTTTATCATAATGTTCTTCATCTCAAAAGGCATTTCCCTATAACCGTAGCTGAAGATATGACCGATCCAATTTTGATAATCCTGAAATGCTTTTTCATTGCCTAACTGTACTATGGTCTTATTTTGTTTTACCAATCCATTCTCCATTACTTCTGCTTTTAGTAGCATAGCATTAAGATTGTGATCGTCATATTGTAAAGCCGTTTCGGCACACGCCAGCATGAAGGGGTCGTCTTTTATTCCAAATTTATATTCGTAGCCTTTGGCAAGATAAACCAGGCAAAGAGCAACGGATTGCTTTATATCCAACTCCCTTAGCGCGATCCCTTTTTTTGTTGCTTCGTCAGGGGTGTAAGTCAGTGTTTCCAATGTACCAGTGCCGGGGAAGGCATGTTTACTCGATAATTCAACATTGAACCTTGTTCCTTTATCATCAGCATGACGTATGTATATATGTCCGGGCGCTGTGCAAAGATTAGCATCGGAAGCAAGGCGTTCAGAAAATATTTTGAACAATGAGGCTAATGCAAAGCAGTTTCCATTATCCTTGTTCAGAAGATGAACCACCTGTGTGTTTGTCCAGTCTGTTGTGCCGAATGGGTCTTTTGTTGAATAAGTAAAGGGTTGCCTGGCTGCTAACTGATTTCCCCTAAGAAAGACCAAAGTATCTGTTATGTGGCTATAGATAGCTTGATTCACCAATGCTTTCTTATACTTTTCGATTTTCTGTTCTTTAGTTTCGAGTAAATCTCTTACAGGATTCAATTTTATGCTGTCACGATATGCTACAGCAAAATTAAGTATTTCAGCGGTGTGCGCATCCAAAGAGGCTTTATAAGAGGCTTTATCAATACCGCCTTGCCACCAGGCATTCTCAATTTGGTAGATCGCTTCTTCATAGCTCATCTGCTCCTTTCCAGAAAGCATACTTTCTAAATGTTGCTTGGCTACATAGAAATAAGACTTTGCAGTTGAATCAGCACTTGCCATTGATTTTAATGGCAAGAAAGCAGCTAATAATACGGCGTATTTTATGGTTTTCATGGTCTGCTATCTTTTTCAGTTTTAGAGAATAGGTTCTTTTTGTCTTTACCGCTCACGTTATATTCCTTCTGTATTTTGCCTTTAAATTCCTGCTGGTTTAACATCTCTTCATACATACCCGCTGGCATATCCTGATAGCCCAGCTTTGCGATATAGGCTTCAGTGCCTAAGTATTCCTGATAATATTTCTTTGCTGCTGGTACTTTGTCAATATCATCAAGGCTCGTAATGTTGTTTTTTCGCATTTCTTCACGCAACATCGTTTTCAGGTGCATACTGTAAATGAAAAGCGATTGAAGATTATTGTTCTTTGGGAAGTATCGGGTACCAACTTTCAGGCAGTTTAGAATAATATCCTCATTGCCGGTCAGATCAACCTTTATGTATTCAATGGCGAGATCAAAAGCGCAATTAGCTACCACCTGTTTGCTATTAAGCGTATCCAGGTAAATGCCATTGGCAACTGCATCACCGCTGATAAACATATTGTCCTTATACCACTTGTCCGTTATTTCCCAATTTGATGTAGGTTCATAGTTGATGATATTTCCATCGTTATCAGGGTACTTTACGAAAGAGTGTTGTGGCGCAAAACTCAAATAGGCTTTTACACCTAATGCCTCCGCTAATACCAGATAAACTATTGGCATGGATGCGCATTGTCCGAAACCGGTAGCAAGACATTTGGTGAGGAATAGGTTTCTGTAATCTTTTTCGCCCATGTAATCATTGTAGTCATAATGGTAGGGATTATGCGATACCATGTCTATTGCTGCACCATGATCTCCTTTATCCTTTCCGTTGTAGATGGTAAGCGTTTCAGACATGAATTTGCGGATCGCGTACTGAACCATATAGTTGTCCTTTGGATTCAGCTTGTTCTCCATCATCCACTTTCGGATAAAGACTACAGATTCTTTAATGTTATCATAGTATTGTTGCCTGCTGAGGTAAGGATTGCCATAAGCGGCTTCCACAGTATAGTAAGCATCAGCAACCGATAATTTCGTTTTCCCGGATAGCATGTCATCGAGGTGCTTCAGCGCAGCGGGAAAATCTTTGGTGCGTTCAGGATTTGGTGTCGGTCTATTATATGCCGCTAATTCTTTTCCCCCGAAATGCCTTTGCTCTGCTTGTATATTCCTGATGAGCTGTTGCACTTCCTGTTGCTTTTGTGCTACAGCAGTGTTAATAGCAAGTGTTTGGGAATTATTAGTGCTGGTTATAACATCAGCCGCTGTACCACCCATTTTTACTGGAGCATTTGGATATTGGGGAGCAGTGGCCGGTCTATTCTGTTGAGGAAATGAGGATGGCTGGGATGCGGACATATTAACCGGTTGAAAACCAGTTGACGGCTGCACTTGTGGCTCTTTTATCTGGCTAAAAGCAAAAATGGGTAAAAGCCCAAAGACAGATAGTGCCACTATTCTTTTCACAAGCATAGTGATCTGTAATTAATCATAGATGTTTGGCAAACAGGATTCTTTCAAGGTATATAGTCTAACAAATATGTAGCAAAAAATCTATAAATGCAAGGAAAAGGAAGAAAAACCACTTTGTATGTGTAAAGCACCACTTTCGTAGCGGGGATTATCACATCAAAAGACATACACATAATATTTTTTATACAATTACAGACTTTAGGAGGGGCTATTTTTGTACTTTTGAAAATTAGTATTATACTAAGGAAATATTAAACTCAAAATTTCAGATAGTAATGATAGAAGAGAACTTAGCCAGCCCCATCCTTGATGATAAAGCCATTGGACGAAACCTATACCTGTACCGGAAAATGGCCGATTTAAAGGTAATAGAAGTGGCCGAACGCCTGGGCTTAAAAGAATCAGCCTACTCAAAATATGAACGCGGTGAAACAGGCTTCACGCTTGATTTTATTAAACGTGCTGCTGAGGTGTTGCATGTAAATCCCTTGTTGTTATTAACTGTCACACCCAATAACATTATCGAAAGTGGCAACAATTCACCTGGTGCTATTCTGGGAATGGTTTATGGCAACTATACCTATCAGACCGTGAACGATCAACAAAATCAGATGATGTTGAAACTAATGGAAAACATAACTACGCTTAGTGATAAGGTAGTAGAGCTTCTGAATAAGCAGCCCGATTAATCGGATCAAACTGACCTTTTCTTACTAATTCTATTCTGCCAAATTCTTTTGGCAATTTAACTATGAGAACTACAATCCTCATTTTCCTTTTATTTGTTTTTTATTCATTGGGCTATAGCCAGGTGAGCATCATTGATGGTGATTCAACCCGCATGGAACAAGTTTCAGATGGGCATGGAAAGTGGTGGTTCGTTTTAAAGCTCGATCTTATTCCTGATGGTGACTACGTGATTTTGTATAATAGAGATACCACTAAGCCACGTTTTAAATGTAGTGTAAAGAATCATGACTTCATTGGAGGCTATGAAGCCTACTTTTTGAACGGACAGTTGGAGGCGCGGCGACATTATAACAAATACGGAAAGATTGAAGGCAAATGGCAATCGTGGTATGAGAACGGGCAGCTTTATACAGATGCAACCTATGCAGATGATAAAGCGAATGGAGATTACAGCATATGGTATGAAAACGGCGGACAAAGGCAGATTTGTAAGTACGCGCATGGCAAGTTAGATAGCACCTGCATTTTATGGAATGAAAGCGGGGGCT
This sequence comes from Bacteroidetes bacterium 46-16, assembly GCA_001897835.1. Lineage (GTDB taxonomy): Bacteria > Bacteroidota > Bacteroidia > Chitinophagales > Chitinophagaceae > MKUN01. The sequence continues at coordinate 186,299 of MKUN01000041.1, forward strand.
TGCAAAGCATAAGTCACTACAGAAATACGATTAAAATAGATGATTACGAGTTTTGTGACAACTCTGTATTGAGAATTGTAAAGTACTTAAATGACTCTTTATGCAGTATCACAGAATTTTATTACAATCCAACGAAACGCAGAAAAAGGCTCACCGCTACTATGGACGGCTGTCAGGTTAGGTTGGGGCAAAAAATAAAAGAGATACGCTACTATAAAGGGAAACAACCTACAGGTGAGTGGTTCTCATTCGATGAGAACGGCCGGCTGAATAGAACAGAGCAACATCAATAAACCAAACAACGGATAAACCAACATTATGATAACCGAACAGGATTTTGCAGCCATCGACAAAGACGTTCAGGATAGCCTGAATGCAGCATTTGATTACATAAGACAGCACCATCCATCAGATTATGTTTTGCTGTTAGCAGATGGCGAATTTAAAGAAGAATACCTGCATACCACTCCCAAATATGAACCGTATGTGATTGACAGCAGGGAAGATTTCTATATTGATGAAACAAGGGTTAAGTTCTTTGTTGAATTTCTCAAAACATTCTACACATTTCCCAAAGGCGGCACTGGCAGGGTTGAAGACAGTGACATCAGGCAACAGATGGAACTCATGATCTATACCCATGTATGGGAGGCCAAACCTTTCTTGAAAAGAATGTATCGTATGGCATTGCTCTGTAATGACGGTATATATGAATGGAACGTTACAGTTCCACCGATGGGCAAACATGAATTTATCAGAAATGAAATCAGACAGCGATTTGAGAACAAAGGTTTGAACTTGTTCCAGGTAATGAAAAACGGATACCATAGTTCTTTGAGAAATGCTTTCGCCCATTCAGAATATTCATTCGATGAAAAGGAAAGATTGATTTGGCTGCATAATTATAGTGGTACTGCGTGGGAGTTAAAGAATATTTCTTACGATGACTGGAGCAGGCGGTTTGCTTACTCCGTACTGTTAGCTTACCACCTCATAAATATTACGCATGATAGGCGTTCTAAGGTTGCACAGGACTTCGGCACCGATGTCTTCCAGATAAATCATCCAAGAGGTGACGGCAGCATTTTGCCAGTTAATATTCAATATCGGGAACAACATAATGCTTTCGGTTTTGTAAGCTAACAAATGACCCGTTGCGACCAGATTAAAAACGCCAATATTGTATTGGCGTTTTTATTTCTCCCATAGCTCTCGCTATATTTTTTAAGTAATTTGATTCAAAAATGATAACTGTACCTGAAGAAAATGACCCGTATCTATTGAAACTGCTGAAGCTGGTGAAAGCCACTCACGAGCCACTCATTGTAGAAATAAAGCCGGAACCAGGTGCCAAAGTAATTGACTGTTTTAGCGTGGTAAAAAAGAAGGTTGAAGAAGCTGGCGGGAAATGCATTTGCGGATGGCAGGTATGGAAAGCTGATTACCTGATTGAAGCCGAAGCACACGCTGTTTGGGAAACGCCTGAAGAAGAGTTGATTGATCTTACGCCAAAAGGTTTGCAAGTTCCGGTAACATCAATCCTGTTCGTTGAAGATGAACGCATGAACTATCAAGGAAAACAGATTGATAGCGTTAGAATGAATATTGCCAATAACAAGCTGGCAGACGATTTGATTACAGTATGTAAGAAAATTTTCCAGTTCGGAAATGAAGGTGATCGTGCAAATTACCACGACCTGAGCCAGATAATGAATCCGGAACAATTGCATCACTTGAAATACCTGCATGGGTTAAAGGGACTAATAAATATGATGCTGCAAAATGACGGCTCTAAAAGAAGTCAATGCCCCTGCGGTAGTGGTATGATCTACAAAGATTGCCACGGAAAGAACTTGCTATCTATAATTAATAGGATGAAATAATTTTATGGGATTCGTGAATGTTATTGAATACCGGCATGTTTTCGATGAACCATGTCCTGAAGTGGGTTCATTAGTTGCCAATCTACCATCAAAGTTCGTAATTGGCTTACTGGCCATTATCAACGACACCTTGACGATAAGAGGTGAATCTACTGATACCCAGGAATTTCTTTTGTATTGCATGACTGTAAACATCACGCCAGCTATTAGGGCGAAAATATTTGAACGAGTACGTCCCCTGATACAATCAGGACGGCACCAATTATTTTCCATCCCTTACACCGTTGAATTTGTAAACAGGGAGCTTATTAATTTCCGGGAAGAAGATGCAAATAGGAAGGTAGATTTTGCAGCCGATGAACTGAATTTTTTCAAAGCTTATATCGCCGTCACGGATGATATGGTACAACGGGAAGTGAAAAAAAATGAAGAGGCGATAATAGCTGCGGCAACGGAAGGCGGTGTCAATCTTATCAAACTCATGTGGCCTCACCTGATTAAACAATTTGAGTTTACCAATAGACCCGATCCTATTTATGAGCGATTCAGAGGTAGAGCATTGATGTCTTACCTCGAATCCCACGAAAAGTATAAGGAGTATGCGTTGTCCTATTTTCAATCCTTTGGCTGCACCTCTGGACAGGAATATCTTAACCGGATAGAATCCTTGATCGTTAGGAACCTACAGAGGGAACAGTCAGACGATCCTATGTCTTATTTCTTCCGTATCCGGGTAGATCAACCGGAACCAGTATTTGAAGGAATGGTAATTGACCCGGAACAAGTTCGTAATAATGAAAGCAAGCAAATAGATTACAGGGGCTTAAAAGAGAAACCGCTATTTCAATTTGAGAAGAATGAATATGTTGTGCCTCATTGGGATTATCTGTACAATTCTTTGGTCACTGGATTGCTATTTGCTTTTCATCGCAAGTCAGGAGTGAAGAAAGTTGCCCGTGATTTTGACGGTTTTAAATCAACCATCTCAAGGGAGTTCTCCGATGAAATACTGTTCAGAAATACTATGAAGAAATGCTTCGGCAGAGCGAATGAAACACTGCTTTTTTTTGAAGATAAAGAAGTCTTTAACCCTGATTGTTATTACAGAAGGGGACGGAATGTATTTGTAATTGAGTTTAAGGATTACCTGTTGGCTACAGATGTAATCCAATCCAGTTCATACGATGCAATCAAGAAAGCAATTGATGACAAGTTTGTAGGAGATAATAAAGGTGGTGATAACAAAGGAAAAGGAATCAATCAACTTGCCTGGAACATCGAATATCTTATCAGGAATAAAGAGAAGTTTTATGAAATTGATGAATTGGCTAAGTCAGAGAATTTGGATATAAATGACCTGATATTTTACCCTGTCATTGTACAGACAAATATCTATTTCGACCTACCAGGACTGAATGACTACCTGGATGAAGTATATCAGCAACGGATTAAGGATGTGAAGCAGGAGCATAAATATTTTGCCCCTTTGACCATGATTAACTTCCAATATTTTTATGAACACATCTTGCAGTACTCGGATTCCCAATTGCAATTTGAAGAGGAGATAATCTACTACCACCATTATACCTATGCACTAAAACGTAAAGCTCAAACAACAGGTGATGAAAACCATTGGTTCTATTCCTTATCTCCATTCAGTTTGCTTGAATCGGAAAAAAGCGAAAGCCTTGTAATGTATAGACGTGAAGACATTCTGCGCACAATAAATGAATGCTGGCAAATTGCTGACACAGATGAACCCGAAAAATAAAGGGAGAAATCCCTCGTGTTTTCTGCTTTATAAAATTAATATTTGCTTATAAAGGCATAAAAAACCACTTTCACCAACATAAAAAACACTTTGAAGTATTAAGTCATAAAAATGAAACACTTTACTTTGACATTCTTATAACCAAACGCTTATAGTCGTAAGACTATGTTTGTGGTATCTCGAAAACCCTTCCACCCGTATGAATAGACCTTGACGGAGATACCCAAAAAGTATAAATCACTATGGAGAAGGAAGAAGACAAAAAAAGATTACTACCCATTGAGAAATACAAACATTTTAAGGGCATTTATTTAGAACAGACAAAGGATTATTACCTCTGCGACTTTTACGAAATAAGAATGCCTGATGATACCGTTTTATACAGGGTGCTAATGGATTTAAGAGGTGACGATATAATTGTAGAACTGCACTGTATTGAAGGCAGCTCATGGAAATTCATTGCCGTGCAGAATGCTATTCCCATAGAATTAGAAGCAATCCTGTCTGACTGCATCGTAAATTATTGTCTTAAAAAATAGCCGCTTTGGTAATTACAAACGCACCAAATTTCACTGTATTTATCAGGATTTTTATCTAATTACCAGATAATCTCTTATTATAACGATTCTGATTGACTATCTGAATACGCAACGCTCCCACGTTCCATCTGTAATCGTCTCGTACCATAGGCAGCGGCTTCCGTGCTATGAGTTACCATAATTATCGTTGCTCCATAAGTACGATTAACTTCGCGCAAGGTGTCCATTATTTCCATTGCCAGAACTGGGTCTAAATTTCCGGTAGGCTCGTCTGCAAGGATCATAGCGGGATTGTTTGCTAAAGCCCTCGCTATAGCTACTCTTTGTTGTTGACCTGCGGAAAGTTGACGGGGATAGTGCTGTTGACGATGATCCAGGCTCACAAGATGCATCAGCTCTTTACTCCTAAGCTGCTGTTCCTGACGGTTAAGTTCACTATTATTCAATGCCAGAAGTATATTTTCACTTGCAGTCAGATAAGGAACTAACGCAAAATGCTGCATAACGAAACCGATGTGTAGTTTACGGTGTTTTGCCAGGTCACTGTCATTTTTCAAATTAATAGATCTCCCCTCAAAGTGCATAGAACCGGCAGTTGGCTGTATCAGTCCACCCAAAGTAAGCAGCAACGTTGTTTTACCAGAGCCTGAAGCACCGGTTATTGTCACGAAATCACCTTTTGATACCTGAAGTGTAACGTTGTTTAGTGCTTTTACAGCCCCGTCTTTATGTTGGTATATTTTGGTAATATCCTTTATTGCTAAAAACATAGTTATTGATCCTGAAGGTTTACAAAAGGTTCGATTTTACCGGCAAGCCAGGAAGGGACAACTGCACCAGCTAATGCAATAGCTACAGACAATGTTACAGACATGAGAAGCAGAGAAGGAATTGCCGGCACGGAGATTCCAACAACCATTGGGCCAAGCCACAGTGCAGCCAAGGTGCCCAAAAAATATCCAACCACCCCTCCAATCAGACCAAGAATAAGTGACTTGGCAAGCATAATCTGGTAGATATGCTTTTTACCGTATCCGATCAGGCGAAGGATTCCAATTTCCTTCTTACGTTCATTTACATTAGCCCAAATAAAATTGCCTATTGAAACCCCGCCTACCACAAGTATGATTAAAAGGAACGCATACATCATCTTCTTTATCATCTGGTTAGTCTCAATCTGTGTGGAGACGATTTGGCCAATGGTAGTTATCCGTGTATCAGGCAATACATTTCGCAGCTTTGTGAGCAGTCCGTCAGATATTTCATTACAACATCCCATAATCTCAATGCTGTTAATCTGTGCTCCTGTACCCAAAAGCTGCTGTACCAGGTGAAGATTTGCAAAGATGCGATCATCATCCACGGTTCCTGTTTCCGGCAATATTTTACTGATCAGGAAACTTTTATTTTCTATAACAATAGACTCGTTTTCATTTCTGTTTAACCTTTTTGCCGCCGAAAAGCCTATCAGGCAATGGTTGTCCGATAGCGTATCTACTGATCTACGTTGTAATTTGTCATCCTTCAAAATAGAACCTTTATTTTCTTCTTTGGGTGCAGCACAACTAACTTTTAATGCCTTCCCTGAAAGCCCGGTTTTTTGCCATAGCGGTTTTGATGCGATTTCACTTTTAGGTAAAATGCCGGTCAACACTACAAGCTCTTTCCCTATTTTAATCCGTCTTGATAGCTTAGGTGACATATTATCAATACCTGGAAGGGTTGAACTCATAATCTTGCCGACAGCAGCTTCAGAAAAAGTAGGTGCGTCAATGTCTGCAGTGTAGTAATCATCAATATTGGCTGTCAGTGGCAATACCAATATATTGGCACCTAAGTTATCCAACTTCACAGCGACAGCTTTTTCTGAAACAACAGAGATTGACCGAATGGCGACAATCACTGCAATACCTAAGGTAATTGCCAATAGTCCTGAAATCAATTGGGATTTCCGGTACCACAATTCTTTTTTTACGAGATCAAACAGGGTCATTACTATAGTTTATTTACAAGAACTACCTGAAGAACAACAAGCACTCTTCACAATTTTTTTCGATGAAGCAATCAACTGACCTGTAGTTACAGAGCCATTGTATGTATCCGTTGTTTGACCATCAGCATTAATAACAACAACGGTAGTTGCCTTTGTATCAGGACTAATTTTGAAATTAGTAAGCAGCGATTGTTCCCTAGTGTCATCCTTATTTACTTCTACGATAGTTGGTTTGACTTTTAACTGTGCGATAGCCGCCTTACAGTTGGCCATAATCATATCCCTGTCAGTGAATGAATTGTTCGTAACTACAAGGAATACTGGTTTAGATTCATTTATAGATGCGTATGCCTCATCCGTTTTGGGAGAAGGAATAGCGCCTATGATTTCGTCCTCCTTAGCATCGTCCAAGGAATACCCCGTTATAGGCAGTCCGGTATAAGAGACCACAAATACAGCAGGAAGAATAATTCCAGTTAGCTGCCATTCATTGACAATCGCTGCGTTAACAATATCGTCCCTGTCCATATCTACCACAATAGATTCATCTATTTTCGCATGGATACTTTGCGCTAGTAGGTTAATTTTTTGGTTCTTTACTTTGTCTTTCGACAGTAAAACAAGGAAAACAACTTTGCCATCCTGTTTTGCCTTATCAAGTATCGGCTGGACCGGCTTTGTTGACAGTTGTTCTGTTGTCACATTACCAACAGCCTGCTTTTTTTCTTGTCTGCTATTAGCGTTGCCGGAATTACAGGAACTCATTAAGAATATTGTGCCTGTAAAAAATGTAAGGGACAAACCCACTTTCTTGAATTGTATCATATTTTTATTTCGGATTTAATGGCGGATGCTAATTAAATAGTGTTTTGTAATTTTTAAATTCCTTTGATTAAACATGAGTTGCGAAAACGGAGGCATCGGTCGTTTCCAAGACCCTTTTTGAAAGACTGCTGCGAAAAATCCTTGAAAGACTACTTCTTCCATACGCGCCCATCACAACGAGGCTGTTGGCCGATTTTGATTTAACGAATTCAATGAGCGATTCTTGCACCTTTCCGTGCAAAACGTTCACAGTAACATTGGGATAGCGCAAGGCCAAAAATCCTTTAATTTCGTCTTCATAGGATGCCCCGATTTCGTCATCTATATTTACGTGTACCAAATACAACTGTTTATTCTTCCATTCTGGGAATAGGTAAGAGAACATCTTGATAGCATACATACTTGAGGGGCTATTGTCATAAGCAAGAATTATATCTTCAGTTTGCTTCATATCAGAAGATGTAAGTATTACAGGGCAATGCGCATCAACGAGTATGTCAGATAAAAAGTACTGATAGAAATTTGCCTTGGAATCTGCCAATATGAAATCAAAGTAAATAGAATAATCAACTAAATCTTTAAGTGCCATTCTCCTTCTTTTATCAACTGTGTAAGATACTCCGGTAGTTTCGCAATCATTTTGAAACATGGTAACATTAGCATCAATCATTTTCTCATTTTCGGCGGCGATACTTTCACCTGTGAAGATGTTTTCTGTGAGCGCAAGGTCATTCGGAAAAAAGTATCCCCCTTCTTTTCCATTATGATCCGCATTTAGAAAAATAGCATGAAGATGGGCATTTGTTTCCTTCGCAAGATTTACGGCCCCATTAAGAACATAGGTTGACGTATAGATTCCATTTAGAACTACCAAAACTTTCTTCATCTTCTTTGAGCTTTATTGGTGAACTTATTAATCGACGTTAAGTATGTGGTTAAATTCCTTTGCGCAGCACATCCGCAAATTCCATCGGCAACATGCTGTTCTCAATTGCTCTCGCAGCCATTTCAATATCATATTCAAAACGGATAAAACTTACCCCAATACTATCTCTATCCAAAACTGAACTGCTTTCATTAAGCGTAAGCAAAACATAACATCCGCGTGGATCACCATCTTTAGGCTTGCCTACAGAACCGATGTTAACGATATGTTTGAACTGTCCGGTTGCTGTAGTCAAGATCCGGTGATAAGGCTTGTGGGAATGTCCTACAAACAGCATATCCGCGTTTGCTTCTTCCATCATCTCCAGTATATAATCTTTGTCTGTATCTACTAGTAAGTATTCATCAATACTACGAGTGCTACCATGAGCGAATACAAGATTCAAAGGCGAACCATTCAGCTTATATTCCAACCTGATATGTGCTGGAAGTGTTTTCAAATAAGCTCTTCCTTCTACATCGATCAAATGGTAGGCATATTTCTTACCTGGTTCTTTTAGACTATCTGCGGTGGTCTTTAGCTTTTCAACTTTTTCATCGTGGTTTCCTTTCAGGGTAGCGATACCTCGTTTGCGGATCTCAGCTATAACTTCATTTGGCCAAACATTATAGCCAACAAGGTCGCCGAGACAATAAACTGCATCTGGCATACGGCGGTCCATATCCTGAAGCATCGATTCAAAAGCAGGTAGGTTGGCGTGGATGTCTGAAAAAAGTGCAATGGTCATAATCCTATCCTTTACGTAACATTTCAGCGTATTCATTTGGCAACGGGCTGTCCTCAACAGCTTTTGCGGCCTTCTCTATATCATATTCAAAACGGACAAACTCAACCTGAACGCTGTCTTTGTCATTCAATGAACTTCCTTCGTTAATCGTCAGGATCACATAACCACCTCTTGGATCTTTATCCTTGGGCTTCCCCACCGATCCGATATTAATTGCATGACGGAAATGATCATTGCCTTCAGTTCCTGAATTTAACACACGATGGTATGGTTGATGCGTATGACCGAAGCACATGATATCAGCATTTGCCCCTTCCATAATACGAAGCATACTTTTCTCGTCCCGGTCTTCAAACAGGTATTCGTTTACCTTCCTTGGGCTGCCATGTACCAATAGTACATTAAATTTCTCCTCGTTCAACTGGTACTCCAGCCTGATGTGTGCCGGTAGCGTACGCAGGTAATTACGTTGCTCATCTTTTACGATTTCGTTGGTGTAGGAAATCGATACTTTACCCATGGCCTTCTCTTCATCCGTTTTATAAGCACAACCACAATCATCGCTTGACCGTCCTATGCCCCAATCATAATTTCCGGCAATAGAAGGAATGCCACGCTTGCGGATTTCGTCTATCACTTCATTGGGCCAGATATTGTAACCGACAAGATCGCCAAGGCAATAAATGGCATCTGTGTTGCGAGTTTCTACATCTTTAAAAAATGCTTCCAGCGCAGGAAGATTGGCATGGATGTCTGAGAATAATGCGATTTTCATTTTTAATAAGTTTAAGTATTAATGCAGATTAGCAGCATTTTAGTTTTGCAGAAAGGCGGTTATAAATAAGTACTGGTTTAGGGAATAGCAATGCAAAATGTAGTAAGCCCATCAGAATGCCACCAGGTATCAATTGTTCCACAATGGTTTTAAATAAATGGAATTGCGGCACATTTTGGAAGTTATGAACCAACATTAGCCCATGAGGTTCCAGTCTTACTTTGATCACTATAAATACCGCAATGGAGGCGAAATGGAAACCATTCACCATCAGGTGAAGAATGTATTCCCAACGTGGCAACCCGCCCATAAATGTCCTGCTATCCTTCTCCATATAAGCATCTGCACCCAGAACAAGTATATCGATGACTATGACTGCCAAACCAATATAGAATGCTGTATCAGATGTACCGAGGTAAAGGAAATAGAGGATGATGGGGAATAGGATAGCCCGCACGGTATGCGAGATGTGTTCATTTCTGCTTTCTGTGTGCGCATATAATTTATAGCGCATCAAGTGCAGATACAACCCATCGAACATAGCCAGAAGGACAAAAGCGGCTAAGAGAACTATTGCAGTGATGAATGCGATTTCCATAATTTATTTTTTCGTGAGAATGATTCGTTTTAACAGCAATTTTCACCGTTTTGTATAGGAGGACATTTTACAGTACCGTAGCTGCAAAAAACACAGCAATCCCCGGCGATTGGCTTCAGTCTTATTTTACAACTTTCACATTCATAGAAATACTGACAAGCATTAGTAGGCATCTCTTCTATTTTTTTATGATTACAGGAAGGACAGGTAATTGTTGAGTATAATTCCACTTTACTTTTGTTATGTAATTTGTTTCTGTAATAATTAATCGCAGCTGATATTAGTAATCCAAACATGCCGGTGTATAAATACACGGTCCAATTATCAGCCTCAATAAAATGGTAACTTACAAATATCAATACAGCACTTGGAACTGCCACCAGTAGTGGGTAAAGGCATCGGTGTTTTAGATAAGAAAGGTATGTACCAACTAATGACAGAACAACCAACCCCTGAAAAATCCACATAGTCCATCCACCAAATAATTCAAAACTACCCAGTCCTAATGAAGCCAGTATGACACCAAATAAAGGGAAACAACATGGGGATGCAATAGCTGTTATAAATAGCCCAAGGGTACTTATTTTGTCTATTTGTAATTTCATTTGCACTTATAGTTTAGTATCTTATCGAGCCTGCGAATGATCATTATCCTCCAACTGGCTTAGGGATACTATTACCGTAATATTTTTTCCGCAGCCAGAATGCGAGGTTCACTAATGCAATCAGTGCAGGCACTTCCACCAATGGACCGATTACGCCTACAAACGCTTGTCCGCTGTTGATGCCAAATACACCTATCGCTACGGCTATCGCGAGTTCAAAATTGTTGCCTGCAGCGGTAAACGCGATAGATGCACTTTGCGAATAATCTGCCCCCATCTTCTTGCCCGCAAAGAAGCTCACCAGGAACATAATGGCAAAATAGATGACCAGCGGAATAGCGATACGCACCACATCCATAGGAATTTGAACGATCAGCTCACCCTTTAAGCTGAACATTACGATGATGGTAAATAGCAAAGCAATCAAGGTAATCGGTGATATAAATGGTATGAACTTGTGTTGAAACCATTCTTCGCCTTTTAAGCGTATCAAAGCGTAACGACTAATGAAACCTGCCGCAAAAGGAAGTCCTAAGTAAATACCTACACTCTTGGCAATTTCGCCTATAGTGATATTTACTTCAAGTCCTTTGATTCCAAATAACGGGGGTAACACTGTGATAAAAACATAAGCATAAACGCTGTACAGTAACACCTGGAAAATACTATTGAGTGCAATCAGGCCAGCAGCGTATTCACGGTTTCCCTCTGCCAGTTCGTTCCAAACCACCACCATTGCAATGCAACGGGCAAGTCCGATCAGGATCAGCCCGATCATGTATTCAGGATAGCCGTTCAGAAACGTGATTGCCAGTACGAACATTAAGATCGGACCTATGACCCAATTAAGGACCAGAGAGGTGCCAAGCACCTTTGTATTCTTAAATACCTCACCCATTTTTTCATAGCGGACTTTAGCCAGTGGTGGATACATCATCAAAATCAACCCGATTGCTAAAGGGATATTAGTGGTACCACTGGAAAAGGAATTGATTAAAGCGGATGAGCTGGGTACAAAGTATCCTATACTAACACCAATCGCCATAGCGAGGAATATCCATAGGGTGAGATAGCGATCGAGAAAACTTAGTTTCTTCCGTTCATGCGCCGGCGCGCAGTTATTAGCAGGCATTATTTGATTTTAATTTAAGTGGTCGGTTACGAAATTTTGAGCATAATCTTTTACTAATTGCCGAACGGATCTAAAGGCGTCCATTACTTCTTCATCGGTACCGGTTGCTTTTGCCGGATCAGGAAAATTTTCATGAAACTTTTGTGCTTTGGTCGGGAAGAACGGACAACGTTCTTTTGCGTTGTCACATACAGTAATTACAAAGTCAAAGTCTATTCCGTAGTATTCTGTAATGTTATTTGAGGTATGGCCGGAGATATCAATACCATCTTCTGCCATTACTTCAATTGCTTTAGGGTTTACGCCATGCGTTTCCACGCCCGCGCTATATACTTCCGCTTTATTACCTGCGAAGTGCCTGATATATCCTTCTGCAATCTGGCTCCGACAGCTATTGCCGGTGCAGAGTACTAATACTTTTTTCATGCTTTATACTATTAGATTAGCAGCAGCCGCCACCAGGAGTGCAACAGGATGAGGAAGATGAATTTGCTAATTCGGTCAGAGGTTGCTTCGCCTTATCAGGAATTCCGCACGCATCTTGCGCCAAGCAAGCTGTTTGCTTAGGGGTTAGCACAAAATCATTCCCGTCAAATTCAAGCCCAAACTTACCAATCGTATTTTGCTGGTATTCTACTTCTATGGCTAAATCTTCATCACCTAAAATCTTGCTTGAAAGGTCAATGATGTGCAGGAACTTTTGAGGAGCAAGCTTGTGATCATAGTCTCCTGCTTCCCATAGCTGGAAGTTGGCAACCGTTTCTTTGCGTTCAGTACCACCGCAATCAATAAAATGTTTAGTGACCAACCCGACTTCAGTTACATGGAAGTGAGCAGGCAAGTAAGAGCCGTCAGGCATTCTGAAGTTGATAGCCGTTACTTGATTCAGGTTTTGTTTCAGTTCTGAGATATTCATTTTGATGTTTTTTTAAATCAGTTATTCTTTGTTTGTATTATTGCAATTTGGCGATTGATTTATGGAATTTTTTTTTAACAGCAGTTATTAGGGCTGTATGATGAAAAGAAGGTAGCCATGTTATGTTGCAGAATTTTCCAGGCCGTCGGCTCAATACAATAACATACTGTTACACCTTCTATTGTACCTTGAATAATGCCAGCATTTTTTAATTCTTTTAAATGCTGAGAAATTGTAGCCTGAGCTAACCCCAACTCATCTACCAGCTGCCCACAGATACAGGCATTTGCTTTTATGATCTGTTGTAAGATTGCTATGCGTGCCGGATGAGCTAATGCTTTAAGCATAGTGGCCAATCTGTTCTGCTCTTCTGTGAAGATTTCCGTTTTAGTAAGTCCCATAATATAATTGCAATATTACGATTGGTATTTTTTACAACCAAATATTTTTTAAAGCGGGTCGTTAAATTAAGGCTAAAGGAGTCTGATTCATGTTGATCTATTTACACCAATCGTGCTGGATAGTACCCCAACTGCTGATGTGCTTACAAAGTTAATAATTTGGTAACAATAACTCAATATTGCAATATTGCGATATTGCTATCTTTGCAAAAATTATTGAAACGTGATACAAAAGCTAACACTCACCATTATTACCCTGCTCGCTTCAACATTTTTAGCATTCGCACAAAACGGTACAATTGAGGGTATCGTTAAGGATGGAAAGAATGGGGAAACTTTAATAGGTGCGACTGTCGCACTTACAGGAACTCAGACATTCAGCACCATTACAAATGTAGATGGCGACTTCTCCATTTCTGCTGCCCCAGGCAACTATTCGCTGAAAATCCAATACCTCGGCTACAAGGTAAAAGTAATTGAAGATATAGTGATTATCTCGGGCGTAAAAACACCTGTTAATGTAACTCTGGAGACGGACAATGACAAAACATTAGGCGAGGTGGTTATTCGCTCGTCCATAAAAAAAGAAACAATAAATTCTCTGATAGCTTTCCAAAAAAACACCAATACCGTTGCCCAGGTCATTTCAGCAGAAGCTATTAGCAGATCACCTGACAAGAACACGGGAGAAGCATTAAAAAGAATTTCTTCAGCTTCGTTAGTTGACGGAAAATACCTTGTTGTAAGAGGATTGGGCGACCGATATAATCAGGCAATGCTGAATGGGGCTTTATTATCCAGTACTGAAGCAGACAGGAAAACATTCTCCTTTGATTTATTCCCCGCTGGTATGATTGATAATATAATTGTCAATAAGGCTGCTACACCAGATATGCCTGGGGAATTTGCGGGTGGTCTTATTCAGATCAATACAAAGGATATTCCATCAGACAATTTCTTCAACATTCAGTTAGGAACTGGTTCTAATTCTCAGACAATCGGAAAAGACTTCTATACCAGTAAAGGAGGAAAATTAGATTGGTTAGGTTTAGACGATGGAACTAGGGCATTGCCATCGACATACCCTTCAAGAGCAGGCATGTCAAAATTAAGTGCAACAGACCGCTATGCATTGGCTAAAGAATTTAGCAATAACTGGTCTTATGATAAGAAATCAGCACCACTGAATGCTAATGTTCAAGCTTCAGGTGGTTTTAACACACGTTTATTTAATAAACGTTTTGGGAGTGTCCTAGCACTGAATTATAATAAGCAAAATGCTAAGACGGAATATACTCGTGCTTTATATGCTCAGTCGGGAACCGTCCAGAAAATTTTAGATTATAAAGAAGAAGGTTATTCTGAAAATGTATTGTGGGGTGCATTGGCCAATTTTACAATGGAATTGGATGGTAATAATAAAATTTCATTCAAGAATATTTTCAATGTAAACAGTGACGATAATACATTACTAAGAACAGGTAGGAATAATGACTACGGTGCAGATATAAAGGCGTATCAGCTCGCTTTTAAGTCCACTAAATTTCTTACCAGTCAATTAATCGGTAGTCATTTTTTGCCAAAGGCAAAAGTGAAAGTGAATTGGACGGCTGGTTATGTCAGCTTAAACGAATCTGTGCCTGATCTGCGCAGAATGGAATATAGAAGAACAGATGGTGATCCGGCATATTCGGCTAGTGTGCAGACATTATTGCCAGCATTAAGTTATGCAAGCAGATTCTACTCAGAACTTAGAGATAATATTTTCATGGGTAATATTGATTTCTCCAGGCCATTTGAACTGTGGGGGAATAGCCACACAATTAAGGCTGGCTACATGGTTCAAAATAAGGACCGAACGTTTACATCCCGTCCTATTGGAATGGTTGATGGTAATAACGATCTCCTCAAACTGCCCAATGATCAAATTTTTGCACCTGAAAATATTGGGCTTGGTAAGTTCAATATAAACGAATTAACTGACAAAGATTATGATTACACAGCGGGAAGTTTCTTGAATGCAGGATACCTAATGTTAAATAATTCTATCGGTAGCAGAATTAAATTGGTATGGGGTTTGCGATACGAAAATTACAATCAAAAAGTAGATGGTTTTAGAAGTAACAGGCCAACAAGCATCGATAATACCGTAGGTGATTTTCTTCCATCTCTAAACCTCACTTATAAATTGAATGAAAAAACCAATCTGAGGGTAAGTGCTTCGCAGACGGTGATTCGTCCGGAGTTCAGGGAACTTTCACCTTTCGCATTTTATGATTTTGAGTTGTTAGGTGCTGTTCGCGGTAACCCTGACTTGAAAAGAACGAAAATCACGAATCTGGATGTACGCTATGAACTATATCCACGAGCCGGAGAGTTAATTACGTTTGGTGCATTTTACAAGCATTTTACAAATACAATTGAGCAATTCTACAATGAAACGGGTGTTGCCACAAGCTCTTACACTTTTGGGAATGCACCTTCAGCGACAGGTTATGGAGTGGAATTAGAAGTACGTAAAAAGCTAGACTTCATTTTACCCCTGCTGAGTCCTTTGACTTTTTTTGCTAATGGTTCCTACATCTATAATAAGGTAAATTTTGATATTGTTGATCTCAACGGTAATGAGGTGAAAGCAGATCGCCCCATGCAGGGACAATCACCTTATGTACTTAATGCAGGCATTCAGTTTGATGCAGAGAAAACAGGGACAAGTGCAACTGCCTTATTCAATGTTATCGGTCGTAGGATTTTCGTCGTAGGTAACAATCAAAATCCGAATATATGGGAAGCCCCACGTCCAACTCTTGATTTTCAGGTGGCACAGAAACTTCTAAAAACCAGAGCTGAAATCAAAATGAATATATCAAATATTCTCAACCAAAAGGCAAATTTCTACCAAGATAAAAATGACAATGGAAAGTATGATGCTTCCTCAGATTTCCTCAGAATTTCCAAACTATCTGGCTTTGGAATGTCGCTCTCTTTTGCTTACAAATTTTAATAATAAAGTATTTAACTAAACAATCTAAAATAGAAAAAATGAAAAAAATCGTATTCGCATTATCAATCGTAGGCATACTTGCTGCGGGATCTTGTAAAAAAGATGACAAGACAACAGATCCTGGTGTGTCAGATGATCTGACCTTAAATGAAGATGTTACAAAAGACCGGACATTGAAAAGCGGACAAACCTATAGTCTTGAGAATATAGTGTATGTAAAAGATGGAGCTACGCTTACAATCGAACCGGGTGTTACCATTAAAGCAACAAAAGGAAAGCACGCTCTGGTTATTACAAGAGGGTCAAAAATCAATGCTACCGGAACTGCCGACAAACCAATTGTCCTGACCTCTGGGGAATCCTCTCCAGCTGCGGGAGATTGGGGCGGTTTAATAGTACTTGGAAAAGCCGGTACAAATGCCAGTTTTAATGGACAACCAGGAGTCGGCGAGATCGAAGGCGGTATCAACACTTCGGATGGGCTTGGCTTATACGGAGGCAGTGACGATGATGACAACTCAGGTACCATTAAATATATGCGTATTGAGTATGCCGGTTATCCATTCCAACCAGGCTCTGAATTAAACTCTTTAACTCTTGGTGGTGTAGGTAGAAAAACTGATATCAGCTATGTTCAGACTTCATACGGTTTTGATGATGCTTTTGAGATGTTTGGTGGCACAGTTAAGCTACATCATATTATTGCTTACAAAACGCTTGATGATGACTTTGATACCGACAACGGTTACCGTGGAACAGTACAGTTTGCTATCAGCGTAAAAGATAAAAACAAGGCGGATGTATCAGGTGGAAATGGTTTTGAATCAGACAACGATGCTAGCGGAACAGAGAACATGCCATACACCGCACCTGTGTTCGCAAATGTTACTGTAGTCGGTCCGAAAAAAGATGCTTCGACAACAATAGACGCAAATTTTAAACGCGCAGCTCATCTAAGGAGAAATACACGGACCTCTGCAATTAATTCAATCTTTATGGGTTTTCCAACAGGAATTTATCTTGACGGTTCTAAAAGTGCTAATGCCTTTATTGCTGGGGACATGGAACTAAGAGGATTGATTATTGCGGGAATGGCAAAGCCTTTAGATACGACTGGAACCACAGGTACAGGCTTAAATTTTGCCACCACTTTTGCTACGGCTTCATGGAACAATTCTATCCTAACAGACAACACGATGACTGGTCTTAATAATCCCTACGGTGAAGGAATGTCTTTTGATCCTACGCCAAGCGCCTCATCCCCGGCAGCTTCAGGTGCTGTCAGTGGAGGAAAGTTAGCAAGCAGCGGCTTACAGGGCGTATCCTACCGAGGTGCTGTCGCACCTGGAGGAAGTGACACTTGGTGGAAAAATTGGACACGATTTGATTACTAATTAAGTTGTTTAAAAAATATCGGTTGTTATGCCTTGAAGCAAGGCATAACAACCTCTTCTTAAAAATGTCAACTTGCGGACAGGAGAAAATATACAGAGAATCAGAGAAATTATGGGGCTTAGTAGAAAAGCTCTGGCGTTTGCTTTGGATGTAACGGAACCCGCCGTAGAGAAATTAGAAAAAAAGAAGATAGTTGCTTTGCAGATAATGAATAAAGTGGCAAGTGTACTTAAAATTGATGTAGAAGAGATAAAGTCATTTAATGAGGATGAATTTATTGCAAATAGAAAAATGCCAAGAAGCATTCCAATAAACTCATCTTTCATTTCTTCTGAAATTCAATCATTAAATAATTTAGGAGATAGGGAAGTCTTTTCTAAACAATTGGAGCAGATTCGAGAATTGAAGTCGGCAATATATAAATTGGAAATGATGGCTCAATTAAATGCAGACGCTGATAGTAATTTCTCCGCTAAGGTCATTCGGCTGGTTAATAAGAGGTAATTTCTTTAAAAATTAATATAAGGCCTTGTAACTCAGTCTTAACTTCGCCCTTGATTTATTATTGTAATTTTGCAATATCTAATTACTGCAATCAATGGGTGCCACTAAGACCACTTTATTTACCAAGGAACAAAATGATTTAGCACTGATGGCGAAAGCCATTGCACATCCTGCGAGAATAGCCATCTTGCAACACATAGTGCAGACGAATACTTGTATTTGTGGTGATTTGGTGGAAGAGCTAGGTTTGGCTCAGCCAACAATATCACAGCATTTGAAAGAATTGAAAAATGTTAATCTTATAGAAGGTATAATTGAAGGAAACAGTGTTTGCTATTGCATTAACAAGGAAACCTGGGCTGCTTTCAGAAAGTTTTTGAATGCATTTTTTGTGCCAGTTAAAATTAATAAAAAATGTTGCTGAGGCAACTTTTTTTGTCCTTTAAATAATCGCAATATTGCAATATTGTAATTTCAATTATTTTTTTGATTATCTACCAATCATTAAATTTTTTAAAATGAAGTTACTTGCGATTATTATCACATTTTTTATTACTGTAGCGGTGTTGCCTTCCTGTCAAAAGGATCAAACGATAAGACCATATTCTGATATTATTGTACAGATTGATGGGTATGAAGACCCGATTACATTTGAGTCCATTGATGCTGTTTGGAACTACAATTCAGCTACTGGGTACATAATAGGGAATGGTTATAAGAATGAGTATGTATCATTAGCTTTAAGTGGCATTACAGATACAGGCACATTTGACATCGTTACACATGGAGGCCTTGCTTATAGCGATGGAATGGATTTTACGGCACCAACTATATCGGATGGCTATATTGAAATAGCCATCCGTACTCAACAACAAATTTCAGGCAACTTCCATGTCGCAATGCACGACGGTCATCAATCAAAGCGTATTAATGGAATTTTTCGCATTGTAGCACAATAATCGATTGGTTTAGAAATTTATTTTAAATTGTAATGATGAACTAAGCATAAAATTATTACTTTAAAACTAAGCCGTTTCAAAGTGCATATTCTGTTGAAAGTGTTTTAACAGCATTTCTGCCATCCAATCTGAGAAAAAGAAGCCTCGATCTACAAGAGATATAATTGCTAATTTCCATTCAGTTGGATCACTTCTCTTAATTAAGTATGAGGTAGCACCATTTTGGAGCATTTTGACTACCGATTCTGTATCCTCATTAGCGGTGAGCGCAGCAATTTTTATCTCAGGAAATTGCCGTCTTATTATGCCAGCTACCTGGTAGCCTTTCATTTTAGGCATGTTATAATCCAGAAGGCAAACATTTGGTAGTTTTTTCGCGCTGTTTAGCTGTTCTATTAGTGTTTTGCCGTCCGGGGCTGATATGATTACTTTGAAACCTAACTGTTGGAGAACGGATCGTATCATTTCCCGCATCTGCTGGTGGTCATCTACAATCGCCACACTGATTTCTTCATTTTGCTCAATCGTCATTTATTTATGGTGTTAGGAATTTACAAATTGAATTTGTGATAATGTTTAATTGTTATAGTTGGTTCACAACGTTTCAATGCAATTTTCCTGCCATAGCGAAGGAAAAGTTTACATTCAAGCCTGCAAAATTTTAATGGTGGTTTTTTTGATGGTTATAGTGGTGTTTATTATTATCAATATTAGAAAGCTGCTTAGACTATTAATAATCCTATTCGTTTATTTCTTCGGGGGTTTCGTTAATAAATGTTCCTTTGGTGAACGTGTAATACCTTCCTTTGAAGCGGATGTACTCTTTATCAATTATTATCTCGCCGCTACTATGGCGTTTTTCCATTACTCGCGGAAAGTGTTTAGAAGAGGGGCTTTCAGAAGGTTTATACCCCATGCGTCTTAGCATTTCACTTACGTAACTTTTATTATGGTGCTGTTTTACAAGTGAAGCAACTTCCATCAGCGGCATTGTAATAATTTCATCGCCGCTCACCTCAAACAATTCGGTTATCGCTATTTCCAGTTGCTTCTCCAATGTCATTTTACTGGAAGCAACTACTTTCTTTAAGGCATCAGTAACTAATAACCTTGTTTCAAACCAGTGACGTTCTCTTTCCAATGATTTCATTTTTCGTCCACTCAGGTAGCAAACGAAGCCGGGAATCTCACCGACCATTTTTTTTAGCAGGTTCACGTCCCTTTGTTCATCGGAAAGGGGAGGGACTTTAATGACCCAAAACCTGATTTCTTCTTTATCAATTCTGATAAAGTCATCTACTTTGTTAGAGTTGAGAATGAACTTGGAAAAGAAACTGATACTCTTCTGATCCTTTCCTTTACTGTTCCAAATGGCAGTTTTGGCAGTAGATAGTGCTTTCAGTCTTTCTAAAACAATATCCTTATCGACCTTCGTTTCGTCCACCATTACAATTAGCTTGCTCAACCAGTGTGCATTAAAATCATTTTTGAGATCTGCATTACCTACGATGGCCATGTTCTCCTTGTAGATTTCTTTAAGCCAGTCCCCAAAGGTGGTTTTCCCGGTCTGTCGTTCCACACTTACAAGGCATAGGATCGGGAGAATTTGTTGCGGTTTCTGATATAATAATTGCAGGTAATCCAACCCCAACTCCCATCGCTCTATTCCGCTTGCCGGATCACTTTCATTTAAAAGCACTATTTCGTTTCCGAAAATGTGCTTAATGAAATTCAGCGTATGATAGCAATCTATTTCATCATTCGGCTCCCATTCAAAGGGGTGATAAAGGTTGTAGCAGTTATGGATTACCTGCCGGTAATCTGTGTGGCTTGGCACATTACAGAAAGAAGTGTATTTGGGGATATGCTTGAAAATATTCTTATCGTTATCCTCTTGTATGGTTTTCTTTTCCCGGCGTTCAAACGTCCTGAAAATGTTATTCCATTGGTCGGGTATTTCAACATATTGATAATAGGTATCGCCAACCCGAAAGTAATTCAAGGCTCCTTTCGGAATTATAATGCTACACCTGGACGATTCCGTATCATATTTGTAGGTGGTACCAAAGAACTTAAAGGGCACGTTTTTTAGTTCCGGCCTAACTTCGCTGTGGTGCCTGTAAAATTCATCAACATCATGGAGCATGAAATATTTATACACGGCACTGGTCGTTCTTGTGATCTCAATCCTGCTTAAATAGGTGCCGGAATAAAACCCCGACTTCTGCATTCTGAAATCATTAAACTCATCAGCAATTTTTGCCAACTCTTTTTCCTTTGCGGTACACAAAAGGTCATCAAGCCCTTTAGGATTACCCTCCAGCTCTTCTGAGTTTATGTGGGCGAAATACAGCCTGATTCCTTCTTTACTTAGTAAATCATGAAAGGCTTCTACACTCTTAAAAAAAGTGTGTGGCCTGGTAGCAAGGTCAACCGTTTCCTTTATCTCTTTATTGGTAACATTCCTGCAATCTCCATCATGCAGCCAGACTATCTTTTGAACCTTACATTGCTTTATCAGTTTCAGTATGTCTTCGTGCATTAAGCCGTCCCCGTCTTTCAGGCAGGTTATAGAGGGTACACCTACACAATAAATACCATGCATCATGGCCTTAAATGCCTTGAAGTGACCTTCGGTCAGGTATAATATTTCTATATCTTCGGATGCAGCATATTTTTTCAATAACACCGGTGGAAAAAACGGTACTGTTTTTTGACCTCGCGGTATATCGTACTTCTGAATGCTGTTATCTTTCTTTTGCTTTGGGTATAGCAGCCTGGTTTGCCTGTATTCCCTGGTCTTTTGCTTTCCCTCAATACTCCTGAACCAATGCACTTCACCGAGGATAGAATACAATAGTATGCCTATCCCTTTTTCATTGGGTTCAAAAATCCTGTACCTTTTGGTAACATTTGGTAGTTTGTGATATTGACTATTTCTAAAACTGTCTTTGTAGAGGTCAATTTCAAGCATATCATCAGTAATACCCAATGCGTCCATTCGTTCCTTAAAGTAACGTTCGGTACTTATAAATATGCTTTCATCCATATTGTGTTCAACTGTTACGAATAGGTTGTTAGTGTGGCGGTATTTTACCTTAACGGCTTATATGTTTGTTTGTCCATCAACGATGTTGTAATTAATGTTTAGCGTTTGCAGAATATCGCCAATATTGGGTGCCAACTTTTCTTCCAGATGATTAACCAGCGCATTCAGGCTACTTAGTTCTAATCCGAAAGAAATTAATTTCAGCCTGCATCTAAAGCACCCACATTCCAGGTATTTTAATTCCAGATCGGTGTAAATTTCTTTGTACTTTTCTTGCAGGTTACAAAACTCCAGGTAGGCTATCATGTCAGTTCTATTTGTTGGTTTCATCGGTAGTGTTAGTTTTATTTTCCAGTTCAGCTATGCATTTTCCAAATACTTTGCAAAATGCTTCTTTGGTTTCCGGTCGGACATAACTGGTACACGCTTCTTTCATGTAGATAATGCGTCTGATGGTGTCTTTACTCTGCCCGGATTGCTTGATAACCTTATCTAACAAGAGTGTTCTTTTATCAATTGGCAGTTGAACCAACCATGCCCTGATATTAAAGCGATATTTAATCAATGTACTATCCATTTTTGATTGCCTTTAATTCCTTTTTATTGATTTTTTGTGTAAAATTTGATACATTTGTGTAATCATTGACAATCAAAGGTAATCAAAAAGGAATTATTGGCAATCACAGGTAATCAAAAAAGCATCGAATATGGAAACATTTGATCTAAAAAACTTCAGAGAAAAACATACAAAGCTGTCACAGCGGGAGTTTGCATCAAAAATTGGCGTTTCTCAGGGAACAGTCGGGAAGATAGAAGCTGGTTACAATGCTGTTAGTAATAAGCTACTGGACAAGATTGCGGCCAAATTTGACATTGATACGGAGCCTTATAAAAGCTACAACCTGGATAAAGGTTCAGCACATGATGAACATAAGATTGAGATCGGTGAATTTGAATACAAGTATTACCGGCTTCTTGAAGAAAAGGAAGCATTGCACAATAAGCTACTTGAACTAAGCGGGGAGAACAACGATCTCTTAAAGAAGATAGTAGTTTGTACTGAGGAGAAGAATGAATTGCTGATTGAACGGGAGCAATTAACTAAAAGAATAGAACTCCTGAATAAGTAAGTAAACTGCCAATTTGAAATTTTGTGTCAAACCTTATATGATTTTGCTACAAATTGCTACAAATGAGAACAAATATTTAGACTGTTGTAGCACAGATTTAAGCTGAAAATCAGTTACTTACTCTTAGCTACAATTGCTACAACCTAAAGTGCAAAGACACCATTTTTTAAATTGAAAGGCATCAACACCATAGGACTTCAAAAAGATTTGAATCAAATGAATAATATCCATCCCGTTTTTAAGAAACCAATGGCTTCTGACTTTGAGTTTCAAGAAGAACTTAAAAAATTTCCAGACCTTGATGTATTAAGACAAAATCTCGAAGAGTTAATTAGAACTGATAAATCACAATTATCACAAGCTGAGATACGGGAGCTGTTTTTTAATAAGGCAATTGTGCAACCATTTTCTTACCGTGAGTATAATTCAAAACAGTTTAGGCCAAATTCAATTTGGCGGGCAAGAAAGAATATTAATGAATTGACTGAAGACATTGGTGATCCAAAATGCTATTCATATCCTCCTTCAAAATTTTGTTTTGAAAATGGAAGAGCCAATTTGAAAGGCAAATCTGTTTTTTATTGTGCGATTGAACCGGTTACTCCTTTAATAGAGATCAAGCCTCAAGCTGGTGACACTGTATATCTGTCAGAATGGGAATATAATTGTTTGCGCAACATTCGTCTGGCGTGCTATATACCTCTTGCAATTCCCAAAACAAACCCCTGGTATAATATTGCCCAACAACAGTTTGAAGCGATTCTAAAGCATTCTGGAGAAATTGGGAATCAAAAAGCCCAACACTTAGCAATGGTAACAACTTTTGTGGGTAAGGCATTTATTGAAGAACAGCCTCCCTATTGTCTGACCTCATGGCTTTCTGATGAAGCACTGTATGGTTATGCCGGTATAGACATCATTGTTTATCCAAGCATTCAAAGGTCGATGGTTTCATGCAATTTGGCTTTATTACCCACGTTTGTTGATGAGTGCTTAAAATGCAGAAAGATTTACAAGCTAAAGTTTACAGAGGTTGGAAAAGCAACTGTAAAATATCATGTTGAGAAAGTCGGCATATCGGACAATGGTTCTTTTATTTGGCACGATCCCCAAGAAGAAGACGATTTAAATTTACCCGGCGCAATAACTGAGGTAATTCACTAAAAAGGGGAAGGCCGCTAAAGCCTTCCCCTTTTTACACCAACGAATCGTTCTATTATACAGAAAAGAAATTGTGTGATTTTACAAAGTCATTGATTTGCAATAGATTATTAACGAAAAAGTTCGACAATTCCCCGCCCGGTTCCACCAGAAAAAAGCTTTACTTATCACAGTAAGGCTTTTTTTATTTCCTTACCCAAGATATTTATATTTATTTTCGTCCTATAGTATGCGTATCTAAATCTGAGCATATGAGATCCTATTTTACTGCTATAGCATTTTTATTGATACCCTTATTCTGCCAAGCCCAATATATATGGCACGAACTACCTAATGCTCCACACAGTCATCGTCATGACGATATGTTTTTTCTGAACCCACAAAAAGGCTGGGTGACCAATCCTTACTATAATTACCAAAATCCTAACCAATTCGGACAGGTATGGACCACCAATGATGGCGGAACTACATGGACAAAAATATTCGATTCATCCACCACATTCATCAGGTGCGTAGGTTTTACCGATACGCAGCACGGCTGGTTTGGGAATCTCGAAGGGCTTCCATATACTCCCGATACAAACTTCTTATACGAAACGGCAGATGGGGGACACACATGGTCACCCGTTACTCATTATACCGGTTTTAAACCATCAGGTATATGTGGCATTTCTGTAGTCACTGATTCTGTAGTATATGCTTATGGAAGATATGATGGACCGGCATGTTTTATGAAAACAACCGACCAGGGAAATTCATGGGTATCGACAGACATGAACTCATATGCACATGGCCTTGTAGACGGGTGGTTTTTCAGTAAAGATACCGGTATTGTAGTGGGCAATGTTGGCTCGCCCAGTAAAACATTAATACTTTCTACCTACGACGGTGGCGATAGCTGGCAAGTAAGGCATACAGGCAATGTTAACTACGAAGGAGCTGGAAGATCACTTTCCCTTCCCGAAATGTAGGCTATGTATCAATTGAAAGTGGCAACAACGCACAGCATATACTTAAAACTACTGATGGCGGCATTACATGGAACAGGCTGCTTATTACTAATAATTATTACAACGTTGAAGGTATTGGGTTTATTAATGATAGCGTAGGATGGGTAGGCGGTGACGAGAACAACCCCTTTGCATTTAAAACAGTCGATGGTGGTCTTACCTGGACAAACGATTCAACATTAAGTGTGCCAACGCCCCCATATACAGATATGTATCATGGTTCAGACATCAACAGGTTCAGAAGGTTTGGAGATACACTAATGTACGCATGTGGTAATACTGTTTATAAATTAGGGAATGGCAATACCACTGTGAAAAATATTGAAAGAGGGAAAAGCGATGTTGACTTATTTCCAAACCCTGTGAACAGTGGCGAAGGAATATTTATCAAAACAAAAGCTGCCTTCAATTCTATATCTGTTGAAATCAGGGACATAACCGGCCGGCGTATTTACAACGAGATATTGACAAGCCGGTCCACACTTTACAGAATGAGTGGCTTTTTAAAGAAAGGTGTCTATTTCCTTTCCATAAAGGCACAAGATGATAATATTGTGGTTAAAACATTGGAAGTGGATTAAGAGATTTAAAAATCTTTGTGTCGGCGGTTAGGTCCCACAGCATAAGCGCGTAGTACGGACTGGATATGTCTGTGTTCCGCGCTTAATTTTTCCTCCATATCCAAACATTGCCATTTGCAGCATACTTTTGCAATATGAGCCTTAGTCAACAATTAGCCAGGCAGGTAAGAGAATTTCATCACGGCGGCAACAGTACCGGTGTGAACCTTAAAGACAGCCTTAATGGCATAGACTGGAAGAAGGCAACCACACAGGTACACTCTTTCAATACCATTGCAACTCTTACTTTCCATATCAACTATTATATAAGCGCAGTACTTAAGGTATTACAGGGTGGCTCCCTTGACGCACATGATAAATACAGCTACGACCTGCCCCCCGTACAGTCGCAGGAAAACTGGAATGATTTGCTGGCCAAAGTTTGGACAGACGCAGCCGAATTTGCCACACTGGTGGAGCAAATGCCCGAAAGCAAATTATGGGAAGATTTTGCAGGGGGTAAATACGGTAGCTATTACCGCAATATACAAGGCGTCATTGAGCATGGCCACTACCACCTGGGGCAGATCGTACTGATCAAAAAGCTATTGGCGGAGCAATAGCAGGCTCAGTCACCGGCTTCCGAAGGAGCAAAAGTACGGCCCCTGACCTTCCTGAATATATACTCCACAGCGAAGGCTCCCGCAAAAGCGATGATATTTGCATAGAATGCACTCCGCTCATTCAGCCACTGGTAGCGCATAAGGGCTGCAAATACGCTTAACAGCAGAATGATATTAAAAAGGATGAGGAACTTGTTGCCCCCATATTCTTTCCGGATTTGCAGATGGGCGAACAATACGAACACATAAATAACCGTAAATACCGTACTGGTAATGGACGCAATAGCATCGAGATCGAAGAACAGGGCAAAGAACAGGCCCAATGCCGCAGTGATATACAGCCCTTCAGTAGATTTGAACCATGTCTTTCTCTCGAAAAAGTCGGGCAGCTCTCCATCCTTTGCCAGCGAATAGGCAATATTTGCCCCTCCGAATATAGTTGCATTAAGCGCAGAGGAGATAGAGAACAAAGCACCGATCGAGATCAGCAGGAAACCGAATTTGCCCAGGAAGGGCCGCGATGTCACTGCCAGTGCATTTTCTTTGGCCCTGATGATCTCAGGCAGCGGCAGGTTGCCAATGGTGACCACCGCGATAAGCACATACACGGCCATTACAAAGAGTATACTGATCAGTATGGCACGGGGCACATTGCGCGCCGGATCCCTGATATTCTCCGACGTATTGGTGATAAGCCCAAAGCCCATGTAAGAAAGGAAAAGTATGACGGAACCATTAAGCACACCCATCGACCGAGGGCCGTCAAGTTTGGGCATTAATGCTGTCCCTTTGATCGTAAAAAATCCCCCGATAATAAAGAGCATCAGTATGCTTAATTTAATGAGCACAATATAAAACTCTGCTTTGCCCACAGCCTTACTGCCAAAAAAATTGAGCGCGACAAAGAACAGGATAAGGATCGCCTCGGTATAACCTGTGGTGTATGCCGTACTATTGATATGTACCAGCGGCAGGAAATAACCGGCAAAACCTTTTACGAACAGGGAAATGGAAATAACATAAGTAAGCCACATCAAAAAGCTGAGCACACCTGTAATGAGCTTATCCCCAAAGGCTTTCAGGATGAAGGCAATAGGCCCTGCATTGGAAATGATCTTTTTTCCAAGGGTGGCATAAGAATAAGCAACTGCTAATGCAAAGACACCCGAAAGCAGGAAGGCTTCCGGAAGACCTTTACCTGCAACCTTAGCGCCAAGTCCGAATATGGAAAATATACTGGCACCGATCATAGTGCCTACTGCCATAGACACTACTTCTATTAAACTGAGTTTCTTGCTGTGTGTACTGCTTTTGTTATCCATAAGCTATGCATCAAAAAGACCGAAAGGGGGTGTACAGGCAGGAATACCTGTTAGATGCGTGGCATAATTACCCAACAAATGTTGGCTTTATGTTTTATAAAAACAAAAAATGCAGTGACAAATAAGGACTCCTTGTTCTTATATGTTGTCACTGAATTGGTTAGCACAGGCTAATCAATAACGATAAGGGGCAAATTTGTGTCTTTATCTATTCTTCGCTGCAGGTATGAGGGCGATACTTCCAATATTACCTCCAGGGTTGGCCTGGCAGTAGCTTTTAGCAAGTGACCACCTATTGCCGAAGTATCGGAGCGACCTAATACAACATGGGCATGTATCTTAGGTTCATCGCCATACAAAGCTATGTCGCCCTGCATGGATAATACTTCCACCTGTTCTTTTACCACAGTCTTTTTATAATCCTTTATGGAAAAATCGAAATAGCCCAATTCGGCCTCAGCGAAAGCTCCTATAGCGGTAAAATGCCCGGCACTTATACTACGCCCACGGGCAAACTCAGTCAGCAGGTCCATCACACTATCTCCTGATTCAAACACCAGTACATATGTACCCGTACTGCCATCCAGCAATTTTGATCTCATGGTCTATGCTTTTCTCTATAAAACATAAATATCAGACCATAAAAAAAGGCCACATATACGCAGCCTCTTGATTATTCAACCGAACAGCATCACATCCACTCAACGGCAAATTCATAGAAATCGTGCCTCAAGTCATTCACTGCTTTTTCCTCGGCCAGGTAAGCCTGGTGCAGCGAGTTGTGCCTTGCAAGTAAAGTGGCATCAATATAACCTGCAGGTGAGTGTTGCAATTCATTGCTCGTGCTGGCGATATTTAGCTTAATGTCATGTACCAGCCTGTCGATATTATCCTGCTGCACCGTGAACTGGTTCTCATAATGTTCTACTTTATGCAGCATTTCATGCTCCGTATTTTTACCAGCTATCTCAGTAAGCCTTTCTTTAAGGATGGCTACTTCCTGCTTATAAAAATCGAGTGCCCTTAACCAATCGCTATGCGCATTGCTCATGTGGCTGATGCTTATCTTTTTCATATTGTCCATTTACAGGCAAAGATAAGACGCTGTATTCTGCCCGGGATGACCGGCATCAGCGATATTGATGACATTGGTCTTATTTCGTGATCGTCACAGCAGCAATACAGACAAACCATAGTCGGCCACCAGTATCAGGATGCAGCTTACCACTACCGATGTGGTAGATGCACGGCCGATCTCCAATGCCCCACCCTGTACATAATAACCATAATAAGCAGGCACTACAGAGATAATGAAGGCAAAGGTAAAGGACTTGGCCATGGCAAAGAAAAGGTTATAAGGCAGGAAGCCTTGTGTAAGGCCCTGGTAAAACTGCTCGCGGGTAAGGATGCTGGAGAACATACCCGCCACATAGCCACCCCAGATGCTTACGGCAATAGAAAGGACGATAAGGCAAGGCACCATAAACAAAGCAGCTATGATCTTGGGCAGCACCAGGTAAGTGCGGGTATTGATACCCATTATTTCCAGTGCATCTATCTGTTCGCTTACACGCATGTTGCCCAGTTCTGATGCTATCTTGGAGCCCACCACCCCTGCCAGTACGATACAGATAACGGTAGGCGACAGTTCGAGGATCGTGGAATCGCGCACGATACCAGCCACCACCGGCTTGGGTACCAGCGGACTTATCAGCTGGTAAGCAGTCTGTACGGTAAGTACCATACCCAAAAAAACGGAGATGATAAGCACGATAGGCAGCGAACGAATACCTATGTCGTTGCACTGTTCCATAAACTCGATCCAATACACCTTAAAATTCTCCGGCTTAGCTATTGACCCTTTTAACATGAGGGTAAGCCTGCCCATGTGCTCAAAAAACTGCTTAAACATGAATACAAATGTAATGATTATGCTGATTGCAGGTTATTCATTAACAATACCCTATGGCACATAAAAAAACCGTTCCGCACAAAAAGGCGGAACGGTAATATGTTTTGTCTTTGGGGCCTTAGGCCAGTTTTTTCAACTCTTCGATACGTGCTTCACGGTCCACTTCCTGCTGCAGCTTGTCTTTCTTGTCCATATCCACCAGGATAGGAGCTGCCACGAAGATAGAAGAATAAGTACCGGTGATCACACCTATCAGCATAGCGAACGCGAAACCACGGGTCACCTCACCACCAAACAGGAAGAGAATGAGGATGGTCAGGAATACGCAAAGCGATGTCATAATGGTACGGCTCAGCGTATCATTGATCGCACGGTTGATGATGCTGGTCTTGCTTTCCTTCGGCGACTTGCGGAAGTATTCACGGATACGGTCGAATACGATAACGGTATCATTCATCGAGAAGCCTATCACCGTAAGTACCGCAGCAATGAAGTGCTGGTCGATCTCAAGGGCGAAAGGTACTATGCCACGGAAGAACGAGAATACAGCAAGCGTTACGCAAACGTCGTGCAAAAGGGCCAGTATCGTACCCAGTGAATATTGCCATTTACGGAAACGAAGCAGTATGTAGAATGATATAGCGATGAGCGAAAGTATGGTTGCCCATTTGGCACCGGCCACCAGGTCATCCGATATGGTAGGCAGTACCGTTTGTGAGCTTTGCAGGTATTTGCTGCTAAATGCTTCAAAGGTCGTACCATCGGGCAGCAGGTGTGCCTGGGTAAGGCCTTCAAGCAAGCGCTCCTGTACTTTATGCTCTACACCTTGTCCCGGTTCTTTTATCAGGTATGATGTGGTAATGTTAAGCTGGTTATCTGTGCCTATCGTTTTTACAACAGGATATTCTCCGAAGTAAGGCTTCAGTTTTTCACGCACTTCAGATACCTGGTGCGGCTGATCGAACTTAATGGTATAGCTGCGGCCACCTGCAAATTCAACACCATAATCGAAACCATGGAAGAACGATGCGATACCCATTATCAATACCACAACCGAGATCACATATGCATATTTGCGCGCTTCCACAAATTTGAAATGCGCTTTACGGAATATCGATTTTGACAGGCTTGTGAAATATTTAAAATGGCGTTCACGCTTGGTATAGATATCTGTTATCAGGCGCGATACCAGGATACCGCAGAACAATGACAGGAGGATACCTATTATCTGTGTAGTGGCAAAACCAAGCACAGGGCCAAGACCGAATATGAACAGGATGATGGCCGTGATCAATGTGGTAACATGCCCATCGAGCACCGGTGAATACGACCGCTTATAGCCATCCGTCACCGCCTGCGCATAACTCTTGCCGGCGGTCAGTTCCTCCTTGATACGCTCAAAGATGATCACGTTCGTATCCACGGCCATACCAATGGTAAGCACCAGGCCTGCTATACCCGGCATGGTAAGTGTGGCATGAAGCGCCGAGAGAATACCAACAGTAAACAGCAGGTTGAGAATAAGTGAAATATCAGCTACTATACCGCCTGTATTATAATATACAAGCATCAGCAGGAATATCACGAGGAATGATACGCCAAGGGATATCATACCCGACTTAATGGATTCCGCACCCAGTGTAGGACCAACCACCTGCTCCTGCACAATGTGTGCCGGGGCGGGCAGTTTACCCGATTTAAGAATATTGGCAAGGTCATTAGCCTCTTCGGCCGTAAAGTGACCGCTGATAGAGGTATTACCATTCGGTATCTCGCCATTAACCACAGGGCATGAATAAACCCGGTCATCGAGCACTACCGCAACATAATGGCCCACATTCTCTCCGGTCATTTTCTTCCATATACGTGCACCCGTTATATCCATCTTCATCGATACTTCGGGCTGGCCGTTCAGCGGGTTATAGTCCATACGGGCATCCGTTACATGGTCGCCTTCCAGCTTCGATTCGGTTTCACCAGGGATCGTTTTGATCGCATACAGGTAAAGCGGAGCATTAGGATTATGACGCTCCTTCTTCTCTTCCGCACCATATACAAAACGTACATTGTTGGGGAACTTATTCCTTACCACATCCAGGTGCAGGTACCTGTTGAGTTTAGCTGTATCTTTTTTAGGTATGATACCCACTACAGGGCCTTCGTTCAACTGGCCGTCGCGGGCTGCGTTGGGATACCAAACTGTATAGAGGGGGTTCTTCTTCTTCATCTCTGCCTCTTTCATAGCAGTAGAATCAGCACCCTTTGCATTTGTTTTCTCAGCAGTTTTTGCTGCGCCTTTATCATCACCCAGCAGGGCCGAAAGGCTTCCTGTGTCAGCAGCATTGGCACTTGCAATTTTAGCAGTATCTGTACCTGTGCTGCTTGCAGTTTGGGCCGTATCGCTACCGGTAGAGTCTTCGCCGGTACCTGAAAGATAAGCGGCCAATGCAGTATTGGCAGCATCCAGCGCAGGGTATATATCCTGGTTGCTGTATGTTTCGAAGAATTGCAGCTTGGCTGTAGATTGCAGGTAAGCGCGTACACGTTCAGGATTGCGCACACCGGCCAGTTCCACGGTTATGATCCCCTTATTTTCGTCAAGGTTCACATTAGGGCTGGCTACACCGAACTTATCGATACGGGTAAGCAGTACATTATAAGTACGCTTGATGGCATCTTTTGCTTCCTTATTTATCTTGGCCAGTACCTGGTCGTTATTCGAGTTGAGTGTTATCTCTTTTTCAGAAGGTTTGGTGAACAGGTAAGCGAGCTTTGCATTGGGATTGTCCTTTTTGAATGCTTCACCGAAAAGGGTCACAAAACTGGCCTGGCTGTTCGCCTTTGCCGTATTGGCATCGGCAATAGCTTTATTCAGCAGTGCATCCTGGGGATTGTTCGACATAGAACGTACCAGTTCGTCAAGGCTCACTTCGAGCGTAACGTTCATACCACCCTGCAGGTCAAGACCCAGGTTCAGTTCCTGCTCTTTTGCTTCCTGGAAGTTGTACTTTTTGAGCAGCGGCACGCTGAATACGGTCTCGCCCTGCATACTATCAGTAATTGTCTGCAAATGAGCTTCAACCAGGCTATCCCTTCTTTTTCCTGTGGCGGTGGGATCATCGGCTTTTGCAGCGCGCTCTGCCTTCAGCTGCATCTTCTTTTCCACACTCCGTACAATGGATGTAAAAGAGAGCTGGTATAGAGAAATGAGAATAAGTGCTGCGGTAAAAAATTTTACCAACCCTTTTAATTGCATAGGTGTCTGTTAAATTAAACTATTATTTAATCCTTTAAAAAATAAGAGGTGGGCAAAGATAGGATTTAATATAAAAAAATAAAGTTTCGGAACAGGAATAAGGAGTTTTTAGGAAAAAAAAGAATTTTAGCCAGTTTCTAGCATTATTTTAACGAATGTCGTATTTTTACGAAACTCAATATCTATCAAAAACATATAATAGCATGATACGAAAAATTACGCTACTCTTTTTAGCGTGCTTTGGTTTTTGTTCTGTAGTTACCAGGGCGCAGGAAAAATGTGGATTTGACGAGCGGCACCATCAACTCATGGCAACAGACCCCAGCTATGCTGCCGGTGTGAATGCCATGAACGATATGTGGATGCAACTCCAGAATGGTCCCTTACCGAATGCACTGGTAGGCCCCGCCACTTATGGCTCAGGCAAAGCATACAAGATACCAATAGTGATACATGTGATGCTTCCCGGCGGTGCAAACCCTATCGGGAGCTTATATAACCCCACCGATGCACAACTGATCAGCATGGTGGACTACCTGAATAAAACCTATGCCGCCCAATGGCCCAGCTATGTGGATACCATGAATGGCGGCGTTTATATACCTTTTGAATTCGTATTGGCACAGCGCGACAGCAATTGCAATCCTACAACAGGTATTGAGCGTGTAGATGCAAGTGGCCTTGCTAATTATACGGCATGCGGTGTAGGCACAGGCGGGGCACCTGATGCTTCTGTAAAAGACCTGGCCCGCTGGCCCGTTGACCGTTATTATAATATATGGATCGTGAACAAGATAGATTGCGAAGATGGCACAGGCCCCGGCCCTTATACTGCCGGCTATGCTTATTTTGCCCCGGCCCCGGCCAATCTTGATGGTACCATCATGCTGGCCATCTCTTCTACTGCCGGATCGAAAACACTGCCACATGAGATAGGTCACGCAATGACCTTGTATCACACTTTTGAGGGTGGCGACCAGACTACCTGTCCCCCGTTAGGCCCTTGCGGCACAACTGGTGACCTGCTCTGCGATACAGAACCTGAAAAGCAATCACCCTTCAATTGCCCGGCAGATCCTAACCCCTGTACAGGTGCATCCTACAATTTTGTGCAGCATAATATAATGGACTATTCCAGCTGCCCGGACAGGTTTACTGCCGACCAGCGCACAAGGATGCTGAACGGCTTCCTGAACTATCGCGGTGGTTTCACAGGCTCCCTCGCTGGCGAGCCGATAGGTGCAGCCCCTGCTGCAGCAACATGCAATACCGTAAGCACTACACCGGCAAACACATTCAATGCCGGGCCGCGCGAAGTAAAGATCAGCGATGCTAACTATACCTACCTTGATTATTCAACCAGCGGTTATAATGGCGATGGCAACCTTGCTTACTGGGACCTTTCCTGCAAAGAAGGTGCAACCCTTGATGCAGGTGCTACCTACACCATCAGCGTAAAGACCGGATTCTGGACAGAACGCGTACGTGTGTACCTGGATATGAACAATGATGGCACATTCGCACCGGGAGAACTGATCTACACGCACGATGGCACGCTGAACAATGAAGTGCACACAGGCTCATGGGTAGCCCCTTCAGTGATCACTAATCCTTCGCTTGTTACCTGCACGCCGCTGCGCATGCGCGTGGTCACCGACCGTACGGCAGCAGTTACGCCTCCGGATCCATGTACCGTGGTATCAGGCCAGGCGGAAGATTATTCCATAACAATAGTAGGCACAGGTACGGGCGGCGGCACTGTGAATATCACACAGCTCAATGGCCTGCCTGTATCCTGCAATTCAGATACACTTAATTTTGCCGCTGCTGCACAGAATGTAGCGAACCCCACTTACAAATGGTTTGTAAATGGCGTTTCTACAGGTGTAACGACCGATACATTCAGCAGTAACACATTAGCCGGTGGCGATGTGGTAACTGCACGTATATATTTCTCTACTACCTGCGGCCTGGACAGCGCTACTTCAACTGGTATCACCATTACGCACTCGGGTATTATACCGCCAAGCGCAACCATAGCCCTCACAACCGGCAACCCGGTTAGCTGCACAGGCGATACGCTTACTTATAGTGTAACCGCTGCGGTTAACCCAGGTACTGCCCCTGTTTACAAATGGTACGTGAACGGTGTATATACCGGCCAAACCGGCACATCTTATACATCAAGTACGCTGAACAACGGCGACATCATACGTGCACAGATCACATCGAATAACGCATGTGCTATACCGGATACCGGCAGCTCTAATACCCTGACAGTAGTACATGGCACGATCACACCGGCTACGAGCATCGCGTTGATTAATGGTAATAACCCCGGTTGCCCTAACCAGGTGCTGACCTTCAAAGCTACACCTACAAATGGCGGCTATAATCCCACCTACCAGTGGCGTGTTAATGGCGCACCGGCCGGTAATAATACCGACCAGTTCTCCGGCACCTTCAACAACGGTGACGTGATCACAGCTACATTACATTCCAGCGCAAGCTGTGCATCTCCCGACACGGGCATATCTAACCCGATAACTGTCGTTATCAGCTACGATACACAAACGGTTACGATCTACACTACAGCAGCAATGCCGGTATGCGCCTCACACTGGGTTAACTTCTACGCTACTACCCTGAACATCGGCGAGACCATACAGTGGCAGGTAAATGGCGTAAATGTACCCGGTGCAACCAATCTCACCTACTCAACCAATACACTGAATGACGGTGACGTAGTAACTGCGGTTATCTCTATAACCAATTCATGTATCTACAACCCGGTTGATACTTCGGACCCGATAACAGTTACCGTATTGCCTTCGACCACACCATCTATCAGCGCAACAATAACACAGGGTAACAACCCGGGCTGTCTCGACTCACTGGTAGAGTTTACCGGTGTACTCAGCAACTTCGGTCTTAATCCAAACGCAGTATGGCTGGTGAATGGCGTACAGGTAGCTACAGGCACCGTATTCCAAAGCACTACCCTGCTGAACGGTGATGTGGTGACCTTCCGTGTTAACCAGACCGATGGCGAATGCTATACAAGCGATACATTGAGCACATCGTTTATCATGCAGTTGGTACCCACACCTGATGCACCTTTATTGTCGCTCATTGGCAATATGCTGGTAGCCACCGGCTCAGGCGATTATGTATGGTATGGCCCGAACGGCCTGATACCAAATGTGACCGGCAATACATACCACCCAACACAACTTGGTGCTTACTGGTGTGTAAATGTGAGCACAGGCTGCCGTTCTAATCCATCGAACGTACTGACCATATCATTGCTGAAAGTAGGCAACTACAACCTGGACAATGTGAAGATATATCCTAACCCGACCAGCGGACAAGTAGTACTTGACTGGGGAACCAATGTAAATATGAAAGTAGATGTTTACAACATCACCGGCCAGGGCCTGCTGCACCAGGATGTCAGCAACCAGTCGAAGAAAGTGATGGACCTGTCTTACCTGCCTAACGGCGATTACTTCCTTGTACTCAGGGATGAAACAGGAAAAACAGGAACAGTGAAAGTGACCATAGCCAAATAGTTGACCACAGATATAACAAAAAGAAAAGCCCCGCTAAAAGCGGGGCTTTTCTTTACCCTTAATCTTCCTGGGTATAAACTCGTTTTACACGCTGCGATATACCGGTCATGATCTCGTAGGCTATAGTGCCATCCCATGCCGCAAGCTGCTCCAGCGGTAACTGCTCACCAAAAACGATCACTTCATCACCTTCCTGTGCCTCGGGAATGTTCGTAACATCTACCATGCACATATCCATAGCTACCACGCCAAATACTTGTGCAGGTTTGCCGTGCACCAATACATGCGCCTTACCATTACCCAAAGCACGCGGATAACCATCAGCATAGCCTATACTTATGGTGGCTATGCGCATAGTGCCCTTTATCTTACCCTTGCGGCTATAGCCTACTGTCTGGCCATCATGCAATGTTTTGATCTGCGCTATAGTCGTTTTTAAGGTGCCTATTTGTTTCAATTCTCCGTGCATGGCATTACTGCTATCCACGCCATACAGGCCGATACCAAGCCGCACCATATCAAAATGCAGATCCTTATGGCGTACCACCCCGGCAGAATTACACAAATGTCTTAAAGGCCTGTAGGATAGGCCACCCATTATGCCCTCACTCCATTTTCTGAATAAGGCTGCCTGTTGCTTAGTGAAATCATCGTGCAGACCATCTTCACTGGCAGAGAGATGGCTAAAGATAGTGGCAACCTTCGCATATGGGTTATCCCGCAATTGGGCTTTCAACTCTTCCAGTTCATCTTCCATAAAGCCCAGGCGGTGCATGCCTGTATCGAGCTTGATGTGTATCGGGTAATCTTTCACATCCAGCATACGGGCTATCTCCATAAAAGCCCGGTAAGAACGCATATTGAACAGCTCAGGCTCCAGCTTCCAGGCTATCATCCTGTCGAAAGAACCGAGGTCCGGGCTCATCACCATGATAGGCATGGTAATACCTGTCTTGCGCAACGCTATTCCTTCATCAGTATAAGCCACAGCAAGATAATCGACCCGTGAATATTGTAACAGGTTGGCGATCTCGTAACTGCCATGACCATAAGAAAATGCTTTTACAATAGCCATCGTCTTTACACCGGGTTCCAGGTAAGAACGGTATGCATCGAGATTGTGTGCCAGGGCCGACAGATCGATAGTAAGTACCGTCTGGTGTACTTCCTGCTCCAGCAATATGCTTATCTTCTCAAAGGCAAAGCTCCGGGCTCCTTTCAGCAATATGGCCTCATGCTCAAATGTAATGAGGTAAAAATTCTTCAGGAACTCTTCTGTCGATTTAAAGAAAATGCTTCTCAGTTTTTTATGCTTCCGGAAGCTGGCCTTGTTCTTGTACAGTGCCGGGCCTATGCCTATAAAACGTTTTATATTATGCTGTGCCACCAGTTGGGCCACTTCATCGTAGAGGTCGGTATCGGTAGCCACCCCCTGGTGTATGTCGGATAAAATGACCGTATGCTGTGAGTGCTGCTGCTGCTGGTCGAGGAAATCGAGCGCTATACGGAATGAGGTAAGATCAGAATTATAAGTATCATTTATTACCGTACAGCCATTAATACCATGCTTCAGCTCCAACCGCATAGATACGGCATGCAGTTGCTGCATGCGCTGTTTTATATTATCTGCGCTCACACCCAGTAACAATAGCACCGACCAGCAATGGATGGCATTCTCCACCGATGCCGGATCGGTAAAGGGAATGGTAATAGATAAAGTTTCCTCTTTATACCGGGCCTCTATCGTGGTCTTCCCGCTTTCACTGGCGGTACGCAGTATACGCAGATCGCTGTCTGTTTTATACGACCAGGTGAACAAAGTTAATTGCTGCCCATTGCCTGCCGAGCGCGACTGGTGCATGTATTGCGATATGCAGTCATTTAGCTCATGATAGTCTTTGCAATAAACCAGTTGCGAAGCATGGCGGAACAAGAGTAGTTTTTCATTGATCTTTTGACGCTTATTCAGGAAACCCTCATCATGCGCCTCACCCACATTTGTAAACACACCGATGGTAGGCTTTATCATTCGTTCCAGCTGCTCCATTTCACCGGGTTGGGAGATGCCGGCCTCGAATACAGCTATTTGGTGCTGTGGTTCCAGCAACCATACCGACAAGGGTACGCCCAACTGAGAATTATAGCTTTTGGGGCTGCGCACCATATTATGGTCCGGACTCAATAGTTGGTACAGCCACTCCTTCACTATAGTTTTGCCATTACTGCCGGTAATGCCTATCACCGGTATATCGAATTGTTTACGGTAGGTCTCTGCTATTTGCTGCAGGCCCTGTAAGGTATCCTTTACCCGTATAAAGTTAGCGCCTTCGTATAGCGTAGTGTCAGTATCCTGTGCTACCAGGAAGTTGCGTACGCCTTTTTCATAAGCATCTGTAATAAAAGAATGGCCATCGCGCACACGGGTCTTTATCGCTACGAATAAAGTCTGTTCCGGCTTATTTATTTTCCTGCTGTCGGTAATGATATCCTCCACTTGCATATCATCTGCCTGCTGTAACCATGAGCCATGGCTCCATTCGCGTAATTGGCCAATAGTGATATGTTGTTCCGCTGCTACCATATAATGAGATAAGAAACGGCAAATTAATTAACATAAGCCTTATGCACAGCATTCTGCATGAAATATGTATGCCCCTGCGAGTTTTTTTAGCCAAAAAGCAAATAAATTATTATAATTACATACTAACTGTATATACATGAAACATTTTTACCTGTACTTTTGCTTTGCAATTTTTCTTTATACGGAAGCCGCCGCACAAAGCACTGCCGACTATGCCGTACAATTAACCGATAGTGTGTCGGTAAGCCCCCCGATGATAAAGCTATCATGGAAGCCTCATACTGATAATCCCACCTATTATATTTTCAGGAAGAGCAAGACTGCGACATCCTGGGGTGCCCAGGTAGCCACCTTGACCGCTTCAGACAGCAGCTACACAGATACTAATGTAGCAGCCGACTCGGCCTATGAGTACCAGGTGATCTCTTCCGGTACTTCAGCAACAGGCTCAGGCTATATATTTGCAGGCATTAAATCGCCCCCGCTACATAATAAAGGGGCCCTGATCATGCTCGTGGATTCTCTTTTCACCGACTCCTGCGCGGCCGATATCGCCCGGCTTAAAGATGATATACGGGCCGATGGCTGGGAAGTGATCCGTTACGACTTGTCGCGCAATATGCCCGATACTGATGTTCATGCAATTATAAAAAACGAATACACGAATAACCCTGGCCTGAAGGCCGTACTGATAATAGGCCACATAGCCGTGCCTTACAGTGGCGATATAAACCCCGACGGTCACCCTGATCATCTTGGGGCATGGCCTGCCGATGTTTATTATGGTAATATGGACGGCATATGGACCGATGTAAGCGTAAATGATGTCAGCGCAGGTTATGCAGCTAATAAGAATATACCCGGCGATGGCAAATGGGACCAGGTAAGCCTGCCTTCAGCAAACCAGCTACAGGTAAGCAGGATAGATGTTTATGACATGCCTGCTTTTAATAAAACAGAAGTGGCCATGATGCACAGCTACCTGCAAAGGGACCATATGTACAAAATGGACTCCCTCGATATTGTACATCGTGCACTTATCAGCGACAACTTCGGTGCATTTGGTGGCGAGGCATTCGCAGCGAGCGGTTTCAGGAATTTCCCGCCCCTGGTAGGCACCGACAGTGTAAAAAGTATTCCTTTTATTGCCAGCCTCAATGCCGAGTCTTACCAATGGTCTTACGGCTGCGGAGGTGGTTCTTTTACCAGTGCGGGGGGTATCGGCAACACTACCGATTTTGCGAACAATAACGTAAATGGCATTTTCACCATGCTCTTCGGCAGTTACTTTGGAGACTGGAACGTGACCAATAATTTTATGCGCGCCCCCCTTTGCTCTGATACACCGGCACTTACCGTTTGCTGGTCGGGCAGGCCATTGTGGCAATTCCACCATATGGCTATGGGCGAGAACATAGGCTATTCTTCATTGCTTACACAAAATAATAACAGCCTGTACCTGTCTCAAAACTTTAATTACGGGGCCAACTGGGTACACGTGGCCCTGCTGGGCGACCTTACACTGCGTACCGACTACATCAAGCCCCCTGCCGACCTGCTGATAACAAGCTACCCGGATTCGGGTGCTACCATTGCATGGACCGCATCGCCGGATACTGCAGTAGCCGGATACTATGTATACCGGTCAACCACGGCCTATGGTACTTATGACAAGATATCAGGCATGCTGGCCGCAACCAGTTTCCTTGATACGGCGGGCACTAATGGCTTGCAGTATTATATGGTACGGCCTGTAAAACTGCAAAGCAACCCATCAGGTACCTACTACAACCTTGGCCTCGGTATCGTTGACTCTGCAACGGTCACTTACCCGGTACCGGTACATGTAAAACCGCTTGTGGCATACAAGAGTATATCCCTGTATCCAAACCCTGTGCAGCGCAATATGGAACTGGTGATCGACAGCAAGACCAAAGGCGAGGCCACCTTCACGATACTGAACAGTACAGGACAGGTTGTACGTACATACAGCAGGCAACTCGACAATGGCAGGAACAGCATCAGCTTTGATGTGAGCAAAATGCCTGCCGGGGTCTATTCATTGGTTATGAATATGGATGGCTACAGCGAAACCAAAAAGTGGATAAAAATGAACTGATAATATAGTCCGTAAAAAAGGGTCCCGCCATGACGGGACCCTTTTTTATTTCTGTTTCGGTACGGGTGAGAATTCGGTGTTCACTTCATCGGCCTGGTAAAACTCGTATGCCTTGTGGAACAACTTATAAAATGTATATACCTGCACCACCGCCGTATCCTTGTTATTATTGAGTACGGCATAAAAACGGTCTGAATCGTAATCATCCGGTGTAATGGCATTCGATTGTTCCAGGTTCTTGCTCCTGCGCCCTATGGGCCGCCAGTATATGTCCACATGCTGCGACCGCCCTGCGGTATCGGTCACATCTATACTGCAGCGCTTAGGGGTAACGCGCAATACGGAATCCATACCATAGGTACCATTGGTATAGCCTTCGCAGTTTATCTTTTCAAAGTAGGTAAGGTACAATTTGGCCCTGCGCTCATTAAGCTCAAAATGACTGATGACACCGGGATCGGCAACTACGCTCACTTTTCCATTTTCCTGCTTTATGGTAAATGAGTTGAGCGGTTCGGAAGGATACTGCACCGATACGCTCCTGATATCGGCAGCCGGTATGTCAAATACATTACGGTCGCGCCAGTCTTCTATCTTGATGGGATAACGCGGGCTCAGGTAGCCGGTAAAGCCCGGCACTTTAACCACGTACGGGGTTTCCGCACCCTCCATCAGCATATAAGAGCCATCATCATCGTGCACCTGCCCGCCAATATAGAACACGCGCATCTTTTCCCCGCTCCTGTTGTATAACTCTACCTTCAGGGCATTACCCGTCATATCCTTGATCACATTATTGTGCACCTTTTTAGATGCAGGATATGCGGCCACCTGGCGGGCCAGGGTTTGCAGCAGGGTATTTATAGGCGATGCCATGGCCTTATATTCTTTATTCACGATCCAGCCCTTATTGCTTCTTTCCAGCAATACCGATTCGCCGCTATTATCCGTAATGAATATCTTCCCGATAACCCCGGTATCGCGCACGTTAAATGCAGCATCTTTTGAAGAGAAACCACTTTCGTTATTGCTGAACAGGAAATAGTACACACCAAATCCTAAAACAGCAAGCAGCACCAGGTATAATAAAGTCTTTTGCATGTTAACGGTTTTTAAGGTTTAGGCTTTACGCTCATACTTCCGCTTCCTGAAGAACAGGTAGCATGAAGCGAAAATGAGCACCAATGCTATAGGTATGCCGATGTTCACGGCCTGCCATGTTTTGCGTTCAGCTTTTACACGGCCATCATCCAGCAGGCGCAGGCGGTGGTCTTTCGAGCGGGCCTCGAGCAGGCCGGAGTGATCGGTAAGGTACTCCAGGCAGTTGAGCATAAAAGCCTTATTGGCATACACATTGCCTGTATATCGCCAATACCCCATCTCCATCGGCCCGCTGGTGGGCGATACATTGTTGGCAAAAACATCGCCATCCGAAATAACGATCATACTGGTAGCGCTATCACAACCACCCTTAAAGGGCTGGCCAATGGAATCGAGCATGTGCAGGGTACTGGCCGGTAACCTGTTTTGGAAAACAGAATGGAACTTACCCTCCAGTAACACAGCTACCGGCTGGTAAGGTTTGTTCATCATTTCGGGTGTGGGCGGATGCAGCATCATGCTCATATTCACACGCACAGGCGATGGTGTGGTACGGCTGTATTTAGATGAAGCAAGTAATATTGTTTTCTTTATCTCCGGGTTGGCAATGGTATCTATACTGTTTACAAATACCCCCATCACCGCATCCATGTTGTTCACTATCGGGTGTTTGGAGCTTGGCGTGAAATAGGGTAGATACATCCAGGGACGGTTTTGTATCTGCGGTTGCCCGTTCGCATCCGTGCCCATTATCATCGGCATCTCATTGCACTGCAGGTCTTCTATCAGATCTGCGTTCACACGCACCCCGTAACGGAACAGGATATCATCGAGATTAAGGTTGAAATCGGTGGTGATGAACTGCGATGAGCGCTGCAGGCTGTCCATATAAGTATGCAGCATGTCAATACACCAGATCACATGGCCGCCCTTCATTACATATTGGTCTATCTTGAATTTTTCTTTCTCGTTAAAGGTATCTGTCGGTTTATTGATGATAATAGCATCGTAGTAATTGGGCACATGTGTGCTGGCGGTAAGGTCGAAGGTATCGAGCTTATAGTTACGCGCCAGCGTTTGCAGCATATACCAGGTATTATAACCCAGCGACTCACCATGCCCCATAATGTAGGCTATATTGGGTGCAACAGCACGGTTCAGCCTGTTGATAGCTGTGGCAAACTTATACTCAAGCAGGGATTCCGAATAACTGACGCCCTCATCCATAGTAACGCCAACTTTATTTTCAAGCAAAGATACCGGGGCCGATTTGCCTTTATAGTTCACCAATGCATAAGGAAATACGAGCTTCTCGGAGTGTTGTGCGTCATCACCCTCGCTTACCGGCAAAAAATTAACACCCTTTTCGGCCAGTTGCTGCACGATATCTTTCTTTTCGCCCTCCTCCTTACCTTCAAGGGGATCGATATAATGCACTATGATGTGCCCGCCGGCATATTCCTTGAACGACTGCAGGCGGTCGCGCACGGCCTCCTGCATACGCATGAAGGCAGCCGGCATCTTACCCTTCAGGTACACATCCACTACCGCTACGTCTTTCATATTGCCCAGCAGCGTTTTAGTGGCCGGTGATAGGGTAAAGCGCTGCTCCTTCGTCATATCAAAACCATAATGGAAACGCGATGCCAGCATATTGGCGCATACCAGTATGGCCAGCAGGATGATGATCCTGAGACCGGCCTGGCGCTGCTGCGACCTTCTTTTGCGCGATGTAGTGTTCGTTGCCATATGCTATTCCTGGTCCTGCTGTGCCGTATCCCAGGTACGGCGGTTGAGCGAAAGACGCGTAAGTGCGATAAAAAGGATAATGACCGATAAAAAATAAATAATGTCGCGGGTATCTACCAGGCCCCGGCTTATGGAATTGTAATGATAAGAGATGCCTATCATGGCCAGGTAATAGTCGGCGCCGCCGCTGAAGGCGGGTATCTTAGCCATAGCCTCAAAACCATAATAGAGCAGGTAGCAGGCAAAGAGCGCGATCAAAAAGCCTACCACCTGGTTGGCAGTAAGCGATGAGCAAAAAACGCCAATGGCCGTAAAACCCGC
This sequence comes from Bacteroidetes bacterium 46-16, assembly GCA_001897835.1. Classification (GTDB taxonomy): domain Bacteria; phylum Bacteroidota; class Bacteroidia; order Chitinophagales; family Chitinophagaceae; genus MKUN01. Next base: position 230,738 of record MKUN01000041.1, read on the forward strand.
GGCCAGGAAGAAAAGGCCAATGTAAGAACCTATAATAGCTCCCGTATCGAGGTTATTGGGTATGGCAGAAAGATTGCTGACAGTATAGATATAAATGAATGTAGGCAGCAGTGCAAAGACCACAAGGGCCAGGGTGGCCAGGTATTTGCCTAAAATAACATCCAGGTCGGTAAGGGGCTTGGTAGAGAGCCACTCGATAGTGCCATCGCGAAATTCATCGGCAAAGGAGCGCATGGTGATGGCCGGTATCAGCAGCATCAGCAGCCAGGGGGCCATCTCGAAAAAACGGTCGAGCGAGGCATAGCCATAGTCCAGGATGCTGGTATCGGGCAGTATCCACAGGAAGAGGCCGCAGGCGATAAGGAATACCAAAACCGCCACATAACCTACTATAGAACTGAAAAAAGAGTTGATCTCTTTAATGAAAATGCTGCGCATGTATCAATATATGGCTTTCGAAGTCTGCAAATATAATGAAATGGGCTTGATAGCCTATATGCAGACAGAGCCTAAGGGTTAATAATGTCATAAAAGTGACAATAGTGTTTTAGGTAATGAAACGGTTCTTTCATCACATTTTTATCCTTTTAAAATAAAAATATGATGGCTACTGTAAACAACCGCAGCATTTTTTACTGCTTTTTTCCTTTTTACCATTAGTCAACATACTGTATCTTCGTGCAGCACGTTATATTAATTAATGTCCGCAATGCGTATGCGTTACACCATATTGACCGTTTTGCTCCTTGCTGCCCTGCTGCCCCGTGCTGCTGCGCAGCGCCATGCCCTTAATATGGCCGAGCATGATGAAAAACTGTACTATTTCGGTATCACATTCGGCTTCAATTTTTCGCAATACCGCATGCATTATACCCAGTCCTTTGCCGAGACCGATACTATCAGGCGGGCATCACCCACATGGAAGCCGGGCTTTAACCTGGGCCTGATGGGCAACCTGAGGCTCAACCGCTTCGTGGACCTGCGTTTTATACCCGCGCTGATATTTGCAGAGAAGGGCATCAAGTACAATATGGCCCCCGACAGCACTGCCGACCGCTCCATAGAGAGCATTTATATGAGCCTGCCCCTGCAGCTGAAGTTCAAAAGCGAGCGTATCCGCAACTTCCGCTTTTACGCCATGCTGGGCGGCAAGTTCGATTATGACCTTTCATCAAATGCCCGCTCGCGCAGGCCCGATGAATGGCTGAAAGTAAGGGCTGTGGACCTGGGTGCAGAGGTAGGTGTTGGCTTCGAGTTCTACTACCCCAATTTCATTTTCTCGCCCGAGATAAAGATCAGCCAGGGCCTTATGGACCAGCACTACCGCGATACACACATCACACTCTCTAACGCCATCGACAACCTGTACACCAGGATGGTGGTAATATCCATACACCTGGAAGGATAATTCGTTAATAGCTCAATGACCTTAACATAAAAAGGAATGTCCCGTCCTGCATATGCGGGACGGGACATTTCTTTTTATAAGGAGCTTATTTTTGTTTACACTATCTTCTCTACCTGCATATAGTTCAGTTCCACAGGTGTGGCACGGCCAAATATCTTCACCACTACTTTCAGTTTCTTCTTCTCTTCATTCACTTCTTCCACCGTACCGTTGAAGTCGTTGAAAGGTCCGTCGATGATCTTCACCGTTTCACCCACAATATATGGCTCTGCATAGCCTATACCCTGTTCGCTTACTTCGTCCATCTTACCGAACATCTTGTTCACTTCGCTTTTGCGCAGCGGGGTAGGATGGTCTTTACCCAGGAAGTGGATAACACCGGTGATGTTCTTGATGGTATGTATGATATCATCGGTAAGTTTACCGTCGTTAGCTTCAAGCATCAGGTAACCGGGGAAAAGCGTTTTTTCACGCAGCACCTTCTTACCGGCCTGCACTTTGAATACTTTTTCAACCGGGCACAATACCTGCAATACAGAGTTTTCCCAGCCGCTTATTTTCACTTCTTTATCCAGGTATTCCTTTACCTTCTTCTCCTTGCCGCTTACTACACGCAGCACATACCACTTGGTTTCCTGGTTCGTTACGGTTTCTTCTGTCATTGTAATGCGCTTTACTTGCCTAAAATGTTGTACACCATAGTGAGTACCTTTTCAGATACGATATCCAACCCGAATATCACCAGTGTAACGATGATAAGGGCCACCAGCACTATGATCGTAGTCTGCTGCAGCTCGTCCCATGATGGCCAGGTCACCTTGTGTACCAGTTCGTCGTAGGCTTCCTGTATGTAATTGCCGAATTTGCTCATAATTCTTTTTTTGCGGCCAACCTGTTGCAGCCAAATAAGGAGCAGCATAACCTGTCAACTTATCAACCTGTCAACCTATCAACCTATAAAACCAGCACGGGCACCCGGATTCGAACCAGGATCAAAGGTTTTGGAGACCTCTATTCTACCGTTGAACTATGCCCGTATAACTAAAAAGTCAAAAAGCTGAACTTTTTGACCTTTTTGCGGATGACAAAGGTAGGATTTTTTTTGAGAAAATGCTATTTAAATTTTCTTCATTGCTGCTAAAAAAACCGTCCCGCTCTGTTGAGCGGGACGGACAAATATTGGTAAGCTGTTTAAGCTTATTTGATTATTTCAGTTACCTGTCCGGCACCTACTGTACGGCCACCTTCGCGGATCGCGAATTTCAGACCTTTTTCCATCGCTATCGGGGCGATCAGTTTTACAGAAAGGTTCACGTTATCGCCAGGCATTACCATTTCTACACCAGCAGGCAGCGAGCATTCGCCCGTTACGTCTGTAGTACGGAAATAGAACTGCGGACGGTACTTGTTAAAGAATGGCGTGTGACGGCCACCTTCTTCTTTGCTCAGTACGTATACTTCGCCTTTGAACTCGGTGTGTGGTGTGATGCTCTTAGGAGCGCAGATAACCATACCACGACGGATATCTTTCTTTTCAATACCGCGCAGCAGCAGACCAGCGTTATCACCTGCCTGGCCCTGGTCAAGAAGTTTCTTGAACATTTCCACACCGGTACATGTAGAAGAAAGCGCTTCGTCGTTAAAACCAACGATCTCAACGTTCTCACCCACTTTGATAATACCGCGTTCGATACGGCCGGTAGCCACTGTACCACGACCGGTAATGGTGAACACGTCTTCCACTGACATCAGGAAAGGCTGATCGATCGGGCGCGGAGGCAGCGGAATGTAGCTGTCAACAGCATCCATCAGGTCTTCTACAGCTTTCACCCACTGTTCTTCACCAGCCAGGGCACCTGTAGCAGAGCCTTTGATGATCGGTGTGTTATCACCATCATATTCGTACTTGCTCAGCAGTTCGCGAATTTCCATTTCAACCAGGTCGAGGATCTCAGCATCATCAACAAGGTCAACTTTATTCATGAACACAACGATACGGGGTACGCCTACCTGGCGGGCCAGCAGTATGTGTTCTTTTGTTTGTGGCATCGGTCCATCAGTAGCGGCAACCACGAGGATAGCGCCATCCATCTGGGCGGCACCCGTGATCATGTTCTTTACATAGTCAGCGTGGCCGGGACAGTCAACGTGCGCGTAGTGGCGGTTTGATGTCTCGTACTCAACGTGAGCCGTATTGATAGTGATACCACGTTCCTTTTCCTCCGGTGCAGCATCGATCTCATCATATCCTTTTTTCTCTGCCCAACCTTTGTTAGACAGGATTGTCGTGATCGCTGCAGTCAAAGTAGTCTTACCATGGTCTACGTGGCCAATGGTACCAATGTTTACGTGGGGTTTTTCCCGCTTAAAGGTCTCTTTTGCCATTGTTATTTTGTTTAAAAAACTTAAATATCCTTTATTTTAAAAAGTGTGCAAATATAAATTATATTTTAGACTCCAAATAAATTATTTTTTTAGGGCCAGATATTGCTTTCTTCCTTCATCTATAGCCAGCCCCGTCATCATGCAAAGTAAAGGCATTGTTAGGTAAAACATACGCTCCAGGTAACCCGATAAGAGCATATGTACCAGTATGCTAATCATAAAGAAAAACATATACCATTCCATACCTTGTCTTAATACTGTTTTATAAGAGGGCAGCAGTAAAAAAGCCGCTACAGGCGCTAACAGCCATAAGCCGGGATTTGACAATATGTCATATACCCCGTGAAAGCTGAAAAGCTTGTGCAAATTACCTTTTACATAGCTGAAGTGATACAGGTCGGCCTGCAGCCCGCTATCTGCCGGGAAACCGGCATAATGATCGTATAGGTAGCGGAACGCGAATACCAGTATACCCGATATGATGAAGTACAAAAACAACTTGGGCTTGGGCATATGGCTGAAGAAAAACAACACCGGCGCTATGAAGATGAACGACTCTTTGGCAAAGGGCCCCAGGAAAATGGCCCACAAAGTAAACGCGGTGTTTTTTTCCACTATGGCCAATAAGCTAAGGGTTACCACGATACAGTAAAGCGAATCCACCAGCGCTGTGCCCGCAATATAAGGCGTCCACCGGCAGGTAAGCATGACCAGCAGGGCTATGAGGGCCGGCACCGTAGCTATACCATAGTCTTTGCAGAAGCGGTATATCAGCACACCCCATATACTCAGTAAAATAGAATTGATCAGCAGGAAACTGAAGGCCAGTGCAAAATCGCCCGGAAAACTACCCGGTTGTAACTTATTGAACGCCCGACCCAATGTATGGTACACAACGCTTGCCGCCATTGGCACAATAGGCCGGTACCTGCGCACAGGGCTCTGGTCAAAATCAAGTTTGGCCAGGCCCATATAAGTCTGGCAATCTGCATTGGCCGACTGGTCATAATTGTCCATCAGCGAAAATGCCGGGCCCTGTATCGCCGCAAGGCAAAACAGGAATACGAGCATATACTCGTGCAGGAATATTTTTCTTAGTTTGCTCAATGTACTGGCAGATGGAGTATAAAAATAGTAAAGCCTGCCCAAAGCGGGCTGTTCTGCAGCAAAATATATTGAAGGGAAAAAAGAGCTGTTGAGCAGGATTGAACTGCCGACCTCTTCCTTACCAAGGAAGTGCTCTACCACTGAGCTACAACAGCTTTAAGAACTTACATTAAAACTAATTTTCCGGCCGATGAAGGATGAATACCGGGCGAAAACTTTGAAACCGAGCGGGAGACGAGGCTCGAACCCGCGACCTACAGCTTGGAAGGCTGTCGCTCTACCAACTGAGCTACTCCCGCTTAAAAGTAGTTTGCAGTTGCAATAAGCAGTAAAAAAAGAACCTGCATACTGCAACTGCTTGCTGCAAATTAAAAAAAGTGGGCAGTGAAGGGTTCGAACCTCCGTACACGTAAGTGAACAGATTTACAGTCTGTCGCCTTTAACCACTCGGCCAACTGCCCAATTCATTCAAATCTCAAAGACCAAAATTAAAAAAACTTATCAACCTTTTCAATTTTAGTTTTGACATCGAAAGAGCCACTTGCCGGAATCGAACCAGCGACCTACTGATTACAAATCAGTTGCTCTACCAGCTGAGCTAAAGTGGCTTATGTTTAAGAACTACTCCCCGCGAAAGGGATTGCAAAAGTAGGGAACAAAATGGTTTTTACAAATTTTTTTACGCTGCATTTGACAGCTATTTTTTGATAGCCCTTTTACATGAAGAAATGGGAACAGATCAATGCCTCAGTGCGTAGTATATAAGCGTATCGTTCTCCACCGTACTATCGGCAAGCGGGTATTGCTTGATGTATGTACCGTGTATATAATTGCCGCTGCTGTTCACCACGCCTTTGCAGGACACTATGATCAGCCTGCTGGGCAGCACATAGCCATACAGGTCCTGCGATCTGAACTGGAATGGCGTAAAGACCCGCGTAAGGGTATCCTGCATACGGCAGGGCAGGTTGTTATAGCCCATATTACCGGCAATCCCATTAATGTAAAATTCCACCGAGCTGCCGGCCTTGCCGGTTATCGTGATATTATAAGTACTGCTCGAATTGATCACAGAGGCATGGTCGCTGCCCACTACCGAGTCGCGCATTTGCCAGTCGCCTATATACCGCTCCAGCGATATGGTGCTGCAATCGGCATCCTCATAGCCACTGGGGCAGCTACAGGCCCCTGCGCTGCAGATACCCCCGTTCTTGCATAGAACATTGGCGCAGCTATCGGGCGAAACATAGTTTTTCTGCCTGCATGAGGTGTATAATACAAGGGAAAAGATCGATGCTGTGATCAGCAATGCGGCAAATATGCTTTGTCTCTTTTTCATAGGCTTATTTATAGCACTAAATTAAAGCATTTTTCGTGTCGTCATAGTCATAATTTGGTCAGTTAGTACCCGGTACCGCCCATAAAAAAAGTGGCTGCAACAGCAGCCACTTCAAAAAATATCTTTCCTGTTTAGAGCTTGGTCATCGTATAATCTACCGTATCGTTTGCAGTGCTTACCGAGTCTTGGATCCTCCTGTAGTAGGTACCCTGGATCGTTTTATACGAGGCATCCATTACACCGTCGCCGCCGCTGATACTGAAGGCAGGAGTAGTGTTATACGGGCAGAAATAAGGACTGAACATGATCGTAGTGCTAGTGGTTATCTGCACAGGGATATCATGATAGTACCAGTTGTTCATGAATGAATCGATAAGCAGCGAGGTATTGGTACCACCTTTGCGAACTACGATCGCGAATGCGGAATCCATGCCTACTCTCCAGGGGTGGCTGCTGCCCTTTATCACTTCCGATACGGCCCATTTGCCCGGGTATTTGTCTATCCACATCGTATTGCAGTACACAGAATCATAACCCGCAGGGCAATTACAGGTACCCTTATAGCAGATGCCGCCATTCAGGCAGGCATGATAATCACAGGAGTATGGTTTGTCATCAACCTTAATGCATGATACATAGGTCACCGACACGAAAGCGAAAATGGTGGCTATGGCTGTAAGCAGTATCTTATTGTAACGTTTTTTCATCTGGAGTATCGATCTTTTTATGGCCAGGTGTTAACTCCCCATTATGTAAAGCCCCGGAACAGTATATTTTCCTGTGTTTTTACCGTTCCGCTTTACCCAAAAGGGCATTTCACAGAGTAAATATAATAAACCTTTTTTTACATTTCATATCCTTTTGCCCGCTATACTTGCTTTAATTCTGATACAAGGTCTTGCAGCACCTTCTTGGCATCCCCGAAAAGCATCGAGGTTTTGGGCCTGAAGAACAGGTCATTCTCAATACCCGCATAGCCCGGTTTCATGCTTCGCTTGTTCACGATCACATGCTCAGCCTTTTCGGCCTCCAGTATCGGCATGCCGTATATCGGGCTGCTGGGGTCATCTTTCGCGGCCGGGTTCACCACGTCATTGGCGCCCAGTATCAGTACCACGTTGGTACTGCTCATCTGGTCGTTGGCATCTTCCATCTCCAGCAGCTTTTCATAAGGCACATCGGCCTCGGCAAGCAGCACATTCATATGGCCGGGCATACGGCCCGCTACAGGGTGTATGCCATACAGCACTTCCACGCCTTTATCTTCCAGCACTTTTTCCAGCTCATGGCAGGCATGTTGTGCCTGGGCCACAGCAAGGCCGTAACCGGGTATGATCATTACCTTTTGCGCATAGGCCATCAGCACAGCCGTATCATTGAGCGATATCTCTTTATAATTGCCCTGCTCTTTCGCAGCGCCGCCCGGGCCAGCCTTAGCCCCGCCAAATGAGCCGATCAGCACATTCTTCAGCGAGCGGTTCATGGCCTTGCACATCAGTATGGTAAGGATAGTGCCCGCTGAGCCTACCAGTATACCACCCGTAAGCATTACCGGGTTGTTGTACAGGAAACCGCCAAAGGCAGCGGCCACACCCGTAAACGAGTTGAGCAGCGATATCACCACCGGCATATCGGCGCCGCCTATCGGCATTACGAAAAGTATACCGTATAGTGCTGCCGCAGCAAGTATACCATAGAACAGTGCCGGCGAATCGGAGAAACCGCCGATCAGCATCACAGCCATGATGATGATGGCTCCGAATAAAATAAAGTTAATGATCTGCCCTGCGGGTAAGGTCCGGTCTTTGATACGCCCGTTCAGCTTGCCCCAGGCAATGATACTGCCGGCAAAGGATACAGTACCTATGATCATACCCAGTACGATGATGACCATCATGCCCATCGAGGGGTACTCATTATGATGATACTCCACTACCGATATCAGCATGGCGCATGCGCCGCCCATACCGTTAAAGAGGCTTACCATCTCGGGCATGGCCGTCATTTGCACCTTTTTGGCAGCCATAGTGCCTACCACGCTGCCGATCACCAGCCCGCCGAATATCCAGCCATAGTTATGCAGGCCTTCGCCGTCATGCCCTTTGTACAGGAATATCGTGGCCACTATGGCAATGGTCATGCCCCCCGCCGCTATAAGGTTGCCCTTACGTGCAGTATCGGGATGCGATAGCATTTTAAGGCCAAGGATAAAGGTTACCGAACCAAGGAGGTAGCAAAACAGCAGTATCGACTGTGTGCTGATCAGGTCGTTTAATTGCTCCATTATTGTTTAATGAATGAGTTGATGATCAAAAAAAATTATTTTTTCTTCTTTTTGCTGAACATTTCCAGCATACGGTCTGTCACCACGAAACCACCTACCACGTTGAGCGTGCCCAGCACCACAGCCAGGAAACCCAGCGCCAGCGCCAGGTAATCATCCTCCGGCGCACTGCCCATCACGATGATGGCGCCTATGATCACCACGCCATGTATCGCGTTCGCACCGCTCATCAGGGGCGTATGCAGTACCGAGGGCACCCGCGATATCACCTCGATACCGAGGAAAATAGACAGGATGACGATCGTGATTAACTGGTAATTGACTACAAAAAAGATCGCTATATCTTCCATTTTTTATCTGCTGTTTTATTTGTTTTAGATTATTTATTACTCCCCACACAAACCCATCAACCTATCAACATGACCAACCTATCAACCTATCAACTTGATCAACCAGTCAACTAACTACTCACCGTCATCATCCCCAGCACCCTTTCATTCACTATATTGCCCCCGTTGGTGATGCAGGTGCCCTTCACGATATCATCTTCAAAATTCAGGTTCATTTTCCCGTCCTTATCAATGATCAGTTTCAGGAAGTTCAGCACATTCTTGCTGTACAGCTTACTTGCATCAGCAGGTGCAGTGGCCGCCAGTGCCGAATTACCCACTATCGCCACGCCGTTTTGCATCACGGTCTTGCCATTCTCCGTATAGTCGGTATTACCGCCTGTTACCGCCGCCAGGTCTATGATCACCGAGCCCGCACGCATATCTGCTATCATTTCTTTGGTGATGAGTATGGGCGCTTTTTTGCCCGGTATCTGTGCCGTGCTGATGATGATATCCGCCTTCTTTGCATGCTCATGTATCTTCTCCCGCTGCCTGCGCTTGAAGTCATCGCTCTGCTCCACCGCGTAGCCGCCCGCCTTCGAGGCATCGGCCGCACCTTCCACTTCTACGAACTTGGCACCAAGGCTCATCACCTCTTCCTTCACCGCCGGGCGGGTGTCAAATACCTCTACCACGGCACCCAGCCTGCGTGCCGTGGCTATGGCCTGCAGGCCAGCCACACCGGCACCCAGTATCAGCACCTTGGCCGGGGCTATACTGCCCGCCGCGGTCATGAACATCGGGAAGTAACGGCAATATTCCGTAGCCGCCAGCAGCACCGCCTTATAGCCCGCTATATTGGCCTGCGAGCTCAGCACGTCCATACTTTGCGCGCGCGTGGTGCGCGGTATCGTATCCAGGCTGAAAACGCTGTAACCTTTATCGGCCCATTGCTGCATCAGCTTCGTGTTGAACAGTGGCTGGTACACACCCATTAATACAGCGCCGCTCTTGGGCTCGGCTTTTATATTATCAGGGTCCATGCACAGCAGCAGGTCGGCATTGCTGTATATGTCGCCGGCGCTTTTTATCACCGCGCCGGCATCCGTATAGGCTTTATCGGCATGGAAGGCAGTGTCACCTGCTCCCTGCTCTACCCATACTTCCACATTCATTTTTACCAATGCGGCTGCCACCTCAGGCACCAGCGACACACGCGTTTCCGGGGCCTGTTCTTTTAATACACCTATTATCATAGATAAATCAGAATCATTTAAGAAGGAACGTAAAATAGAAGTTTATAACGAAAAATCAAATTCAGCGGGCAAAAAATTATCCCCTGCCTGTGCACTCAAAGAGTTCATAGCTTCAGCACGCCTCCATGTCCCCAGGATCGTTAAGTGCCCGGCAGTGTCAGCACCGACAGCATGGCCAGGATTAGGTCGCTCGTGGATAGCTACATCAAAAAAGGCGATGGCTCGGTAGCTGCATATGCCCGCAACCCTGCAGGCACTCAATAGTATTCGATAACCCGGCGCGTCATAAAAGTCTCTTTCTTCTGTTTACAGGCCGTAATGCTTTCCAGGTAATTACCGTTCTGATCAAATTTGCAATAGCCCGCGAGATAGTCAAGTCTTTTCCCTGATGGATCAACAACGCCTTCCTGGATCCTATTTCCATCCTTATCATATACAAAAGACTGTTCGATACTATCTGATCGGCTTGCTTTCAAAACCCTTCCTTTATCATCATTCACATAACTGGTTCCCATAGTATCGCCTCCTTTGATCAATTTGCCTGCTATAAGAAAGCCGTGTTTATCATAATTGGAGATCGCTTTGGTATTACCTGTCGTCCAATTGATTTCATTTCCGCTCCTGTCGTATAAATGAATGATAGAATCAAGCAGCTTAGTTCCACGGCGCATAACCTCCGTCTTTTTGCGTTCACTTATAGAATACGTGTAGTATGTTTCATCCCCTTTCATAAAGCTGTCGTTTGAAGAAAAAATTACTTTTTCTAAAAGTCCATCTTTATTGTAGGAGTACTTGTAAGAGGAAAAATAATTACCGATCGTATCAAATTTATCGGTCAGGAACCCCTGGGCATTAAATTCTTTCCTATAAGCAGAGCAATGTTCAACGGAGTCACCTAATGAGCACTGGTAAATAACGATCGATTTCACCTTACCCTTTAAGCCTGCCTCTTCCACATCACTATGCCTTGTAAAAACCTGCACCTTGTCCGCGCAGCTAACTATCACTAGCAAGCTGATCAGGAGAAAAGAAGCGATTATTGATTTCATGATTTGCTACAATATTATTCAAACACCCTGCTTATCACAAGATATGGTAACACAAAACTTAGGTACAACGTTCCAATGAATCCACGAACGAATATTTGTAAGTAATGATCGATTTCACCTTACCCTTTAAGCCGACTCTTTCCACATCGCTTTGTTTAACGAACCGCCGGTTCTTATCCATTTGTGCTTTTTCGCTGCAGCTCGATATCAAAACAAAGCTGAGCAGCAGGCATGAAATAAGTGCTGATCTCATAATGCGCTTGCCACAGGCTATCGCCAGTAGCCTTGGTATTGCGATGTCGGAATGCACAATGTAGCTCATCAAAACAAACTA
>MKUN01000042.1 GCA_001897835.1 Bacteroidetes bacterium 46-16
CAAAGAATTTATAAAGATGGAATTTCCAACCGATAGAAAGTATTCAAAAGAACATACGTGGATAAGCGTACAGGACAACACAGGTACAATAGGCATTACCGAATTTGCACAAAGCGAATTAGGCGAAATCGTATATGCAGATTTACCCAATGTTGGATATAGTTTTCGGCAGGACGAAGTATTCGGCTCTGTTGAAGCGGTTAAAACGGTCAGTGATTTATTTATGCCTGTATCGGGTAAAATCGTTGAAACGAACGAACTGCTATTGAAAGTGCCCACACTCATAAATGACAATCCTTATAAAGACGGTTGGCTGATAAAAATTGAAATCAAAGACATTACAGAATTAGAAAATTTATTGACATCAAACCAATATAAAGAACTTACAAATTAGCCAAGCTATGCAACCAAAACTAAAATTTCTTGACCGTTACCTTACCTTATGGATATTCCTTGCAATGGCAGTAGGTATAGGATTGGGACATTTCTTTCCGGGTATCTCAAAAATTACAGATAACCTATCCGTAGGCACTACAAATATTCCGTTGGCAATAGGTCTGATACTGATGATGTACCCGCCATTGGCAAAAGTGGATTATTCATTATTGCCGCAAGCGTTTAAGGATAAAAAAGTAATTGGCATATCCTTATTGCTCAATTGGGTTATCGGTACAGTATTGATGTTCGGATTAGCTGTTTTGTTTTTACGCAATGAACCCGATTATATGACAGGCTTGATACTGATAGGTTTGGCAAGATGTATCGCAATGGTAATTGTATGGAGCGATTTAGCTAAGGCAAACAGAGAATATACAGCTATGTTAGTTGCATTAAACAGTATCTTTCAGATAATAAGTTACAGTTTTTTAGTTTGGCTATTCATCAACGTATTACCTGCAAAATTAGGATTAGCCAATTTCAATGTAAGCGTATCAATGAAAGATGTTACAGAAAGCGTATTGATATACTTAGGTATTCCTTTCTTAGCAGGTTTTCTAAGCCGTTACTTCCTTATCAAATCAAAAGGCATAGAATGGTATAACCGAAAATTTGTACCCAAAATATCGCCCATTACATTATATGCTTTATTGTTTACAATCGTATTAATGTTCAGTCTGAAAGGCGATAAAATATTAGAACTACCAATGGATGTGGTAAAAGTAGCCATACCGTTAATCATCTATTTCGTGTTAATGTTTTTCGTCAGCTTCTTTATCAATAAATCCCTAAAAGTTCCTTACGACAAAAACGCCTCAATCGCATTTACAGCCACAGGAAACAACTTTGAATTGGCAATAGCAGTAGCGATAGCAGTTTTTGGTATTCATTCCCCACAGGCATTTGTGGGCGTAATCGGCCCACTTGTGGAAGTGCCTGTATTGATACTATTAGTACGTGCAAGTCTTTGGTTAAAGAAGAAATATTACAGTTAAAAACAGGAAACAGAAGTTATGAAACGGCAATAGGATTTCAACCAATATGCTAAAAAAAACAGGGTTCAATAATTAAAATAATATCACGACTATGATACGACTAATAAAGACTATACCCGTATTTCCTGTTCGAAATATTGATAAAGCAGTTATGTTTTACAAAGCCCAATTTGGTTTTGATTGCCGACATAAGGAAACAACTTTTGCAATATTAATTAGGGATGGTATAGAATTGCATTTATGGGCTTCTTGTAATAATAACTGGAAATGGAAAAATATTTTTTTATTTCTCAAACCGATTAGTAGCGGAACAGAAAGTTTTTTGGCAGGTACACACAGTTGTAGAATTGAAGTATAAAGCATTGACGAACTGTATAAAGAGCTAAAGGAAAAAAAGGTACTACATAATGAAGAAACCGAAATAGAAGTCACCTACTACGGGACAAGAGAATTTTCAACATTAGACTTACACGGAAGTTTGCTAACCTTTTACGAAAATATAGAGTAGAAACAAACAGTCAGATAGAGTTGTTTTTCATTTTTTATATTTAAGTAATTGCTTAAATAAGCAAATTTACTATATTTGCACTATGGATAATACTTCGTGCATAAGACAAAAGGCAGACATTAAACAAATTAATCGCTGTAAAGAACGAGTTTCAGAACTCCACGGTTCGTTTGACTATTTGTCTAACGGACTTGAATTGGCGGGAAACAATGTAAGGTTGAAAATTCTGTTTCTTCTTTATGAAGAAAAACGACTTTGTGTTTGTGATTTAAGCGATATTCTTGGTATGACAATTTCAGCAATTTCTCAGCACTTGCGAAAACTCAAAGACCGTAGACTAATTGAAACGGAAAGAAAAGCACAAACTATTTTTTATTCATTGACAAAAGAGTATGAAAAAATGTTGACCCCATTTTTTGAAATACTTGATGATAATAAAATTTTATAAACTATATGAAAACGGACAACAAACTAATCGGCACTGGACTTTTTACAGCAATTGCTGCGTCATTATGTTGCATTACGCCTGTTTTAGCTCTAATAGCAGGGACAAGCGGGATTGCTTCAACCTTTTCTTGGCTCGAACCTTTCCGACCATATTTTATTGGCTTGACAATTTTAGTGCTTGGTTTTGCTTGGTTTCAAAAGTTGAAACCCAAAAAGCAAATTGACTGTGAATGTGAAATAAATGAAAAACCGAATTTTATGCAAACAAAATCATTTTTAGGAATTATTACTGTTATGGCGGCTTTACTTTTGTCATTTCCCCTTTATGCCCACATCTTTTTTCCAAAGACCGAAAGTAAAGCAATTATTACCCAAACTTCCAAAATCCAGAAAGTTGAGTTTACAATCAAAGGGATGACTTGTTCAGGTTGTGAACATCATATTAAAACAGAGATTAGCAAACTAAAAGGAATTATCGAAGTTGTCGTTTCCTATGAGAAAGGCAACGCTATTGTTAAGTTTGACAACAAGCAAACAAGTATTGCCGAAATCGAAAAAGCTATCAATTCGACAGGTTATAAATCACTAAAAAGTAAAGTTATATCATAATGGAAATTAAATTAAAATCAATAATAACTTGCCCAAACTGTGGACACAAAAAAGAGGAAACAATGCCAACAGATGCTTGCCAGTATTTTTATGAATGTGAAAATTGCAAAACAAGATTAAAACCATTACAGGGGGATTGTTGTGTGTATTGCAGTTATGGTACTGTAAAATGCCCGCCAATACAAGCAGGAAATAGCTGTTGTAAATAAGAGAAGCTTAATAATTTACTTTAGAAAGCTACTTGTCTAAATTTGTGAGTATAACCTATTTAGCGAAAAACCTCCGAATTATCAGAGGTTTTTTATTCATTATTTAAGATTTGGAGCATCCTGCCGACTTCAATATCCATTCTTGAAAACGCAAACCATTTTTTGCCCAGGTCTTTGAGTGATGCTCCTATATGGTAGAGTTCTGCATTATCAATAATCAAAAATCGGTCGTGGGCATCGGAGAAAACCTCAATAGTTACTGGAGGATATTGGCTATTGTAGCGTTGTAAGTCTAACCGTAACTGATTGCTGATGCTTTTGGTAAGGATTGTAGCGGTTACATTGTTTTTACGCTTACCCAGTAAAATAAGCACCGTATCATCCACGTAATTATCAAGCAGGATAATTGAGCTTACGGCACTTCGGATAATATCGGAAACAAAGGTGTAGGCATCAAATACCTGCCCGTTGTAGAAAATGCCTTTTTCGCTGTGCAGCTTGTCGCTTTCCAAAGCCTTAAAAATCTCTTCAAATTTTTGGTCGGCTTCCAGTTGCTTTAATTCGATATTATCCAAACGATGAAACAAAGAAGCGTTGCTAATGAGCATACGCCGCATTTCTACAAAGGCTTCCATTATTTCCACACTCATTTTAACGGCTATATCTGAACGGAGTATGGCAGATGCCATTGCAACGCCTTGTTCGGTAAAAACATAGGGCAAATAACGTCTGCCGCCGTAATTTAAACTTGAGGTTCCAATTTGGAACCTCAAGTTTTCAACTTCCTCTTCGGTCAGTTGAAAGCAGAATGATACAGGAAAACGCTCAATATTTCTTTTTACGGCTTTGTTCAGGTTCTTTGTTTCCACCTGATATAAGGCGGCGAGGTCGCTATCCAACATTACCTGTTTGCCCCGAATGGTATAAATCAGGTTCCTGATTTTTTTGGGTACGATTGACGGTTTATTTTCCATTGCGTTTACTGCTTTTGTTTTTCTCAAACTCAAAGGAACTTTCAGCGTTTTCTTTCAGAATGATGTAAGCATCGAATTTCTTTCCGGCTTTGCTTGTCATCCCTTTGATTAAGGAAGTTTTGCCTTTATTGACAAGGCTTGTTATGTTTTCGATACTGATTCGCACACCGCAGACGGTGCGGAACTGTACCCAGTTACAAGCCTCATCAGGGCATTTCACAATTTTATCACGAATGACGAGTTGCTGACTTTTACATTTCGGGCAGGTCAGTTTCGGCTGATTGGTACTTGCAATAGAAGTTTGCAACAATTCATCGGTAATGGATTTGGCATAGGTTTCCATTTCCTTTTGGAACGTTCCGGCATCTGCTTCGTTATTCTCGATTTTCTGCAATGCCAATTCCCATTCGGCGGTCATTGCCACATCCGCAATCTTGCGTTCTTTGACCAACTCATAAACCTGCAATCCTTTTTCGGTAGGGATTAAAGAGCGTTTATCCCGTAGGATATAATTACGGGTAAGCAGGGTTTCAATAATGGCGGCTCTTGTTGCAGGAGTACCAATACCGATATTTTTGAGGGCTTTGCGCTCTTCTTCGTTCTCAATTTCTTTCCCTGCGGTTTCCATAGCCGACAAAAGCCCGGCTTCGGTGTAAAGCACTGGCGGTTTGATCTGCTTTTCCAAAACGGCAGCTTCCTTTATGGCAAGTTCGTCGCCTTTATGCAATTCAGGTAATTCCTGCTCTGGCTCTTCGCCATCGTCTGTAAAACTTCCTTTGATGGAACGCCAACCCGCTTCCTGAATTTTACAGCCTTTTGCCGTAAAGTCGTAATGCAATACCTGTAACGATACATCGGTTATTTCTTTGACACAGGCTTGCGATATGGCTTCGAGCAACCGAAGCGCAATCATATTGTATATCTTGTTTTCGTCTGCGTTTAGTACCGACGGCACTTTATCTGTAATCAACAAACCGTGATGGTCCGTTACACGGAGGTCATTCACGATACGTTTGTTGAACCTTCCCCATTTAATTTTGGTAAGTGCTTGCTTGCAATCCTCACGGTTCTGCAATGCCCGCACAAGGTTTGGAATTTCTGCCCACATATCTTCAGGAATGTATTTGCTTCCGGTACGTGGGTACGTAATAAACTTCTTTTCGTACAGGCTTTGTGCGATATTAAGCGTTGCTTCAGCAGATAATTTCAGCCTTTTATTGGCTTCCTTTTGCAAGCCAGTCAGGTCGAAAAGCAAGGGCGGTTGTTCCGTAACACTTTTGGTTTCTACCGAAGTAACGGTTGCCATTGCGCCACGCTGAATAGCTTTAAGGGTATCATCGGCAAGCTGCTTTTCGTCCCATTTGATTGCGGAAATACTTTTGAAATCAACCTGTGCTTTGTTGTGCGATAATTGTATCTGCCAGTATTTCTTTACCGTGAAATTCTTATTATCGAGGTAGCGTTTACATATCAAAGCCAGTGTGGGCGTTTGCACTCTTCCGAGCGAATAGATACCGTTGCCTGCGGCAATGCTCAATGCCTGTGTAGCATTGATGCCTACAAGCCAGTCGGCACGGCTTCTGCCTTGCGCTGCCTGATACAGTCCGTCAAATGCTGCCCCGTCTTTTAGGTTGTTGAAGCCTTGCTTTATTGCCTTTTCGGTAAGCGAACTTATCCAAAGGCGTTCAAAAGGTTTGTTGCATTTCAGGTATTCATAAATGTACCTGAAAATGAGTTCGCCCTCACGACCTGCATCGGTAGCAACGATGATGCTGTTGCTTTGCTTAAAAAGCTGCTCAATGACTTTCAGTTGCTTTAATGCGCCAGTATCGGCGGTGTACCCTTTGTCTTTTTTGACCTTGCGGACGGTCAATAAAAACGGGTTGGGCAATATCGGCAGGGATGCTTTATCAAATCCCGAAATGCCGTAATCTTCGGGCATTCCCAGTCCTATTAAATGACCGAATGCCCACGTAACAAAATAGCCGTTACCTGTCAGGTAGCCATCCTTTTTATCGGATGCTCCCACAAGTCCGGCTATTTCCCTTGCTACGCTTGGTTTTTCTGCAATGATTGTTTTCATACTGTATTACATTTTTCTGCCTTTGGATTTTGCAGGCTTGTTATCCTGTTGCTCCTGCTGCTTCTCGTTTTTCGGTCTTTGCTGCCCGGACTTCAAAGGCTCTTGGACGTTCTTGGTCGCTTCGTTGGTTTTACCCTCCGAATTGACGGCAGTTTGTGTTTTATGATTTTCTGCAGGTTCTACCCGTGCTTTGTACTGACCGGGAAACTCAAAATTGGTCTTTCCGGTATCTTTGTCGAACGTGATATAACCCTTATACGGTTGGTCTTTTTTGTCTTTCAGTTCAACGTATATGGTTTGTCCGGCTTTGAACTTGTTGTACTGCTCATCATCCAGTTCTTTGCCCCTGAAAGTTCTTGGAACTTCCTGCGGTTGGCTTTGCTGATTGCTTTGTTTGTTATTCTGTTGGTCCGTTTGCGCTTGCTGATTGGTGTTGCTTCTGTCAAACAGGAATTCAACGTATCGTTTGTCCGCATTGAATTGTACCGTTGCCGAAAACTCTGTTCCCTTAGTGGAAATCATACCCTCTAAATAGAGTGGTTTGCCCTCCATCAGCGTTTGCTTTTGTTCGTCATTCAGCTTTACGCCCTTAATTTCATCGGGAATTTTGATAAACTCCGTGCGCAGTGCAATCACATCATTGGTCAGCCTGTCAATGCTGATAATGGACGGCATCAGTTCGCCTGTTTTAGAATTTACCAAATTGACGACACGCCCCATATTACCCGTTTCGAGCAGGTTTTTCTTGTCTTCGTCCGTAAACTTGTGACCGAAAAACTCAAAGTGGAGGTTAGGTTCTCTTTTGATACCGTGTATTGCCACGATAACATTGCCGTCTTCCGCTTGCTGTAAAGACAGGCGGGCATCCGTGCGGAGGATAGAACCACCGAGGTTAATACCTATCGGTAAAAGCTCATTGGTTTTATAACCTCGTAACAAAGGGTCGAGCAGGTTCCTTTTTTCAAGATATTCCTTGCTTAATCCGAGGTTTTTCATTGTGTCCCAATCAATCTGCTCCGGCTTGTAGCGGTATTCGCTTGCTTCCGTTGTTGTTTGTGCTGTTGCCATATTATTTTGATTTTCTTGTTTTTTATCCGGTTGGGGTTCTGCTTTTACTTCGTGTTCTTTCAGCACTTTTTCGCCCTGTGGAGTGGGCTTATCTACGTGCTTTTGCAGTTCCTCTGCTTTTTCAGCAGCAACCGGGGCAGGCACTTTGAAGAAAGTAAAGTTTGTAGGGTTCTTTAACTGGCTGAAAAAATTGGAAAAGAAGTTGGAAAAGAAATCGCCGCTTTTATCCACACGCATAAACTGGTTTTGGTTTTTTTTGGTGGGGTCAACGGTTTCCATTTTCCCGTTTTCGTCGATACTCTTTACCGCCTGGATTTTCATTTTCTCTTTATCCAGTACGAGTAATATGTCCGAAAGCTGTTCGGGCATTTCCTGCTTATTGGTTGTTTCTTCACTCATAATATGAAATTTTAAAAATTCACGGTCGAATGTAAAGGAAGCCTTCACTGATTTGCTTTAAGTGGCACTCAAAGGCAGCATTTGTCACTTATTGGCATCCAGTTTCGGCAAAGGCGGGTTAAAACTTTCCCTGATGAACTGATGTACATCGGACAACTTGTAATACAGTTTTCCGCTAATGGTATAATAAGGCAGCTTGCCTATGGAGCGATACCGTTGCAGGGAACGGTTACTGATTTTCAGCATTTGCAATAAATCCTGATTGTCCAGTAATTCTTCGCCGTCTATGCTGTTGCGCTTTTTTTGTAAATCGTCTATGTGGTTGCCGAGAATGTCCAGCCTGTCCATTATGCGTTCCATCCACGCCACAAATTCCATTTTGTCGATATTCATACGTGTACGCCTTTAATGATTACCTGATTTCAGTTTTCTGCCTTTCTTGATATAGCTTTTGCCTTTTGCCATAAGCTGCTCTACATATTCATCGGTGGTCTGCACAGCGTTTGCGTTGAGCATATCTTTGATAGCACCAATCGTATAGTAATACTGCCCGTACATTTTTGAAAAGGCTATCTGCCCGTTGGTACGCATACGCCACAATGTTTTTTCGCTGATGTGGAGATACTGGCAGACTTCGTGATTGTTAAGCCACAAACTATCGTAGCTTGTATCTTCCAGTTTGAGGATATATTCGCTAATGGCTTTCAACCGTTCGTTGAGGTGCTTCCACACTTCTTCGTCAACTGTTATAATGTTCATTGCACTATTGTTTAATATTCACAGTACAAAATTCAGAAGTGTGGCAGTGTTTGTCTGCCAATGCGTACCCATTGGTTTGGCACTTTTTTTCAAATTTTTTGCAATGAGAAAACCCTTTGTTTAATAAGGGTTTTAGCGTGTTTCGGTTATTTTGTAGTAGCCTTTTGCCCATATATGCCAATTGCATATATGGGCAAAGAAAAAGCAGTACATTTTGTGTACTGCTTTCAAACACCCGTGCTGATGTTGCTAAAGGTCTTTATCCATATACTCTTCGAGGGAAATTTTGAGCTGGTCTAAAAACACCGTTCGGGAGCCTGCCCTTGTTTTCATTCGGTGGAAAGAATGATGTATATCGTTCAAGGGCGTTCGGAAGAGGATTTGGAAAATCAATGCTAATTTCCTGATGCCTATTTTCCCGTATGCAATAGATTTGGAAACATACAGGGCGTAAATCAATTCTATCAGTGCATTTTGCGAGTTCGTCCACGAAATGTCTTTGTTTCCATCACCGTTTATTGAAATGGTATCGGGATTTTTTTCAGGGTTTATTTTGGTAAGCAAGAAAGTATAAAGTAATTCATTGGCTATAATATGGGCAACTTTGTTATCGTAATAAGTAGAAAAGCTAAGGTCAATTTCAAATACACTACTTTTTAGACCATCGTGGTAATTGATTTTTCCGAGCCTGAAATAACTGTGGTCACGGTCAGTTCTGCCTGCACGATAGTACCTGTAAAAATCCTCATTGGATATGCTTTCCTTGTATTCGGATTTCAGAATTTTCAGTTGGTTTTCAAAATAACTTTGGTGTATTCTCCCTGCACTTACGGGGCAGGTAGTTTCAATGCGGAATACCTTATTGTAATAAATAAGTTTTCCTAAAATCTGCGGTTTGATGTTCTTGAAAAAATTGATTTCCTGCTGCTCATCCTTAAATCCGGTTTGTAAGGCTTTCATCTTTATAGTAAAGAGCATTTCCTTTAGGAATAAGGTCATTTGGTAAGCCTCATCCGCAGTTTGCATCATTTGAGAAGACAGTTTATCTTCCTGATGCTGAATTTCCGATAGTATTTTGTTCAACACGATTTCCATAGTTTTGACGTTTAGATATTGGGACTATTAGTTTCAGAATAACATCTACTTTGATTTGCCAAAACTTGGAAATAATATGTAAATCATTATCACATAGTGTCCCCATATTGGGAAAGATTTATTTTCAACTGGGTTTTTTACGAATATTTAAAAACGGAAAAAGGGTTAAGTATGCTACGACTTAACCCTTTTTTTATTAAATTTGCAGTAATGATTTACAAGGTAATCAAATGAAAGCGAGTGCAGTAAGCACCATTACTAAATCGTTACCGATAGCACTTTCGGTTCTTGTAAACTACTCTTTATTAGCCACTTTGGGCTATATTAATCTTTTTTTTCAAAAATAAGTAAAAAAATCCCAAAATCATAATAAAATCATTTTTGCTCAAAAAATACGCATATTGGAAACACTATATAATTATAGAAAGCTCCTCAATTTGATGCCTCCTTCTGAATTGTCTGAAAAAAGCACCTTATCAATTATTGATTAAACCTTGTGTATCCTTCTGGCATACCGGTCAATTTAACATATACCGCTGTAAGACCATGCACATAGGCGCTGGTACGCCATGGTTACCCTCTTTATACTGTGGGCTCTGCTCAATCAGTTTCGAAAGCTTGATTATCTTTATCATGAGTTGGAAAAGCATTACTGGAATAAATAACATTTCAGTTTAACTTGTTAAATAAGCAACATTCAATAAACATATCATACCCATGTCCTTCAGGCCTAAAAACGCCCCCAACCTTATACTCTTTATTATAGCTTTAATAACCACCCTTGTATACTCAAATCACTTCAACAACTCCTTCCATTTCGATGATGCCCATACTATAGTCAATAACCTAAGCATACGCGACATACATAATATACCGGTATTCTTTACCGATGGCCGCACCATGAGTTCATTGCCATCAAACCAGGATTACCGCCCCGGCCTGACGACACTTAATGCCATCGACTTTTACTTGTCCGGTAAAACGACACCCGACCCCTTTGTTTTTCATGTTTCTGTTTTTGCAAGCTTTATACTGCTGGGCTTGTTATTCTATATACTGCTGTTAAACATCTTGACTGTTACGGCAAACTCTGTATATAACAAATGGACTGCCTTATTTATTACAGCATGGTTCTGGCTGCACCCTGCCAATGCCGAGACCATTAACTATATCATCGCGCGCGGCGATTCTTTTTCTACATTATGCATCATTCTGGCATTTGTCCTGTACATAAAACTGCCTAATACGCGCATTTACTACCTGTATATGTTGCCGGTCATAATAGGTTTCTTTGTCAAAGAACCGGCTATCATGTTTGTTCCATTGCTGTTTTGCTATAAACTGTTCTTTGAGCAGGAAATGTCTCTGCGCATGGCAATATCAAAACCCGCAAGGTCATTAAAGCTACTTATACCCCTTGGCATTCCTTTTTTGATAGTGATCGGGCTTTTCGTTTTCTCCCGCAAAATGGCACCTGATACATGGGTGCCGGGCGGCTACGACAAATGGCGTTATCTTTTCACACAACCAGCCGTTATATTTCATTATTGTAATAATTTCTTGCTGCCATTTAATCTCGTCGTAGATACTGACTGGACACTCGTACCATCCTATACTGATGAGAAAGTGATCAACGGGCTGCTTTTTGTGATCGTGCTGCTGGTCATAACATACCTGGCTGCTGCGCAAAAAAAATGGCGGCCGGTTGCATTTGGCATACTCTGGTTCTTTATTGCACTGGCGCCCACCTCTAGCATCTTTCCTTTTGCCGAAGTGCTGAACGATCATCGCACATTTTTCCCATACTTAGGCCTGTTCATTGCGGTTGCAGCAACAGGGAGAAATTTGCTTGACAGATACACACCCCGTATTCAAAAACCTATGAACAAGTCTGTATTACTGGTCACTGCTTTCCTTTTACTTACCGCATATGCATATGGCACATACAAACGAAACGAAGTATGGCACACGGAAGAAACATTATGGAAAGATGCTACGATAAAAGCCCCCGCAAATGCAAGGGCCTGGATGAATTATGGCAACACACAAATGGCAAAGGGAAATTTTGCTGAAGCTGAAAAATGCTTCGAAAAAGCCATTACCCTCTCGCCATACTATGCTTACGTATACGTCAACATGGGCGTGCTGAAGGCCGCACAAGGCGACAGGGCAGCAGCAGAACCATACTTCAAAAAGGCTTTGGAGCTCGATCCCGGCAACCCTGAATGCTATGCATTCTATGCAGAGTACCTCATACAAGGTGGCAGGAATACAGAGGCTGGCCAGGTATTGGAGAAAGGGCTGGCTATAAGTCCCGCACATGAAAAGATGAACCAGCTCATGCAGCAAAACCAAAAGGCACTAAATGCAGGAACTACTATAACTATTGCCCAAAGTGATGAACGACTGGCACAGATAGCCAAATGGACCACGGCCCACCCCTCGCCGGAAAACTACCTTACACTAAGCCTCGAATATTATAGTGCCCGGCAGTTTGAAAACTGCATCAGGGCCGCACAGCAGGCATTGCAATTACGTCCCTGCTACGATCTTGCGTACAACAATATATGCGCTGCTTACAACCAGTTGCAGCAATGGGATAATGCCGTTGATGCAGGAAAGAAAGGACTTGAGTGCAATCCGGGCAATCCTAACTTAAAAGCAAACCTGGAAGAGTCATACAAAGGTCGCCAACAATAACGCATAACACATACAAAACGATAATACCTGCACGACACCTCGCTATCCGGGGTTGCGCTTGAAAAAGGTAAACCCGTTCCTGCTGCCAAGGTCAAGCATTCCCGGTACAGAACGGTACTGGTCGGCACTGGTGACCTTACAAATAAAATATACAGGCTTATCTATCGCACCGCTGAGCAGCCACTGCTCTTCGTAAGATTTCGGGTTTGTTGGCTTTTCTTTTTTTGTATAAAACAATTGGGCGTAACTCTTATAACCCAATACATGCACATACACATCCTTACCCTCAAGGCCTTTAAAGAACTCGATGGCCGCCCGCTGCGAATAGGCCTCTATCTTCGGTGTGAAATGTAGCACAGCAATTTGTATGATAAACACCTGTGTGACACACAATACCACCATCCCTCTTATAAAATGCCTGCGCATAAGCAGCAGGGCCGTTACAATTCCTGCAAAATACAATATGCCCCACATGATCTCGGACATATGCCAGTGCACATCGGCCTGCAGGTTACCTACAGCAAACGGATCGGCGATATAAGGGATGAGCGCATTTTTATAAATACCTGCCAGCGGGAACACCGTGACGACAAGGGCAAGCAGGAAACCGGTAATAAGCACCAGCACCACAACCCGCCGCTTCAGCTTTATCTCTCCGGCACCCAGCCGCTGCAACTGGAGGGCAGCAAGATAAGTGAGCGGAAAATAACACAGGGACGAATAGTGTACGATCTTGGTCTTCACGATTGAGAACAGGATCAGTACTACCCAGAACAATATCCACATCCACCGCGTAAATGCACGCGCATATTCATTATCCGTGCTGCGCTTGCGGGTATATTGGAAAAGGAACATCGATGCGGGAAAGCAACCGAAGAATAACACAATGAAATGATAAATGAACGGCCCGCCGTGATCCGCATCCTCCGTGCTGAACAAGCGTATTTGATAACTAATGAATTCACGGATAAAATCCCATCCATGCGCAATGACCTCGACACCGAACCATAACGATGTGGTAACAAGAGCCGTAGCAGCCACAAGCAGCAAGTGCTTTACCTTATAGCCCCAAAGTCCCTTGTTCACGATCATATATACAACGAACGATAGTAATGCCACCAGTATGGCCACAGGCCCTTTGGTCAATACGGCAAGCCCCAGGAAAATCCCTCCAAGCAAAGCATGCAGCAGCTTCCGATCGGCATAGCGCAACAAATGCACCTGGAAGAACGACAGGAATATAAAGAGGTTGAACACAGGGTCTATTATCCCCGACTTAAAGTAAAAATGCGGCAGCCAGCTGGCAGCATACAGCAGCACCCACCACCCGGCCATATGTTCATTGATCACCCGCTTACCGGCATAATAGATACTGCACAAGGTAGCTATACCTGTTAGCGCATTCGGGAAGCGTGCCGCAAACTCATTGATCCCGAACAGCTTCATCGACAACACCTGCATCCAGATGAACAAAGGGGGCTTTTGGTAAAACGGCTGAAAATCTATCTGCACCCTCAGGTAATCCTTGGTAGCTATCATCTCCCGGGCACACTCCGCAAAGTTGATCTCGTCCCAGTCAAACAGGTGCACCTGCCCGAGGAAAGGGATGAATAACAAGCCTCCCAGCACAATGATGATACTATAGCGGATGAGATTCTGCATTATTCTTCGCTTATCCCTGCATTTTGTTTTTTAAAGAAATGATGGCTCGTATAGCGCATTATGGCCAGTATGATCATCGTGAACACAGTGCCCAGGATGCTGCCCACATATACATCCAGGAAAAAATGGGCGGCAAGGTACATGCGCGAATAGCCAATGAGCAAAGCTACGATGAATAAGAATATCCCCCAGCCCCTGTACTTCGGTGGCAGCAGGAATGCCAGGAACGACATCAGCGCAAAACCGGCACAGGTATGCCCGGATGGAAAACTATTATTATATAATCGTGGCCAGTCGGGCAATATATGCACCCAGCCGGCATCATGAAAATAGGCCATGGGCCGGGGTGCATGCACCATATTCTTTACACCCTGCATCAATAAAGCCGATAATACATTGCACAACAGGGCCGCTGTGATATACCACCAGTTGCGCAACTGCTTCATACCCAGCAGCAAGAGCAATAATATAGCGCTTACCGGCCCCTCCCCGATCTTTGATACATAATACATGAACACATCGCCCGCTGAGCTGTGGTGGCCGTTAAAAGCCTCAAAAAGCACCTGCTTGTCAAATAATAGCAGGGCTGCCCCGCCGGCCAGCAGCCATAGGGCAAATGGCCACAGGAAATACCTGTTGAATGAAGTGTATGGCGCACCCATTATTCCGTACCGGTTTTAAAGGGCAGCAGCCTCAGCAGGCTATACCACCGCCGGGTGTACCATTCCCTCGAGAATACCTGCGAATCGTTGCGCGCCTGCCTGATCAGCAGGAAAGCTATGGGCAACAACATACCTGTGGCCATCCACATGCCCGCCCATACCGGCAGTGTGCCTGCCTTGGCCAGCTTCTCCCCGATCACCGAGGTAATGTGGAATATCACGAAGAACACCACCGCGATCACCAGCGGCATACCCAGCCCCCCCTTCCTGATGATAGCCCCCAGGGGAGCCCCGATCAGGAACAGCAGGATACATGCGAAGGACAAGGTTAGTTTCCTGTGCCACTCCGCCAGGTATTTTCGGTAGTTCTCCATCTGTATATTGTTATCGAAAGAGGGGAAATCCAGTTGGCTCTTGATATTGCGCACATTGCTCGTGGCCAGCTCTATGGCCCTGTGCCGCAGGCTGTCATTCATCAACTCAAAGAAATTGTGCTTATAGCTGCGCAGGCCCTTATCCTGTATGGCCATCTTCTTCACCAGCACATCCCTTTCCTTCTCGTTACCCGCGTAAGTCACATAGGGGGCTATGAAATTGCCAATGGCCACCGGCAGCTTTTTCCTTGTTTTTTCCAGGCTGTCGATATCCTTGCCCAGTTGGCTCAGGTTCATCATCTGGTAGGCCCCTTTGAACAGTTCTTCGTTCGTATGGCTCACCTTGAAGGCCGAGAGGTCGAACACCTTATCCCACTTTTTGAAGTGCATACGCGTCATAGCGTCCTTCTTGCTGTTATCCCGCTCATCGCGGCCCTCCTCGTAGCGCCAGCCATCCTCCAGGCTAAAGATCAGGAACTGCTTATCCGGGGTCGATTTCATCTCCCCCTTCCTGGCCAGCACCACGTTATCATTGCCCCGCCCCGACGTCTCGTTATAGATAATGATATCATAGATAGTGCGGCCATCGCTGCCCTTGCTGCCCACCCTTATCGCATAGTCCTTTATGTCGCTGTTGAACTGGCCGGGGCGTATGTTGAAGGTAGGCTTCGAGTTGCGCAGGTCATACAGCAGCGATAGCGCCTTCAGGTTGGCTACCGGTATCACATTATTGTTGAAGAGGAATGCCAGCCCGCCAATGCCTACTATAAGCAGCAGCAGGGGCCGCATAAAGCGCAGCAGCGATATGCCCGACGCCTTGATGGCCACCAGCTCAAAATTCTCGCCCATATTGCCAAAGGTCATGATACTGGCCAGCAATATGCCCAGGGGCAGCGCCATAGGCACCAGCGTGGCGCTCATATACAGCAGTAGCTGCACGATCATCCACAGCCCCAGCCCCTTGCCGATCAGCTCATCCATATACAGCCAGAAGAACTGCATCACCAGCACGAACAGGGTAACGAAAAAGGTAACGATAAATGGCCCTATGAAACTCCGGATAATGAGTATGTCCAGTTTTTTGGTCAAAATTCCCTTGGCTGATTTGTACCCTGCAAACCTACACAAAAACCCCCGCTAATACGATAACAGGCCAATATGGAAATGTGAAAATTATCGGCCCGGCCACCCGTTAAAATCAAAGCCCCCCGGCATCACCGGGGGCTTCAAAAATATTCTGGCTTTTTGATCACCCTAAATTGCTCACTGAGCTATTAGCTGCCTATACGGTGCTTCAGGTCGCTCACCTGGCTATGCCACAGGCGCTCCTGGTCTTTGATGTCCGTTTTATCGGCAAAGTCGGTTATGCGCAGTATCGTTTCATTGGTTATGGGGCTCTGCTCTATGCTGAACTCAAAGAACTCGTCTTGCGGGTAATAATCCCAGCGGTAACGAATAAACTCGTTCTCTACATGCTCCAGCATCTCGGCAGTATCTGTGCTGCCATTCCAGCTAAAGAAGAATGTACTCTCCCGCTGGTCCACCTTGTCTGCAAACCACTCCTGCAGGCCCACGGGCGTTGATAAAAATTCGTATAATATAGCGGGGGAGCACCGTACAGGAAATTCCAGCGAATACATTGTCTTTTTCTTACTCATCGTAGATTAACTCAGTTTTCTTGTTCTTATAAGTTCTTGGGCTGCAATAATAAAAAAATGCCCGAATAATCAAAATTTTTCCTTAAGATTAATCACTTAGCGGTCAATTAATGCCCTAAGATATTGTACTGGCGCTGTTAATAGTTTCTTAAATATTTTTGGGTTGAATTGCTGCAAACCTTAGATTTGCTTAAACAAATGTCACACACATGTCATTTGCCCATTACAAGTCATCCTCTTTTTTTAACTATTTAATGCTTAGCCTATGTCCATGCGTCAGCTAAAGATCACGAAGTCTATTACGAATCGTGAAAGCCAGTCTCTTGAGAAATACCTGCAGGAGATCGGTAAAGTAGACCTGATTACCCCCGAAGAAGAAGTGCAGCTCGCCATCCGCATCAAGCAGGGCGATCAGCGCGCACTCGAGAAGTTGACCAAGGCCAACCTTCGTTTCGTGGTGTCAGTAGCCAAGCAGTACCAGAACCAGGGCCTCTCATTGAGCGATCTCATCAACGAGGGCAACCTGGGCCTCATTAAAGCAGCGCAGCGTTTCGATGAAACACGCGGCTTTAAATTCATCTCTTACGCCGTATGGTGGATCCGCCAGTCCATACTCCAGGCACTTGCAGAGCAATCGCGCATCGTGAGGCTGCCACTCAACAAAGTGGGCCTCTCTAACAAGATCAGCAAAGCGTACTCGCAACTGGAGCAGGAGTATGAGCGCGAGCCATCCACCGAAGAGCTGGCAGAGCTCCTCGATATCGGTACCGAAGAGGTAGAGACCACACTCGGCGTGGCTGCCCGCCACGTATCTGTCGATGCGCCCTTTGTGGACAGCGAAGACAATACCCTGCTCGATGTGCTGGAGAACCCCAATTCGGAATCGGCCGACTCGGAACTGGAGCACTACGACTCATTGCGCTGCGAGATAGAGCGCTCACTGAGCACCCTTACCGACCGCCAGCGCGATGTGATCAAGCTGTACTTCGGTATAGGCGTGGAGCACCCTATGAGCCTCGAGGATATAGGCGAAAAATTCAGCCTTACCCGCGAGCGTGTGCGCCAGATCAAAGACAAAGCTATTACCAAACTCCGCACGGCTACCCGTTGCAACCTTTTAAAATCATATTTAGGCAATTAGAAAATTTACTTTTGATATTCTAATCCCCCCAACCTCTGGTCGGGGGGATTTTTTTTATTGTTTACCCCGTCATTGCGAGGAAGCCCGCCAAGCCCAGTGCATCGGCGCGACGAAGCAATCTCGTTATAACATGGGAAAAGCAGCCCGGCCCTAGCGCTGGACCGATTTTATTACCACCCTATCCATATGCGCAGCATATACCTCATATTGGCCATACTGCTCCTCGCCTGCCGTCGCAATGCCCCGCAGCCCGGCAAGGTTGAGGCCATCGACTGCCTCTATGCCGACCCCATCCCCGCAGAGCCTGCCGATACGCTAAGGCCCGATAGCCTCGTGGCCTTCGCCCAAAGCCTCCTGGGCAAGCCTTACAGCTATGGCTGCTCCTCGCCCTCCACCGGCTTCGACTGCTCGGGCTTCATAGGCTATGTGTTTGGCCATTTTGGTATCAGGGTGCCGCGCTCCTCGGTCGACTTTACCAACGAGGGTACCGAAATACCCCTCAGCGAAGCCCGCCCCGGCGACCTTATCCTCTTTACCGGTACCAACAGCAGCATCCGCACCGTGGGCCATATCGGCATGATCATGGCCAACGACAGTGCAGGCATCCGCTTCATCCACTCCTCCTCGGGCCGCGAAGATGCGGTCATTATCACCAGCCTCAACGAGCGCTATATGGAACGCTTTGTGAAGGTGATCCGGATGCTTTGACCAAGCCACGCTTCTGATCTTCTGGAATATGCAAAACCGGAAGTGAATTTTGAAAGATTTTTTTTCATTATCAATTGATCATCAGCCAATAAAAGCAAGTTACCTGATGTGAATAGCACTTCCGATTTGCTGCATTTTACTTCTGGTTGGCTTCAGTAAGCGGAAATAGTTATATGGCTTAATTTCCGGTTTCCGGTAGGAAAGTTATTTCCGGTTTGGAATGAGGGAATCGGTGGAAATGCTTGCTGGAAGCGCCGTATTACATTTCAATATAATTTCCGGTTGTTACCGGTTTGTCTTTTAATGTAGCACGTACGGGAGTCGAACCCATACGTACTCCAGGGATTACGGCCCCACGATGCGGGATGCAGGATTTACAGTGATGTCAAAGAACTTGCCCGGTACTAAAAAAGTACTGAACTACGCACCGCCGCCACTAAAAAAGCTAAGGCGGTTGTCAAATATACACCCGTTAACAAGCGGAATCCAAATGAGATATCCACATTTGTTAAATCGGAATGGAATAATAACTTGAGATATCCAGGGATATTTTTGAAACTCTGAAATTAATACAATGATCTTTAATGCTGGCGACCCATCTATATCTACCTTTATGTCCATACATATATCTTGCCTGAAAGGCGCCCCGAACATGTGCAAACGGCACAATGTAATAGTCTGAGAATGTGTCCTTATCACCAAATATAATTATATTAAAATCGTCGCCATTGGCTTTTCTATATAATTCAATTTTGCTTTTAGCAAACCCTACCCAATATCCAGTAGAGATATCTGCCTTTAAAACATAATTTGAAAGACTTAAATTAAGACGATTAGCTAAGATTTTGTTCATAGTTTATGCTATTATAAAAGTGGGATGATGGCCAATAAATAACCTATTAACAAACCAAGAAACATTGTCAGAGGATGGCTTATTATCTCTATAAAAATTGCATACCTGTTTTTGTTCTTTACCCTTAGCTTTTTTACGCTTAAAAGCTTTACTGCTTTACATATAAAATCAGTTTTGCAATCCAACGAATTCAGAACAGCCGAATAATTTTTATTCTCAAATTCTAAACCTTCATATTCCAGTGACAAATACTGTCGATCTAAAACAGCTCCGTTATTATACGCAATAAGACTTCTAAGTTTGTCTGGGCCGTCTATGTATTCTTCACCATACATCCCTTCTAATACTAACGCTAAATTAACCTTATTTCTCATAGGTATTTCCTCATATCGTTCCTTACTCAAACCAGCAAAAATTTTCTCGAACCTATGTTTTATAGCTTCAAATCCAAAATGAATATTTTTCATATCCCAGTGCACCCAAACATCATCGTCGTGTCTCTTTACAAATTCATTGAATGCTTTCAAAGTCATAAACTCAAGATCACGATAAGAATTTTCAATTTCTTCTATAGGTATATTCGCTTTGTCTGCTTCTAGATGTACTGCAAAATGACGTTCAAAACTGCCATCTAATGATTTTATAACGATAGCTGATACCAAAGGTGAAATTTCCCCGTATTCATCATCATATGTACGTAGTTGAGAATAATGTACAATTAGAACCTTAGATGGATCTATAATCAGCCTCTTAAGCTTTCTTATTGCTAAATTTCTGGTTCTTATAACTCCCACTACCTAATGCATTTTGAGTTATACTTAAGTCTATAATAGCATAATCGATTTTCATAACAGGAATCACATTTTTCCTTATCTTCCACCTTTGTAAAATCTTCATCTCTAATTTTTTCAACAGCAGATTTAATCTTGTCCTCAATTTCGTTTAAATCAGAATCTAGTAATTTTTCAGGAGTTTTGGGATTGTTTTCTCCAATTATATATGTCATGATATAATCAGCTCTCTGACCCGTAAGTTCTCTATGTCCAAGAGCATATAATTTTAGCTGATCTTTGGTTACCCGAGTTACTATAGGCTTGTCTTCACTTTTAAATTCAACGATTGTTGTCTCAAACTTCCCAGACTCATTTCTTTTTTTTATTAAATCAATTCTTCCAAGCACTAAAATATTTTCATCGAGTTTATACTGTATATCCTGTTCAACGAATTCAATATTATCAAAATCATCCTTATTGTCTTCATAATAATCAACGACATTGTTTCTTACTTTTCGCCAGAGTGGTCGCTTTAGTTTCGTTGACTTTGTGAGATAAGGAAAATTTGTCTGTCTTTCAACTAACCTGATGAGATCCTTTGTATTAAGTTCCTCCTGTTTTTGCGCCCTTTTATGAATTTCCATAAGCGCATTGTGGAAAGATCTACCAACTCCCATTCTTTGATTAAGTGGAAATTTGAAACCATACATCGAAACCAATTTAAACCTATATGGACAATCGAAAAAGTCTTTTAGCGTCGTAAAATCTAGTGAAATATTTTTTATTTTTTCCTTAGGCTTTGAATCAATTTTAAGCTGTGACGAAAAATCTTCTTTTTTATCTTGAACCAAAACGTTGGCACGTCTTAGTTCTCCTGCAAATTGAGACTCTACTCTATAAAGTCGGTTATCAAGATCTGGAGCTCTGGAAAGCAAAAGATACTTCTGACTTCTAGTTATTGCTACATACAACAAACGTCTTTCGTCTTCTTTATCATCATTACCTTCATATCTTGGTTGCTCACTAATTAATGCCCGATCTAAAAAATGCCACTCATTCAACCCACCTTTCTTTTTTGAGGGTAGATAATTTTTATTTAGGCCTGGTATAATAACAACCGGGAACTCCAATCCCTTTGCCTGATGTATTGTCATAATTTGCACTGCGTTCGGCGTTTTATAAGGATTATTAAGCCAACCTTGTGGATAGTAATCTCGCGCCGCGTAAGTAATGAAGCTTAAAAAAGAAAATAAATGCCTGGCTGGAGAAACACTATTGAAATTTATTTCCTCAAAATCATTTATTACCTGACTGAATTTGCCAAGATTAAAGAAAATAATTTCTGCTTTCTCTCTGCTTTTTTTAAGTATCTCCGAATTAGAATCATCAATAAAATTATCTTCATAAATCTCCCCATCAACAATAAATTCCCATAGGATATCTTGTAAAGAATATTCCCAATTATCTCTTACAGTATTTAAATCTGGCTTTCGTTTGCTTAAATTATCTACAGCCATCTTTAATTTCTTTACATCAAGCCGATTGTTTGGTAGTTTCGTCCAAAGCTTTATTAACTCATCTGCCTCAATATCTCCATACAAAAAGTAATAAATGCCTAATGCCCCTTCTACCTCTGGCGTCTCAAAAAGCTGATTTACACCAGCAGTTATATAGGGGATATTATGTTTATCCAATTCTTCAACAATTGTCTCAGCCTTGCTCCATGTACGTAATAATATTGCAATATCAGAGTATGCTAATCCACGTTTTTTCTCTTCTCGATCAGAAAATTCGACACCGATAATGTTTTCAATGTATTCTGCGATAGCTTCATTTTCTTCTGAAACACTATCGTATTCATTGAATAATAAATCCTGTCCTTTTGCAAACGATTGCCTATGGTCTGAAACCATACTCTTATTCCTAATCCTATCAATATTGTTGGCAATTAGAGTTTCTGCCAATCTAGTTATACCTTCTGAACTCCTATAATTAATACCAAGCGGAATATTTTTGAACTCTGCCTCATTAAATTTCTTATCAAAGTTGATTATGTATTTATTATTGCTACCTCTCCATTGATATATATTTTGATCATCATCCCCAACTACAACTACATTACAACCACTAATTTCATGCAGCTTGTTTATCAATTTTTCCTGAATTGGATTTACATCTTGATACTCATCAACAATCAAATACTTTAAACTCTGTTCAATTTTCTTTGTTAAATTGCTATCAGGTTTTAAAGATTCAATTGCCCGATCCATTATCATAGAAAAATCGAAGAATTTTTTACTAAGCAAAGTTTGTTCGTACTTTTTCTTGGCACTCTTTATATTTTCAGGAAGCTCATTCTCTAAATCTGACTCTCGGACAATGTCCATTATCCTTGCGAATATGGACGTATCAATAAATCGGCGAAGTGGCACTGCAGGATTACTTAATTTAGCAATGTCTTTCATACCAATGCGCTCATAATACTTATCTATAAAGAGCTTTAATTTTATTTCATCCAAAACTGAAAAACTCTGATACTCATAAATATTATCTTGTAACGCTTTTAAACACCAGCCATGTATCGTGCCAATATACATGTTAGCCATTCCTGTATAGTGACCTGAGGCATTTAATATTTTATTTTTTAGCTCTGCCGCCGCCTTATCAGTATATGTAAAAGCAATAATGTTCTCTGGTTTTAGATCATAGCCATTTGCAGGATCAAGCAAATAGGCGACCTTCCCCGCTATAGTGGTGGTTTTTCCAGATCCTGCACAAGCAATAATCCTTAGATGCTTATCATTTATAGATATGGCCTCCTGCTGTTTGGGAGATAGTTCATCGAATTGCATTTCTATGCTTTTTTCATAATTACTATGTATTCTTTATTCATTAGAGTTGATGCTTTGCCGGCGATACCTGTAGGACTGTTTTTTCGCGGCATTCTCTTACTTGAAATTTTTCTTGTAAACGTTTGCACATGCCTGAAGCCATTTTCCTCAAAAAAATGCTTGGTTATTAAATCCGTTTTAAGTGTAACACCTTGAACACATCTATTACTAACTACATAACACGCGTGACCATTCTTTTTTACTATCCTGGAGATATTAGCAATAGAATCGTAGTAGTCTTTATAAAACGAATAAACTTCTAAAGCTCTTTTTTGACTCCTTGCTTTTATTTCAGCTATTTGCCCATTTAATGTTCTTGAACAATCAAATCTCTCTATCGCTTCGTGCTTTTTACCTCCCATCAAGTTGCGGTCTATTGCTTGAGAATTACTATAACTCAACCATTCATTAGCCAGCCTTGAAAATTGTCCATACGCAACAGTGGTTTGAGAATCGCCATACGGCGGAGATGTTACTACCAAATTTACACTCCTATTAGGTACTATTTCCAACGGAATGCCACTAACAGTATTAAAATCATATACATGGCTAATTGATGGTTGCCTTTTTTGGTTCATAAAATCCAATAAAGCGAATCGATTTGATTTCAAAACTTGCTCAATATGTGCAAAGACATTAGGTTTGAACGTTTTAACCTTTTCGCTGTCCATCTTGTACAACTTAAATTCATTTTTTCTGGTCCAGGAACAATCCCGTATAGTTTGACTAAACGCCACGTTAAAGAAGTTCCTCACAGATTCAGATTCAAGCGTATCAATGTAGGCTTTAATAATAGCTAAGTCCTGTTTAACACTTTTTGAAAACCAAAAATCAATATTTGAAAAATGAGGTATATCAATCTCGTCTATTATAGGAATGGAATCATTTTTACTAAATCCCATCCGAAATTGAAAAAGATGGTCATAAAAATCTTTGAGATATAAATCCAATGTCTTTTGCTCTATAACCGTTGTCTTAGCACTTGCCAATATTCTTGCCAAAGGATTTAGATCCGTACCAATGGCATCTATTCCCCTAACATTTGCCTCAACCAGAGATGTCCCAGTTCCACAATAAGGGTCAAAAAGGAAATTGCTCTTCTTACTCTTAAAAGAATCAATCAATCTACTTGCCACTTGTGGTATCATCATTGCAGGATACATGTGAAATCCATGTGTCAATGTCTTTGTATTTTCTTCAGTAAAATCCCAGCTATTTGCCATAGAACAAGTGAGTTATTGAACGAATTTATTGATTATTATCTGGTGATGGTAGCGTGTTTTCACGCTTGATTTTCTCGTTTTTTTTATTAATGGAATACAAAAAACGGTGAAATCGTGCGAAAGAAATACTGTTTTTCTAAAATGTGGATATTTTTATCTTATGTAAGTACTGTTTAGAAAAAGCTTTGATTGAGCTGAGCCAGTAGTTCTCAGGAGATCATTCGTCGCGCAGTCAGCACGCAAGGGCTATAGCGCTCCTCATGATGACGGCCTTGATCGTGCGTTTAACCCTTCCGTCCTTAGGACGCCTCCAGATTGCTTCCCCGATAGGAATAGGGACAGGCGTACCTCGCGAAGACGCACAGAGGCCATGTTTCTACATCCCCCTGGCCCCCTTCGCAGGCGCACATGCCATCGCGCAAGGGGGAAAAGCTGCACGCTGCTACTTAATTAGGCACTTCGCCTTTATCCACCAGCATAGTGCCTTTTTGATTGAGGATGCGGTACCAGGAGAAGTCCTGGTTGGCTTCGAGGCCGTCGCCGTACATTACGAGTGTGGGGGTGGTGATCTTCACGAATTTCTCGGTAAAGAACTTCTGTATGCTCTGGTTCCATACCAGCTCTTCGGTATTGAGGGTCTCCCCTTTCTTATTCACCACCACTATATTGTCGCGGATGAGGAAATTGCCCTGCTTCTCGTAATAGCGGGCATAGTTGGCGGTGAGGGTGCTTTCCACCTGCATGCTGTCGTTATACACCTCGGCCTTTATGCCCTTCTTCATGTCCATATAGGGGGGCTTTGCGGCATCGTTGCTGATGTATTCGGTGGCGTATATACGGGCCTTCACCTTGCCATGCTCGCTGTATATGAGGGTAATATCCTCGGCACGGTCGACCTGGTAAAGGCTCTTGCCGGTGAGGGCGGATATCTCCTTAGGATCGTTCTTGCAGGCGGCGAGGAGCAGCAAAAACAAAAGGGCCTCCCGCCCAAAGCGGAACCGATGGCGGTCTGTGCGGCATTGCTGCCATTTAATCATACCTGCGCTTTATGAACCACTTATCGTTGAGCGAGATACCGAGCGACATCTTGAAGAAGTTCTCCTTCACAAGGCCATTGGCCTCGGTGCCGCGCTTGCCTATCTCGAAGGCGGTATGTATGCGATCGCTATAGCGCTTGAAGGGCAGGCTGAAGCCGAAAGTAAGGGCGTAGTAATTGATATCGGTGCCCTTGATGTACACATGGTCTTTGCCATAGTAGGCGCCGAGGCGGTAGGTGATGCGCTGCAGGTAATTGTGTATACTGAGGGGGTTGGGGGTATAAGCACCGCCCAGGCCCATCCTGTAGCTATTGGTGACGGAATCGACCATGCCGAAGTTGCGGAACTGGCTCCACTGCACGGCTGAGAAGTCGAGGCCGGCGCTCCACTTGTCGCCATTCATGAGCTGCGCGCCTATGCTGTAGGACATGGGCAGCTTAAGGGTGCCTTTGGTACCGGTAAGGGTGTAGGCGGTATCTTCCTGCAGGCTGCCGCCGAGGTTGAAGTAGGTGAGCCAATACTGGTCGCGAAAGGCGCGGAGGTCCTGGCTGAGGGTAAAGGTGCCGCCTATGCGGAAGCTGAGGTTGGTATCGAGCTTGTGCTCGTATTGCAGGCCTGCCTTCCAGTATATGCCGCCCACGCGGGTGAACTGCGATATATCGGTATTGACGGCATGGGTGGTATCGATATTGGAGAATACGCTGGTATTGCGTATGGTGCCGAAGCTGTAACCGAAGTTGACGCCGAGGCTAAAGCCCTTGACCTTGCCGGCAAAGCCTGCAAAGGCGTAGTTGAGGGCGCCATCGCCATAGTAGGTATTGATGGTTTGCCCTATGCCGGGTGTGCCCACGGTATCGTTGAGGTGATAATATACGTGCGACTGCGGGCGGAGGCCGAGGGCCATGCCTGCATGCTTGCCGAGAGGGAAGCCTATAGTAAGGTAGGACAGCGTGGCCATGCCGGTGCGGCTGCTTACCTGGTTGGCGGTAACGGTGGAGAGGGAGCCCTGCATGCCACCTTCGTAGGTGGTGAGGAGCAAGCCCGCATAGGAGGCCGGGTTATCGGTATTGACCTGGTAAGGGCTGGAAAAGGCGGAGGATATATTACCCATGCCTTTGATAACGGTATTGTTACCGTTGACCAGCTCGCCAATGCCATAGCGCGAATAGGGCTCGTTCTTTCGGTTAGAGGTCGGGTTGCTTACCGAACTGGTTTGTGCGGTAGCTGCAATGCCTGTGAAAATGAATGATATAAGAGTAAAAAAGTGCTTAGCGCGAATATGGCACATTATGTTTTAAAATTAGATTTAGGCCCCTCAGGGATAAGTAAGGGTCTGCAAATATCTTGCTTTTGAGCCTGCTTTCAAAATAAGCCGCATCGCCCCCGGTTAAAGTGGCGTTAAATTCGGGGTATTGACTGGCAAATTCGGCTATCATACCGTCGATCTCGGCGGCCATGCCGTAAACGGCACCGCTGCGCATACAGGTGGCTGTATCGTAGCCCAGCAGCAGCAGATCGCCTTCTACCTTTACCTGTGGCAGCTTCTCGGTGAACTGGTGCATGGCCTGGAGGCGCATGTGCAGGCCGGGCGATATGGCCCCGCCGCGGAAGGTGCGGTTCTTCTGCACAAAATTATAGGTGATGCAGGTGCCGCAGCTAATCACGAGGTTATTGACGCCGGGGTTCATCATATGCGCGGCCACGGCGAGTGGCAGGCGGTCCATGCCCAGGGTATCGGGCGAGGTATATGCATTGATGATGGGCAGCGGCGTATTCATATCGAGCTTGATGAAAAAGCCGAGATTGGTCTGCAGCATGCTCTCGAGCCCCGGGGGGTGCATGGCCACAGATGCGAGTATGCCATTATCGATCTTATGATCCTGTATGTAAAATGAGAGCGAAGTAATAATATCCTCTTCAGGGAATACCTTGGTCTCTATAAGTTTGTCGTCGCTAAAAACTGCTGCTTTGACGCGACTGTTGCCCCAGTCGATAACAATGTTCATTGACATATGTAGGTATTTTTGTTTGTAAGGACTGCCAATATAGTAAAATTCGGATTGAAAGTGAAATGAGGATGTACTTAAGCAACAGGCTTTTACAGTTCGAGACCGTCTATGGAGAGGTCGCGGAAGTGGCCGTTCATCTGTATGCGGGCCTTCACTTCCTCAAGCTCCTTTATAAGGGGTATCATGGCATTGAGGTGGCGGCGCAGGTACTCGAGGCGCTGTATCTCGGTAAAGATGCCGAGCAGTTCATACTCCTGCTGGCGCGAGAGGCCTACGTAGTGGGCTATGCGGTAAGAGACGAGGTGCTCCCCTATCTCGGGAAATTTGTTCTCTACATTGAGCAGTGCATACATGCGCCTCACCTCGGACATGATGAGGTTGGATATATTGCTGTCGCCGGGCTCGGCAATATTATCGGGGTAGTTGACAATGGCCCCATGGTATAATTTGTCGGGTATCTCTTTAATGACCTCGAGCACTTTGAATACACTGATGCCCCTAGTGCGCACATCCATCTCGCCATTGTCATACTCTTTCACCAGTTCAGTTATCTCTACGAGGGTGCCCAGCTCACCTATCTTTTTATCGAGCACGGCGAGTATGCCGAATGGTTTTTTGCTGTCGATACATTCGCGGATGAGCTGCTTATACTGAGGTTCGAAGATGTGGAGGTTGAGTGGCTCGCCGGGGTAAACTACAATCTCGAGGGGGAAAATGGGTACAAAATTTGTCATGATCGCCTTTGATTTTTTAAGCTGTGTTCGTCTTTGTTCGTTCTATATAATCATGCCCTTGCCAGAGCAGGAAGAACAAATATACGAACACGCCGAATTGTATCTCCAAAACGGGGTTGATCATGAGCTCTACAAAAAGTATTTGCCATATTATGTAAAAGAAAAAAGCGCCCCGCTGCCGCCGCAGCCAGGTAAGGGGCATGAAGACCCATATGGTGAAGATGAGGGCTGCGGGAATGCCACAGGCAAGGGCCACTACCATAAACTGGTTGTGCGGCAACAGTACTTGCTCTTCGGTAGTATCGGGGTACCACTTTGCATAGCCGGCCCTCATGGTATCGAGCATATCGCCGGCACCTACGCCCGTCATGGGATGGCGGCTGATGGCTTTAATAGCAAGATCATAAGATATCCAGCGGCCCATATCACTGTAGTTTGCCGACATCTCACCCTGGTTGTAGGCTATGAACATATAACTCATGTAGCCCAGGCGCATCTGGAAGGTGGGTATGTAGCTGAAGGCAAGGGCAAAGAAGGACAGCAAGGCAGCAATGATGCCAATGCCCAGCCACCTGCTTTTTTTTACGCCCATGTATATGGCCCATGCCAGTATGAATACATACCAGAGAAAAAGACCGGTACGGGCTGCCAGCACATGCAGGTAAACACTGAGCAATACTACCACGATACCGATAAACCAGCGGGCAAGGCCCTTGCTTAAATAAGGGAATATGTACACGCACCAGATAATGAAGGCGGTAACGGAGAGGCTGAAAACGATATGATCGTTCTTGGCGGGTGTGGGCAGGAGGTGCGAGTACGCATATTGGTCGACAAAATGACTGACATTGCCGATGAGCGGGTAAACACTATAGGCGGCCCCGCCCAGAAAGAGGAGTGCAACGCCTATGGTAAATGCCTGTAATTGCCTGCTGCTGAGCTTTGGCATACAGGCAAAGGCAAATGGGAATATAAGTATGGGCAGCTTGACCTGGAAGCGCTCAGCCCACATAGGGATATCGTGGCTCCAGAAATAAGAGAGGCCATACATAGCCACCCATGCAAAACCCAGCCACCACCAGCGCTGCCTGAACCAATACCGGGGATGCACATCGCGTATGGCATTGAGCACAAAAGCCACCATGGCCATAGATAATAATGCCCTGGAAAAGAGCAGGCCTACTATCATGGCAAATGCCAGAAAAACAGCAATATTGGATTTGGGTAAAACTTTATGAATCAGATCGCTATTTTTGTTCACGAAGCCGGGGTATTACAATTCTATAACGAACATAAACATTTTTTAGTGCGGGACAATATAAATCAACTGCTGGAGGGGATAAAAAGGGGCGATCACCGTTCGCTGGCCAAAGCCATCAGCCTTGTTGAGAATAATATGCCCGGGCATGAAGAATTGCTGACGCAGCTCGAAAACACGCAAAAAGCCTGCGTAACGGGTATTACCGGCCCCCCGGGCGCCGGTAAAAGCACGCTGGTGAATGCCCTCTTGCAGCAATGGGTAAAGGAGGGTAAAAGAATAGCCGTTATCGCTGTGGACCCCTCATCGCCCTTCAACTACGGGGCTATACTTGGCGACAGGATACGCATGAGCGATTTTTATAACAATCCTAATGTGTTCATCCGTTCGCTGGCTACAAGAGGGGCCCTTGGGGGATTGAACCCCAAGATCATAGAGATCTGTGATGTTGTAAAGAATGCCCCCTTCGACCATATACTGGTGGAGACCGTAGGCGTAGGCCAGAGCGAGGTGGAAATTGCCGGGCTGGCAGACTGTACCGTAGTAGCGCTCGTGCCAGAAGCCGGCGATACCATACAGACCATGAAGGCGGGCATTATGGAGATAGCCAATGTGTTCGTAGTGAACAAAGCCGACCGCGAAGCCGCAGAGGCTATGTACCGCAACCTAAAGATACTGGTGCATGAACGCGCCCATGACAGTAAAGAGGTACCTGTGATAAAGACCATAGCCACGGAGCAGAAGGGAATTGATGCATTATCGGCCGCTATCAATGAATGCCTTACCGCGCAAAATACACAAGCCGAAAAACGCCTGCACCTGGTTACCGAAAAGAGCTGGCAACTGATGCAGGCCCATAAAATGAAGCACATCGATAAAAATGCGCTGAAAGCTCAATTATCGGAGGCGATGGATAAGCCCGGCTTTAATTTGTATGCCTTCACGAGGCTTTTCGAGGAAGCACATAAATAATTACCACTAAGGTTAATATTACATGAATGTTTCGCGCCTTTATAATACGATCAAACATCTACGCTTTGAGCAGCTGTATTACCGGGCCTATTATAAAATAAAGCACCGGTTCTACAGCTACCCAGCTGTGGCTAAGAAAGGAATAGAGGCTGCTAATGCTTTCCCGGTAATAAAGTTCCCTAACGGCAATACGGGTGGCAAATATGAGCCGGGTGCCGCGTGCTTTACTTTCTTGAATGCGCCACATGCATTCGGCAGCAGCATAGACTGGAATTACAGCGGCGAAGGGAAACTATGGACCTACAACCTGAACTATTTTGAGTGGCTGGATGACGAAAGCCTTGCCTTAGATGAACGCTTTGCAACAATAAGTGACTATTGCAATAAAGATGGGGAGTTGAAGGATGGCACAGAGCCCTACCCCACTTCTATACGCGGCATTAACTGGATAAAATTCCTTAGTGCAAATGCCATAAAAGACGAGCAGGTAAA
The DNA here is from genome assembly GCA_001897835.1 of Bacteroidetes bacterium 46-16. Lineage (GTDB taxonomy): Bacteria > Bacteroidota > Bacteroidia > Chitinophagales > Chitinophagaceae > MKUN01. Next base: position 30,732 of record MKUN01000042.1, read on the forward strand.
CAATTGCTTATACCGCCACTATCATAAACTGGCTGCTTTTCCTGAATACCAGTTGCTGGCCAACCACCTGCTGGAGAATGGGTTCTCACTCTTTTTTGCTGCACATTATTTTTATGATGAGCACTTTCATAAACTAAGCATTAAGCTCTTGCACAATGGGCTTGAAGAACAGGTATTGCCTGATGGCGGACATTATGAACTGAGCCCCATGTATCACTGCATAATACTGCAGCGGCTTCTTGACTGTATTTTATTGGCTGAACAATGTGCACGGTTCAGCAACGATAAGCCATTACTGCAACTCATGCGCAGTAAAGCTGCGCTGATGTGTGGCTGGTTAAAAGCATTCATGTACCGGGATGGCAGTTATGCCCTGTTTGGCGATGCGGCACCGGGCATTTCGCTAAGCCCGCAACAACTGCTTAACTATGCGGAGGAACTGAACGTACCAGTGCCCACAATAAAACTGAATGAAAGCGGCTACCGTAAAATATGCAGCGAGCGTTATGAACTGATCGTAGATGCAGGCAATATCAGGCCATCGTACCAGGCCGGGCATGCCCATGCCGACAGTTTAAGTTTTTGCCTGCATGTGGACAATAAACCTGTGATCGTTGATACCGGGATATCGACCTACGAAAGAAATGAACGGAGGATGCACGAACGCGGCACCAGCGCACACAATACCATAGTGGTGAATGACATGAACTCCTCGGACGTATGGGCCGCGTTCCGTACCGGTGCCAGGGCAGCCGTCACTATAGTTAAAGAAGGCGACAACAGCATTTGCGCATCGCATAACGGGTATCACAGCCAGGGGATCATCCACAAGCGTTGCATAAAAGGGGATAACTTAAAAATAATAATAGAAGATAGCCTGGAGCATTATAAAGAGCAGGAGGCCAAATTATATTTACATTTTCACCCTGATATAAAAGCAGTACATAGCGGACCCGATCAATTTACAGCCGGTAATATACGTATCACGGTAAGCGGAGCCTATAGCATGGCTTTGCATAATTACCTATATTGCGAAGGTTACAACCGGCTTGCCGGGGCACAGTGCCTGCAAGCCCATGTAAAAGAACATGCAATGGTGGTAATAGAACTAATAAGCTATGCTGGTTGATATAATTGCAGGTGCCAGGCCAAATTTTATGAAGATAGCCCCTGTTATAGAGGCTATACAAAAGGAACAAAGGAGAGGAACCAACATACGCTACCGCCTTGTTCATACCGGTCAGCATTATGACAGGAATATGAGCGATTCCTTTTTTGAACAGTTAGGCATACCTAAACCATCGATAAATCTCGAGGCAGGCAGTGGCTCACAAGCTGAGCAAACTGCTGCTATAATGACCCGTTATGAAAAGGTGCTGCTGGCCGCCAGGCCCGACCTTATCATAGTGGTAGGTGATGTAACATCGACCATGGCATGTGCCATCACTGCAAAGAAGATGGGCAATGTAAAAGTGGCCCATATAGAAGCTGGTATCCGGAGCAATGATATGAGCATGCCCGAAGAGATCAACCGGATCGTTACAGATTCCATTACTGATTACTTCTTCACCACCACCCATACCGCCAATGAGAACCTGCGGGCAACAGGCGTGCCTGATGAGCGTATATTCTTTGTGGGCAATACCATGATAGATACCCTGCTGAAACAGGCCCCGCTATTTCACCAGCCAGCCTTCTGGAACAAGCTAAAATTGCAAGCCCAGCAATACCTGGTGCTTACCCTGCACCGCCCCAATAACGTAGATAATGTGGCTGATCTTAAAGCCATACTGGTGGCCATCATTAAAGCCTCGAGGGGCCTGCCGATCATCTTCCCCATGCATCCGCGTACTGCAAAAACATTTGAAGCGCTGGGTATCCGCTCCCCTAACCTGCATGTCTGCGAGCCGCTCAGTTACCTGCAATTCAACTACTTAGTGCAACATTCGAAGGCTGTAATTACAGACTCCGGCGGGATACAGGAAGAGACCACTGTGCTGCATGTGCCCTGTATCACTCTGCGCAACAATACAGAAAGGCCTGAGACCTGCAGCATGGGCACTAATGAACTGATAGGCACCGACCCCGAAGCTATTCTGCCTGTAATGGAGAAGCTTTTTGCAGGCGCATGGAAAAAAGGGAATATACCCTATATGTGGGACGGCAAGGCCGCGGATCGTATAGTGAGTGTGCTGAAAAACATGGTATAATTATTGTGCATCATTATAATGTGTTGCAGGTGCTGTTATTTTGACAGGAAAATACATATATTATTTCCCTATTTTTTATTTAGTTGTTATTACAAAAAACTGTAGGAACAATAATGTATTTTTGCCTAAAGTATAGCCGGGATCAGAGATAATTATTAGAAGCCCTGAAAATTAAATTGTTTACCCCAGCATGAAATGTGCGTAACCCCGGATATCATTTTATGATCGAATTGCCACCTTATATTATTTATTTGGCCACTTTTGCTACTGCCCTGGTCATCAGCATGGTGTCTATCCCCCGTATCATATATGTCTCTAAAAGAAAGCGGCTATTTGATATGCCTGACAATAACAGGAAGGTACACATCAATATAATACCTAATCTTGGCGGCATCGGTATCTTCTTTGCCTATATCATCGTTACCTCGCTATTCATCAAAACCTCATCGCTGGATAAATGGAATTACATCAGCGCATCATCAGTGCTATTGTTCCTTACCGGCCTGAATGACGACCTGATCACCATTACTCCCAAGCAAAAATTCGTAGCCCAGTTCGTGGCGGCGATCATTACGGTTTATTTTGCCGACGTACGCATCAATTCGCTGCACGGCTTCTTTGGTATATATCAATTACCGCTATGGGCCAGCCTGAGCTTTACCGTATTAGGTGTTATGTTCGTGACCAATGCCTTTAACCTGATAGACGGGATAGACGGACTTGCTGCGACCATAGGCTTGTTATGCTCCTTAACTCTTGGCATTTGCCTTGCATTGCTGGATAATTTCGGTGGGGCCTGCATCGCTTTTAGTCTTGCCGGGGCTATAATAGGTTTTCTGCGCTATAATATCTCACCAGCCAGGATATTTATGGGCGATACAGGGTCATTACTGATCGGCTTCACGATATCGATACTCTGTATCCTTTTCATCCACTCCTTTGCTCCCGGCAAACCACTAATGGAAGTGGTGCATAATCCTCGCGGGGGAATGGTAATAGCCTTATCGGTGCTGTTCGTACCTGTGTTCGACTCTTTCCGTGTATTTATCACCCGCATCCTGAAAGGCGGTTCGCCATTTCGTGCCGACAAGACCCACCTGCACCATTACCTGATGGATATTGGCTTCGGGCATTCGCGCATCGTAACGATATTGCTTACCTCAAATATCCTCATCATTATCGTATCGCTGCTGGTGCAGGATTATGATCCGAATATAGCACTGCTCAGCATCTTCTGCCTCACCTTTGGGCTATATGCCATACTGTACTTCATGAGAAAAAAGCGCCTGAGCCGTGAACTGGGGTTAAAACAATCGCCCGCAGATACGTCAATGAACAGCGTAAAAAACGGCGCCCCCCAACTAACCACCGGCGCTAATATGTATAAAGTAGCGGACACAATGGGCATCAATGGCAATATAGACACCATTACAAAAACCACCGCAGCGCATAAAGATTAAGGAACCCGGGCTGTGCTATTCAACCATATAAGATGCATCCTGGTAGCGATACCAATACACATGCTCATTCTCATTGTATAATATCTCCCCGTTCGTATCCCACTGGTGTTTTATATCGTAACGGGTAAAGGGCACTATGCCATTATCGGAAATATCCGGGTTGAAAATGGTACCGTACTTTCTTAAAAGATAGGCATACCAGAAAAGTGTTTCATAACCACGACAAACGGTTTCTCCGGGTTTGGAACCATATGCCTTATAGCATACATCTGATAAATAGCGCCCTTGCTGTGTAGTGAGGTCGAAATAAGCCGGGGCCGTAAGGTGGATCACCGAATTAGGGAAAGCATCGGGTTTACGCAGCTCACCCATACTACGCCATGACGGCATACCATAAACCTCGAACTTATAACCGGGGAAATCATCGTGCAACTGCGCAAGCAATTGCTCCGCATAAGCAACATCCATCACAGCCATCACTACAACATTCACATTATCGGGGGAGAAGACCTGTGCAAGCGTTTCTTTAACGGGTATCTTGTTACAAAGTACTTTCACTACCCTGTTACTGCGCCCCTCATCAATATCCATGAGGAAGTTAAACGCGCTTTCATCGAGCGGTACATAGCTGCGCCTGTAAACGGCGATGGTGGTATTTTTATACTGTTTTTGCAGGCGTTTCATAATGGCAGCACAATGCGTTTGCAGTGTGGGCTGCATGATGGTAAAATAAGGATTGCCGGTAACCCCTGCATCGGAAGGCGAGGCTGCAGATATGAAATTGACCTGGTGTTTTTTAGCGTACTGCGCCACTTCGGGTATCTGCGGCGACTGTATGGCCCCGATGATAAGATCGGACTTGTCCAATACCCTGCTCCTGATCAAAGCCTCAGGCGCCTCCTGGGTACTTGCTGCATCATGTATATACACATCGACCTGGAAACCCAGTTTATTAAGTGTGTCGGCTGCCAACTGTATACCCTGGCAAAACTCTGTACCTGTGGATGCCTTTTCCGGAATGCGGCCTTTATAAGCCGGTTTATTATCTTTTACCAGTTCATCGAGATATAATGGTGCCAATACATCGATCCTGTACCTCGTCTTTTTTTCGGAATAAGGATATTCAAAATCCTGCCTGCGGCGATACCTTGGCGGCTCATCGCGACGCGGGGGTCCTTCATCAAGGCGTTTTTTATCATGACCTGCCGGTTTGGGGACGGGCTCATCTCTCCTGAACCAATGTTTCCAAAACTGCGCTTCGGCTTTATCGGCATGACAAAGCGATAAAACAATAAAAACAGTTATGAGTGATATCCTCGTTCTCATGATGCACAGTATTATTCCCACTCTATCGTAGCGGGCGGTTTTGAGCTAATGTCGTAAACCACCCTGTTAATGCCTTTCACGTGATTAATGATATCATTGGATACCCTGGCCAGGAAATCGTGCGGCAGGTGCGCCCAGTCCGCCGTCATACCATCTACAGAGGTAACGGCACGTAAAGCCACAGTGAACTCATAAGTTCGCTCATCGCCCATAACGCCTACGCTCTGTACCGGCAGCAAGATGGTACCTGCCTGCCAAACCTGGCTATATAAGCCACTATCGCGCAGGTGCTGCACGTATATAGCATCAGCATCCTGCAGAAGTTTTACTTTTTCTTCGCTAACAGCCCCTAATATACGAATGCCCAGTCCGGGCCCCGGGAAGGGATGCCTGCTGAGAAATATATCATCGATACCCAGTTCACGACCGATTTTACGCACCTCATCTTTAAACAAAAAGCGCAGGGGCTCCACTAATGACATATGCATCTTCTCGGGCAGCCCGCCCACATTGTGGTGCGACTTAATAGTGGCCGAAGGGCCATGTACCGAGAGCGATTCTATAACATCAGGATATATGGTACCCTGGCCAAGAAAACTGACATTTTTAAGCTGGTTGGCCTCTTCCTGGAATACATCAATGAACAGGCCACCTATTATCTTACGCTTCTTCTCCGGATCTGAAACACCATCGAGTGCATCGTAAAAACGTTTCTTTGCGTCTACGCCTTTTGTATTCAGGCCCAGGTGCTTGTAACCGTCCATTACCTGCTCAAATTCGTTCTTGCGCAGCAGACCATTATCTACGAAAATGCAATAAAGATTGTCGCCAATGGCATGGTGTATCAAAGTAGCAGCCACAGTGGAATCGACACCTCCACTGAGGGCCATGACCACTTTATTATTACCTACTTCCTGCCTGATACGCTCCACCGTTTCGTGCACAAAGGATGCCGGGGTCCAGCCCTGGTCGCAACCACATACATCAACCACAAAATTCTTCAGCAACTGCCTGCCATCGGTACTATGTGTTACCTCGGGGTGAAACTGTATGCCATACACCGGGTTGGGTGCATAGCTGTCATCAGCCTTAAAGGCCGCTACCGGTATAGCTTCTGTGCGCGATATCACGGTAAAACCAGCAGGTAATTCCCTGATCGTATCGCTATGGCTCATCCAAACCTGCGAGCCGTCCGGTATAGTAGCCATAAGCTCATCATGCAGCAGGTGCCTCAGGTGAGCGCGGCCATATTCCCGGTGGGTTGACTTGCCAACCTCGCCACCCGACTGCTGCGCCAGTAATTGTGCACCATAACAGATGCTTAATACCGGCAGGCGCTCCGCAATAGCTTTGATATCGGGCTTGGGTGCCTGCGGATCGTTAACAGAGAAGGGGCTGCCGGACAGTATGACCCCTTTCAGGCCATCTTCATACTGCACCTCTTTGGTGCAGGGCTGTATCTCGCAATACACATTCAGCTCACGTACCGAACGCGCTATAAGCTGCGTAAACTGTGAGCCAAAATCAAGGATGAGAATCTTATCGTTCATTAAACTCTTATAAATTATTATGCTTGTCCTGCAGGGCCATTAAAAGCAAATGGCAATGCGGGCGCTTCCTGGTCTTTTATAACACCATATTGGGCTTCGAAACGTTTCACATTTTCTATAAGCGCCTTCATGAGCCTTTTAGCGTGCTGCGGGGTCATCACCACACGCGATTTTACTTTTGCCTTGGGCATATTCGGCATTACATTCACATAATCTATTACAAATTCTGCAAATGAATGTGTAATTATAGCCAGGTTGGCATAAGTGCCATCGGCCATTTCTTCTGTAAGTTCTATATTCAGTTGCTGTTGTTCTGCCGGTATCTGTTGATCTGCCATAAAATGTTTATTTAGAATAGGCTGCGAAATTAACAAAAGAAAGGCCAACACCCTAATAAGCTTATCAATGGTGTGTTAAACAATTTTTGGAGGGTCCCTACGGCTGATCAAGTATGCTATTTTTATGTTAGTTTTGGCAGCTATGATGCGATATATTCCGCTTTTTTTACTGTGTTTATCCCTGCTATCCTGCAAGCCGGCAAGCTATACGCCCAAACCAAGGGGTTATTATGCTGTAAGCTTCCCCAAACATGAATACCAGCAATTCAATGTGCCCGGTTACCCCTATAGCTTCGAATACCCGGTATATGCCAACATCATAAAGGACACCAATTTCTTTGGCAAAAAAGCAGAAAATCCCTGGTGGATCGATATTGATTTTCCTACAATAGGCGGCAAACTGTACATCAGCTATAAAGTAATATCCGGACAACAAACCATGGATAAGTTGCTGGCCGATGCACATGAACTAACCTATTACCACGATAAAAAGGCAAACTACATAGAACCACAATCTTTCGTGAACAATTACGGCGTATCGGGTGTGCTTTTCAATGTAGGAGGCGATGCCGCATCGGCCTACCAGTTCATTGCCAGCGACTCTGTAAAGCACTACCTGAGAGGGGCCCTGTACTTTGATGTTACGCCCAATGCCGATTCGTTAAGGCCAATGAACGAGTTTTTAAAGCAGGACATAGAGCACCTGGTGAGCACCTTGCGCTGGCAGTAGTTAAATGAACTAATATGCGATGTGAAAATATGCCTATGATGCATTATTTTTGCAGCCTCCAAAATAAGAACCGGTCCCGTAGTTCAATGGATAGAATAGAAGTTTCCTAAACTTTAGATCCAAGTTCGATTCTTGGCGGGACTACTAAAAGTGAGTAACGATTTGCAGTGACAGACGAACTTCTATAAACGCAGGCCTATTGCCTGCGTTTAATTTTACAAGTGATTTTTGTCCCTTACAGCTATGCAACAAGATTATATCGAAACACCGCGCCTGCTATTAAAAAGATTGGAGGAGACCGATCTGCATAATTTTTTCGAACTGGAATCTGACCCTGTTGTACAAAAGTATGTAACAGGCTTCTCCAATGATACGATCTCCACGCTGGAACAGGCAGCGGGAATATTGAAGGCTATCCGGCAGCAATATACAGACCACGGCACGGGCAGATTGACCGTGTGGGAAAAAAGCAGTGGACGGTTCATTGGGCTGGCCGGTATGAAATGGCACCCGGAAATGATAAACAATCATAGCTGCTTTTATGAAATTGGCTATCGTTTTTTACCTGAATACTGGGGCAAAGGTTATGCCACCGAAGCCGCAGCAGCAGCCTGCGATGATTGCATTGCTACATTTCAGCCGCAGCAGATATATAGCTTTGCACATATCGATAATCACGGCTCACAAAAGGTTTTAACGAAACTGGACTTTAACTATATTGAAGATTTTACCTTCAATGGCGCCCCAATGTACTGGTATGCGCGTAGGAACACGGGCATCCGCTAAAGCTTCTTTTTTTGCCTGCCCGGGCCAACCAATAGTGCCCTGGGGATGTCTAACAGTCAGGTAAAGAGCCTGTAAAAGCATGACATTTTTCTAGCTTTGCGTTATATTTATTATCCAAATACAGCCTATGACTAAGCTTATTCTTATTTCCAGCATCTTGCTATCAATAGTATTGACACTGGGGTGCCATAAAAAGGAAGAACAACAATGCTATATCGAGAATGGTACCCAATACAAAATTTATCTCGACATCTATGAAACCTTGCCTAACCCACACTTTGACGTAATGACATCCCATATAAAGCTTGCAACTCATGCACAATTGCAACCTGGCGCTCGCCTGGACCTCCTGAGTTGTAACCTGAAAGATGGCGCTAATTACGTTTATGATTGGTATAGCACCGACTACAAGCATTCCGGCTGGATGAGACCGGTGAGTGGTTATGCTTTTAACCTCTTTAATTACCATCCCCATCTAAAGTTCTCTATTACCACAAAAGAAAAAGGCAGCAATGAACGAATGATATGCCTGAACGGTGATGGTATAGCCACACTTTGGAAAACGGTAGATGCTTACGACCGGAATGGCAAATCGATATGGAATACGCTGGGGCCACAAAGATCCCACTCTATTGCTATAAAATACTACACAATGATAATAGACTCAAATTGGGAAGGCCCACCCGTATGTATCCCAATAGGAATGAGAAATGGTTTTTATCTTGCTGACACAGACCGTTTTTGGCTCAACACCAACCTTTTTCCAGATCCTGATCTTATACTAACGGATAATGCAAGCTTTTTGGCACCACTCAAAAGTGAATCAACTGATACGCTATTTTATCTTACGCGCACACGTGATTACAGTGATGATACCTGTATCGTGCAATATAGGGAGCCTATATATAAAATAGCAAAGGTAAAAACTGAATATTCTGATAAAATAGACGAGCAGCAATAAGTCGTTTCTTATAAAAAACTAATCCCGGTTAACCCGGGATTAGTTTTTTAAGTCAATATTTGAAAGAGGGGACTTATACGAGGTCGAAGCGGTCTAGCTCCATTACCTTTGCCCATGCTGCTGCAAAGTCTTTTACGAACTTCTCTTTTGCATCGTCGCAGGCATAGACCTCAGCAATGGCGCGCAACTCGGAATTGGAACCAAAAATAAGGTCGGCACGCCTGCCGGTCCATTTTAATGCACCTGTTTTGCGGTCGCGGCCCTCGAACTCATCCGCAGATCCCTGAACCGGTGCCCATATAGTGTCCATATCGAGCAGGTTCGCAAAAAAGTCATTGCTAAGCCGTCCGGGACTATTCGTGAACACACCACATTTCGACTCGTCAAAATTAGTATCCAGCACACGCATGCCCGCTACAAGCACAGCCAATTGCGGAGCAGTAAGCGTCAACAACTGTGCCTTATCGATCAGCATTTCTTCGGCAGAGGATTTGTAATAAGCGTTCTTATAATTACGGAAGCCATCAGCGCCCGGCTCCAGTACTGCAAATGATTCCACATCGGTCTGCTCCTGCGATGCATCGGCGCGGCCCGGCCTGAAGGGTACTTTAATATTGTAACCTCCATCTTTTGCGGCCTTTTCGATAGCAGCACAGCCACCGAGCACGATAAGATCGGCAAGTGAAACCTGTTTGCCACCTTTATGAGCGTCGTTAAATTCCTTCTGTATAGCCTCAAAGCTGGTCAAGACCCTGGCCAAACGTGGCGGGTTATTGACCTCCCAGTCTTTCTGTGGTGCCAGGCGGATACGTGCACCATTGGCCCCGCCGCGTTTATCGGAACCACGGAATGTTGAAGCGGAGGCCCAGGCCGTAGATACCAGTTCAGATACCGTTAAGCCTGAGGCTAATATCTTCTCTTTCAGGGCAGCGATATCGGCATCATCGACCAATGGGTGGGTGACTGCCGGTATGGGATCTTGCCATATCAGCACTTCCTGCGGCACTTCGGGTCCCAGGTAGCGGGCTACCGGCCCCATATCGCGATGAGTCAATTTATACCATGCCCTTGCAAATGCATCTGCAAACTCATCTGGATGTTCATAAAAACGTCGTGAGATCTGCTCATATGCCGGGTCGATTCTTAAGGCCAAGTCGGTAGTGAGCATCGTGGGCGCATGGTGCCTGGACGGGTCGTGCGCATCGGGTACTGTTCCCTCGCCTGCATGGTCCTTTGGCTTCCACTGGTGTGCACCGGCAGGGCTCTTTGTGAGTTCCCATTCAAAGCCAAAGAGGTTCTCGAAAAAGTTGTTGCTCCATTTAGTAGGTGTAGTGGTCCATGCGCCTTCGAGGCCACTGGTGATGGCATCGCCACCTTTACCTGTACCAAAAGAGTTCTTCCAGCCCATACCCATATCTTCGATATTCGCTGCGGCAGGCTCCAGGCCTACATGTGCGCCGGCATCTGCTGCGCCATGGGTTTTACCAAATGTATGTCCGCCTGCAATGAGCGCTACGGTCTCTTCATCGTTCATAGCCATACGCCTAAAGGTCTCCCGGATGTCTTTTGCCGCAGCCAGCGGATCAGGGTTGCCATTAGGCCCTTCAGGATTAACATATATCAAACCCATCTGTACCGCGGCGAGAGGGTTTTCAAGGTCGCGCTCACCCGTATAACGTTCATCGGCCAGCCACTTGCTCTCTGAGCCCCAATACACATCTTCCTGTGGTTCCCAAACATCTGCACGGCCACCGGCAAAGCCGAATGTTTTAAAACCCATCGATTCGAGGGCGCAGTTGCCTGCAAGTATCATAAGATCGGCCCATGATATTTTGTTCCCGTATTTCTTTTTAACGGGCCAAAGCAAAAGACGGGCTTTATCCAGGTTCACATTATCGGGCCAGCTGTTCAGTGGCGCAAAACGCTGCATGCCGGCCCCGGCCCCACCCCGGCCATCGGAAATACGGTAAGTACCTGCACTATGCCATGCCATACGAATGAAAAAAGGTCCATAATGCCCGTAATCGGCAGGCCACCAATCCTGCGAATCGGTCATAAGTGCAAAGATGTCTTTCTTAACAGCAGCAAGATCTAGGCTCTTAAATGCCTCGGCATAGTTGAAATTGCCCATCGGATCGGATAATGAAGAATGCTGGCGCAGGATATTTAAGGGTAGCTGCTTAGGCCACCAGTCACGATTTCTTACGCCCCCTCCGGCAGTGAATTTGGGCGCTCCGCCACTAAAGGGACATTTACCTTTACCATTAGTACTGTGTGCTGTAGTGCTTGCAGATGATTTAGTTTCTTCCATTTTCAAAAAAGATTGTGTTAGCTGAGTGAACAAATATTTGGTTGAGGCATCAACAAAGTAGCATTTTCATAGGAAATAGATAAATGCAATACTTTATAGTGGCATCGGTTTTATCAATGGAAGTCTTATTTATCGGTCAGCTGTGTAAACTAAATGATGATCTGCCCGCAGTATATTACGTGTATACTACAGGCAGGTCACTGCACTTTAATAATATTCAGTTAATTCGCTTTTACGGGTATCCGCTTCAAGGTCTCCAGCAAATAAGACCAGAATTTCTGCACCGAGCTTACCTGTACCCGCTCATCGGGTGAATGGGCGCCAAATATATTAGGCCCGAAGGATATCATTTGCATGCCGGGATAATTGGTTCCCAGTATACCACACTCCAATCCGGCATGTATAGCATCTACATTTGCCTGGGTATGAAATAGCTCCTGGTACAGGTCGCTCATGATTTTCACGATCGGGGCATCGGGGCGGGGTTCCCATCCCGGGTATGCCCCACCTGTAGTTACGGCGGCTCCCATTAATTCGAATGTGCTGCTAATGGCATCGGCAAGGTCGCCTTTTTCCGTATCTACCGAGCTGCGGGTGAGGCATTGTATATTATAAGCGCCATCGTTTACCAAAACGCGGGCAACATTATTGGAGGTTTGCACAAGGCCTTCTATCTCCGGGCTCATGCGGTATATGCCGTTGGGGCAGGCATATACACACCGCAATAGTTTTTGCTGAAAAGCGGCATCCATTACCTTACCGGGCAGTTCGGCGTTTTCAATGCTTAATTTAAGGTTAGGGTCTGTAGTGCCATATTCTTTCTGCAATACCCCCTCAAGAGTAGTGACAGCCTCTTTCAGCTTAGTTGCTTTTTGTTCATCGCATACTATTAAGGCAAGCGACTCCCGGGGTATAGCGTTACGCAGGCTTCCCCCATCGATACTGGCAATTTCTATTGCAAAGTCTTTACTGAGGTTTAAGAGTGTACGGTTCATCAGCTTATTGGCATTGGCCCGGCCTAACTGTATCTCTACACCGGAGTGACCACCTTTCAATCCTTTTACGCTCAGCTTAAAGGCCGTGTTACCCTTTGGTGCTACCTGTTCATAAGTCCCGTTAGCGGTAAGATCAATACCACCGGCACAACCGATCGTGAGCTCATTATCTTCTTCAGTATCCAGGTTGAGCAATATCCGTCCATCCAAAAGCCCCCCTTTCAATGACAAAGCGCCGGTCATGCCAGTCTCTTCATCGATGGTAAAGAGTGCCTCGATAGCCGGATGCGGTATATCGGTTGAAGCAAGTAAAGACATAATTGTAGCAACGCCAATGCCATTATCAGCACCCAGCGTAGTACCCTTTGCTTTTACCCAGTCGCCATCCACATACATTTCGATACCCTGTGTATCAAAATCGAAAACAGTGTCACTATTCTTCTGGTGCACCATATCCAGGTGGCTTTGCAGTACTATCGGCTGGCGGTCTTCCATGCCCGGTGTAGCTTTCTTTTTTATGATCACGTTCCCTGCTTCATCTACACTGGTGGGCAATCCCAGGCTTTCACCAAAGGCTTTAGCGAAAGCGATGACGCGCTGCTCTTTTTTTGAAGGACGGGGCACGGCGTTAAGGTCTGCAAAATTGTTCCATAAAGCTGCGGGTTGCAACTGGCGTACTTGATCATTCATTTTTTAACATGTTTTATACTGCTGCTAATGTATGCATCTTTGATCAAAAACAGGGTATGCACTTCTACCGGGCAGTTTGAGCCCCTATGCGGTCCAGGCCTCTTTTAATAGCATCACGTGTTATATCCCCTAAACGATCGGCAGGAAGTATATCAAGCTGTGCTGCGCCTAACCGGTAGTACTTACCCGCTTCGCTGAAGTTACCCGTGTCTTCCATCGACTTAGCAACATTTAAATAAAGTGAGGGATAAAAAAGTGTTACGCTGCCATCAGTCACTTTGTCTGCAAAGTGCAGTGCTTCCATATTCCATTTCAGCATATTAACCGGATCTGCCTGCAGGCGGGCCATATAGTGCGCAGCAATACAGGATTCGTAATCGTTCGTCCGTATAGTCCATGCTTTTTGGTATAGTCCTAGTGCCAGGCTTGTGTTTCCTTTCATTTCCTCTTCTATACCTTGTGCGCATAGCTTTACCACATGATTCCCGGGATCAACATTCATAGACCAAACTTATTGAATATTCCAAAACTGCTGAGCAGTTGGGCACATTCCTATTATGCCTCCCGTATCCACTCCCGCGCCTCATATTCCTGGCCGGGTTGAAAAAACCTGACCATGGCGGGGGTAAAAGGTTTCATTACAGCAGCCAGCCATTTCTCCCATTGTTCATCGCCTACCATGGCTATCCGCTCAAGGTCATTGGTATGCTTTATATCGAATTTCATATCCTTCCAAAATGCACTGGCTTCCCAACCATCGAAATCCTGCATTTCAAAATACCAGCGTATTTTCCCATATTCTTTGATCATATCATCCAGGTGGGGAACCAGTTTGTCATAATCCTCCTCTGTAAGTTTGCCTTTTGCAGTGGTATAAATTACCTTACCATTAATTTCAATATTAATCATAGTTTTCTTTTTACCCATTTAAACAACAAAACCGCACCAGCAAATGACGGGGTTTAGAAAAGTAAAGAGTTATACTAACCAATATGGTGCAAAAACAAACACTTAATTATCAAATAATTTTATAATTTTCTTGCTTAATCCCGCATGTCACCTGTTTGAAGCAGCTGCATATTACATATCTCTTGCTGATATTGACCGTTTGCGGCAGTGCGGGGGCTTTACTTGCCCAACAGCGCAGCTATGCAGACAATTATTACTATATAGATGCATTAAATGAGGCTTTGGATAAACTGCCTGAACAAGTAGCGGCAGACTCCTTAGAGACCCTGCTCTTAAAATGGGCAAACACAAAGGACAAAGAACTGGCATGCCTGCTGAGAATAAAGAAATATGAGTGGCAAGCCTATAATCACCATACTAACATAGATACTCTTGAGCAAAATATTAATGACGTTATTGCCTATGCTACAGAAGAGCATTTGTCCTATGCTGAAGCAGATGCCCTGCAGCTTGCCGGCAATTTTTACCAGGAGTATCATAAACAAAGTGCGGCCCTTGAGAACTATATAGCAGCCTATCGCATATACAGCAAATTCACAGGAGAAGAGTACCCGGCCAAACAGGCTAACATCTACGTATTGGGTAGCGCTTATTACCGCTTTGAGGACTATGACAATGCCGTTAGGTACCTGCAGGAAGCACTGACCGTAACTCGCGCAAAGGATCGAAATCTCTATTATACGATCAATAACACTATAGGACTTAGCTTCAGGAACAGCGGCAGGTATGACAGTGCGCTATGGTACTTCAAACGCATATATGACAGTGTTACCAAAGACAATGCCCAGAAAACATGGATACATATATCCGAGGGCAATATAGGCATCACCTACTTCCTGCAAAAGAGATATGCCGAAGCTATTCCTTTACTGGAGCATGATATTGACACAAGCGTTGCGCACAACCAGGTAAGGAATGCAGCCAAATCGATGGCCATACGCTCTGCCATTTACTATCGCAATGGCCAGCACAAAGAAGCCCTGGAGATGCTGGACCATGCTTTGCGGATGTGCCGCACAAAATCATTCTGGCCTGATTATCCCCTTGCAGAAGAAATATATAGCTGGCTGGCCAAGGTATATGCTGCCAAGGGCGACATGCGTCTTGCCTATGTATATGCCGACTCTGCACTGACCGCAAAAGACAGTGTGAACAGCCGTAATAATTCGCTAAACCTGGCCAAGGCAAATGAAAAGATGAGCTACATGCAAAAGAAACTGGATGAGGAGCGGTATAATGAACGTATAAAACTGGATCAACTGGCATTATCAAAAAAGCGGGTTGAAGCCACCTTCTTTTTTGTCGGTATCGTAGTGCTGTTGCTTGTGGTCATTTTCATAGCACGCGAGCGCAAACGATCAGAGAATATACTGTTGAATATATTGCCGGAACAAATAGCGGAACGCCTGAAAAAAAGAGAACATCCTATAGCCGACTATTTTGAAAATGCATCCATCCTGTTTATTGACATGGCTGGCTTTACGCTGTTTGCTGATGCCCGCGACCCGAAAGAAGTGGTCAGTGTACTCAACCAGATCTTCACCAACTTCGACAAACTGGCTGATAAACACGGGCTGGAGAAGATAAAGACCATCGGCGACTGCTATATGGCAGTGAGCGGCCTGCCCGAGGCAAACCCGCATCATGCCGAAGCAGCAGCAGCTATGGCAATGGAGATAAAAGCCGAAATGGGAAAATACAAAGCGAACGATGGCACGCCGATACAATTCAGGATGGGGCTGGATTGCGGGCCCGTAGTAGCCGGCGTCATTGGCCAGCGCAAATTCATCTACGATCTTTGGGGCGATACCGTGAACACCGCCAGCCGGATGGAGACGACCGGCATTGCAGGAGAGATACACTGCTCCGACCGCTTCAAAAAACAACTTGAAGGCAAATACACTTTCAAAAGCCGGGGTTCGATAGAAATAAAAGGAAAAGGCATGATGGAAACCTGGCTGATCGTATAGTTTCTCCTGCAGGGCTCATTTTTTTACAAACCTTTTTACGCTGCAATCATTTGTTCCTGAAATCCGCAAAAAATAGACTCCTGGCAATAAAGACCTTGTATCAATCTGCCCGGTAGCAGTATTAAATATTGCAGCATTAAGCAACCTGCCCGATACATCATATATCTCTGCTTTAAAGGGGCTATTGACCAATTCCGTGTTCATTGAAAATCTCAGTACGTCCCCACAAGGGTTTGGATATAAAGCAACTGTTTGGCCTTGTCCTGCAGGCTTAACCAAAAGATCCACTACTCCACTACCCTCCGTTACCTTATAAAATGCATTTGCCGCATAGCCCTGAAATTGATCTGTATTACCCGATGGCCATGTTACTATTATAGAATCTGCAATAGCGGCATCCCCAAGGCCAAAATGTACCCGGAGATCATTCTGCCCCTGGAATGTATTCTGGGCGTTTACTTCACGCATTTGCCATACAGGATTGCCATTTATGACAGCATGTACCTTTACAATAGCTCCAATAGCGGAGCGGTTCGATGTGACACCAACCAACTTAAGGTTGATAAAGCTTCGCCCGCCGGCTACCGTATCGTTGATATACAAGCCCACAGAACTCGTATTGCCATTATTACCAACGCCATTAATAAATACATCCAGATCGCCATCATTATCATAATCGCCATTGGTAATACCGCAGGTTGCTGTTGGCGTAGTGAAACCGTTAGCTAAATAAACGAATGTGCCCCCGCCATCGTTCCTGTAATACTTCGTCACCTGGTTATCATTGGTAATGATCACATCCAGGTCACCATCATTATCATAATCGCCCCAGCAGTTCGCAAGGTTAGTGGTCGCTGTGGTGAAGGGTGTAGTTACCGGTGCATAGGTGCCGTTATCATTCCGGTAAAGCCTTGTAGCAGCACCATAATAATTCGTGAGGCAAAGGTCCAGGTCACCATCATTATCATAATCGATAAAATTGTAACATTGGCCATCCTGTGTTTGTGCAGCAAATAATTCTGATGTCATTTGTACAAGAGTATCATTCCCTGTTTCCATCTTCATATTCTTATAACAATAATCATAGTCCTGTGTACCATTTGCAGGGCCACTGGCTATGAAGAGGTCCATATCCCCGTCAAGGTCATAGTCGCTCCAGTAAGGTACTGTATAAGAATCGAAGGTCGTTGTAAAGGGATACCCCTGTACTTGTACGGGGTTAAAACTGCCTGTCTGCTGGTAGTAGAAATTGCACGGCGCCGGTACAGAAGGGGCAAGAAATCCATTGGCATATGCAAAAATAAAATCGAGATAAGGGTCTTCATTATAATCGCCTATTGCAGCACCAAAGCTGCCATAGTTCGAAAAAGACGGCACTTGCATAGATGAATCAGCAAAAGCACCAGTGCCATCATTAAAAAACACCTTACAAGGAACACCTGCGACAATGATATCATTATCGCCATCGTTATCGAGATCCGCGGCACTGTTACCTGACGTACTGTTCAGCGGGGAAAAATTCAATGGTGTCGTAAAGCTGAAAGTGCCATTACCGTTATTGATAAATAAAGTACCAGGCGAGGCCAGCAGGTCAATATTATTATCACCGTTTATATCGATAAAAGAAGCCCCTACATAAGCATAACTCGTGGTGTATGATACAATATCGTCCTGGGGGTTGGTATCAAATATCCAGCCACCCTGTGCCATTGACAGGTAAGCTGTAAAAACTGAGATACAAAATAATATGATCTTTTTCATGGCAAAGAATTTTCCTGTTACAAAATCATTCTTCACTTAAAACAAGTATGCAGCAATGCACTGCTCACACTCTATATGCCATGAATGTATAGCTTGTGGGAGATACCAATTGTAAAATGAATGTAAAACCTTATGCCCGTTCCGGCTTAAGCCATTACCATTGCGTCCTTATTGTACTTATGCCGGTATTCAAGCGGCGACAGGCCGGTTATCTTTTTAAAAGTAGTTCGGAATGCTTTAATGTCCGAATAGCCTACCTCATACATGACCTCATTAACTGTTTTACGACTCATTTCCAGTTCTTTTTTTGCCGCCTCTACCTTCACACGCTGTATATACTCAGCCACGGTATTATCAGTGGCTCTCTTGAACCTGCGCTCAAAGCTCCTGCGGCCAATGGCAAACATACCGGCCAGGCTGTCAACAGTTGTTTTGTCCTGGTAATTGCGCTCAATATACTCCTGCGCTTTCCGCACATGTTCATCATCATGTTCCTTCTGGCCCTGGAAGATGATGAATGATGCCTGGTTCTCACGCTCTATCTCTATGGCGAATACTTTAGCACAAAGCACGGCCATATCATGGCCTGCATATTTATCGATCAGGTGCAGGATGAGGTTAAGGTAGGAGAAGGCTCCCCCGCTTGAGTATATACCATGCTCTTCGGTAATGATCTTTTCCGTTATCAGCTCCACTTCAGGGAACATCTTTTTGAATTCATTGGCTGCTACCCAGTGCGTTGCACACTTTTTACCATTCAGCAGGCCGGTCGATGCCAGCAGGAACGCACCAAGGCATAAGCTGGCAACCTCTGCACCGTTCTTATATTGCTTCGTGATCCAGGGTAAGAAATCGCTGTTCACATCTATAGCCTGCTGCAGATCGCCGTCTATCGCCGGTATTATGATAAGGTTGGTCTTTTTCACATCCTTCAGTAATACATCCGCATTGACTGTGTATAGTCCGCCAGCCACTTTCGTTTCCTGGTCGAGGCCCACTAACTGCACCTTGAATAATGGCGGCATACCCCGCATCTTGCAGAACTGGTTCACCTGCGTAAATAACTGCCTCGAACCTTCGAGGCTGCCCAGTATAGCTGCTTTCGGAATTAATATCGAGATGTGTATCATAGTTCAAAGTTAAATAAAGCACCTGTCGCAACCAACCCCTTACAATGCCGTATTTACACCCCACCCCGCAAAGCATCTGTATATAGCTTTGCAGCATAAACGTTATTATAAACATTTCTAAAAAGAGCAAGAATAATGGCAACGATCAGTCCTTACCTCAATTTTAACGGCAATGCAGAAGAGGCATTTAGCTTCTATAAGTCGGTCTTTGGCGGCGGGTTTCAAACAATTATGCGCTATAAAGACATGCCCGAACATGCGCCCGCAGGTGCCCAAAGCTCAGAAAGGATCATGCATGTAGCGCTGCCCATAAGCAAGGAAACCATTCTTATGGGTTGCGACAGGCCAGAGGCTTATGGTCCCGGCACAAGGGGAGATAATTTTCATGTCTCCGTACAAACCGGCAGCGAAGAAGAAACGAAAAAGATATTCGATGCCCTCTCCATAGGCGGCAAGATCACCATGCCACTTGAAAAGGCTTTCTGGGGTGCTTATTTCGGTATGCTTACCGATAAGTTTGACATTCAGTGGATGGTGAGCTATGACAATAATCAATTGAACACGAATTAATACCGGAAGACCATGATAATCATACTGATCATCATCGCGGCTATAATAGCAACCCCCTTCATTGCGGCTGCATTTACCTCCAGCACTTATATCATTGAGCGCGAAGCGGAGATCGGGCAGCCTGTTCAGGTAGTATTTGAGTACTTAAGGCACCTGCAAAACCAATCACATTATAATAAATGGGTGATGGCTGATACCAAAACGAGGCGTGTATACTCAGGTACAGACGGAACTACAGGAGCAACGGTTAGCTGGGATAGCGCAAACAAAAACGTTGGCAAAGGTGTGCAACAAATAATAGAATTATCAGATGGCAAGCGGATAGACTACCGTCTCGAGTTTGAAAAGCCTTTTAAAAACATTGCCTATACCTATCTAGTAACAGAAACCATCGGGGCAGGCCGTACACGAGTCAAATGGGGCTTCACGGGTGAGCGTGATTATGCCCTCCGGCTCGTGCATATATTATTCAACCTAAAAAAGGTATTGGGTAATGACATACAAACTAGTCTCGGCAATTTAAAAGCAATTTTGGAAAAGCAATGGTCTAAACCTGCAGATGTGGTTTACACACACCACCGGTAATTTTTTTTGAGAAACATTTTGAGAAACCAAAAGGTTGCATATATTTGCGAAACCAAAAGGTTGCAAATAATGAGAAGAGATGTATTCCAGGGCATTGCGGACCCCACAAGAAGAGAGATATTGAACATGGTGGCGCATAAGTCACTCAACATGGATTCTGTAGCAGAACATTTTGATGTAAGCCGTACAGCGATATATAAACACATCAAAATACTGACAGAATGTGGACTGGTAACGGTTAAACAACAGGGACGCGAACGCTATTGTGAAGCAAAGCTCCAAAAACTGGGCGAAGTATCTGACTGGATAGACCAATACAGGCAATTCTGGGAAACCAAACTGGACGCTCTTGAAAAATACCTGCACGAATTACAAAATGTATCAACACCAAAAAACAAAAAAAATAAAGATCATGGCAAACAAAAATGAGCTCATAAGCGAGGCTGGCAGCCGGGAAATAATAACCCGTCGCATCATTAATGCCCCACGGGAACTGGTATTTGATGTATGGACAAAACCCGAACATATAGTGAACTGGTGGGGCCCTGACGGCTTCAGCAATACGATACATGAAATGGAAGTAAAACCGGGTGGCACCTGGCGCTTCATGATGCATGGACCCAATGGTATGGATTTCCCCAATAAAATAGTGTACAAAGAAGTGGTGCGGCCTGTAAGATTAGTTTACGTACATACAGATGATACAGAGGAGGAGCGCCATCTTTTTCATGTTATCGTAACCTTTGAAGAAGAGGAAGGTAAGACCATACTGGCCATGTATATGCAGTTCCGGACTGTTGAAGAACGCGACAGGGTAATAAAAGAATACGGCGCATTGGAGGGCAACAGGCAAACAATGGATAAACTCGAAACTTATCTAGACAAGATAAAACAGGCACCTAAAGAATTTGTCATCGTTCGGGAGTTCAATGCCCCGCGTGAGCTGGTATTCAAAGCATGGACCGAAGCGGAACACCTTTCAAAATGGTGGGGGCCAAAAATTTTCGATAACGCAATAAAAACGTTCGATCTCAGGCCGGGTGGCATATTTCACTACAGCATGAAAACGCCTGATGGCAGTATCATGTGGGGCCGCTTCACATACAAAGAGATCATAGCCCCCGAAAAGCTGGTATTTACTACATCCTTTTCTGATGAGGAAGGTAATATAAGGCCTACAACTATGCTCCCGGTATTTCCGCTTGAAATACTGAACATAGTGACCTTTGAAGAAAAAAACAATAAGACCATCCTTACGCTTAAAGGGCAGCCTGTAAATGCAAGCGAAGAGGAATGCAAGGTATACTATAGTATGTTCGACAGCATGAATGCAGGCTTTAGTGGCACCCTCGATATGCTGGATGAGCACCTGGAAACAATACAAGAAACCGTAAACTAAGACTTGCCGCACAGCCCGGAACATTTATGCGACTACACAGAAACCATTAATTATTGAACAATAAAAGTTAATCCTCATGAAAAAAATAAACATTATCTACTGGACCTTTACGGGCATATTTGCCGCACTGATGCTATTCTCTGCCCTGCCCGATGTGCTCAATACTGCCGATGCAGTAAAATTCATGACTGCACTCGGTTACCCGGCATATTTTACACCTTTCATAGGTGTAGCAAAGATACTGGGCTGTGCAGCACTATTATTACCGGTATCACCAAGGCTCAAAGAATGGGCTTATGCAGGGCTGGCATTTGATCTTATCGGCGCTATCTATTCACAGCTTGCGGCCTTTCCCTTTTCCCCGGCCATGCTGTTCATGCTGGCATGGATCATACCCGGTATCATATCCTATCTCTTTTTCCATAAAAGGATAAAAGCAGGACAGGCAAATAGATTCAGCAGTATATCTGCGGCCTTATAATTTCAACTACAGGACATGGTAGAAGTATTTAAAACGGATGCAACAAAGCATAAGGAAGCAATGCTGCTGACCGCCCTGTATGAAGCTTTCCCGATGTACAGGATCAACTTCGACCTCGAGGACTGTGATCATATTTTAAGAATAGAAGGCGACAGCATTTGTAATGAAAAGGTAATAGGCCTTATGAGTGCGTATAATTGCTTTTGTGACGTATTGGAATAATTACAAAAACATAAAAGAAGAATTTTAAAAATAACATATTTTCGCTCCTCAAATTTATTCCGGTATTGACCGGTCATCATGGAAACAACACGTACCCCGCGAACATCCGCCAAAGTACTGGCGATCATACGCCAGTCACTCAACGGCGAACAGCAGGACTATACACAGGGCAGCATATCCCGTGCAGTATTCCTCCTGGCCATACCAATGATACTGGAGCTAAGCCTCGAGAGTGTATTCGCCGTAGTGGATATGTTCTTTGTAGGCAAGCTGGGACAGAATGCCATAGCCACTGTGGGGCTTACCGAGTCTGTCATCACCATCGTTTACTCCGTAGCCATTGGCCTTAGTACGGCAGCCACGGCAATCGTAGCGCGCCGTATAGGCGAAAAGAATACTGCAGGGGCTGCTCATGCTGGCGCGCAATCATTACTGGTCGCTGCCCTGGTCATCATAATAACCAGTATAACAGGGGCCGTTTTCGGCGACAAGATATTGGAGCTTATGGGCGCGAGTGCCGAAGTGGTAAGGGACGGGGCCATATTTACCCGCATTATGTTTGGCGGCAGTGCTGCCATCATGCTGCTGTTTCTTATCAATGGCATATTCCGTGGTGCGGGCGATGCAGCTATGGCCATGCGCAGTTTATGGATAGCCAGTATCATCAATATTATACTCTGCCCTATTTTCATTCACTTCTTTGGGCTCAAAGGCGCCGCAATAGCTACAGTAATAGGCCGCAGTACCGGCGTAATATATCAATGCTATCACCTGTTTAAAGGCAGTGGCATTTTAAAGTTCAACAATGAGCATTTTCGTTTCGATCCGGCAATAGTGAAGTCTATTATCAATATTGCATGGCCGGCCACCCTGCAATTCATCATCGCGAGCGGTAGCTGGATCGTACTGGCCAAACTGGTAGCCGAAACTGGGGGTACAACAGCATCGGCCGGTTACCAGATCGCTATACGCAATGTGGTGTTCTTTATCCTGCCCGCATGGGGCCTCAGCAATGCAGCGGCTACCCTTGTGGGACAAAACCTCGGGGCTAACCAGGTAGAACGGGCACAGCAAAGCGTGTTCCTGACAGCGAAATACAATGCTATTTTCATGAGCTTTGTTATGCTCCTTTTCGTATTCTGCGCCTACCCTATCATCAGTTTCTTTACCAAAGATGCAGCCATCATGCAATACGGCGCAAAGGCCCTGCAGATCATCGGAACGGGTTATATTTTCTATGGTATTGCCATGGTGATGACGCAGGCATTGAACGGTGCCGGAGATACACGCACACCCACCATCATCAACTTCGTTTGCTTTTGGCTGTTCCAGGTGCCCCTTGCATGGTATTTATCAAAAGCTACAGGCTTAAGATCAACAGGGGCCTTCATTGCAGTACCTGCAGCAGAAACATTAATAGCCCTTGTGGCCTGGTATTATTTCAGAAAAGGTAAATGGAAGGAAGTGAAAGTATGACGATTAGTTTGGCTCATAAGCCAGGACTATTTCGTAGTCTACGTTACGTAACTCATGTGACACTTTACCAATAGGGAGGTCTTGCCTTTGGGGTGTAGGCTCACATACAGAGTATTTGCTGCCATTATAATCTATCGCTTTTCCAATGGGCTTATCAAATTTTACTGCAATGGTCAGGTGATGAGGGTAAGCCAGCACGATCATGGGCAAATTATATATCTCCTTTACGAGATAGTAAAATAAGGCAGCCCTGTCTTCGCAATCGCTATGGTCATAAAGCAGGGTCTGCTCTGCCGACAGGTGCTTTTCTTTACCAAAATTGTCCTGGTCGGCTTCATAAGCAAATGCATAACGTGTGAAACGCATCAGGTAATCAACCCCATCCCTTACATTCATACCATGTATATTCTCTTTTAATTGCGGTATAAGTGATGCATAAGTGCCCTTGCTCAAAGGCATATCGAAATACGACCTGTAGTCCGTTACAGGATAGTTGGCGAGTATCGTCTTCACCTTGTCGCTCGTTTTTACCTTGATACGATATTCCACATCACGGTAATTGAATTCAAGGTCTTTCTCCTTATAATCGCCTGCAGCAAAATTGGGCATATGCGTAAGCTTATAAGAGAAACTCGTTTTTATACCCGGTATATCCACTTCTACCTTGTGCAGTTTGTGATTCACGATATCTATGCTCACATAGTCATGATAATTCAGGCACACATACTGCTTACCGTTTTCGGTATGGTAAGGTATATCATATATATTATCATTGCTTTGCACATAGAACATCAGCTTATCACCCGCCAGGCACAGGTTGGCATCATAACCCGTCTTATTGAGCAGGAACCACTTATATAAAGTATAACGGTAGTAATTATCGGCTTTGGGACTTGCGGTCTCTGCCGTTTTACGTATGAGTTGGTAAAAAAGCCAGTCATCCGGCTTGTTTTTCTTTTTATATGCGAGTAATTGCTCTACAACAGGCTGATAATCAGTAGCACTGATACGTTCATAAAACTCCCGGATGCTTTCGTCCGACAAAGGCCCCGTGTAATCTACAACAGCCAGGTATTCACAAGGTAAGGCTATCGTATCCCCGTAAAAATCCAAAGATGCTCTTTGTCCCGAAGGTTTACCATCAACCCCGGAGACATATATGAACATGCTAATGATGAGCGATATGATATACTTGAGCTTCAATTATTATCTGTTAACATTAAAGTTACTAAAACTTAACAATAACTTAATGTTAAGTTTTTTAGAGACATCTTACCACAAACGATATATAACTGAAACGCATATTTGAATGGTGGCTATGAGTAAAAAACCTTGCTATAACGTATTAGCCTTTTAGTAACCAGTAAATACCCTTTACGTCTGTTTGCCAGTCTGGCAGAAGGTATACAAGCACTATCTCTTCGGCCAGGTCGATGAGCGTGGAAATAGCGGCGAGATAAAAAAAGATGGCGGGCAAACCGGGCCATAAAAAAATAAGGATCAGGAATACCCCCTGCAATATGGCGGCAACCTTGGCACTGTAGGTATGAAAGCTGCTGATCTTCTTATAACGGATCAATGCTGAAATAAGCTGTATGAGATATAATACAAGCATTATTACAATCAACACGATCTGCTCTCTTACGAAAGCTGGCTTAAGTACAAAAACACCCACTATGGCAGCTACAATGGTTAGATCATCGGCCACCGAATCGATCCGGGAACCTAAGATGCTGGTTACCTTGTACCTCCGTGCCAGGTAGCCATCAATAAGATCGGTGAAAAAACTTATGGGCAGCAACCATTTAAAAACATCTGCATTACCGGCAATTATTAAATACACCAATACAGGTGCTATAAGCAACCTGTAGAGGGTAATACCGTTTATCACGTAATAGCTCGGCTTGTGCATACAATTCAATATTGCAGGCAATTGACTATACAAGTCATTTTTGCGCTGCTATAAAAAGATAGTCCCCAAACCCATTCTCATAGCCCTTGATCACATTATTTATCTTCCCGGTCCGGATATCCTCTTCCAGTTTTAAAAGTCCTGCAGCTACTTCAGCATGGTTGGCAAGGGCTGTAAATCCGGAAGTATTTTCACGCATTTCCGGTATAAGGCAGCGTTCAGGCTCATGCTTACAGGAGTACATGAAATGGTCTTCCAGGTCTGGTCGCACAAAATATTTTTCAAAGTTCACTGTACCAAAACCGGCATCTTTGACAAAACGCTCCATTTCACTAAGCGCGGGAATAGTATTAGCGGCACGGTCTATCATCCCGGGAAAGTAGTGGGCCAGCCAGTATCCCTTTACCTGCTCCGGAGTAAAGCTAAAGCTCACAAATCTGCCGCCCGGCTTTAATACCCTGTATATTTCCTTCAGGCCTTGCGGAATACTATCCCAGTGATGCATGGTCAAAATAGCGGTGACCCCATTAAAAAAATGATCGTCAAAGGGTATATCTTCAGCCTTGCAGCATGTAAATTTCACAGCGGGGTTTTGCCTCATTGCCTTTTCCAGCATCGTCTCAGATGGATCAATACCATAAAACGACAAACCCTTTGCACTCAATGCATGTAAATAATTGCCCGTACCGCAACCTGCATCCAGGTATATGCCGTCTTTTACCGGCGCTAAAAGATCATAAAATTTTCCAGTAAGGTACGGATCTGCTTTCCTTGTAGTATTATATCCCTTGCCTATTGTATCATACAGTACCATGGTGATGATTTGATAAGCAAAATAAGCAATAGCAGTTAAAAATGATGCATCCTGTTCGTTGAACAGGATGCATCTTAAAAACCTTATAGCAGTTATCTTAATAATAGTTTAGTGCATCGATGGCTTGCTGTATCGCATCATCTGTTGTCTCTGTAAAGTTGAGTACCTCTGTATCATTATTAACTGTAGTTATCTCCTTTTCAGCAAGGTAGTAGTGCCCGTCCTTTATACAGAAGGCCAATAATTGGGCATTCACCCCTACTGGTATGGTGTTATCATAACTCTTTACACCGTTGCCATCAGGCGTGTATAATTGCGCCGCTACAAGGCTGCCTTGCACACATAAGAAAACGAAAGTATTGCCGCTGCCACCCAAATAGTTGGCCAGCTCTCCCGGGTTATCGGGCAGCGATACATGCATTGTGGTTTTCGGTGAATCGATCGCATAAAATACATCACAATTGATCCAGCCAAGGTTACCGAAGTCGAACTCAAAACCTTGCTGTGTAGCCTTAACTGTTCTGCCCTGTAATATATTCCATCCCATCTGCTGGGTACCGTTCACATTGGTATCGCCCTGCCATAAGAAAGTATTATCGCCATTGGTGCCCGGCATTACTATGGTCATTGGGCTTGGCAGGGGATCATCAACACTGATCCCGTTCGATTTAATGTCTATATATACAAAGCCTTTGGAAGTGAGCAGATCACCACTACCAGTATTGGTATTGGTCCCGCCAAGTATTACATCACTTCTCTTTAATACTTCAATAACGCTTACGGTTATATTCCCGGTCACTATTTGACCATTCAGTGTGATGCCTGCCGGTATAGTGATCTTTGTGCCGCCAGTAAGTGTTATTGCCTGGGGCAGGCTGCCGGTGTTCAAAATGAATGTTTGTGTCTTCGGCCCGTATTTTTTTACAAAATCGCCCGCATTATTGAGTGTGCTGTTTGTAGCGGGTACTGTGGTCTTGCTGTCCTTTTTACATGCTGTATAACACAGCACGCATGTAGCCGCCAATGCAGCAATGAGTAATTGCTTTCTCATACAATAGTCTTTTTCGTTTTGCCTACTCTCTCTCCGGGCTTTTCAGCTTCCGCCCTGTGCTCTTTAAAATGATCCTCTTGTGTATAAATAATAAACTCTAAGAGAGAAAACAGGTAAAGAATATTGCGCAAACAGTATGCCAGTTAAGGCTTTCCTAAAATTATTTGGCCTATCCTTCCAGGCGTTTCGCATTAAATCATTGATTCACAATACTGAGCATTTGTCATATTTATTTCAAAATTTTTTTGCTGCTAAGAAATTGACCGCTTCGCAGACCTTGTTCACCGACCTCTTTATGCAACTTACCTAAATCAGCTTCATAGCATCAAAGACACCGGGTACTTTTACATGGTTTTAATAAGAAAGGAAAAATGGATAACGGAACAAGAGTATATAATGACATTTTCAGAGACCTGGTGTTAGGGGTTATATTCCTTATTGCGATACCCCCTCTTTTGATATGGGAGCTTTCATTGGCGCAAAGCCTCTTGCTCCCCCTGATGATCGTCAATGCTGCGCTGGCAGCTTCAAGTGTCTATTTTTTGCATAAAGCTTTCAGCCAGGAGCGCAATAGGTTACAATTGTTCTAAGGCTATGTTAAATAATAGCTTAGCCAATACATAATTATTTATATATTTTTTTTCATAAAGAAATTTGCAGTATTTTGTACGCCAAACATAGGCCACTAGCCTGTTTGTATCTACCCCATGGTATCGTTGCAGAAAAGATTGTACAAAAGACTTCCTGCTGTTTTGATCCTTTTCCTGTTGCTATCACTGCTCCTCAATAGTTGCAGCAGAAGTCCTATTGACGTAGCGATATCCCCGGCTTTCCAGGAGGTTCTCAATCATGCAACACAGCTACGCGACTCCGGAAATGTAGTAATGGCCATACACTATATCGACTCAGTAGTTGATGCTGCCGAGCCGCTCAAATTTCGCGATAAGAATGAGGCTTTCGTCTTCAAGTACAATACCAGTATGACCGTTACACGTGATTATGACCAGGCCCTTCTTTATGCAGATAGCTCGATCACGTTGCTGGAACAGAATGAGTTAAAAGGTCAAATGCAGCAACTATATGCCGAAGCACTTTACCGCAAAGGCGATGCATTATTCGAAAAACAGTCTTACACCAATGCGTACAAGTATTTCTATAGGGCCAAATCCCTCCTTGACAGGTCCGACTCTTGTATCCTCAGCAATTAT
This sequence comes from Bacteroidetes bacterium 46-16, assembly GCA_001897835.1. GTDB lineage: Bacteria > Bacteroidota > Bacteroidia > Chitinophagales > Chitinophagaceae > MKUN01. Next base: position 59,637 of record MKUN01000042.1, read on the forward strand.
AATTACCGGCTGGGTATGGTCTTTTACAAACAAAAACATTTCGAAGATGCTGTGAATAGTTTTAAATCGGCCTATGTAGAAGCAGAAAAATGCAAGTCGAATTTCGAAATATTTTACAAAATGCAGGAACTGCTCGATAATATTGGTCTTAGCTATTACAACAATAATAATAACGACAGTGCTATTGCATACTATACTAAGGACCTTGAATTCATTGAACAAAACCGCAGACGCTTTGCGGATAAACCCGACATGCTCTTTAACAGGGCCAGGGCAATAGTGTATGGCAACCTGGCTACCGCCTACATGGCCGCGAAGAACACAACTAAGGCAGAAGAATTATTCAAAAAAAGCATAGCTATAAGTAATCAAAAAGGATATGACGTCATCGACGGACAACTAACCCGGATCAAGCTAACCCGGCTTTATTTCGATGATAATAACTATGATGATGCATATACTATATTACAAAACATAAAGCATACGCTCGATAGTGTTCCCGACAGGGATGTACAGGCAGGCTGGTATGATCTTATGTGGCAATATTATGATAAGAAGGGACAAACAAAACCGGCATTTGATTACCTCCTCAGCTATAGCAAATTAAAAGATTCACTCGCTGAAGAGAATATACAACTCCGCGGCCTCGATATACGTGCAAGGATCAAATACCTTGATACACAAAATGAAATAAACACGCTTGAAAAGAAAAGTGAGCGGCGGCAGTACATGATGCTTTTTGCCATTACCATATCCATAATGGCCGTCATCATACTCCTGCTTATCCAACAGAACCTTAAAAAATCCAGGAAGAACGTACATGTATTGACCACATTGAATAGCCATATTCGCGAGCAAAACCACAGGCTTGAAGAAGTATTGGCACAACTGGAACTGAGCAATAAAGAAAAAGACCGGATACTCCGCACCGTAGCACACGATATACGCAATCCCATTGCAGCTATCTCCACCATAACAGGCGTATTACTCGAAAACACCGGTAACTACACCGACAAGCAAAAAGAATATCTGGCCCTCATAGAGACCGCATGCAAAAATGCTTTGACGCTATCCAACGAGATCCTTGAGGCTACCAATATTATCAGGAAAGAAAAAGTAAGTAAAGAGTCTATCAACGTAAGTGCTTTGTTACAAAACTGTGTTGAATTATTACAATTCCGGGCAGTGGGCAAACAGCAGCATATAACCCTCGCAGTTGATGAAAACCTCGGCACAGTAAGCGCCGACAAAGAAAAGATAAGCAGGGCCATTAATAACCTTATTGTCAACGCAATAAAGTTCAGTCCCGAAGGCGGCAGTATAAAAATTGCCGCCACGAAAACCGATGAACATCTCTTGATTTCAGTCGCCGATCAGGGCATTGGCATACCCGACGATATAAAGGATAAAGTGTTCGACATGTTCTCCGAAGCCAAACGCCCCGGCACCTCAGGTGAAAAGCCCTTTGGCCTGGGACTGTCCATCACACGGCAGATCGTATTGGCCCACAATGGCGAGATATGGTTTGAGCACAATGCAGAAGGTGGGGCCACCTTCTTTATCCGCCTCCCTTTATAATTAATTCTTCCGTAGATTCTTTACATATACTTCCAGGTATGCGAGATCAGAGTCAGGCATAGCATCTTTGAACATAGGCATCAGCCCCCTGCCATTCTCTACCACATGTATGATGCCTATACTGTCCAACCGGCTCAGCTGCAGGTTGGCCGCATCCTCTTTCTTGGCATTCCCATATACACCGTGGCAGGCAGCACATCGTTGTTCAAATAGCTCCTTACCCCTGCTCGTGCTCACAAGGTCGTGAGCACTGGTGTCACTGGCTGTGGTGTACACCGGAGTTGTAGCCCCATTATTATTACAGGCAGCCATTACAGCTGCAGGCAATAATAAGAAAAACAGTTTCCGGTAACTTTTAGCATGTCGCATATCAATGTCCTTTTACTTTATGGTCTTTGGGTGGCAGCGTCATTAGGTAAGCATATATAGCATCGGTCTGCGTGTCAGTCAGGTGTTTGAAACGCCGCATTGGATAATGCAATACACGACCTCCGGGAGCCTCCCCTTCCCTCACTGCTTTCCTGAAATCGGCCATGGTATAATTTCCTATACCTGTCGCCTTATCCGGTGTTATATTTGATGCTCTTATTTTATCGCCCTCTATGTTCCACTTCATACCACCGGCCATATACCCCTTCGATTTTTCCGGTTCCAGGTAATCAAGCGACAATATACTCTTTGAATGGCAATGATAACAGCCTATAATATCAACAAGATACCTGCCGTATGCTATAGTATTATCGGGCGATGGTCGCTTGATATTTTTCTTTAGGGGCAATGGTTTTCCCGAAACTTTCGTCGCCAGCTTGCCCAGCAAAGATAAATGGCTCTTACCTGCTACCGTATCTTTAGCCTTTACCGGCTCATCACCCGAGCGCAGGTACACTATGATATCATTGATATCGGCATCAGCCATATTGGGCCGCACCATATAAGGTATAAAGCGCCCGTCTTTGGCAATGCCCCTCTTCAGCAGGTAGTATATCTCGGCATCTTTGTAGCCGGCAATACCATAACGCTTACTGTCGGTAAGGTTGGCCGAATATACCTTGCCCATAAAACCCGGCAGGTCCCTTATCTTTTCGCCAATGAAACTATTGGCATCCTCGTTATAATGGCATTGCCCGCATACATTGAAGACCAGGTTCTTACCATGCTCCATAGAATTACCTGTTTTAACAGCCGTAAATGGCTCAGTAGTAGTATCGTAATGGCTCTTACAGCCAATAGCCAGTAATATGGGGGCAGTAAAAATAAATGCAGGCCATTTCATAACGTGGTTTTGTATACCACTACAAAATAATTATGCCGCGGCAATATTCATAACCGGATAAAAAACGCTATTACGCCATGAGTTCTTCGGGATGTGCAGCCTGTCATGTGGCTGCCGGGTATTGCGGTTTTGTATAAATAAAAAATGCCTCATCTTTTCAGACGAGGCATTTAAATAAATATGGCAGCTACCTACTCTCCCGTCCCGCGTATCGCGGGATGGTGCAGGGCCAGCGGCCGTGACAGGCATAAATGAAGAATGCCCTCATGCTGTTGCATGAAGGCATTTAAATAAATATGGCAGCTACCTACTCTCCCGCATTGTGGTGCAGTACCATCGGCCATGTGGGGCTTAACTTCTCTGTTCGGAATGGGAAGAGGTGAACACCCACGGCAATACCACCATAAGATGGTTGATAAGTTGAACGGCTGATCAGTTGACAAGTTCCCTTGTTCAATTAACCACCACTTATCTTAATAAGATCGACATATTGGGTCAGCAAATTTTGTTTTCGTTTGGGCAAATATTGTTAAAGCTTACGTGCAATTAGTACTGCTCGGCTTTGATGTTACCACCTGTATACCTGCAGCCTATCAACGTGGTCGTCTTCCACGGCACTTAAAAGTAAACTCATCTTGAGGAAGGTTTCGCGCTTAGATGCTTTCAGCGCTTATCCTGACTGTGCATAGCTACTCGGCACTGCACCTGGCGGCACAACCGATACACCAGCGGCACATACGCTCCGGTCCTCTCGTACTAAGAGCATGTCCCCGCAATTTACTAACGCCCACCACAGATAGAGACCGAACTGTCTTGCGACGTTCTGAACCCAGTTCACGTGCCACTTTAATCGGCGAACAGCCGAACCCTTGGGACCTTCTCCAGCCCCAGGATGTGACGAACCGACATCGAGGTGCCAAACCTCCCCGTCGATATGAGCTCTTGGGGGAGATCAGCCTGTTATCCCCGGAGTACCTTTTATCCTTTGAGCGATGGCCCTTCCATACGGAAACCACCGGATCACTTTAGCCTGCTTTCGCACCTGATCGGCTGGTCAGCCTCACAGTCAAGCACCCTTTTACTAATGCGCTCTACGTACGATTACCAACCGTACTGAGGGTACCTTTGCGAGCCTCCGTTACGCTTTAGGAGGCGACCACCCCAGTCAAACTACCCACCATGCAATGTCTCCCTTGCGGGATTAGACTCTAAGTAACAGAAGGTTGGTATTTCAACGTTGGCTCCACAATGGCTGGCGCCACTGCTTCGTAGCCTCCCAACTATGCTACACATCTGTTACTCAAAATCAATGCAAAGTTGTAGTGAAGGTTCACGGGGTCTTTTCGTCCCGTGGCGGGTAACCGGCATCTTCACCGATACTACAATTTCACCGGGCTCGCGGAGGAGACAGTGTTCAACTCATTAGACCATTCGTGCAGGTCGGAACTTACCCGACAAGGAATTTCGCTACCTTAGGACCGTTATAGTTACGGCCGCCGTTTACCGGGGCTTCGGTCACAAGCTTTGGATTGCTCCGAACAAGCTTCCTTAACCTTCCGGCACCGGGCAGGTATCAGGCTCTATACGTCATCTTTCGATTTTGCAGGGCCCTGTGTTTTTGCTAAACAGTTGGTTGAACCATTTTACTGAGACCGCATCGCTGCGGTATGCTTTATCCCGAAGTTACAGCATTAATTTGCCTAGTTCCTTCTCCGCGGCTCACCCGAGCGCCTTAGAATACTCATCTCGACTACCTGTGTCGGTTTACGGTACGGGTTGTGTTAAACATAACTTAGAGGTTTTTCTCGTGAGCCGGTTTAGGGTCGCTATCTCGCTGCCCGAAGGCATTGAGTACTATCACGTTCAGCACCACCGGCGGATTTGCCTACCAGCAGTATACCTACACGCTTTAACGGGAACTTCCGTTGCCCCGCGGACCTTTCACTTCTCCGTCACCCCATCGAATTTAACACAAGTGCTGGAATATTAACCAGCTTGCCATCAGCTACCCCTTTCGGGTTGGCCTAAGGACCCGACTAACCCTGATCCGATTAACGTTGATCAGGAACCCTTAGTCTTTCGGCGATATTGTTTTTCACAATATTTATCGTTACTCATTCCTACATTTTCTTTTCTAAGCGCTCCAGCATGCTTCACAACACACCTTCAACGCTGCTTAGAATGCTCCCCTACCAATTTACCTTACGGTATATTCTACAACTTCGGCACTACGTTTGATGCCCGATCATTTTCCGTGCCCGGACCCTCGACCAGTGAGCTGTTACGCACTCTTTAAATGAATGGCTGCTTCCAAGCCAACATCCTGGCTGTCTTAGGGGCCGAACTTCGTTTGTTCAACTTAACGTAGATTTAGGGGCCTTAGATGGTAGTCTGGGTTATTTCCCTCTCGGCCACGGACCTTAGCGCCCGCAGCCTCACTGCCACAGATATATTACAGCATTCGGAGTTTGTCAGGGTTTGGTAGGCGGTGAAGCCCCCTAGCCCAATCAGTAGCTCTACCTCTGTAATACTTCTTTTATGTGACGCTGTTCCTAAAAACATTTCGGGGAGAACGAGCTATCTCTCAGTTTGATTGGCCTTTCACCCCTATCCACAGTTCATCCCATAGCTTTTCAACGCTAATGGGTTCGGCCCTCCAGTGTGTGTTACCACACCTTCAGCCTGACCATGGATAGATCACAAAGTTTCGCGTCTGCCCCCACTGACTATGCGCCCTGTTCGGACTCGCTTTCGCTGCGGCTCCGTTAATGATGAACTTAACCTCGCCAGTGAGGAGCAACTCGTAGGATCATTATGCAAAAGGCACGCCGTCACCCCGAAGGGCTCCGACCGCTTGTAGGCGCACGGTTTCAGGTACTATTTCACTCTCCTGTTCGGAGTACTTTTCACCTTTCCCTTACGGTACTGGTTCACTATCGGTCACTGGTTAGTATTTAGCCTTACCGGATGGTGCCGGCAGATTCACGCAGGATTTCTCCGGTCCCGCGCTACTCAGGATACTGCTCGTCCGCTTACTCTTCCACCTACAGGGCTTTCACCTCTATCGCCCAACTTTCCAGATGGTTCGGTTTCTGTTCGCTTTCTAAATGCAGTCCTACAACCCTTAAGGAGCACGCTCCCTAAGTTTAGGCTCTTCCCTGTTCGCTCGCCACTACTGGGGGAATCATTAGTTTATTTTCTTTTCCTCCGGGTACTTAGATGTTTCAGTTCCCCGGGTTGGCTCCCTTTCGGGTAATATACCTTCAGTATATTAGGTTGTCCCATTCGGAAATCTTCGGTTTGGCGTTTGTATGCAACTACCCGAAGCTTATCGCAGCTTACCACGTCCTTCATCGCCTTCCAGTGCCTAGGCATCCGCCATGCGCCCTTATTCGCTTTAAATATTGTATAGTCCCGCTTCTATGCGGGACATTTTGCCACTACTACTTGTTTTTTCTTTGCTGCCTGTCCCGAAAGACAGGGCATTGATTACAAAAATTGCTTTCCCAATATGTCAAAGAACTTTTTCCTAATGTGCACATCTGCTAATATGCAAATGGGCAAATTGGATTTTAGTGATGCCTGTGGACTTGAACCATAATGCGGGCCTTCAACCCTTCATCTTTTATTACCTGCGTGTTCCCGTCTATCCTTCTTCACCTTTAACAGGGCCTTTACCCAATTAAAAAAAGTGGAGGATATCGGATTCGAACCGATGACCCCCTGCGTGCAAGGCAGGTGCTCTAGCCAGCTGAGCTAACCCCCCATCGGTATTCACCGCATTTAACTGTATCTAAAGAACTTAATTTAAGAGTAGTCCCGTCCAGATTTGAACTGGAGACCTCTACATTATCAGTGTAGCGCTCTAACCAACTGAGCTACGAGACTATAGAGATAACTTCAAATCTTGCAAAGAACAACACTGAATAATCTTGAAAAAAGGGGAAACAAACATACAGGTAAAAGCTCTAAAAAGGAGGTATTCCAGCCGCACCTTCCGGTACGGCTACCTTGTTACGACTTAGCCCCAGTTACCGATTTTACCCTAGGCGGCTCCTTGCGGTTACCGACTTTAGGTACACCCGGCTTCCATGGCTTGACGG
>MKUN01000043.1 GCA_001897835.1 Bacteroidetes bacterium 46-16
AAAATAATGATCGCCGTGCAGGTGGCTGATGAATATATGCTCCAGGTTGCGCCAGCGGAGCCCGTAACGCTGCATCTGCACCTGTGTGCCCTCGCCGCAATCGAGCATAATGAGTGCACCATATACAGATACTACCTGCGAAGTAGGGTGCCTGCCAAAAGCAGGAAGCGCCGAATTATTTCCGAGTATGGTTACTTTCATTTGTTAATAAAGCCTTTATTCGTCATCGAACAAATCACGTTCCAGTATTTCCATGCTCACAATATCAATAGCCTCCTGCATGGTGGGTGTTATATTGATCGCAGCATCTGTTTCGTCTTTTTTTAATGCCCGCATCACCTCATCCTGTATATTGGTGAATACAAGCGAAGTATTGTTACTGTAACAATCTTCATGAAATTCCGTTAACAAATGAAAGGACTTACTGTCGGCATCGAGGCAGTTATGTAAGTCGATGATATAGTTATTACTGCCGTTTTCGGTAAGTGCATCACATTTTTGGCGAAGTGCTGCTGCCAAATTAGCATCTAAATGATTAGATACAGGCGTAATAACTATATATGTTACTTTGGTATCAATTTTGAACTCCATACAGTAGTAAAGTTTGGATATAGGGCAGGAAGGTTAAATTCGGGTTTAAAATTAACATTTCCAAGCTACACTTTATTTCGTATATTTAGAATAGGGAGTTAGTAAGGCAAAGATGTTAAGGAATGGACAATGAGAATATAACTAAACGTAATAGCAAACTATATCCATTATTGTTAATTTTACAATAAAACAAGGGACAGGATTTCATGGATTCTAATTTCTCACCGAAAGTAAAAGAGATCATCTCTTACAGCCGCGAAGAAGCTTTGAGGCTGGGTAATGATTTCATAGGAACAGAGCACCTGCTGCTTGGCCTCATCCGCGAAGGCGACGGGCTGGCAGTACGCGTGCTGCAGAGTATGCAGGTCGACCTTTTTGACCTGCGGAAAGAACTGGAAATGGCTATCAAAGACAAGAACAGCAAACCATTGGCCAACATCAACAGCCTGCCACTCACCAAACAGGCGGAAAAGGTAATACGTATCACAGTATTGGAAGCCAAAGCACTGAAGAGCGCAACGGTGGAAACGGAGCACCTGATGCTCTCTATACTGAAGAACAAAGAAAATGTGGCTACCCAGATACTGCATCAATACGATATTGATTATGAGCGCTTTAAGAATGAGCTAAGCATATTGCAGGGCGAAAACCCCAGGGCCGATTATAACGACCCGGGTTCCGAAGAGTTCGAAGAAGATGATGAAAGGAGGCAATTTCAGCAACAGCGCAGGCAAACAGGTAATACCAAATCGAAAACACCCGTACTGGATAACTTCGGTCGCGATATTACCAAACTTGCCGAACTGGGTAATTTAGACCCCATAGTGGGTAGGGAAGAGGAGATAGAGCGTGTCTCGCAGATCCTCTCCAGGCGCAAAAAAAATAATCCCATATTAATTGGTGAGCCGGGCGTTGGTAAAACGGCCATTGTGGAGGGCCTTGCTTTACGTATCGTACAGCGTAAAGTATCGCGTGTCCTTTTCGACAAGCGCGTGATAAGCCTTGACCTTGCAGCATTGGTGGCAGGTACAAAATACCGCGGCCAGTTCGAAGAGCGCATGAAGGCCATCATGAACGAACTGGAAAAGAACCGTGATGTGATCCTGTTCATAGATGAGATACATACCATAGTAGGTGCCGGTGGTGCTTCCGGTTCGCTGGATGCTTCCAATATCTTTAAGCCGGCACTGGCCCGTGGCGACCTGCAATGCATTGGCGCCTCCACGCTCGATGAATACCGTATGTACATCGAGAAAGATGGCGCACTCGACCGCCGTTTCCAGAAGGTACTGGTAGAACCGCCAAGTGTAGAGGAAACCATTACCATACTGAACAATATCAAATCGAAGTACGAAGACTTCCATAACGTAACCTATGATGAGGAAGCGATCGATGCATGTGTGAAACTTAGCGACAGGTATATGACCGATCGCCTGCTGCCCGACAAAGCGATAGACGTGATGGACGAAGTGGGCGCACGCGTGCACCTGAAGAATATCAACGTGCCTGAGAATATACTGGAGCTTGAAAAGAAGATAGAAGATATAAAACAGGAGAAGAACAAGGTGGTCAAAAGCCAGCGCTTTGAAGAAGCTGCTGCACTGCGCGACCGTGAGAAACGCCTGGGTGAAGAGCTGGAAAAAGCAAAGAACGACTGGGAAGAAGAAGCGAAGCACAAACGTTACCCCATACATGAAGAGCATATCGCCGAGGTGATCAGTATGATGACGGGCATACCTGTAATGCGTATGGTGGAAGCGGAAAGTGAAAAGTTGCGCCGCATGGGCGATGACCTGAAAGGTGCAGTAGTAGGGCAGGATGAGGCCATAAGCAAAGTGGTAAAATCGATACAGCGTAACCGTGTGGGCCTTAAAGATCCGCGCAAACCGATAGGCTCCTTTATATTCCTGGGTCCTACCGGTGTAGGTAAAACAGAGTTGGCCCGTGCATTGGCACGCTACATGTTCGATAGCGATGAAGCGCTGATCCGTGTGGATATGAGTGAGTATATGGAAAAGTTCTCGCTCAGCCGCCTGATCGGTGCGCCTCCCGGATACGTAGGTTATGAAGAAGGTGGCCAGCTTACTGAAAGAGTGCGCCGCAAACCATACTCGGTAGTACTGCTCGATGAAATAGAGAAAGCACACCCTGATATATTCAATATACTGCTGCAGGTGCTCGACGATGGACAGCTTACTGATGGCCTGGGTCGTAAAGTAGATTTCAAGAATACGCTCATCATCATGACCTCGAATATTGGCGTGCGCCAGTTGAAGGATTTTGGTGCGGGTGTAGGTTTTGCCACTGCTGCCAAGAACGAAAATTCGGAAGACTTCAGTCGTGGTGTCATCGAAAAAGCGCTTAAACGTACCTTCTCTCCTGAATTCCTGAACAGGATAGACGATGTGATCATTTTCAATTCGCTCACCGAAGAAAATATCGGTCACATCATCGAGATCATCATGAAGGATGTAATGAAGCGCCTGAATACGCTTGGCTTTAAGCTGGAACTTGCCGATGGGGCTAAAAAATATATAGCCGAAAAAGGTTATGACCAGCAGTTTGGCGCCCGTCCGCTGCACAGGGCTATCCAGAAATACCTGGAAGACCCACTGGCAGAGGAGATACTAAACCACCGTATAAAAGAGGGTGATGAAGTGACTGCGGATTACAGCGAAGAAGAACAAAAAATAGTATTTACCATAGATCATTCCGCTCCCAAAAAGGAATCGAAACAGACGGAATAAGATTTTAGGATTACCCACTACTCGACAAGAAAAGTGGTTTATACAAAGACTACGCCCGGTTTCTACCGGGCGTTAGATTTTTTAAGGACCCACTAACGAAAGGTAGCTTTCTTTCGTCAATATAGGTAAGGCCGGGCCATTTTCACCTTATGTCATAAGCCCTGATTTCTATATAAAGCTTTCCCCGGTTCTGTTTTTATATAATATCCCTGTTTTATTACAGGGTATGTGTTGCAAAAATAAACCCCGGCATGTACCGGGGTTTATTTTTTTTTATCTAAAAGATCAATTTTTCTTTTTGAATTTCATATGTGACTTTCTTTTCAGTTGTTCCCAGAGGTCTTTAACCGATACATGGGTATGCCATGCTTTTACCAGCTTTTTGTTTTTATCGTACACGGCAATGAAAGGCACCGCCCTTACCCCGTAATAGCCGGTAAAGAACATCTTTTTATCCATACCGATCAGCTTTATGTTCTTATGCTGGTCGATGTGGTGCTTTTCTGCAAATTGCTTTATCTGGTAAAGGGGGGAGAAAGACATCAAATAAAAATCGGCATGTTCCAGTGAATCCCAGCCTTTTTCCAGTGTTTCAAAAGCCGATTCGCAGTGCCCGCATTCTGCGCCAAAGTAAAAAAGGACGATAGGGCGGCCTTTGGGTATGCTGTAAGAATTGAATACAGTACTGCTGTCCAGTTCCAGGATCTCAAAAGCAGGTAAGTTGGGATCCTGCATATAAGGGAAGCTGTCTTCTGCAGGGGGCTCATTTTTTTTATCGTTCTGGGCCCATGCAGGCATACTTGTTAAAGTAAACAGTGCGGCAAGTAAAAAAAAGATACGTTTCATAAGCTTGTTCTAGCGGTGGTATTACAATAAATGTACCAGCAAATGTAAGCATACAATCCCTTTTCGTTAACTTTAAGCACATAAAATTATTCCCCCTTTAACATAGCTGAGCCCTGGATATGAACGAAGAACTTTTCCTGCAGCGATACAATAAACTGAATGAGCGCCAGCGCGAGGCGGTAGATGCCATATATGGGCCTGTAATGGTGATAGCAGGGCCGGGTACGGGCAAAACAGAGGTATTATCTATGCGTATTGCCAACCTGTTGCGGAGCGAAGCGCAGGTACAACCCAATGAGATACTTTGCCTTACATATACCGATGAAGCTACCAATGCCATGCGGCGCAGGCTGGTACAGGTAATCGGCACGGCAGCCCATAGGGTGAACATATGCACTTTTCATGCTTTTTGTAACAATGTGATCCAAAGTAATAGTGAATACTTCAGCATGAGGAGCCTGCAACCCGTTACCGACCTGGAACGTACGGAATTGCTTTATGAAATGCTGGAACAACTGCCTCAGGGTCACCAACTGCGCAAGTTGAGCGGTAATATCTATTATGATGCCGGCCGGCTGAACAGGCTCTTCGACCTGATGAAGCGCGAGAACCTGCACCCGGCAGATATAACAACTGCTGCAGACACCTATATAGCCGAACTGCCACAGCGCGATGAGTACATATATAAACGCAACGGTAAAGGATATAAGGCCGGCGACCTGAAGCAGGATAAGATAGATGAGGAAGTGAGGAAAATGAATGTGACCAAAGCTGCCGCCTCTCTTTTTGATGAATACGAAAGGCGGATGAAAGAAAAAGGCCGCTACGATTTCAATGATATGATAAGTTGGGTGCTGAAAGCATTCGATGAGCACCCGGCCTTACTGTTAAGCTACCAGGAGCGGCACCAGTTCATACTGGTAGATGAGTTCCAGGATACCAATGGCTCGCAGAATAAACTGCTGCAAATGCTTACGGAGTTTTGGGACGACCCTAATATATTCGTTGTGGGTGATGATGACCAGTCAATATACGAATTCCAGGGTGCGCGGATCAGGAATATCATCGAGTTCTATGAGCGCTATAAGGATACGATAAAGATCATCATTCTGCCACAAAATTACCGCTCGTCGCAGGCTATACTTGATAAGGCCACTGCAACCATTCAAAACAACCAGCAAAGACTCATATACCAGCTGCAGCACCTGGAGCTGGACAAAAATATAGTGGCTTCGGCCGAGAGGTTTAAGGATGTAAAGGAAACGATACAACCCGAAGTGAATGTGTACCCGAACATTATACAGGAAGAGGCTGATGTGGTGCTGCAGATAGAAAAGCTACAGCAAAGCGGTGTGGGCCTGGAGGAAGTGGCGGTGCTCTATGCACAGCATAAGCAGGCCGATAATATCATAGAGCTGATGGAGCGTAAGGGCATACCCTACACAGTAAAAAAGCCCGTCAATATACTGGAGCTGCCCATCATCCGGCAGATCATCAATATACTCTACTACCTCGATGAGGAACGCAAAAGCCCCTTCAGCGCCGAGGCCATATTGTTTGAGATAATGCACGCCCCTTATTATGGCATCACAGCTACCGATATTGCAATGTTGTCGCTGAACATTCAGGGCAACCGGGGTAAAGAACGTAGCCTTGCCTACTGGCGCATGGTATTGGGCAACGGCCTGTTGATGGAATCGCTGAACCTGCGCTCAACTCCAGCATTGCTAAGATTGGGCAATAATATTGAACAATGGCTGAGGCTGCAGTTGGAACTACCCCTGCCCCTGCTTGTGGAAAAGATAGTGTATGAAAGCGGTATGGTATCTCACCTGCTTCGGGGCAAGAACTATACCTGGGATGCACAGGTACTGCATACCTTTTTCGAATTTGTAAAGGACACTTATGCCCGTGATGCAAGGGTAAAGCCTGCAGAGCTTTTGCGTATGCTGGAGAAGATGAAGGAGGAAAATATCTCCATCCCCCTGCAAAAAGTGATACAGAACGATAAGGGTGTACACTTTTATACCGCACACGGGGCTAAGGGGAATGAGTTCGAATATGTGTTCCTGGTGGGCTGTACTAAAAACTTCTGGGAAGCGAAAAGAGGTGGGGGCAATGAATATAAACTGCCCGATACCCTTACCAATACGGAGGACGATCCTGAAAGTACTTACAAGACAGAAGTGGCCCGGCGTCTGTTCTATGTAGCCCTTACAAGGGCAAAGAAACACCTGTACGTATCCTATGCACAAAGCGATAATAATGGCAAGAGCCTGGAGCCGTCTGTATTTATAGATGAGATAAGTAATGCTGAAGAACGGAATATGAAGACGCTCGGGGCGGCACAGGTGCTGAGCCATATACAGTGGGCCATGGAACCCGTACCGAAAGTGCAGGTGGACCTGGCAAACCATCAATGGATAGAAAGAGTATTGCAGCATTTCACCATGAGCTATACTTCTTTGTCCAAATTCCTGCGCTGCCCGCTGGCCTTTTATTACGAGAACATTCTGCAAGTGCCTTATCTTAAAAGTGATGCACTGGCTTTTGGCAGTGCGGTGCATAATGCGCTGGAGCGCATGTTTCGCGTGATGAAAGAACAAAAAGGGGTTTTTCCTGCTAAGGAGGAACTGCTTACTTATTTTGAAAATTCCCTGTTCCGCGAATCGGCAGCATTTACTCCTATACAGTACGACAGGCGTAAGGAGCAGGGGCTGACCATGCTGACGGAGTATTATGATCAGTATGTCAATAGCTTCTCCAAAGACGTGGAGGTGGAATTTAAAGTGTCGCGTTATGTACTGGAAGGCGTGCCGGTAACGGGGAAAATAGATAAGATAGAAATGGATGCCGATGGATGCACGGTGGTGGACTATAAAACCGGTGACCCGGACCGCTCCGCAAATGCTATGGTTGCCCCACCCAACGAAAAAGAGCCTAATGGCGGCGATTACTGGCGGCAAATGGTGTTTTATAAACTGATACTCGAAAACTACCAGGACCGGCCCTTCCGGGTAAAGGCCGGTATGTTCGACTATATAGAAAAGGGCAGGAAGAGCAATGAGTACAAGCGCCTTTATGTGCCCGTTTACGCAACAGATGAAACAACGGTAAAGGAGCAACTAAAGGACACTTACCTGCGTATCATGAACCACGACTTCAATACCGGTTGCGGCAAAGAAGATTGCCATTGGTGCAACTTTGCCAAAGAGTATGAGCTTGTAAGGCCCGCTGAAGATGAAGTAGTGGAGATAGATGATATCTAACTACTTGAGCATGATATATTGCTCTACATCCTTCTTCGTTATTTTTTTATCCGATAGTATGATCAGCCTTTCCACAACGTTGCGTAGCTCGCGTATGTTGCCGGTCCAGTTATACTCCTGCAGTGCTTTTATGGCAGTATCATCTATCTGCTTTACAGGCTGTTTATAATCGTCGCTGATGTCTTTCAGGAAATGCTCAATAAGCAGCGGTATGTCATCCCTGCGATCATTGAGCGAGGGTACGTGTATTAATATTACGCTCAGGCGGTGATACAGGTCGAGGCGAAATTTTTTGGCCTCCACTTCCTCCATCAGGTCCTTATTGGTGGCAGCAATTACACGCACGTCCACCTTTATTTCCTTTTCGCCGCCTACGCGGGTTATTTTGCCTTCCTGCAGGGCACGCAGCATCTTGGCCTGTGCATCGTGGCTCATGTCGCCTATCTCGTCCAGGAAGAGGGTGCCGCCACTGGCCTGCTCGAATTTTCCAATGCGTTGCTTGATGGCCGAAGTAAAAGAACCCTTTTCATGGCCAAATAACTCACTTTCTATGAGTTCGGATGGTATAGCGGCACAGTTCACTTCTATAAGCGGTGCGCCAGAGCGGCTGCTTAATTCGTGTATGCGCCGGGCCACCAGTTCTTTACCTACACCGTTCTCACCGGTTATCAACACACGCGCATCAGTGGGGGCCACTTTTTCTATGGTCTCCTTTATGCGCTGCATCCCTTCCGACGCACCGATCATATCCGCACTCTTCGATATTTTTTTACGCAGTTGCTTGGTTTCAGCCACCAGCGATTTTTTATCCATCGCATTGCGTATGGTGATCAGCATCCTGTTCAGGTCGGGTGGCTTTGAGATGTAATCGTAGGCCCCCTTTTTCACTGCTTCTACAGCAGTTTCTATATTACCATGGCCGCTTATTACGATAAATGGCGTATCCGGCTTTTCTTCTTTTGCAACGGTCAGCACTTCCATGCCGTCCATTTTGGGCATTTTTATATCGCAGAGTATGCAGTCGTAGTTGTTTTCTTTTATTTTTTTTACAGCCTCTGCCCCGTCGGCAGCTTCGTCTATGCCAAAGCCTTCAAAGCTGAGTATCTCGGCCAGGGTTTTGCGTATAGCTTTTTCGTCATCTACAATAAGTATGGTCTGTGACATAAGTATTATTTTTCTTCGCCGTTTTTATATTTTATTGTTTTGGTGTACTTGCCTTCCTCGTCATATTGTTTCCACTTGCCGTCTTTTTTGCCATTTTTATATGAGCCTTCTGCTTTCACGTTGCCATTATCATAAAACTCTTTGGCATCGCCCGTCTGCACATCATCTTTATAAGTACTTATCTCGCTTACTTTACCATTCTCGTAATAGGTGGTTACTTCCCCGTCTATCATGCCGTCTTTATAATTATATTCGGCAGCCTTATTCTTGTTATCAAAGTACCATATTGCTTTTCCCTCACGCTTGTCTTTGGAAAAATTGCTTTCTTCCTGTATGGTGCCTGCAAAATACCACCTTCTGAAAGGTCCTTCTTTTAGCCCGTTCACATACCAGGCCTCTTCAGCACGCTGGGCGCCTTTATTGAATACGCGGCGCGGCCCGTTCAATATGCCATCGGTATAGCTTTCCATAAGGCTTGCATAGCCGGTAACATCTACCTGCATGTGCAGGCCATTCCTTTTCCCGTTCCTGTATATGGTTATATCGTGAGGGTAGCCATCTTGCCAATAGCTGGTCCATGAGCCGTCATATTGTCCATTCAGCATATAGCCGTCCTCAAATACCCGTTCCGCATTGCCTATCTTTATATATTCGTGGCCATCACTGAGTTTGGTGACCACCGTATCTGCCTTTTGGGCATAAAGACCCGAAAAGGAACAGGTAGCTATAATAAAAAGGATGCGGTGGAAATGCTTCATGACAATATGCTTTTTGAGCCAATTTAGCAATTTATTCCTTTGCGGGAAGTCTATTCCTGCAACATTAATATTTCTTTTCGAAAAATAGCTGCAACTTTGTCAGTATAAACGCTTTGGTACGCTCATTGTATATATATGTACATACATGCAATTAGCTAAAAAAGGAGATTTATGAATAAGAAAGTTTTTCATGCAGCAGGTACGAGGGGGCACGCCGACCATGGCTGGCTCAATACTTACCACAGTTTCAGTTTTGCAGGATATCATGATCCCGAAAGGATACACTTCGGTGCACTGAGGGTGCTGAATGATGATACCGTGGCAGGTGGCAGTGGCTTTGGCAAGCATCCGCACGACAATATGGAGATCATTACCATAGTGCTGAAAGGTGCTTTGGAGCACCAGGACAGCATGGGGCATACACAGGCCATCAGGCCTGGCGAGGTACAGGTAATGAGTGCGGGCACAGGCATCTTCCACAGCGAGTATAATCACAATAAAGATGAGGATGTAGAGCTGTTCCAGGTATGGATATTTCCCGATAAAAGGAATGTGACACCTCGTTACGACCAGCGGATGTTTGATACCGAAGAAAGAAAAAATAAGGTACAGCAACTGGTATCATCGATCGATAATGATGAAGAAGGGCTGAAGATACACCAGGATGCACGTATATCGCGGGTAAGCCTTGATGCAGGTAAAGAAATAAACTATAAACTTGCTGATGAAAAGCATGGGCTGTACCTGCTGGTAGTAGAGGGTAATGTTACAGCGGCAGGGCAGCAGATGGGCAGGCGGGATGGATATGGTATTGCTGGCGATGCGAATGTAACTATAAAAGGAGAAACGGACAGCGACATACTTATTCTTGAAGTACCCATGTATATGTAAGCGATAAAGTTTAGTATATTTAATTATATGGAACAAAAGTGCGCCATCACGGGATTGAACTATCCTGAAACAGAGGGGATTAAGTGGAAACAATTGAGGCCTTCGGTGCAGGCATTTTTAAGAACGGTGAAGGACGACTGGCAGGATGAATATTTTGTTTCCTATACAGCATTGAATAACCTGCTGCGGGCTTATATAGCAGAGCTGACGATACAGGATACGAAGGCTAATGCCGAACTTACGGAACATGTAAAAAACCAGTTTGAACAGGACAGTACTTTGGTACTGCCTGTTCATCCTGATCTTGAACATGCCAGCCTGAGCTTTGGCCAGAGAGTGGCAGATAAGATAGCCGACTTTGGCGGCAGTTGGACCTTTATCATCATCTTCCTGGCATGTCTTATAGTTTGGATGTGCATTAATGTTTATTGGCTAAGCAATAAAGGCTTTGATCCCTATCCCTTCATTTTGCTGAACCTGATACTCTCCTGCGTGGCGGCCTTACAGGCCCCCGTCATTATGATGAGCCAGAACAGGCAGGAGGATAAGGACAGGCAGCGTGCTATAAAGTAAACCTGAAGGCAGAGACCGAAATACGCCTGTTGCATGAAAAGCTGGACCATGTGATCATGAGCCAGCATAAATCAACTGCAGAGTTGTTGCAGGTGCAGATAGATATACTGCAAATGGTGCAGCAAAGAATAGAGAACATTATCAAAATTCCTGTTCAAAATTAAAAATGAATGCTATGGACGAATTGGTGAAACAATACAGTAATGGTGAGATAACCGTAGTTTGGAAACCCGGCATGTGTGCCCATTCCAAAAAATGCTGGACGGGTCTTGTCGAAGTGTTTGACCCGAAGAAAAAACCCTGGATTGATATGCAGGGTGCCAGCACGGCACGTATTATTGAGCAGGTGAGGGAATGCCCTTCAGGCGCACTTGATTTTTTCAGCAATGATAAAAGTGAATAAGTGGGGGGCGACCTGGAAAAGATAGAGTGGTTAAAAGAAAGGCTGGCACAACCCCTGCCGGGAACCGGCGCACATGAGCTGATGGCGGCAAGAGTGAAACCAATGCCTCATCTCATACCCTATGATGCACGGCCCAGCGCAGTGCTGTCGGCCTTATTTATGCATAAAGATACGCTGCACACGCTATTGATAAAGCGTGCCGAAGATGGCAAAGCACACAGTGGCCAGGTGAGTTTTCCCGGTGGCCGGCAGGAACTGTCGGATGACGATCTCGCCGCAACTGCCCTTAGAGAGGCATACGAAGAAGTTGGTATCATTCCTGCTGAAGTCGAAATATTGGGAGGGCTCACCCCCCTTTATATTCCCGTAAGCAATTTCATCGTACACCCCTTCATTGGCTATACTGCCCGGCGGCCATCATACAGGATAAATAACAAGGAAGTGGCACGCATAATTGAGATTCCTTTACAAGAATTGCTGCACCCTGACCGAAAAACCAAAATAGAAGTAACCTCGCCGGCCGATGCATCGTTCATCCGCACAGTACCTGCATATACACTGCCTGATGGCACCGTGATATGGGGTGCCACTGCAATGATATTTTCCGAATTCCAGGTATTGCTGGGTGAGTATCAATAGTATACTTACCGTAGTATCGTTACATTCCCTTGCTTATGGAAGGTCCTCCCGCTTTGGAAAACAGCGTCTAATATATAAGTGTATGCATCAGGAGGCTGAGCAGTCCCTTTATAAGTACCATCCCAGCCTTTATCAAGATCAGTACTTGTAAAAATTTTCTGTCCCCATCGGTTGTAGATGACGAAAGTCATTGTTTTTATACCATAACCTCTTGCAAAGAGGATGTCATTTTTTCCATCCCCGTTGGGGCTGAATGCGTCAGGTATATCTATAAGTTCGGTTACCTCAGCCAATACATCCTTGCACGCAGTAGCAAAACAACCATTGGAGTCTGTAGCGGTAAGGCAAACATGATAAGTACCTGATAATGTATATTGCTTTACCGGGTTTTCCTCCTCACTGCTTGTGCCATCACCAAAATCCCAGTGGAATTTTATTGCCAGGGGAGAAGATGTGTTGTAAAAGTGTGTTGGTCTGTTTCTTTCAGGAGTTATTGGCTCAAAGGTGAAGTCGGCAAATAGCTGGTAATTATTGGTAAAGCTATAGCTCACAGTATCCTTGCAGCCAAGGTCATTGGTTAGCACCAGGGCAGCCGTGTTCATGCCGCTGGTGGGGAAGGTATGTATGATGGGGTTGCCGGAAGCTGTTTCGAAACCCGGGAACAACCAAAAGTATTCGGCAGCAGTATCGCCGCTCACATACGTAGCTTCAAGTTTAGAAGTTTTGCAATCTATGGTAGAGTCAGAAATGCTGTAGTTAATCATTACAGGCAATGTAAATGTATGCGATGATGTATCCATACATCCCAGGTTATTGCTGAGCACCAGTGAAACATCATAGGTTCCATTTTGGCTTAACATATGTATGGCAGGGTTACCTGTTGCAGTAGAACTGTCGCTGAATAGCCATAAAAATTGCGTTGCCACATCACCGCTTATATAGGTAGCGGTCAGCTGTGTTGTTCTGCAATTGATCACTGAATCAGAAATACTATAATCAGCATTAAAAGGGAGTGTAAATGAATGTGGAACTGTATCGGTACAGCCCTGCCCGTCTGATATGACCAGTGAGCCGGAGTAAGTTCCATTTTGGCCGAAGGAATGCGTAACCGGGTTGCCGGTTGCAGTAGTGTTATCGCTGAATAGCCATAAGAATTGTGTCGCAATATCTCCACTTACATAATTTGCCGTGAGCTGCACTGTTTTACAGTTAATGACAGAATCAGTGACCGTATAGTTAACATTGGCGTGCAGGCTAAAGCTATGTGTGAAAGTATCAGTACAGCCCTGGTTGTTGGTCACTACAAGATCTGCAGAAAAAGTACCGCTCTGGTTAAAGTTATGCGTAACCGGGTTACCTGTTGCTGTAGTGTTATCACTGAACAGCCATAAATATTGCGTAGTGGTATCACCATTTATATGGGTAGCCGTTAGCTTTACTGTCGAGCAGTTAACTTGCGAATCAGCAATAGAATAATTGAAGTTGGAACTAAAGCTCACAGGTAATGTAAAGGTGTCGATACAGCCGAGTACATTTGATACTACTAGTGAAATTGTATAGTTGCCATATTGTGAATAAGTATGTGTTACCATATTCCCGTTTCCGGCAGGCGTGTTATCGCCATATATCCAGGTGAACTGGTTCGCAGTATCACCACTAATGTAATTGGCACTTAGTTGCACCGTTTTACAACTCTGTACCACGCTGCCTATGCTGTAATTAAAGTTGCCGGCGGAAACGGTAACCTGGTGTGTGATCGTATCCATATGGCCGGCAGAATCGGTTACTATAAGGGTAACATTGTAGGTGCCCGATTGACTATAGACATGTGTTACCGGGTTGGTAGTACCACTGGTATTGTCCCCGAATGTCCATGCATATTGTGTTGCAGTATTTCCGCTGATATAGTTTGCTGTAAAGGTTGCAGTATTACAGGCAACAGTATCAGTGAAATCATAGACAATAGTAGTGTCAATATTATTTTGGAGCACATTGCACAACGAGTCTAGCTGGAACTGGCTCAAAGCACCTGAATACAGGCGCATATCATCGATAACGCCATTATACCAGTATGGATAACCCGGTAAGCCATAGTTGTAATACCCGATGCTCATATCTGCAGTTGTGGGAGGGCCATATTGATTTGCCCAGTATACTGCTACGGAAAAGTTACCGTTTATATATACTCTAATAGTATCGTTAGCATAGGTGGAGGCAATACAGTACCAGTTATTTAGGTGAACGAATTGGCCGGATGCGAACTGCGGTGTAAATGCTAAGTTAGTACCTGCGGGCATGGCTTCTACTACCTCGCTGTCAGGTGTAAATGCGTTACAGTTTTGATCATATGGATTATCCAGGAAATACAGTGCATAATAGTCGCTGCTGTACTCGTGCCCTCTTGACAAGAGGTAATTTGCCTGGCATGCACCCTGGTAATACCCGGTTGGTTTTATCAAAGCGGTAATACTCCATGAAGACAGATTCATAAGTGGGTTGTATGGCACATCGATCTTTGAATTGGTGCCGTTAAACGAATATGCTGTATTAGGCTGGCCGCTAAAACCTGTTGTAGAAGTAATGTTGGTGCCGTTACCATTAAGGCCGTTGCCGGTCACATCGTTAGTCGTGCCATTAAAATCCCAATGTGCGATAAGCGTTGCCTGGCCAAAGGATACAAAAGGGATAAAGCAGAAAAATAAAGTATAAAGGTGTTTCAACTTCATAAAAATTGAATGAATAGGCAAAGGTAATACATAAAAAAAATATAAAAAATATCTTCTTTGAAAATTATTCGATTGAAGACAGGAAAAAATTTCGATAGGCCTGCAAAAATTGCTCCCTGTTGAAATGTTTACAGGCATATTGATAGGCCCGGTCGGAAAGCGACCGGCTAAATTCCAGGTCATTACAGAGCATTTCCAGGTTAGCAATACCGTTCTTTACCACAGCCGGTTCATTTTCAAAATCATTGATCAGCAGGCCGTTCTCCATATGCCGCAGGTGTGTTTTATTACCCACAAGATCGGTCACTACAGGTATGCAGCCGCAGGCCATACCTTCTTTTATCAGCATCGGGAAGCCTTCATATGCCGATGTCATCAGTATAATATGGCATTGTTCATACAAGGCATACATCTCTTCCTGTTTACTGATCTGCCCATGGTACACTGAATGCTGTTTTACATATTCGGATAACTCACCCAACATTGGGCCGGCAAAATGAAATTCCAGCGGCATATTTTGCCGTATACAATGATCAGCAATTTTATTCAGCAGCGGTATTCGTTTCTGGGCTCCACTCCTGCCCGCATACAGTACTTTCAAAGGATTCGCGAAATTCTTTTTGGGCTGTGGCGGAATGAATACACCCGGTTCTATGAATTTTATTCTTTCCAGGTATACAGGGTCGATATGGTAGGTCTCGTATTGTTTTTTGATATTGGCGAGCGTAAAATTGTCGTACACGATACGAAAATTCAGGTGTTTCACATTGGCCAGCCCAAAGAATTCCATACCATTCTTGCCATGAGTGAAATTGTGTAACAATTCGGTTTTGATCACATGTTTTTTAAAAAAAGGCAGCATATCATAAAAAAACGTGCTGTTTGAACTAAAAACATGGGCCTTTTTATGCCTGTTTATATAGAAAGTATAAAAATGAACTGTAAAGAGCCTGAAGAGCAGGTAGTCACACCAAATATGAATATCCTTTATGTCTGCATTACTGGTCGCATAAAATACGTCTTTTAGGCTTTTGTCAACCGATAATCTTGTGAAATACAGTTGTTTATGAATATCTGCAATGCTGGCCAGCACATCAATATGTATGCGCTGTGCCCCACCTATGGAATATCGGTCAAGAAAAAAGAAAAAAGGGCTGCGGTTCTTCTTCTTTAATAGAGCAAAAGGATATATGAACAATAATGCAAATGGGTATGTGCACGAAAGGAGTACCCTGAACAACTTTATTTTAGTAAGATTATGCATTGCTTATGGCAGTAATGATCACGACAGGCGGTGTTATGAAGGGTAAAAATACTAAGATTTATTCGTGTTAAATAATTCATGATACCACCGATATTCGCAGGGTGAAAATATTATATAAATACTACACTAAAGCGGCTTGTAAATTCCATACATAAACTTACCTTTGTATGCCTTAAAATCAATACGCGCGGCATAGCAAATACAATGATAAACTCCTTATTATTGGCGGTAGACCAAAATACGCCATTTAATTATTTTCCGGTAGCGCTGCAACTGGTGATAGCAATAGGTTTTATAGTGGTGATGATGGCAGTGACGCACCTGCTTGGCCCCAAAAGAAAAACATCGGATAAGCTGATCAATTTTGAAAGCGGTATCCCATCGGTTGGCAACGCGCGCCAGCCCATGGCCATCAAGTATTTTCTTGTTGCCATCCTTTTTGTATTGTTCGATGTTGAAGTAATATTCTTTTATCCCTACGCTGTGAATTTCAAAGAGTTGGGAACTGATGGCTTTTTTGCCGTTATCATGTTCGTGGCCTTCTTTTTGTGTGGTTTTATATACATTGTGAAGAAGGGCGCAATAGAGTGGGAAGAATAAATTTGATTAGTAACATTTTAATATTTTTTTATGCCTCGTCCGGTTCAATATAATACGAAAGTGAAGCTGGTGGAAATGCCCGAAGGGTATTCCGGAGAAGGTTTTTTTGCAACTTCATTTGACAAAGTGGTAGGCCTTGCCCGCAAAAATTCTTTGTGGCCATTGCCTTTTGCAACATCCTGTTGCGGTATAGAATTCATGGCTACCATGGGTGCCAATTACGACCTGGCCCGTTTTGGTTCAGAACGCATGGGCTTTACCCCCCGCCAGTGCGATATGCTGTTGGTAGCCGGTACCATAGCTAAGAAAATGGGCCCCATCCTGCGACAGGTTTACCTGCAGATGGCCGAGCCCCGCTGGGTAGTGGCCATTGGGGCTTGTGCCAGCAGTGGCGGTATATTCGATTCTTATTCGGTATTACAGGGTATCGACCAGGTGATACCTGTTGATGTATATGTACCCGGCTGTCCCCCAAGGCCGGAAGGCATACTTGACGGCATTTTAAAGCTTCAGGACCTTGTGCATAACGAAAGCCTGCGCAGGAGAACTAGTCCGCAATACAAAGCATTGCTGGAAAGCTATGGGATACAATAAAATTCAAAAGTCAAAATTCGAAAAATTAACTTTTTGAATTTTGACTTTTTACTTTTGAACCAGATATGGCATTGACCAAAGAAATAGTAAAAGAACGCCTGCTAAGCCAGTTTGCTGAGCAGCTAACGGAATGGGAAGAGCCATTTGGCATGCTTACATTCAGGGTGCCTGCTGAACTGAACCTGAAAGTGATGCAGTTCCTGTATGACGATGATGGCCTGGCCTTTCGTTTTCTTACAGACCTTACTGCAGTACATTATCCCGACAGGAAAGAGGAGGAGCTGTGCGTGGTGTATCACCTGCACAGTCTTGGTAATAACATACGTATCAGGCTGAAGGTATATGTGCCTTCTGAAAAACCGGATGTATTCACAGCAACACAACTTTTCTCGGGAGCGAACTGGATGGAGCGGGAAACCTATGATTTTTACGGTGTGAACTTTATCGGCCATCCCAACCTGACACGCATACTGAATGTTGATGAAATGGACTACTTCCCGATGCGTAAGGAATATGAGCTAGAAGATCCGACCCGTATAGACAAGGACGATGAAATGTTTGGCAGGTAAGAGCTTTTGAATTTTTACTTTTGAATTGACGCAGAGATGTCAGATATACAACCACATCAGCAGCATCATATAAAGCTTGCTGAAGAGTCTTTACAGAAACAGAGCACCACGCTCAACCTGGGGCCTACGCACCCGGCTACCCATGGTGTGTTCCAGAATATAATGGAGATAGATGGTGAGATAGTACTGGAAACAGTACCCACCATAGGTTACATACACAGGGCATTTGAAAAAATTGCCGAACGCAGGCCTTATTACCAGATAACCACCCTTACCGACCGCCTTAACTACTGCTCGTCACCTATCAACAATATGGGCTGGCACATGACGGTAGAAAAACTGCTCGGTATCAAGACACCGAAGCGTGTGGATTACCTGCGCATTATAGTGATGGAACTGGCCCGTATTGCCGATCACCTGGTATGTAATTCGGTTATTGCCGTGGATACCGGGGCCTTAACAGGCTTTACTTATGTGTTCCAGTGGCGCGAACTGATCTATGAGATATACGAAGAAATTTGTGGCTCGCGCCTAACTACCAATATGGGTCGTGTGGGTGGCTTTGAGCGTAATTTTACAGAAACAGCATTTGCTAAAATTCATAAATTCCTCGATACTTTTCCGAAAGTGATGAAGGAATTCCAGGCCCTGCTCGATCGCAACCGCATCTTTATGGAGCGTTGCATTGGCGCCGGTCCCATTAGTGCTGAGCGGGCATTGAATTATAGTTTCACCGGTCCCAACCTGCGTGCTGCAGGTGTAGATTATGATGTGCGCGTGGCCACGCCGTATTCTTCATACGAAGATTTTGATTTTAAAATACCCGTTGGCAGTACAGGTGATGTGTACGACCGCTACCTGGTGCGCAATGGCGAGATATGGGAGAGCTACAGTATCGTGAAACAGGCACTGGAGAAAGTGGAAAAAATGGATAAGGAATTTCCTGAGCAGAAAGACGTGTTCTATGCGCAGGAAGCCGATCATTTTCATCTGCCGCCCAAAGAGGACGTATACACCAAAATGGAAGCGCTCATCTATCATTTCAAAATAATAATGGGTGAGATAGACGCACCTCCGGGTGAGGTATATCATTCCGTGGAAGGCGGTAACGGAGAGTTGGGCTATTACCTGATCAGTGACGGCGGGCGCACACCTTACAGGTTGCACTTCCGCAGGCCTTGCTTTATATATTACCAGGCATACCCTGAGATGGTGAAGAACGGTTTGCTGAGCGATGCCGTTATAGCCTTAAGTAGCATAAATGTAATTGCAGGGGAACTGGACGCTTAAAAAAGTAAAAAAGCAAATGAAATTTTCGGAAGAAAAACTCAATAAAGTAAAAGAGATCATAGCACGTTATCCCGAGGGAAAACAGAAAAGTGCTTTGATACCTCTTTTGCACATGGCGCAGGATGAGAATGGCGGATGGCTGGATGTGCCTGCTATGGACTATGTGGCCGAGCTGTTGCAACTGCTGCCGATAGAAGTGTATGAGGTGGCTACATTTTACAGCATGTATAACCTGAAGCCTGTAGGTAAATACATATTTGAAGTTTGCCGCACCGGCCCCTGCATGGTAAACGGCAGTGACGATATCATTGAGTATATAAAAGATAAGCTGGGGATAAAAGAGGGGGAAACAACAGCTGACGGCTTATTTACCCTGAAGCCCGCAGAATGCCTTGGCGCCTGTGGCTATGCACCAATGATGCAATTGGGTAAAACATACCGCGAACACCTGACCAAAGAAAAGGTGGACGCGATAATAGACGAATGCAGGAAGAATGCAGCGGTGAATAACTGATAATATGCGCTACGTTGTAACCATATTAACGCTCTTTATTAATACGGCGGTGTTTGCACAAAAAGCAGATGCCAATAGTTTGAAAAAGGCAGTAAGCAGTTTCAATGAAGCCCTTGTGAAGAGAGATACAATGCAATTGAAAATGCTGCTGGATGATAAATTGAATTACGGGCATTCGAATGCCTGGATACAAACTAAAGAAGATATCATAGCCGATCTGTATAACGGTACGCTTACCTATACCGCTATACACCAGGCTGATGGAGATATGCTGATAGAAGGGAATACCGCATTGGTGAGAGGAATAACAGAGCTGGATGTGGTGATGAAAGGAAAACCAATGCAGTTCAGGCTGAATGTGATGCAGGTTTGGATATATAAAAAAGGCTGGAAATTGTTTGGAAGACAAAGCGTGAAGATTTAACCCCTCTGCCTTCATGGAGAACCGCAGGGCAGGGGATTTTGTAAAATATAATAATTAAGCCCCTTTAGGGGTGCCTGCGAGGGCACGAACGAAGTTTAGGTATATGGCACTTAAATTATTATTAGAGCACGACAAAGTGGAGGGCATCCGTTACTACGATGCCTACCGCAAACATGGCGGCTATCGCTCGGTGGAGAAGGCCTTCAAAATGACGCCTGATGAGATAGTGGAAGAAGTGAAGAAAAGCGGGCTGCGTGGCCGTGGCGGTGCAGGTTTTCCCACGGGGATGAAGTGGAGCTTCCTGGCCAAGCCGGAAGGTGTGCCGCGTCATCTTGTGTGTAATGCCGATGAATCAGAGCCCGGTACTTTCAAAGACCGCTACCTGATGGAGTTCATTCCCCATTTACTTATCGAGGGCCTTATAGTAAGCAGCTTTGCACTGGGCAGCAATATGACCTATATATATATCCGTGGCGAGTATGCCTGGATCGTGGATATATTGGAACAAGCTATTGCCGAAGCAAGGAATAACGGCTGGTTAGGAAAGAATATTTTAGGCACCGGTTTCGACTGCGAGATATATGTGCAGCGTGGCGCAGGCGCTTATATATGCGGTGAAGAGACCGCATTGATAGAATCGCTGGAAGGTAAGCGTGGCAACCCGCGCATCAAGCCTCCATTCCCTGCGGTACAGGGCCTCTGGATGCGCCCTACCGTGGTGAATAATGTGGAGACGCTGGCTGCGGTAGTACCCATTATTAATATGGGGGGTGAGGAATATGCCAAGATAGGTGTGGGCCGCTCTACGGGTACCAAGCTGATGTCTGCCTGCGGCAATATCAATAACCCCGGTGTTTATGAGATCGACATGACCATATCGGTAGAGGAGTTTATCTTCAGTGATGAATATTGCGGTGGCATACCTAAGGGCAAACGCCTTAAAGCGTGCATTCCCGGCGGATCTTCAGTACCCATACTGCCTGCTAATCTTTTACTGAAAACGGCAAAAGGCGAAACGCGTTATATGAATTATGAAAGCCTGTCCGACGGTGGCTTTGCAACGGGTAGTATGATGGGTTCAGGCGGTTTCGAAGTGCTCGACGAAGATCAGTGCGTGGTACGTCATACAATGAGCCTTGCACGCTTTTACAATCACGAAAGTTGCGGACAATGCAGTCCCTGCCGTGAAGGTACGGGCTGGATGTATAAGATACTGAAGAATATAGAGTACGGTAAGGGCAAGATGAGCGATATAGACCTGCTTTGGGATATACAGCGTAAGATAGAGGGTAACACCATCTGTCCGCTGGGCGATGCCGCAGCCTGGCCTGTGGCCGCTGCCATCCGCCATTTCCGTGATGAATTTGAATGGCATGTTTTAAACCCGGATGAATCGCAAACAAGGAACTACGGCCTGGCGCATTACGCCGACCCGGTACATGTTCCTGCTGGTGCGTAAAATGTTTTGTTATGTCTGAGACGCCAAAGTTTAAAGTCACAATTGACAACATAACGATAGAGGTTCCTGCCGGAACAACTATCCTGAATGCAGCACGTATGATAGGTGGTGACGTTACGCCCCCAGCTATGTGCTATTATAGTAAGCTAAAGGAGAGTGGCGGTAAATGCCGCACCTGCCTGGTGGAGGTAAGCAAAGGCTCTGAAAAAGATCCGCGCCCTATGCCCAAGCTGGTGGCCAGCTGCCGCACTACCGTGATGGATGGTATGGAAGTGAAGAACATCACTTCAGAAAGGGTAGTTGACGCTCGTAAAGGCGTAGTGGAGATGCTGCTCATTAATCATCCCCTCGATTGCCCCGTTTGCGATCAGGCAGGGGAATGCGATCTGCAGGACCTCAGCTACGAGCATGGCTCAGAAGGCACACGCTACGAGTTTGACCGTCGTACGTTTGAGAAGGAAGACATAGGACCTTACATACAGCTGCACATGACGCGTTGCATACTCTGTTACCGTTGCGTGAACACAGCTAAAGAATTGACCAACCGCCGTGAACATGGTATACTTGAGCGCGGCGACCACTCAGAAATAAGTACTTTACTAGGCAAGGCCCTCGACAATGAATTTATTGGCAATGTGATCGATGTATGTCCCGTAGGTGCACTGACCGATAAAACATTCCGTTTCAAAAATCGTGTATGGTTCACTAAACCTATGGATGCGCATCGCGACTGCCCAACATGCAGTGGCAAGGTGCGCCTCTGGATGCGTGGCGATGAAGTGTACCGCGTGACCGCACGTAAAGACCAATGGAACGAAGTGGAAGAATGGATATGTAATGAATGCCGCTTTGAGAAGAAGGAAACTAAAGACTGGGTAATAGAAGGGCCTTCAAAAGTATCACGTACCAGCGTTATTTCGCAGGGCCATTATGTGAACACAGAAAAACCACATATACTGATAGATAAGGTGATCGGGAAGCAGCCTAAACTGCTAATGGACATACATGCTATCAGTGAAGTGAACAGGCCGGAAATAAAGCTTTCGGAAATTGAAGGCCCGGCACATTCCGATGATTTTAAAGACGATGTAATAAAATAATGGTTCTTTCCGTGGGGCATATAACGCAAGTGGTCAATGATTTTTTTGATGCAAAGCCCGTCAAAACAGTATGGCTGTTTGGATCATATGCCAGGGGTGAAGCTGATGAAAATAGTGATGTTGATGTATTAGTTGATATTGATTACAGCGTGCCTATAGGCTGGGATTATTTTACATGGAATGAGGAACTGGCCAGGCAGCTCAACAAAAAAGTTGATATTGTTAGTTTGGGATGGGAAAACAAATATATAAAACCTTTTATAGACGCTGATAAAAAAGTGATTTATGAAAGGTAAAACTGGAGATAAAGCACGGATTGAGCATATTATTGAATGTATCGAAGAAATTGAGGCTGCTGTTAAAAATAATACGTTTGATAGTTTTAATGAAAACCACGTATTACGGATTGCAGTGGTAAAATGGTTGGAGATCATTGGGGAGGCAGCCAAACATACTTCGGATGAAACGAAAGCG
Organism: Bacteroidetes bacterium 46-16; assembly: GCA_001897835.1. Taxonomy (GTDB): domain Bacteria; phylum Bacteroidota; class Bacteroidia; order Chitinophagales; family Chitinophagaceae; genus MKUN01. The sequence continues at coordinate 22,896 of MKUN01000043.1, forward strand.
AAGTATACAGGAGTTGAATGGCAAAAGATTACTTCTTTAAGAAACATTGTGGTGCATGAATATTTTGGTATTAACTACCGTATCATATGGGATGCTGCTACTGTTTTTTTGGAAGAGTTGAAGAATAATATTGAAGCAATAAACCTGGAATAACGATTAATTTTTAACGAACTAAATTACTTTTGCGCCAGATGCAAATGCTGCTATTGCAAATAAGCTTAGGCTTGATCATTGAAAAGGTGATTCTCATCTCGGTAATATTGATGGGCTCGCTGGGTATCGCTATGTATGCTACATGGGCAGAGCGTAAGGTTGCTGCTGTGATGCAGGATAGGCGTGGTCCTAACCGCGCAGGTCCCTTCGGCATTTTGCAACCTTTGGCAGATGGCCTGAAGCTCTTCATGAAAGAAGAGATTATCCCCGATAGTTCCACACGTTTTTTATTTATACTGGGTCCCTGTCTCGCCATGCTTACCGCATTAATGACCAGCGCAGTAGTGCCATGGGGGCCGGATTATACTACCGCAAGCGGTCATGTTATCTCGTTACAGGTGGCCGATATCAATATTGGTATTCTTTTCATCTTTGGTGTAGTGAGCCTTGGTGTTTATGGTATCATGCTGGGTGGCTGGGCTTCAAATAATAAATTCTCCCTCTTAAGCAGTATCCGTGCAGCCTCGCAAGCTATATCCTATGAGCTGGCAATGGGCATCAGCCTCATCGCCCTGCTGATGATGACCGGTTCGCTAAGCCTGCGCGAGATAGTAGGGCAGCAACATGGTTTTTGGCACGATGGTTATTTTACCTGGAACTTTTTCAAGCAGCCCCTGGGTTTCCTCATATTCCTGGTTTGTGCTTTTGCAGAGCTCAACCGTGCTCCCTTCGATCTTCCTGAAGCGGAGAGCGAGCTGAATATGGGCTACCACCAGGAATACTCTTCTATGAAGCTGGGCTTTTATCTCTTTGCTGAGTATATCAATATGTTCGTTAGCTCGGCTATTATGGCCACCCTGTTTTTCGGAGGCTATAATTTCCCCTTCATGGACCAGGTGCAAACCGCAGTAGGCCCGCTTTTCTTTACACTTATCTGTGTAATGGTTCTTTTAACTAAAGTGATCTGTTTTATATTGTTCTTCATGTTCATCCGCTGGACACTGCCTCGTTTCAGGTACGACCAGTTGATGCGTCTTGGTTGGAAATCCTTGATTCCCCTGGCCCTGGTGAACATGTTGATAACAGGTGCAGTGATTTTGTGGGTGATCAAATGATGAAATTGAGATGCTGACAGTCCAACAAATAAAAAATACTATTACCGATTATTTTAAAGATAAACCGGTAAAAAAGGTGTACTTATTTGGATCGTATGCAAGAGGTGAGGCAAAAGAAGACAGCGACGTGGATTTATTGGTAGAATTGGATTATGAAAAAAGAATAGGCTTGGAATTTGTTAGGTGGGTACTCTTTCTGCAAGATAAATTTGCGCGGAAAGTTGATTTGGTGCCAGATCAAACACTTTATCCGGCCGTAAGAAAAGGTGCTGATGATGATAAAATATTAATGCTTTCACAATAGATGTTTATGACTGATCAGGACAGGTTAGAGCATATCATCGAAAGTATTGAGGGCTGAGAGAATAATAAAAGGATTGTCAAAAGATGATTTCTTGTCTGATGAAACGGTGAAGTATGCATGTTATGCAAGCCTTATCATTTTATCCGAAGCGGTAGCAAGATTATCGAAAGAATTTAAACAGAAGTATGAAAATATTGAATGGGATTTGATAGTAGGGTTTAGGAACATTATCGTTCATGAGTATTTTAGGGTGGATTGGAATATTGTTTGGGATGTGATAGAAGTGAATTTGCCGAAGTTGAAGAAACAATTAGAACTAGATTAAATGGAAAAACTAACCAACAGGTCCGTAGCGGTAGATCGCAGCCCCATGACATTCGGGGAGCGTATATACTTGCCTGCTATTGCCAAAGGGCTCACCATAACCCTCGGCCATATATTTAAGAAAAAGGCCACAGTCAATTATCCTGAGCAAAAACGTCCTTTTAGCCCGGTATTCCGTGGTTTGCATATACTGAACCGTGACGAAGAAGGTCGTGAGCGCTGTACTGCCTGCGGCCTTTGCGCCCTCGCATGTCCTGCTGAGGCCATTACAATGGAGGCTGCTGAGCGTAAACCCGGTGAGGAACACCTGTACCGCGAAGAGAAGTATGCCGCTAAATATGAGATAAATATGCTGCGCTGTATCTTCTGTGGCTATTGTGAAGAGGCCTGTCCTAAGGACGCTGTTTACCTTACCGAAACGGTGATGCCTTCAAATTATACCCGCAAGAGCTTTATTTATAAAAAAGAAGACTTGCTTATTCCTCATCCTAAAACACAAGAAGCCAAATAATATATGGATCTGTACGAAATATTATTCTGGTTCCTTACTGTTATGGCATTGGGCTGTGCATTGGGTGTTATCCTGAGCCGCAATCCCATCAGCAGTGTACTATTTCTTATAGCAACATTTTTTGCCATTTCCGGGCATTATATATTAATGAATGCCCAGTTCCTGGCCATTGTGAATATCATTGTATATGCCGGTGCCATTATGGTGCTGTTCCTCTTCGTTATCATGCTTATGAACCTGAATGCAGATACCGAACCGCAGAAGAACAGGCTTATTCAGCTTGCCGGCGTTATATCCGGGGGCATTTTGTTCCTGGTAGTTCTGGGTGCGCTCAGGAGCACACCCGTGACCAATTTGGAACGTGCCGATGTAGGCATAGGCCTGATAAAGAATTTGGGTAAAACATTGTTCACACAATTCGTTTTGCCTTTTGAGATAAGCAGTGTGCTGTTTTTAAGCGCGATGATAGGAGCTATAGTTATAGGCCGGAAGGAGTAGTGAACGTTTTTTTGACTTTTTGAATTTTGACTTAAAATGCCAATACAATATTATTTGTTTTTAAGCATGGCTTTGTTCTGCATCGGTATCATGGGTACCCTGATGCGCCGCAATGCCATTATCATTTTCATGTGCATTGAGCTGATGCTGAACGCAGTGAACCTTTTGCTGGTGGCATTTTCAAAGATGTATGGCGATGCATCTGCGCAGGTATTCGTGTTCTTTATTATGGTAGTGGCAGCGGCAGAGGTATCGGTGGGTTTGGCAGTAATAGTTATGATGTACCGCAAAGTACATTCGGTTGATATTAATATTTTGAACAGGTTAAAACACTAAATCAGAGGTGACCCAGTTAGTTTACTTAATACCATTATTCCCGCTGATAGGTTTCCTTATCAATGGCATCTTCTGGAGGAAAATGCCAAAGAACCTTGGTGGTATCATAGGCAGCCTTACGGTACTGGCCTCCTTTATCGTATCGCTCGGTATTTTCTTCGAGGTAAAAAGCGATACGTTCCAGGGCCCTGTTGTAATACAACTCTTTGAGTTCATCAATTCCGGGAGGATGGTTATCCCATTCGCTTTCCAGGTCGATGCGCTGTCTTCCCTGTTCCTGCTCATCATTACCGGTGTTGGCTTCCTGATACACGTTTATTCTACATCTTATATGCACGATGATGAGGGTATGGTAAAATATTTCGCCTACCTCAATCTATTCGTGTTTTCCATGCTGTTGCTCGTTTTAGGGTCCAATTACCTGGTTATGTTCATCGGTTGGGAAGGGGTGGGTCTTTGCTCATACCTGCTCATCGGCTTCTGGTATAAGAATAGGGATTATACCAATGCAGCAAAGAAAGCCTTTGTAATGAACCGTATTGGTGATCTGGGCTTTCTGGTGGGTATGCTGCTCATTTTGCTCAATTACGGAACACTTTCTTACCAGGAATTTTTTGGTCATTTAGGTAGTGCGCACATCCCGGTCAGCAATAACCTGTACAACTGGATAGCGATTTGCCTCTTTATTGGTGCCACAGGTAAGAGTGCACAGATACCGCTCTTCACATGGCTGCCTGATGCCATGGCTGGCCCTACACCCGTATCGGCCCTGATCCATGCGGCCACCATGGTTACAGCAGGTATTTATATGATAGCCCGTAGCGGGGCGCTCTATAGTCTGGCCCCGATGGCCCTCAATATTGTAGTCATCATTGGCACGGCAACAGCATTGCTTGCAGCTTCTATTGCTATCAAACAGTATGATATTAAAAAAGTGCTGGCTTATTCTACGGTCAGCCAGTTGGGCTTTATGTTCATAGCATTAGGTGTGGGCGCATATACCACAGCTGTATTTCATGTTATGACACATGCCTTTTTCAAAGCCCTCCTCTTCCTCGGTTCAGGCAGCGTAATACATGCTATGGGCGGCGAACAGGATATACGTAAAATGGGCGGTCTTGGTAAACACATGCGCACTACGCAGATCACATTTCTGATCGGTTGCCTGGCCATATCTGGCATACCCGGCTTTTCAGGTTTCTTCTCTAAAGACGAGATACTGGCAGCGGCTTATGCGCACAACCCGGTTATATATTATTGCGGTCTTATTGGCGCTATGATGACGGCCTTTTATATGTTCCGGCTCTACTTCCTTACCTTCTCGGGTAAGTTCCGGGGCACGGAAGATCAGCATCATCACCTGCATGAAAGCCCTGCGGCTATGACCATACCCCTGGTAGTGCTGGCCATACTCGCTATAGTGGGCGGTTATATTGGCCTGCCGGCGGTTATTAGTGAGCATCATGCTCTTGCTGCTTTCCTGCACCCGGTGGTCAGCAATTTCGACCCGCGCGAACTGGAGCATGGCACCGAATGGATGCTTATGGGCGTCTCGGTAGGGGCCGTGGTTATTATGATAATACTTGCCTTTGCGCGTACCAAAACGCCGAATTTTAGCCCAAATACAGGCCTCGCCAAAGTGCTGGAAGACAAATGGTACGTGGATGAGTTGTACGATGCAGTTATAGTACGCCCGATGGCAGGCCTGTCCAGGTTATTTGATCGTTTTGTAGAGCGCAGCGGCATAGATGGCTTCGTAAATGGTATCGGCAAGTCTGTCCGCTGGACAAGCGACAGGGTAAGGCTGGTACAGAGTGGGCAGGTTGGCTCATACATTTTTGCAATGGTACTGGGAATGGTGTTGTTGTTTATTTTAGGTTTTTTCTGGCTTAGTTAGAAAATAGTTTTAATCCTGCTGCGAGGCAGGATATATATTGAGTTCGCATTATGATGTTGACATTGATCATATTAATCCCTTTGCTGGCAGGCATCTTTGCTTTCATGATGAAAAGCGAAGGTGCTAAAGGTCTGGCATTGGCCAGTTCGCTCATTACTTTAGGTATTGTTGCATGGGCTTCCTGTGAGGCATATAACGCACCCGTATCTTTTAGTATCCCCTGGATACCATCTTTGGGTGCCGGTTTTAGCCTTATGGCCGATGGTATGAGCACTATGCTTTGCCTCTTAACGGCTATCGTAGTGCCTGTGGTCATCATCACTAATTGGAACAAGACGGTCGATAAACCATGGTCTTTCTATGGTTTTATGTTACTCTCGCAGGCAGGTTTGCTGGGTGTTTTCCTTTCTTACGATGCTTTGCTTTTTTACTTTTTCTGGGAGCTTGCACTTATACCTGTTTACTTCCTCTGCTCGCGTTGGGGTGGTGAGAAACGTATACCCGTTACCTTCAAGTTCTTTGTATACACATTTGTAGGCAGTCTTATGATGCTTGCCGGTATCATATATCTTGCTTCACAAACTTCCGGCCCCGATGCTTATTCATGGAACAGTATCATGCAGGCTGGCAGGGCCCTTCCTGCGGAGCAGCAGCAGATCGTGTTCTGGCTCATTTTTATAGCTTTCGCTATCAAAATGCCCATCTTCCCTTTCCATACCTGGCAGCCCGACACTTACGAACAGTCACCCACACCGGTAACGATAATACTCAGTGCCCTGATGGTTAAAATGGGCCTCTTTGCGGTGCTGCGCTGGTTATTGCCGGTATTGCCGCAAGGCGTTGCCTTCTGGTCCAATACCGTGATTATACTGTCCATAATAGGTATAGTATATGCATCTCTGCTGGCTATTGTGCAAACCGATCTCAAACGCCTCGTAGCCTATTCATCCATAGCACACATGGGCCTTATGTCTGCCGCAGCATTTTCTTCCAGCAATGTTGGGATGCACGGCATCATGGTACAGATGTTCAACCACGGCATCAACATTACAGGCATGTGGCTGATCGTAAGCATGGTTGAGAACCGCTGGGGCACGCGCGATATGACCAAACTGGGTGGCATGGCTACTGCAGCCCCGAAGATGGCGATAGCTTTAGTGATCATATCACTGGCAAATATCGCACTGCCGCTTACCAACGGATTTATCGGTGAGTTCATGCTCTTCAATGGCTTGTTCCAGGGGGCTTCTCCTTACCACATTACCTTCATGGTAATAGCAGGCCTGGGTGTGATACTCGGTGCCGTATATACCCTGAACATGGTACAGCGCACTGCATACGGCAATACCACAGATATGGTCATTGCCAAAGATTTAACCGCTAATGAATACTTAGGCTTGTTTATAATTATTGGTATCATCCTCATCCTCGGCGTTTATCCAAAACCATTGCTGGATATGACCGCGGGTATTGCAAGGGTTCTGGTGCCATAAGAGAATAGGTCTTTTTAATTAATAAATAACAAAACAATCAGGGCAATCAGGTTAAATCCTGTTAATCCCGGTTCTTATTATGAAAGCAATTATTGCTGCTACAATATTTGGTATCCTGATGATGTTTGCCAGTATCCTCATGAAGGATAAGAAGGCAATGGCCAATCTCGCTATTGCTTCACTGCTGGTACTTTTCGGCATCAATATCTGGGATCTTATCAGCACGCCCGCAGGCTCATCACAGGCATATTTCAACAATATGCTCAGCATCAGTTACTATGGGCAGATGTTCAATACCCTGATGACCGGTTGCACCCTGCTTTATGCTTTGCTCGTATCTAAAGAGATACAAAGAGTAGGTGCACACGTTGCCGAGTATTTCGCATTGATATTCTTCATCCTTTGCGGTGTTTACTTGCTGTCGGGTTACAACAACCTGCTTATGCTCTTCATCGGTATCGAGATCATGTCCATACCCCAGTACATACTTGCTGGTAGCGATAAGCGCAACCTGAAAAGCAGTGAAGCGGCCCTCAAGTATTTCCTGATGGGTTCATTTTCCACGGGTATATTATTAATGGGTATTACCTTATTATATGGTGCTACCGGTACATTCAGTATAGCAGGTCTCGCTTTCCTGCAGTCAGGCACCATCAGCATGATGGCTGTAGCAGGTATCCTCTTCGTTATGATGGCCCTTGCTTTCAAGGTCTCAGCAGCGCCTATGCATATGTGGACACCCGATGTGTATGACGGTGCGCCCACACCTTTTACGGCTTATATGGCCACCGTGGTAAAGGCTGCGGCATTTGTGGCTTTCCTGCATTTGTTTACCTATTCTTTTGGAAATGTGAGCCATACATGGTTGCTGGTTTTATCGGTCATAACTGCACTTACATTATTTGTTGGCAATGTTACGGCTGTATTCCAGCAAAGCGTAAAGCGCATGCTGGCATACTCGTCTATAGCACAGGCCGGTTTTATGCTTTTTGCAGTACTCGCCTCTAATACTATGGCAGCCCAGCAAGGCATGATCATTTATGCAGTGGCTTATAGTGTAGCCACTATAGGCATCTTTGCTGTGCTCATGAAGATGAAGGATTATACTTACGACGGCTTTAACGGCCTTGCACAAAAAGAGCCGCTGCTGGCTTTTGTCGCTACAATATTTATTTTATCACTGGCGGGCATCCCGCTTACCGGTGGTTTTATGGCAAAGTATTACGTGGTAATGGCGGCAGTGCAAACAGGCCAGTTGATGTGGCTGGTAATTTTTGGGCTGCTTATGGCCGCTATCAGTGTTTACTACTATTTCCGCGTCATAATAGCTATGTACTTCAAGCAGGGTAATGCAGAGCTGAGCTCACCGGTAACATCGGGAGATAAGTTCATGCTCATTCTTACTTGCCTGCTCGTTATCCTTCTGGGCATTGCGCCGCAGCTATTCCTGGTAAATATCTAACTGGCAAAACCTTCTTATATGCGATGTGCCACACTTTCAAAGTGTGGCACATCTGTTCTGTTAGGCTTTTGCCTTTTGAGTTTTCAGGCAAAGCTTACACACCGCCTATCCTGATGCCGATACACAGCGGGTGCTGGTCCAGGGCTGTCTTTTGCAGCGAGGTAAGCTGGTACGAGACATACAGCCTCAGGTAACCATCCACACCTATTTCCCCGGTCACGCAGCTGTTAAAATCATTGAAGTTAAAGCTGTCATGATTTTTTTGCTTCCCCCTTTCTCCTGATATCTGCTTGGTCCACGAGCTGATCCGGTAGCCGCCTGTAATACCTGCCCCATACACCAGCCATGCTTTGGGGGCCAGTTTTGTTTTTAAGGTAAAGCCGAGGGGTACGCTCAGGTAAGTAAAGCCCAGTTTGTTCTTCGAGAATGAGATGCTATCCATATATACCTCGGGGCTGGTCTTGTTCAGGTAGCTGATATCCTTCGTGAACCGGAAGTTATACATCTGCAGGCCCAGGCCGCTGTATAGGTATACTTTTTGGTGTTCTGTTTTCACCGCGCGCCATTTCAGCAATACCGGCCATACATTCACATTGATAGACTTCGCATTCTGCAGGCTGAAGAGGTTGCTGTTTTTCTGGTCGTTCGGTACATTCAGGAAGCTCTGTGTCACAGCATTTCCATAAATGGTATTGTCTATCAGCGTATTTACGCCTACGTCCACTACACCTATTTCTACGTCAAATGACTTTTCCTTTGCAGTAGTATCTGTTTCAGATATTTGAATGCCGGCAGACCCAAGGGTAAGTACCTTTTTGTGTTTCTTAGCCGTGTCTGTATTGTCTTTTTTCTCTTGTGCCATCGCTGTCGTTGATGTCAGCAGTATGGTGGCCATCAGGCAATATATTAGTTTCATTGTGTCGTGTTTTAAAATCTTACTACAAATAGTTCCTTATTCCCCAGCCTTACGGACAGGTCTGTGTTTTTAATATTGTCTTTTATGTTACGTACTTTCTCAAGCTTGTTATTTACGGCAGTGCTTATGGTACTGATGCCTTCCTGCTTTATGGGCAGTCGTGCCAGCAGGGCACCGGTACCATCATTTTGGGCCTCAGGTTCAGGTAGTTGCACCCGGGGCACTTCTATCGCTATAGGTTTCGGCGTGGCCTGTACAGCAGCTTCAGGCAGGGTTTTCATGGGCAGTACATTCATACTCGCCAGTACTTCCTGTTCAGGTATATTTCTCTTTACTTCATTTGCATAGTGATGGGCTTTAGGCCTTACTTGTAATGAGGCTTGTGGCTCTTTTCTTACTTCTTTTTGGTCTTCGGTGGTTGCAATAGGCTCTTCTTCGGTTTCCTGTTTTCTCGCGATGGTGTCCTTCGGGGCTGTGCTATTGATATTTATATGGTTATTGTTCACCTGCACCACTATGTTATTGGTCGTGTTCTGTACGGGCCATTTCCATACCAGCACTAGGGCCAGTACTATGCCTGCGGCGGCAGCATATACCCCCCAGTTTCTGAATGCTACAACCTTGCCTGGCTTTTTCAGTAGCTGCTCCTTGCCATCATATACCATTCTGGTATCAGGCAGCAGCTTTGTGGCCATATACAGCTCCATCTCATGGCGTAGTTCAGGGTGCTCGCTCATAAAAGCAGCCAGTGCTTTTTCCTCAGCCTCGCCCAGCTCGCCATCGGCGTGCAGCAGCAGGTATTCCTCGTAGTTCTCCATTGTCACCATAGCGCTGTTCATTTTTATATGATATGCTCCACCTTTACCAGGTATTCTTTCAGTGTTTTCCGCGCGCGGTGCAGGTACACTTTCACCTGGCTGTCGCTTAGCCCGGTTATCCGGGCTATTTCTTCATACCGGTAGCCTTCATGGTCTTTCAGCAGCACCAGTGCTCTTGCCTGCTCATCCAGTTGTGCCAGCGCGCGCTCCAGCACTCTTTTCAGGTCAGGGTTTCCGGGCTTAATGCTTTCGGCCTGTTCGGGCACTTCATTATAGGTTACCCTTCTTTTCTTCCTGTAGTTATCTACCGACTGCCTGTAGGCCACCTGGAATAAAAAGGCTTTTCCTTTCTCCGGCACCACATCTTTCCTTTTTTGCCACAATACTTCGAAGCTGCTTTGTACAATGTCGCGTGCGTCCTCTTCATGCCCCGTGCACTTGCAGGCAAATCTGAAAAGGGGGTCGGCCCATTGATGTACGCATTCATTGTAATCATTAAGCTCCATTCACTAGTATATCGCGGCTTCAAAAAAAAAGTTACAATTTGGCCAATTTTTCTCCAATTCCGGCAAATCTCTCTCAATTCCGCCTATATTCCACTTAAGCGGCTGCTTAATTATATGTACCTTTGCCGATTATTCTGATAAATTATCCCAATGGAAAAACGTAATTCGCAAGGCCCTTTTAAAAAGAAAGCAGCCGGCAACATATATAAAAAACCTTCAGGCCCAAGGGCTGCAGGCCCGGGGGGCAATTTTCCTAAAAAAAGGGATGATGCAGGATATGGCGATAAGCCTTATCAAAAGAAGTTTGACCGGGATGACAAACCGGCTAAAAAGTTCGATAAGCCCTTCAACAAAAAATTCGGGGACAGCAAACCGGGAAAAGACTTCGATAAGCCTTTTAAAAGGAAATTCGAGGATAAAGAGGATCGGCCCGCGAAGAAATTTGATAAGCCTTTCAACAAAAAATTTGGGGACAGCAAACCGGGAAAAGACTTCGACAAGCCTTTTAAAAGGAAATTCGAGGATAAAGACGATAAACCAGCTAAAAAATTCGATAAGCCCTTCAACAAAAAATTCGGGGACAGCAAACCAGGAAAAGACTTTGACAAGCCTTTTAAGAAAAAGTTCGAAGATAAAGAGGATAGACCGGCTAAAAAATTTGATAAGCCTTTCAACAAAAAATTCGGGGATAGCAATCCGGGTAAGGACTTTGACAAACCATTCAAAAAGAAACACGACGAGGACAAACCTGCGGGCAAATTTGGTGATAAGCCAAAGAAGAAATTCGACAAGCCCACTGAAGAAAAAAAGAAGTTTGGTGATGATATATTTAAGCCCGAACCCAAAAAAGATAAAATAGAAAGAACAGTTAGCGAACTGGAAGGTTACACAAAATCCCTTGAAGAGGATAAACCCATTCGGGGATTTATAGCCAATGCCAAAAAAGAGCGGAGCATCAAACCCAAAAAGAAATTTGATGAGGACCGGGCAATAAAGAAATTTGAGAAAATGGATGCGGAGGATGAGCTGGATGCTGAAGATGAGGAGGTCGTTGCCGAAGTGAAGACCGATGGCCTTATGCCCCTCAATAAATACATAGCTCATAGCGGTGAGTGTAGCCGCCGCGATGCTGCCGAACTGGTGAAAAAAGGTAAAGTGAAGGTAAACGGTGAGCTGGTTATGGATCCCGGGCATAAGGTTACTGCAGACGACATGGTAACCGTTTCCGGTAAAAAACTTACCCTGCAGAAAAACCTGGTTTACGTATTGCTCAATAAACCTAAAGATTTCATTACCACCACTGATGATCCCGAAGGTCGCAGAACGGTAATGGATCTCATTTCGGGTGTTGAGGAAGATCGCGTTTATCCCGTAGGCCGCCTCGACCGTAATACTACGGGATTACTACTGCTTACCAACGATGGCGATCTCGCACAGAAGCTGTCGCACCCGGGTTATATGGTAAAGAAGGTCTACCAGGTTACCTTGGATAAGCCGCTTACTAAGGCCGATTTTAATAAGATAATGGAAGGCCTCGAGCTTGAGGATGGTAAAGTACAGGTAGATGAAATGGCCTACCTCGAAAAAAAGAACGAGATGGGCCTGGAGATACACAGTGGCAAGAACCGCATCGTGCGCCGCATATTTGAGTCCCTCGGCTATGTGGTCGAGAAGCTCGATCGTGTGATGTATGCTGGCCTTACCAAGAAAAATCTGCCCCGCGGAAAATGGCGTTTGCTAACCGACAGGGAGATCATTCATTTGAAACATTTCAAGACACAGTAGCACCATGCTGATCACTGCTTCACGCATCCATAATGGTTATCAGTGGCTGCCGCCGGGCACCGTGATAGAGGTAGCCGATGATGGCAGTATCATTGCCCTGCATAGTGAAGATGCCCCGCTGGCAGATGTCGTTCATTACGACGGTATATTAAGCCCCGGCTTTGTAAATGCACATTGCCACCTTGAGCTCTCGCATATGAAAGACCTTGTTGGCGAGGGTACGGGTCTCATGCATTTCCTGCAGCAGGTGATATGGAAGCGGGAGAGCTTTACCATCGAGCAGAAGATAACAGCCCGCCACGAAGCCTACGACGAACTTTTGGAGAATGGTGTAGTGGCAGTGGGCGATATTGCCAATAGCGCCGATACGCTCGATATCAGGGCTCTTGACCGTTTGCACATTCATACTTTTGTCGAATGCCTGGGCTTTACCGAGGAACGCGCGCAGCAAATGCTCGATTTTTCAGAAAAAGTTTACCTGCAGTACACTGCTCAGCAGTCCGGCGATAAAATATTGCGCCAGTCCATAGTGCCGCATGCCCCTTATTCCGTTTCGCCTTCTTTATTCCGTCTTATCGATGCTTACGATAAGGATGCACTGATTTCCATACACAACGAAGAGACCATTGAAGAGCTTAATTTTTATAAAGACAAGAGCGGTGCCGTCAATGACCTGTTGCACAGCCTGAATATCGATGCGGCTTTTTTTGAGCCATCCGGCAAGTCGCCTTTACAAACCTACCTGCCATACTTTAGCCCTTCGCATCCTTTCATATTTGTACACAATACCTTTGCAACGGCTGAAGACCTGCAATTTGCGCAGGATAATTTCCCCGCCGTTTACTGGTGCCTCTGTCCCAATGCCAATAAATACATCGAGGGCCGTTTACCTGATATGGATATGCTATTGCAGCATGCAAAGAACATCTGTATAGGTACCGATAGCCTTACGTCCAATCACCAGCTTTGTATCCTTTCCGAGCTATACACGATCAGGGCGCAATACTCCGGCCTTGAATGGGGCTTGCTGCTTCGCTGGGCTACCTCGTCTGGTGCCGCCGCCTTGCAAATGCAGGATAAGATCGGCAGTATCGAACCCGGTAAACAGCCCGGTATTGTGCAGATCACAGGTCTTGATGATAACAATATAAGGCCCACTCCAAAACGCATTATGTAGGCAGCGTCAGTACCGCTTTCCGCGGTCAGGCGCGTTTAGGGCGTAGATTATACCGGTACCGCTTTTCACAGTCCGATAGTTTAAAACATACAGCCCTTTATCCCATCATACACACCGCCATAGTCCCATTGGGACGACCTGTTTATAGCAATATGTTTTTTAGACAATTGTTAGCTCCTTCGGAGCATCCTGTGTTGTTTAGCTTGAGATAAAATCTCATCCAAACAGATAGCGTCAGTACCGCTTTCCGCGGTCAGACGCGTTTATTTTACCGGTATCGCTTTTCACATTCCTACAGGTTAAGGCATACCGCCCTTTATCCCATCATACACACCACCATAGTCCCATCGGGACGACCTGTTTATAGCAATATGTTTTTTTTAGACAATTGTTAGCTCCTTCGGAGCGTCCTGTATTTATAATTCCGGATTGTATTCAGTAAGCTTATAACCTTGGTATCCTGTACCTGTTTTTAGCTATCGGGAAATCATTAATATAATATAAATCCATAACGCATTTTGCTTTCTGCAGCCCACTTTCTGTTAAATTACTATCTACTATTTACTATTTTTGGCATCTCATGAAGCACTTACCCAACCTGCTTACGGTAGCCAACCTCTTTTGTGGTTGCATCGCTATTGCTTTCATACTTAGTCTCCAGCCCTTTTGGGCCAATCTTTATGGTGAGCAGTATATTGTTTCTGCTACCGAGCAGGCCTACCTGGGTAGCTTGTTTATATTCATAGCCGCTATTTGCGATTTGCTTGATGGTCTCGCAGCACGCGCGCTGAATATATTCTCCCCCGTTGGGCAGGACCTCGATTCACTTGCCGACCTGGTAAGCTTTGGCGTAGCCCCGGCTATGATCATGTTCAAGCTCCTCTGGACCGCATATATGAAACAGCCCAATGCTATGGATGTGAGCATGCTGGCCACTACACCCGCTTTTCTTATAGCCTGTTTTGCGGCCTTAAGATTGGCTAAGTTCAATGTGACCACCACCAAACAGAAAACATACTTTATTGGCATGCCCACACCCGCTGTCGGCCTCTTTATTGCATCTTTTCCCCTCATCGCCTGGTACAACCCCTTCAACTTGGGCATTTACCTGCAGAATACCACGGTTATTTACATTATCATAGCACTGCTTTGCTGGCTTATGGTATCACGCATCAAATTTTTTAAGTTCATACCCGGCAAATGGTCTTTGGCTACCACATGGCCGCACATGGTATTGGTCGTATTGAGCTTGCTGGCATTACCTTTCCTCAAAATCTTGGCCATACCTTTGGCTTTTATATTGTATATACTTTTGTCTTTTATTTATAAGGCACCTGCAGGCGATGAAGTGCCTGCGGCAGCTTAATTATTTTACTGATGAGATACACAGCACATATCAACATAATGCCGCTTAAAGAACTGCTCGACCCGCAGGGCAAAGCAGTAAGCAGCAGTTTACACAACCTGGGCCTGACACAGGTACAGGATGTACGCATTGGCAAGCACATCACGCTCACGCTTGATGCGGCCAATAAAGATGATGCAAATACTTTAGTGCAGGATGCATGTAAGAAACTGCTCGCTAACCAGGTAATGGAAGCCTTCGACTTCACACTGGTAGAAGGGTAAAATAATTAACAAAAGGGCTCCTTTGGGGCTTGGGCTTATGCGTCTTTATCTCATACCATCCCCCATCGGCAACCTTGGGGATATTACTTACCGTGCAGTATCAGTACTACAGCAGGTTGATGGTATTTTGTGTGAGGACACCCGCACCAGTTCTGTACTGCTGCGCCACTATAATATTCAAAAACCCCTCACTCCCTACCACCAGCACAATGAGCATAAAGTACTTACCCATCTTATTGAGCAATTGCAGGCCGGTAAGCAATATGCGCTCATTACCGATGCGGGCACACCCGGCATATCCGATCCTGGTTTCCTTTTGGTTCGTGAGTGCATTCGTAATAATATACCTGTAGAATGCCTGCCGGGTGCCACTGCATTTGTTCCGGCGCTTGTGCAGTCCGGTATACCATCCAACCGCTTTGTCTTCGAAGGTTTCCTGCCCCTTAAAAAAGGGCGCCAAACCGCTATGAAATTACTTGCTGAAGAAGAACGAACCATCATACTATACGAATCGCCCCATCGCCTGTTAAAGACGCTTAATGAGCTGCAGCAGTATTTTGGGGTCGACAGGCAGGCCGCAGTTTGCCGCGAGCTCACCAAAATGTTTGAGGAAACACGTAAAGGCACACTTGCTGAGCTGGCACAGCACTATGAAGCGCATGCTCCCAAAGGTGAGATAGTCATTATAATAGCCGGTAAAGATTAACGCCCGATCTCATTACGTACCGGGATAAGTCCCATAGAGCCGCCTGTTTATAACTAAAATGTTTTTTATTGGTGAGCTCCTTCGGATCGCCATGCATTTGCATTGTCCCTCCGCTCAACGCTATAAAAAAGGTCCCGATAATGCAACCGCCAATACATTACGCCTCACCCAGTCCCATCAGGACGTCTTGTTTATAGCCAATATGTTTTTATTGATAGTGAGCGCTCTGCATTTACATCGTCCTTCCGCTCAACGCTATAAAAATGGTCCCGATAATGCAACCGCCAATACATTACGCCTTAAACAGTCCCATCGGGACATCTTGTTTGTAGCCAATATGTTTTTTGATGGTGAGCTCCTTCGGATCGCCCTGCATTTACATACTCCCTCCGCTCAACGCTATAAAAAAGTCCCGTTAATGCATCCGCTAACATATTACGCCTTAAACAGTCCCATCGGGACGTCCTGTTTGTAGCTAAAATGTTTTTATTGATGGTGAGCTCCTTCGGAGCGTCCTGTATTTGCATCGCTGCTGCCGCAACGCCATAAAAAACGCCCCGCAACGAAGGCGGGACGTTTTGTGTGCATTTTGTCTGAGATTATTTCATTTTCTTGCTGGTATCGGCAGCAGGTGCAGCCTTCATAGCTGTATCAGCTTTCATAGCTGTGTCAGCAGGTGCCGGTGCAGGTGCAGCTTCAGGAGCAGGTGCCGGTGCCATAGCAGCAGAATCAGCAGTTGCTTCCGATGCATTTTCATTGTTACCGCATGAAGTAACGAACAGGCCAAGGGCCATTGCGATGATGCTCAGTTTTACGAATTTCATAAAATTGCTTTTTTTGGATTGATTTATAGTTTATACCCCAATTCCTAAAAGGTAACCCTTTACACATAATATTTTTTGGGAAAAAGATGGGAATGAGGCAAAATCAAAAGCCACCCCGTTTTGGCAGGATGGCTTTTGGTTAAATGTGGAAAAGATATTATTTATTTTCCATTGCTTTTGTAGTGTCAGCAGCAGGAGCAGCAGTTGTGTCTGCCATAGGAGCAGCTTCAGGAGCAGCTTCCGGTGCAGGAGCAGGTGCCATAGCAGCAGAATCTTCTGTAGCGGCTTCCTGGTTTTCGCTGTTACCGCAAGAAGTAATGAAAAGGCCCAGTGTCAGGGCGAAAATGCTCAGTTTTACAAATTTCATGATTAAATTTTTTTAATGGTTATTGCTTATTTATACCCTATATCCCAAAAGGTAACCTCCCTTTTATAAAAATAATTAAATATTTTTTTAGATAATCTTTAATGTTTTTAAAATCACATGCTACACCTGTAAGGCAAAGTAGTTACTCAACTTTTTTTGGAGCACCCCCCTTCCATATCGTATCTTGCATCCTGCGCCATGGTTTTTTATAAAAAAGCGCAACTTGAAAAAAATATTATTATGAGTACGGCGGCAGAACTTTATAGCGTTCTCAAGGCCAATTGACATTTGCTAACATCTGCAAAAAACGTATAAGCCAGTGAATACAATACTTTCCGCCCACAGCAGCAGCACCAAAAGTAAACGCTTTTTCATATTCACTTTTGAATGGGCTGGGATAGAATTGTGATATTTTTGGGATATTTTTTACCCTTAATCTATTGAGCCTCAATAAAAACATGGGATAAAAAATATCTGGGTAAAAAGCTTACCCCCTCCGCGGGCACATGGGATAGACAATATATTTTCATATTTTCACATTAGCACACTTTTCACAATTTCTTTGGGTTACTTTTTTTTCAAACAGGTATTAATAAGTGAATAAGCCGTTATATACAGAGCAGCAATTATTGTCGGGTTTGGCTTTAGGCGACAGGGAAGCTACGGAGCAGATATATCTCCGCAACTGTGATACGGTTACCAACTGGATACTGAAAAATGGCGGGGATGGAACCGATGCCGCAGATATTTTCCAGGAAGCTATGGTGGTATTGTTTGGCAAGGCGCAGAGCGAAGACTTCAGGCTCACATGCCGCGTAGGTACTTACCTCTTTGCAGTCAGCAAACACCTCTGGTACAAAAAGTTGCAGCGTGCGCAGAAGCAACCCATACACCTGCCCGATAGCGCAGGTATAGATAATGGTAAGGATTGGGCTTATGAAGATGATATTAAGGCGCAGGAAGAAAGGGAAGGTCATTACGAGCAGTTGAATGCTGCCCTGCAGCAGTTAGGTGAGCCCTGTAGTTCTTTATTAAAGGCATTCTACCAGCACGATAAAAGCATGCAGGAAATTGCCTCGGCATTCGGGTACACCAACCCCGATAATGCCAAAACACAGAAGTATAAATGCCTGGCCCGCCTTCGTAAGATATTTTACGGCTCAGGCGCAAAAATGGGAAATTGATCATGTCAACGGACAACCACATATGGGGCCTTGCCGAAGCTTATGTATCAGGTACTATGCCCGATGCAGAACAGGCAGTTTTGCGCGATCGCCTCGCTACCGACCCGCTCTTTGCCGCAGAGTTCAATGAGTGCCTTAACCTCCTGCGTTCACTCGAAGGCTTCGGGGCCTATACCCGCTTCCAGGATATGTTGCAGGATGTACGCAGCAAGCAGGCCTCATCAACAACCCCTTCGCGTAGTATACCGCTTCGCACACACTACCTGCGCACTGCTGCCGTAGCGGCAGGTGTAGCGCTTTTTACTACGCTTGGTGCTTTTTGGATCTTCAATCACAATGTTAAAAAAGGCACTGCATCCCAGTATAAAGTGCTGAGTCGCAAGCTCGAGAACATAGAGCGTTCACAAAGCCAGCTCATAAAGGACATAAAGGACAAGAAAGATACCCAGGCACCCCCGCCTGCTTTGGCCCGCTATACCGGCACCGGCTTTGCCATTACCAATGATGGTTATTTTATTACCAATTACCACGTTACCGATGGCGCCGATTCCGTTTATATACAAAATCATGAAGGCCGTTACTTCAAAGCATACGTGGTCGATTATGATCCCACAACCGATATCGCCCTGCTGAAGGTGGAGAAAAATTCTTTCCGTTTCAGCAAAACCGATGTACCCTATACCTTCGCAGCCACAAAGTCACCAATTGGCTCGCGGGTCTTTACCCTGGGTTTCCCTGAAGATGATATCGTATATACCGAAGGTTACATAAGCGCTAAGAACGGTTTCCAGGGCGATTCGATGCAATACCGCCTCGAGATACCAGCAGATCCCGGCCAGAGTGGCGGACCGGTAATAGATACCAAAGGCAACCTCGTTGCAGTGGTTGCGGCTAATTCACCCCAGAGCGAGGGCACAACCTATGCAGTTAGCTCAAAAGCCATATTGCAGCTCATCAAAAACCTCGATAAAGATGTGAACATCCACCTGCCAAAGACCAACAAGCTGGGCAGGCTCAGCCGCGAGGAGCAGATAGAAAAACTACAGTATTATACCTGTAGCGTAAAAGTCTACAAAAAGTAATATTCACGCATATATATATTTAGCGGGGCAATATCCGTTATTGCCCCGCTGTTAATTCAGCCCCTTAAATATTAACAACTATATTCATTATACCTTATTCCCTATTTAACTAACTTTACCGCCGCTAAGGCAAAGCATGAGTTTCCTTAAAAATTTCTTCAGTAGCAGGAACAATAACCCTTACGGGGAGATGGGCTTCACAGATCATATCGAAGACCTGCGCTGGCATATCATCCGCATACTGGTTGTATTCATGGTTTGCGCCATTTTTGTTTTCTTCCGGGTCGAGTGGATTTTTGAGCACATCATTCTTGGCCCTGCCAAACCCGATTTTATTGCCTACAAATGGTTTTGCTGGCTGGCTAAGCTTTTGCATATCGATGCACTTTGCCTTACCGATGTCAGTATAAAATTTCAAAATACCGAGCTTGCCGGCCAGTTTGTAATGGCGCTGTCCGTATCCGGTATGCTGGGCCTTATACTTTCTTTCCCTTACATGCTCTGGGAGTTATGGAAATTTATCAGGCCTGCCCTTAAGCCCAAAGAGATCAGGTATGCGCGCAGCTTCGTGTTCTGGGGCTCTCTGCTGTTCTTTATCGGGGTGCTCTTTTCTTACCTGATCATCGCGCCTTACACGCTCAACTTTTTTGGCTCGTACCAGTTAAGTCCGTCCTTCCAGAACATCATTACGATGGACAATTATTACGATACCATGAGCGACCTGATACTGGGAATGGGTGTGGTATTTGAGTTGCCTATTATTGTTTACTTCCTTTCACGTCTGGGCATACTCACGCCGAAGCTCATGCGCGATAAGCGCCGCTATGCCATAATTATTTTATTGCTGCTCGCCGAGGTGATCACTCCTCCGGACTGGTTTAGTTGCTTTATCGTTTTTATACCGCTCTATATATTGTTCGAGCTGTCAGTATTGATCAGTGACAGGGCCGTTAAAGAAAGAAAGAGAAAACAAGCATTGGACGAAAACAGTTAATACTATGCACGATACCGTATTCAATAAGCAATTGCCCCTCGCCATCGGTTGTGATCATGCGGGTTATGAGCTGAAAGAAACACTCAAAAAAGCTCTTGCCGATGCAGGCTGGCAGATAGATGATAAAGGCACCTTTAGTAAAGACAGTGTTGATTATCCCGACTTTGCACACCCCGTTGCAGAGATGGTGGCCAGTGGTGCAGCCTCTGTGGGAATATTGATCTGCGGCAGCGCCATCGGTGTGTCTATAACTGCCAACAGGCATAAAGGAGTACGCGCAGCCGTATGCTGGAATGAAGAAGTTGCGGCATTGTCGCGCCAGCATAACAATGCCAATATCATTTGCCTGCCCGCACGCTTTATATCTGCTGAGCAGGCGCAGCAATTTGTAGCTGTTTTTCTCTCCACCCAATTTGAAGGCGGCCGCCATGAAAGAAGGGTAGAGAAAATGGAGTGCTAAAGCCTTTGGTCGTTAATTTATCCAGCCCTGGTTGTGTAGATACTTGGCTATCTGTACGGCATTGGTGGCAGCACCTTTGCGCAGGTTGTCGGCCACTATCCAGCAATTGAGTGTATTGGCCTGTGAATAATCTCTTCGTATCCTGCCCACGAACACTTCGTCTTTCCCTTCGGCATCCAGTGGCATGGGGTAGGCATTCATAGCAGGGTTATCCACCACGATGATCCCCGATGTGTTCGATAGCATTTCGCGCACCACGTTCTCATCAAAATCCCGTGTCATCTGTATGTTCACGCTTTCACTGTGGCCGCCTATTACAGGCACGCGTACCGTAGTAGCTGTTACCTTGATATTGTCATCGCCCATTATCTTGCAGGTCTCGTTCACCATTTTCATCTCCTCCTTTGTATAGCCATTGTCGAGGAAGCTGTCGATGTGTGGCAAAACATTTAGGTCGATGGGGTGGGGATATACACCAAAGCCCTTGCCGCCTGCCCGCTCATCCATCATTTCTTTTACCGCTTTCTGCCCCGTGCCCGTTACCGACTGGTAGGTGCTTACCACTACGCGCTCTATGATGTAATGCTTATGCAGCGGCTGCAACACCATCACCATTTGTATGGTAGAGCAGTTAGGGTTGGCAATGATAAGATCGTCTTTGGTAAGTACATGCCCGTTCACCTCGGGTACGATGAGTTTCTTATCGGGGTGCATGCGCCATGCTGAAGAATTGTCAACTACGTAACAACCGGCCTCCGCAAAGCGCGGGGCCAGCTCGAGCGATACGGAACCGCCTGCGGAGAACAGGGCGAGTGCCGGCTTTTTCGCCAGGGCCTCATCAACCGTAAGCACGGTATATTCCGTGTTTTTAAAAACAACTTTATTGCCTGCCGAGCGCTCGGAGGCTACAGGGATCAGTTCGGTTACGGGAAAATTCCTTTCTTCAAGAATACGCAACATGGTACTGCCTACCAGCCCTGTTGCACCTACTACTGCTACTTTCATTTAGGTGACGATTTCGCCGCAAAAGTAGCGAAAGCATATCTAAAATGTATGCAAGCCGTTACAGCCTGTACATTACTTTGAAATATTGCAGGGTGCTGCCATGCTTCACCTGTAAAAGATACATGCCGGGGGCAATGCCGCTAAGTTGCATTTGCATACCCCTACTGATATTGTTTACCGGTACATTTATCTTTTGTCCGCTAAGACTGAAAAGGCTGACGGAAGCATCGCCGATATTCACAGGTACCTGTATGTTCAGCAGATCGTGTGCAGGGTTAGGGTATATGCTGATGCCTGCACCGGATTGCTCCGTATTACCGATGCCATTGATAGGTATGCTGAGCTTGGCCACAAAGATATCTGCACTGCCGTTTATGGCATGGTTCTCGGCAGTGTCGTTGCCAAAGAACATATACTGCCCTGCAAAATCGCCGCCTATGTACATATCGCCAACACCATGCACGCTGCAGGAAAGTGCCCGGTCGTTAAGGGGGCCACCCGCGGTTTTGGCAAAGAAGCTCTGCCACTGGTCGTTAAAGCCGATGCTGAAAATGTCGGTGCTGCCATCGGTCATGTAATTATGCAGGGTGAAGGTATCGATGCTCAGCGAATCGCTGGAATAATAGCCGGTAAGGAATATGCGTCCACCCACATTCTGATCGACAGTTACGCCTGCTATCTCGTCTTTATCGCCGCCTGCACGCATGGCATGTTTCAAATTGCCGCTGCTGTCGTATTGCAGCAGGAATACATCGAGCGTATTGCTGTTGACATTGCTAAGCGTAGCCGTATCGAACTGTACGGTGGGGCCTGTAAAACTGCCGGAAACAAATACGTCTTCGGCAGGGTCTATCGCGGCGGCCACCCAGTTGCCGTTTCGCCCTGTATTGCCTATCGACTTACGTGCCCATAGTGCATTGCCACTGGTATCGTATTTCACGATAAAAGTATTCAGGTTGCTGTTGGCATTATTGAGTGTAAGCGGGCTGAATGTGGCAACCGGGCTGGAGAAATATCCTGTTACATATACATCGCCTGCGCCGCTGCTGCCGATGCTTATGCTGTTTGCACCGTCGAGGCCGCTGCCGCCTGCACCTTTGGCCCATACTGCATTGCCACTGTTGTCATACTTCACCAGGAACATATCAAAAGTATCGAGGCCGAAATTATTGACCGTTGCAGTACCAAAGCCGATGCTTGTGCCTTTGTATTCGCCGGCCACGTAGCAATTGCCCCACACATCGGCAGCTACCGATAGCGCGCTGGAGCTATTGGTCTCAGTGGCATTTTTGGCCCATACCACATTGCCGCTGTTATCATACTTTACGATGAACATGCCACCGTTGGTAGCGCTGGTAAGTGTAACCGTATCGAAAGTGATGGAAGGGCCTGTGTAAGTGCCTGCTACAAAGACACCGCTGCCCATAGGGTCGAGGGCGACGGCCATTGCCCTGCTGTCGTTGCAGGCCGATGAACTGCGGGCCCATATTACATTGCCCAGGTAGTTATAGCGCGCCACGAACATATTGCGTGTGCCGGTAAGTGGCAGGGTAAAGACACCAAAGCTGGCAGTAGTGCTTTTAAAATTGCCAATGACATACGTATTGCCCACAAGATCGCTCACCGACTGGCCACCAAGTTCTTCGGCAGCGGTGCCACCGCCTGCTCTTTCCCATTCCCAGTCCCAGGTCTGCGCTTTGCTGTTTGGGGCCATCAACAGTAAAACAGCCAATAAATAGAGGTATTTCATATGCAGTATTCCTAATTAAATTTAGCGGAATCCTGCAATTTATCAATAATTAAATTCTATTCTTTTAAAGGCCTGTATTTACCGACATTTGCAGGCTATGAAGAATCTTGCAGCGCTGAATAAATATTTTGCCAAATATAAATGGCGCTTGCTGCTGGGCCTGCTGTTCGTAACCACTTCCAATATTTTTACCGTTATGCAACCCGACGTGGTGCGGCAGGTGCTGGACAAGGTGCAGGCCAATATGAAAATGCACCTGCCGGTGAGCAGCCGCTATATCATAGGCAGCGGCCTGCTGCTGCTGGGCCTGGCAGTGATGCGGGGTATCTTCATGTTCTTTATGCGGCAGACCATCATCGTGATGTCGCGGCACATAGAGTTCGACCAGAAGAATGAGATCTTTAACCATTACCAGCACCTGCATACGCATTTTTTTAAAACGCACTTTACCGGTGATATGATGAACCGCCTGTCGGAAGATGTATCGCGGGTGCGGATGTATACGGGCCCGGCCATTATGTATAGTGCCAACCTTGTGGCACTCACGGTACTTTGCTTCTGGTACATGTTCCGGGTTAATGTGATGCTGACGATATACGTGATCACTCCCTTGCCATTCCTGGCCCTCTCGGTATACCTGGTGAACAGGCTGATCTATAAAAAGAGCGAAAAGATACAGGCACAGTTGTCGGGACTTACCTCTACTTCGCAGGAGTCTTATTCAGGCATCCGGGTCATCAAATCATTTGTGCAGGAGCGGAATATGATGCGCTTCTTCAACGATACGTCGGAGGAATACCGGAAGAGCAGCATCAACCTGTCGCTGACGGAGTCGATATATTTTCCGGCCATCACACTTTTTGTGGGTCTCAGCTTCCTGAGCACGGTATTGATCGGGGGCTACCTTGCGATAAATGGTAAAGGGGTAACGGTAGGCAACATTGCGCAATTCATTTTGTACATCAACCTGCTGATGTTCCCGATATCGAGCATAGGCTGGGTGGCCTCGATGGTGCAGCGTGCCAACGCCTCGCAAAAACGCATCAATGAATTCCTGGACACAGTGCCGGAGCTGCAAAGCCCTGCGAATGCGGTGCAGCATGAGATAAAAGGCAAGGTGGACCTGCAACAGGTCACCTTTACCTACCCCCATACCGGCATTACTGCGCTGAAAGACCTGGACCTGCATATAAAACCGGGGCAAAGGGTGGCAATAATCGGCAAAACAGGTTCGGGAAAATCGACCATAGCACATATGCTGCTGCGCATGTATGATGTGCAGGAAGGTGAAGTGCAGGTGGATGATATACCTGTGACCCGCTATGATCTGAAAGCCCTGCGCAGGCAAATAGCTTATGCGCCGCAGGAGGCCTTCCTGTTCTCGGACACCGTATTCAACAATATTAAATTCGGCAATGACGATGCTACTGAGGCCGAAGTGAAAGAAGCTGCGCGCCTTGCCGACCTGGATAAAGATATAGCCGGATTTGCAAAAGGTTATGATACGGTGATCGGTGAGCGCGGTGTTATGCTATCGGGCGGGCAGAAGCAACGTATGGTACTGGCCCGCGCACTGCTGAAGAACAGTAATATACTGCTGATGGACGAATCGCTATCGGCTGTGGACACACAGACCGAAAAAACAATACTGGATAACCTGCAGGAATACTTAAAAGGCAAGACCACTATAGTCATCACCCACCGGATCTTTACGAGCTGGCAATTTGACCAGATCATAGTGCTGGACAATGGCAGCATAGCTGAACAGGGCAGCCATGAAGACCTGATGCAACTTGACGGGCAGTACGCGAAACTATACCAGCACCAGACAGAAACGAGTGATTAATACTTTTTATTAGTTTATTTTAATATTCTATATTCTTTGCAATAAAGTGTTTTATATATTTTTTGTATAGAAATTCATAAAGAATTTTTGAAAAAGTATATAAATATGGAAAAACAGTTTGTATCTTTCGCTAAGGATAATGATCCTTTCCCGCCATGAGTTAATAATAACTTAACATTCGCTAAAATATAAACTAACAGAGATCGTATGAAACACCCCTACTTAAAACGTAATTTATTTGCCATGCTGAGGGCGCTGCCGGGAGGGCGGCCAAAGGCAATAATGAGGCTATTATCACTGATCGTACTATTCAGTGGTATGCAGTATAATGCATGGGCTATTGCAGTTTATATGCAGGACCATGATCCATGGGGCCAGACGCAAAATATAACCTGCATGAACAATGTATTTGGTGTGGCCGGATGGACGCAGTATAATTACAGTACGCCAGCAGCAACCATATTCAATGGCTCTACCACTTTTGTGATGATGGAGGGCAGTGAGAATAATGATACTTACCTGGAAGCGTATATGCTCGCCAACCAGGCAACCATAGAAAGCTGGGTAAATAACGGAGGCCGTTTGTTCATCAACGCAGCACCATGGAATGGCGGTAACGAAAACTGGGGTTTTGGTGGTACCGTGTTACAATTTGACAATAATACCTCACTTGCCGCTAACGGCACCACTGCTGTGCCAGGCGACCCTATATTTCTTGGGCCATACACGCCTACTGCTACGTCATTTAGTGGTAATTATTTTGCACATGCCTGGGTATTGGGAACAGGCCTAACTACGCTTTTGTATGATCCCAACTATGGCGTGGATGCGCATCCACTGATAGCCTATAAAAAGTGGGGGGCCGGTGTTGTGTTCTTCGGCGGATGTACACAGCCCAATTTTTGGTCTCCTAATACAGAAGGTGTAAACCTGTGGCAAAACATTTTCTCTTATGTAAATACGATAAGCCTGTGTTTTAACATAACTGGCTGCCCCGGTGATATTAATGTGGCTCCTGATGCGAATATTTGTGGGGCAGTAGTGAACTTTACGCCGCCCAGCGGGGTGAATGTTTGTAACGGGGGAGCCCCTGCAGATACCTTCTTTTATACTGGGGGCATAGTGAACTATACGGTGCCTGCGGGTGTGACCACGCTGCACATGCGTGCTATAGGCGCACAGGGTGGTAATAATGGCGGCCTTGGCGCAGATATGCAGGGCGACTTTGCGGTAACACCGGGTGATGTGCTGCAAATACTTGTAGGGCAACAGGGGTTGACCAACTTTACTACATGTTACGTGCATGCAGGTGCAGGTGGTGGTGGCGGTAGCTTTATCGTTACCAGCAGTAATGTGCCCCTGCTGGTGGCCGGCGGTGGCGGTGGTAATCTTTGTGATATAAATGCAGCGATAGATGCCAGCCTTAGCACTACAGGCAATGATGGTTACAGCCCGGCATACCCCAACGACTATGGTGTGGGTGGTGTTGGCGGTAATGGCGCTACCAATGCACCTAGTGGCAGTGGTCCTCATGCAGGTAATGGTGGTGGCTTTTTGACCGATGGCCAAATTGCTCAATGTGGTGGAGCAGGTGTTTCATTCCTGAGTGGTGGTGCCGGCGGCCTTGGCTGTGGCGGTAATCCTGACATTAACGGTGGCTTTGGCGGCGGTGCTGGTGGTGGTAACGCCGGCGGCGGTGGCGGTGGCGGCTATTCTGGTGGCGGCGGTTCGTACCATTATCCAGGTAATGGCGGCGGCGGCGGCTCCTACAACGCAGGCAGCAACCAGGTGAATGCATTGAGTACCGGTACGGGCAATGGTATGGTGATCATAGGCACTGACAACATAACCACAACGCTTATAGCGGGACTTCCTCCCGGTTCTACCTTCCCGATAGGAACTACTACAGAGACATATCGTATAACAGATACCAGTGGTGATACCTTGTATTGCACCTTCAATGTAAATGTGGTAGATTCTTTAATGCCAATAATCAGTTGCCCGGCTCCAATAACTACCTGCAACAATGTAGTGACCGGCATAGCACCAACTATGACCGGCACCAATGGCTGTAGCAATGTGACTTATATCCTGACGGGTGCAACCAGTGGAAGTGGTGTTGGCGATGCCAGCGGTACCTTCTTTAACCAGGGTGTTACTAACGTAAAATATGTAGTGACCAATCTTGGCGGCAATGCGGACAGTTGCAACTTCAATGTGACCATCAGCTCGCCAACGGGCCTGTTGGCCGGTAATACTATAACGCCGGAAGCGA
>MKUN01000044.1:0-4542 GCA_001897835.1 Bacteroidetes bacterium 46-16
CCCACGGGGCGATCTGTTTTATAGGTCCGCACAGTGTGCCACACCTCTGTTGCACTACACCGTTGGTGTGGCACACTTGTTACGAAACCATACATTATTGACGAAACACCTCTGTTGCACTACACCGTTGGTGTGGCACACTTGTTACGAAACCATACATTATTGACGAAACACCTCAGTTACAGAACACCGTTGGTGTGGCACACTTGTTACGAAACCATACGTTATTTGCAAAACACCAAAGTTGCTTTACGCCGGCACAATTATTACGTAACCATACATTATTTGCGAAACACTTATATCCCATTGCTATTTTGGTTTTTCCGCTCATCTGCTTCAGCTTAAGGCAAAAAAAAACAGGGCTATGAAAATAGCCCCGTCCTGGCACCCCAATTTAATTATACCACTTTCACCGATTCATCATCGGGAAGCATCGGGGTGCGCATCACCGCATCTTTATCATAAAAGGTCACTTTGCCGTTGCTTACATCATACATGGCACCTACTATGCCAATGGTACCATTGTCGGCCAGCTCTTTTATTATAGTGCTTTGCTCCATTATTTGTTGTACCGAATTTTTTACGTTCAGTATAGCAACATTATTTACAAATTCAGCATTGCTGCTGCTCCTGTTCTGCACAGTGCTTGTCTCTTCCTGCACTGCGGGCTGTATCTTTTGCAGCAGTGTGGTCAGGTGTCCCATATGCACATTGTCGCAGGCCCCTTTTATGGCGCCGCAGCCCGTGTGCCCCAGCACCAGTATCAGCTTTACTCCTGCTACGGCAGTGGCAAATTCCAGTGAGCCCAGTATATGTTGGGTGATCACATTGCCGGCTATCCTTATGCTGAATATATCGCCCAGCCCCTGGTCAAAGACCAACTCTGATGAAGTGCGTGAATCCATGCAGCTCAGTATTGCGGCAAAAGGCTGTTGCCCGTCCTTCGTTTCGTTCACCATCTGCAGCATGTCACGGTTTATCTTCAGGTTGTTCACGAAGCGGAAATTCCCTTCTTTCAGTAATTCCACGGCCATCTCCGGGTTCAGCTCTTCAGGTATTATATTATATCTTCTTTTTAAGTACATGATTTATTGTTTTTATAGTGAATTTTTTGTTCCTGCTTCGCGCGATAATTGCTGCAGCAGGTCTTTATGTCCGCCCGATGAGCGCTTGGGCACTTCATCCGTATGCATCAGGTTGTATATGATCTCTTTTTCGGTCACCTTGCTCTGCAGCTTATACGAATCTTTGAAGCCCACCAGCGACATTTTGATGTTCTTTTCCGGTGCTTTGATGTCGTGGAATTCCTTAATGATGTCCAGCACATCAAAGTCTATATATTCGGTCAGTGTCGCATCTACGATCAGGCTCGTGTTCGCAGGTATGTTCTCCAGCGTCTCTTTAATACTGGCTTTGTTCAGGAAGGATACTTCCTGTGCCAGCGTCAGCTTCACCAGGTCACCATTGCTGTAGCTGTTCCTGATGAAGTAATAAGGTATGCGCATATTCTGGCGCAGTATGTAAAATATGCTGATCAGCAGGCCTATGCCTACACCTTTCAGCAGGTCAAGCGATACTACTGCGATAAGTGTGGCCATAAAGGGTACGAACTGTGTCCACCCGCCTTTCCACATATGCTTGAAGATGGAAGGACGGCATAGCTTATAGCCCGTGAAGATCAGGATCGCGGCCAGCGATGCCTTGGGTATCATGTTCAGTACAAAAGGTATCGATCCCGCACAGATCACCAGCAAAACACCATGAAAGATTGTCGACATTTTACTACGTGCACCAGCATTGATATTGGCTGACGTACGTACGATCACAGAGGTCATTGGCATACCGCCCAGCAGCCCGCTTATCATATTGCCCACACCTTGCGCCCTCAGCTCCCGGTTTACGGGTGTATATCGTTTATGTGTATCCAGCTTGTCGGCTGCTTCTATACACAGTAGTGTCTCTATTGATGCCACTATGGCTATTACAATACCTGTTTCCCATACCTTCAGCATCGTAAAGCCTGATAGGTTGGGGAGGGTGAATTGGCCGAAAAATTCGCCCAGCGATGAAGCTACCGGGATGTTCACCAGGTGCTTATTGTCCAGGTAAAGCGATGGTGCTGCCGATTTTAACATTTCGTTGAGCGCTATACCCAGCACTACCACGATCAGTGCTGCAGGCAGCAATTGTATTTTTTTGAACCACTTGGTTTGCCAGAGCACAAGCAGGCCTATGCCAATAACGGCTATTATAATGGCAGCGGGTTCTACATGCTGTAGCGAGGTCGATATAAAGTTGAATACAATACCGTCATCGGCGTCCGCCATTCTTGCACTGCTGTTCTTGGCATATCCTACTGCATCCGGCACTTGTTTGATGATGATGGTCAGGCCTATACCCGCCAGCATACCTTCTATTACGCTCGATGGGATGAAGTTCGCGATTCCTCCCGCTTTCAGGAAGCCAAGGGCCAGTTGTATGGCACCGGCTATGATTACCGCACACACGAAAATATCGAAGGCGCCTAATTCACCTATGGCTACCAGTACTATGGCCGTGAGGCCTGCCGCCGGTCCCGCCACGCTCACATGCGAGCCGCTTAAAAAACCTACTACTATGCCGCCCACCATACCGGCCACAAGGCCCGAGAAAAGTGGTGCGTTCGAAGCTTGTGCTATGCCTAGGCATAGCGGCAGGGCAATGAGAAATACAATAAGCCCTGCCACAAAATCTTTCTTATACTTTGCTAAAAATGATGTTTGTTGCATAAATACCTGTTTTGATGGACAAATTGCGGGGATCGTTAGCCGGAACTAACTGGATTGTACCCGCGATTGATGATACCACCTTAATTGCGGTGATCTTAACCGGGTATTAGCAACGGTTGGGTGGGGGGGTAAGTATATCTGCCGGGTAGCTTTCGTGCAGTTGTTCTGCCTTATGCAGCAGTATCGATATCTTTCGGGAGAAAGACATTACTTCATTTAGATGGTAATTATATTGGCAGTAATGAAATACGTCATCCTTTTTTTCCTTTTGGATGCTGCCATCTTCATTTTGTACTTCTTCAGTGTTCGTGCATTTGCCCAATAGCCTGCCGATCTGCTTCACAGGCACCGCCTGCAGGAAGAAGACAAACAAACAGATATAGGCAATAAAGCGTTTCACCGCTGCAAATTAACGATAAAGCATTTTTATAAAGAAAAATAAATACCAATAAATTGTTAAAGGCCCGCTCAAACCAAGCCTGTAGCCCATTTCACACTTCTATATTTTATTACGTCTATTCCAAAAATCCTTTTAAAAGGCACCCATCCTAATTCTATACCAGCACAGTGTGCCACACCTCTATATAGCAACACTGGTGGTGTGGCACACTTTTCTTAGCATTCATGCCCGCACACTTTTCTTACGTTTTACGGGCAGGCTCATTGAGCCATTGTGTATTGAGCCATTATGCAATTGATCTCCCGCTTGTCGAAGCACAACTTATACACTATTTTTGTTCCCCGATGGCAGCTATGTCCCGTTTTATATTATGTCTTTTATTCCTCTCGATGGCCCCCCGCCTCACGGCGCAAACATGGCCTTCACCCGAAGTAGAGACTATGTATAACGATGCACGCAATTATATGAGCAATGGCAATCTTGCCCAGGCAATAGCCATCTTCCAGCAGGCCATACAAATAGCCCCGGGCCAGTTGGTATTGCATCGCGAGCTCGGCAGGGCCTATTATCTTATGGGCAATTATGATGAGGCTAAGAAGATACTCGAGCCCGTTATCAGCAGTGGCGATGCCGATGAGCAAAGCTACCAGGCCATGGCAGCATGCCTCTCCCTTTCCGGCGACAGGAAAAAAGCTAAGGCCATGCTTCAGAAAGGCATAGAGCGTTATCCGCATTCCGGCCTCCTGTATCACGATATGGGGAAGATATATGAGGATGATAATGAGACCGTATATGCCCTTGAGACATGGCTCGATGGCATACAGGCCGATCCGGCATACCATGTCAACTATTACGAGGCTGCCCGCACCTATATGAATACCGATAAGACTGTTTGGGCCATTATATACGGTGAGATATTCGTCAACATAGAACGCCAGACTCCCCGTGCCGATGAAACGAAGCAGATGCTCTACGATGCCTACAAAAAGCTCTATACCGATATAGCCTCAGGCGAGGATATACCCAGGTACAAGGGCAAGAATAAGAACACAAAGACTGCCACTGCCGGTTTCGAAGATGCCGTGCGCAGCACATACCTCAAGCTGGCCCCCGTGGTAAGCGATGGCATCACGGCCGAGAGCCTTGCCATGCTCCGGGCCCGGTTTTCCATCGACTGGTCTTACCAGTATGCCGCGCAGTTCCCCTTCAGTCTCTTCACCTATTACGATGTGTTGCTGCGCAGTGGCTATTTCGATATATATAACGAATGGCTCTTTGGTAAGGCCGAGGGCCCTGCCTTGTTCGATAGCTGGAACACCTTCCATGCTGGCGATATGCCCAAATTCGATACCTGGGCAGCCGCCCATGCCATGC
>MKUN01000044.1:4611-11530 GCA_001897835.1 Bacteroidetes bacterium 46-16
GCCCATACTAACATTGATATCTTTTTATATTTATTATGATCCGTAGCAGCAAGGCCCTCGCCTTTGGTATATATACATTAGCCCTCTTTTTATCTTTCATCATCGCTGCTCCGCAGCCCGCAGCCGCACAGCAAAGTGTCGATAAGATACTTGCCGTAGTGGGGCGCAACCGTATTGTACTTCAATCAGAGCTTGAGCAGCAGTTCGCGCAGGAAAAAGCACAGAACCCTGCCATTACCGATGATATGAAATGCGCCCTCCTCCAGCAGATGATATTGCAAAAACTCCTTGTGGAGCAGGCCGAGCGCGATAGTGTGTACGTTACCGATGAAGAAGTGGATGGCCAGATGGATAACCGCATACGCTATTTTATACACGTTTACGGCTCTAAAGAAAAGCTAGAAGAAGCGATTGGCAAGACGGTGTACCAGCTCAAAGAAGATAAAAGGGACGAGATACGCGAGTCCATGCTTGCCGATAAAGTAAGGACCACCCTTATACAAAATGTAAAGATCACACCCGGCGAGGTTCGTGCGTTCTTCAATAAGATACCCAACGATAGCCTGCCATTCTTCCCCGCCACTATAGAGGTAGGCCAGGTAGTGGTCGATCCCCCCATCAACCCCGAACTCGACCAGTACGCTAAAAATAAGGCTAACGATATACGCACCGAAATAGTAAATGGTAAAAAGACCTTCGAGACCGCAGCCACATTCTATAGCGAGGATCCCGGCAGTAAAGACAATGGCGGCGATCTTGGTTTGGTAGGCCGCAACGATATGGTGCCCGAATTCTCCAATGCTGCCTTCAAGCTGCAGGATGGCGAGATATCGCAGGTAGTGAAAACTAAATTCGGCTACCACATCATACAAATGGTAAAGCGCCAGGGCGATCAGGCCCACCTGCGCCATATACTTATACGCCCGCAGGTTACCACTGCCGATATTCAAAAAGCGCTAGGTAAACTCGATAGCGTACGCGCCGAGCTCGTATCCGGCAAGATAACTTTCCCCGAAGCCGTTGGTAAATACTCCGATGATGAGAACGCAAAGCGCACCGGAGGCATGCTCATCGATCCCAATACAGGCAGCTCGCAGATAGAGATAAACAAGCTCGATCCCGGTACCGCACTTATGATCGATAGCCTCAAGCCCGGTTCTTATTCACAGCCACAGGTTTTTAAAACAGAAACAGGCGAACAAAGTTGCCGCATCGTTTACCTCAAAACACGCACCGAGCCCCACAAGGCCAACCTGCAGGAAGATTACAGTAAGATACAGGAGGTGGCCCTGGAACAGAAAAAATCAGAAAAGCTACAGGACTGGCTGCATGAACAATTACCAACTTACTATATCAAGCTTGATCCTGAATACCACTCCTGTGCAGAATTCAAAGACTGGAACTTGCCTGCTAAGGATTACAATAATTGATGAAGGCCGCACTCCTGAAAACTGTTTTTGGTCGTTAAAGCTTTTACATATAATTTAAGGGTTTTGTAATAGATGATATGTTCAAAGCACTGAAAAGGTTTGCTTCTACCCGCACACCAAAATTTTATTTCCTTAATAAAGCCATGAATGGCAGGGATTTCAGGATACTGGATATTGGTGCCGGTAACCACTCTCCTTCCAAAACTACAGATCTTTTTCCCCGGTGCGAGTATTATGGTGTCGATATGAATAAGGACTATAATTATAGCGATGCGGACAACAGGGTCATAAAAGGCTTCTACGAAAAAGATCTCACCCAACTGCAACTTGATGATATCCCGGATGATTATTTTGATTTCATCATGATGGCCCATATTATTGAGCACCTGCACAATGGCGATAAAGTACTTGAACTGCTCGCGAAAAAATTAAAGAAGGGCGGCTACATATACATTGAGTACCCCGGGCAAAAGAGCACAAAGCTTCCTTCTATGTATGGCACCCTCAATTTTTATGATGATGGTACCCATGTGCGCATTTATTCGGTGAAGGAAATAAGTACACTGTTATCAGGCTTAGGTTTCACGGTATTGTCATCAGGTATGCGGCGCAGCTGGTACTATATTTTTGCCATACCATTCAATGTTATCAACTATAAGCTGAAAGGTAAAAAGATCATAGGGCCTCTTTTTTGGGATCTTCTGGGTTTTGCAGAATACGTATATGCGGTTAAAAAATAGTTTCTTGTTTTAAATGTTTTAGCTGAACAGGAACTCGATATCTTCCCTCGTCAGGCGCTTGAGGATGGCATTGTCATCGCTCACCAGCTCATTGGCAAGTGCACGTTTGCGCTCCTGCAACTGCAGCATCTTTTCTTCAATGGTCTCCTTGCAGATGAGGCGATAGGCAAAGATATTCTTCGTTTGGCCGATACGGTGTGTACGGTCTATGGCCTGCTGTTCTACGGCAGGGTTCCACCATGGGTCCACGATATATACATAATCGGCGGCGGTGAGGTTGAGGCCTATACCACCGGCCTTGAGCGATATGAGGAATACGCGGCATTCTTCATTGTTCTGAAACTCCTGTATGGCCTTCTCGCGGTCTGTGGCCGATGTGCTGCCATCGAAGTACACGTATGGTATGCCATGCTTTTCCAGGTCTTTGCGGATGAGGGCCAGCATACCGAGGAATTGCGAGAACACCAGGGCCTTGTGATGGCCTACGTTCTCCAGCATCTCGCGGGTCAGTTCATCCATCTTTATGGAGTGGTTGGGCAATTGCTGCTCCTCGTTCAGGATGGCTGGCGAGTCGCATATCTGGCGCAGCCGGGTGAGGCCCTGCAATATGTGCATCTGCGAGCGCTCTATGCCCTGCTCCTCTATTATACCCAGTATCTTTGAGCGGTATATATTGCGGTAGGCATCGTATATCTTACGTTGTTCGGCGCCCATCTCGCAATACAGGATGGTCTCTGTTTTTTCGGGCAGGTCTTTGGCCACCTGTTCTTTAGTGCGGCGCAGCAGGAAGGGGTAGGTGAGCTTGCGCAATTGCTGCTTTACCTCGTCTTCCTGGAATTTATCTATCGGTGTGGCAAATTCATTCATGAAGAACTCCCTGCTGCCCAACATGCCGGGGTTCAGGAAGTTCATCTGTGCATACAGGTCGAAGGTATTGTTCTGCACAGGCGTACCGCTCAGGGCCAGCCTGTTCTTGCTGTTGAGCAGCAGCGAGGCCTTGGCCACCTGCGACTGCGGGTTCTTTATCGATTGCGATTCATCAAGCACCACATGGTCAAATTCCACTTCCTTCAGCATCTTGATATCGCTGCGCATGGTGCCGTAGGTAGTGATGACAATATCATAATTGTCGAAGGCTTTGGGGCTTACATTGCGCTTGGGGCCGTGGTGTATGAAGTACCTGAGGTCGGGGGTGAATTTCTTTATTTCGTTCTCCCAGTTATATACAAGGGTGGTAGGACATACCACCATGAATTTGGCCCCGGGATTATCATTGCGGTAATGTAGGAAGTAGGCAAGGGCCTGTACGGTCTTACCAAGGCCCATATCATCGGCCAGTATGCCGCCCCAGCCTGCCTCTTTTAAAAATACCAGCCACTGGAAACCCGCTACCTGGTATGGGCGCAGGGTGGCCTTAAGCTGTTTGGGTGGTTTTATATTACTGAAGTCGCTTGATATGATATCGCTCAGGCGGCGTTTTTTCTCTTCCAGTTCCTGCTGCAGGGCCTCTTCGTCTATCTCGGCCAGCAATTCGTCAAGCACGCTGAAGTGTACTTTCTTCAGGCGCAGCTTGCCACCCTTGCTTTCGCCCATCTTTACCAGCAGGCCATATTTCTTGAACCAGTCCTCGGGCAGCAGGCCAATGGAGCCATCATCCAGTTTCACAAAGGTCTGCTTCTGGCTGATGGCCCGCTTGATATCGGAGAGGGTGATCACCTGGTCGCCGAATGTGATCTCCACCGTGGCATCGAACCAGTCGATGCCACTGCTCACATGCACCTTTGTCTCGGGCCGGTTCGTATTGATGCGCAGATTCTTCAGACCCTCGAAGCCGAACATTTCTACGTTCCACTCTTTCATCACATCGGTAAAGCGGAAGAACCAGTTATTGTTCAGCACCGATGTGCCGGGCAGGTAAAAGAAATGATTTTGCAGGTTGTGCTGCATATCGGTATGCAGGTTGCGCAGCAGTGTGGTGAATTCTTTCTCCGCATCCTCGTTGCGCTTCACGATCTTTACCACGCCATCCTGCGGTTGTATCACATCGCCAAAGTAGCCCCATTTTATATCCACGCCGTTATATACAAATGCAGGCTGCAATATCAGCATCTGCTCCCGCTCCTGCAGGTACAGGCGGTAGGTAGGTTTCACCTTATCGCTGTGCTGCACCAGATCTTCGGCAAACTGCACATGCACGGTATTGCTCCATTTCATGAGCGTATGCTCCAGGAAGCCGGGCCATTCGGCAGCGCTTACGGTCATCCTGCCATCGGGCATAAAGCGGGCAGCGAGTTGCATCTCGGCCATATTGCCCAGGGCAAAAAGGCGGTACTCATGCAGCATCAGGCCCTCGTTCAGCATCTTTACCTCGCTGTGCGGCAGCAGGCCGTACTCAACCTCCCATGCCAGCGATATATGGTAAGCGCCGCCCTTTTTCTGTACGCTCAGCTGCGGATGCGCAGGCTTATCGATAAACTCGATGGTGTGCAACGCAGAAGAGGAAAGCGGCCCCGGCCCGCTGTGCAAAAAGCACAGGCGGTAAGGTGCGTAGCGATGCAGCAGCTTATGATACTTGGGCAGCAGGAATTCCCATACCTGCTCCTTCACATCTTCGGGCGGTTGCTCTTTCAGCACATCTTCGTAACCATCTATAAAATCGCCGAAAGGCAGGTTTTTCTTCAGGTATTTGGCTATCTCGGTATGGGTGAATTTCCTGGTGATGGGTATCAGTTCCCGGTCGCCCTCGCGGTACTGCATGGGATTGATGTATTGCAGCAGGTCGGGGCGCTCTATACCGTCTATGAAATGTTTCTCTTCCTCATCGGTACTGCCCGCCACCAGCACGATATCCACGTAAGGATAATGGCTCACGGTGGTATCGATCACTATGCCCAGTCGCTTTTCGCTGCGCTGCACCTTTGCCTCAGGCTCGGCCACTACAGCCGCTGCGGCGGCAGGCGCTGCCATTGCTTTTTCCGGCACAGGCACATTCACTTTCTTTATACTGGGGTCCAGTACGCGCAGGAAGGGTTTGCCGTTCTCGTAGGTGAAGGCGAACTTGCCCGTGAGGTCGTCATTGAGCGAGTAGCCGTAGAGGCGCAATAATTTATTTTTCTGCTCATCCCAGTCGCGCATGGTCTGGAAGTATTGCGGGCCCTGCGTGCGCAGCACCTGTATAAAGAGCGTGGCCTTGTGCACGCAGAGGGGGTGTTCTTTTTCGTCGCAGCCGCAAGAGGTATCAAAGTAGCGCTCATCGTTCTGCTTCAGCACCACTTTATAAGTATGGTCGCCATCAGGCACCTCGGCCTCTATGCGGTCGCCCTTGCTCGTGGTGATGATGGCCTTTTGTACCCGGGCCCATTCCTGCGCCTGCTCTATAATGGCCGGCGAGGCAAACACGCCCAGCATCTGCATATTCACCTGGCGCATGCGCACTATGGTATGCTTCTGGTCGTAAGTGATATCGGTGTTCTCAAAAAAGCCGCTCTGCAGTATATCATTGAGCTGGAAGAGGGCGGCCACCTCGTGCCGGCATATATCGCCCAGGTTGTAGGGGCACTGGCAGCGCACCGATAGGCCCTTGGGCTGCAGGTATTTCGATACCGTTACGGTATAGTAATTCTGGTACAGGTCGTTACGCACACGAAAACGCACCTGCTCCAGCAGGTGGTCCACATCGAGCAGTTGCACGCCCGAGGTATAGAATATCTTCTTGCCCCGGCGTATTACCTCCTCAGTTCCATGGTTATATACGTGTCTTAATAGTGGCGGTAGCGACATCGGTTAAAAAAAAGCAAGCTACAAAGGTAGTGAAAAAAAGGCGTTCCCCTCGTTTCATAGTACAGCAATTTTAGGTTTGCATTAAGGTATTGTTAAATGCTACCATCCACACATGCTGCTGCATGTTCTTTTCGGATTCTTTGCATACGAATATTTTATTTCTGTTTTATTCCTGAAAATACGGATATCCATGTTGTTTGGCTCTTTAGTAACAGAATCTCCCACTTTTGCGTCATACACTGTGCCACTCCATGAACCGGGATAATGAATCCTTTTCCATCCGCTATCAAGGACTGTAATTCGCGGTACTGCGTGATCCCCTATCATAATCGAAATTACTTTGCCATGAAATGAAAGCGCACTGTCAGCAACACAATACATCATACAGGTATCTCTGCGTTGCTTTTCATCAAAAACACTAACAGCGAATACGACAGCTATAATAAACCACCCAAACAACTTCAGGTAGAGTTTGTGTTTTAATTCAAATTCACTAAAACGGCTCATAGTATTTTAAAAAATTAATAAGACATCTAAAAATAGGGATATTCTTTATGACAGTTATGCCGGGTCATTTGACGGTGTATTTGGGAGGAGAGGGGAAGTAGGGGATGTTGTTATCATCGCAGAACTTTTTTAGGTTTTCTTCATCGAAGCAGAGCTCTTCATTCTGTGCTATGGCATTTTCGATGTCCTGTTGCTCCTGTTCTTCGGTGCGGCCGGCGAAATGTTCATCGATATCGGGCATGTCGCGGTCATCGAAGTAGTCGATGTCGGTGGGTACGTGGGTCTGCTCCATCTTCTCTTCCATAAAGGAAGCAGCATGTTCCTGTAATTTTTCGGCCAGTTCCGGGTCTTTTTTGGAGACATGCGCACAGAATGCGGTGACGCTTTCCATATTCTCGCTTACCGATGATGATTGCCTGAGTTTCATGATGCACCATACAAGCTTGCGCATGACATCGGCCT
>MKUN01000045.1 GCA_001897835.1 Bacteroidetes bacterium 46-16
ATTGCCTGTGCCCGCAAGGGCCGAATTCTCTGCCGAATTCACTGTAAGGTCAAGTGTGACCGCTGAAGCGCATGAGCCTATGGAATAGGTATAGGTAATGGGATAGGTGCCTGCACCTGTCTGGGTGAACACACCATTGACCACTCCGGGACCGCTGAAGACACCGCCCTGCGGTACCCCACCAAACAATGTATAAGGTGCCGAATTGCTACAGAGGTCGGGGTACTGGGCCACGATAACAGATGGTGCCGGTATAACATCCTGTGTTTGTGTTGCTGAATCTTTACAATTATTGGCATCGGCATATACATAAGTAATATCCTGCGTGCCGTATTGAGGATCGAATGTATTACCACTGACCCCTATGCCACTGTAGGTGCCGCCGGCCGGTAAGCCGCCGGTAAGAGC
Source organism: Bacteroidetes bacterium 46-16 (assembly GCA_001897835.1). Taxonomy (GTDB): domain Bacteria; phylum Bacteroidota; class Bacteroidia; order Chitinophagales; family Chitinophagaceae; genus MKUN01. Next base: position 409 of record MKUN01000045.1, read on the forward strand.
CTGCAGCGGAGCATCATTGCATATGGATACAAAAGGATCCAGTGTTACTACCGGGGCGGTATTAACCTGCTGCAATGCGCTTGCCGACTGCGGACAGCCATAGGCATCGGTAACATCGTAAGTTATGGTCTGTGAACCACCAGAGGGATCAAAAGTATTGCCGCTGACATTGGTGCCGCTGTAAGTGCCGCCTGCGGGAGAACCGCCGCTCAGGGTTATGAGCCCGGCATTGTCGCACACCGGGTTAAGGCTAAGGGAGGCGCCATTAAGGGCGCAGTCAATAATTATGGTATAATTCTGCGTGCCGGTGCAGCCATTCAGGTCGGTCACCGTAACCTCAAATGAATAGTTGCCGGTAGCCGTGGGCACACCAGATATGACACCTGCTGCCGATAAACTAAGACCCGGAGGCAAGCTGCCCAGGGTGACCGCGTAGGTGCAGGGGTTGGTACCACCCGTTTGCGACAAGGCCTGGTTATAGGCCTGGCCTGCACTGCCATTGGGTAATGCTGCCGGTGAGATGGTTATGGGATTGCATGGATTGGGTATATAATCCACATTGTCTATCCCGATATAATCAGAGTTGGAGCCGGAGGGGCCAGCGTTTGTTACAAAATAACGCAAAGCAAAGCGGCCTGATGTAGGTCCTGCCAGCCCAGTAATGGTGGCACTATACTGTGTCCATGATGCCGGATAAACATTTTGCGCCAAAGCGGGATTTACTGAAACGAGGAGTGTAGTAAAATCTCCGACGTCGGTAGCCAGCACACCCACATTAGTACTGGCGCCATTGGTACTCATTCTCAGCTCCAGCCTGTCGGGCCAAATACTGGCCGGTTCAGTCCTTGTCCTGAATGTGATCACATCCCCATTGTGTAAGGTTACGTTGGGCATCACTGCCCAGTTACTGATCGTTCCCACACCAGATGTATTGTTATAATTTGCGGCCAGGTATGCATCTGCAGGACCATTATATGCACTAAAGACACCGGTATTACCCTGAAACCAGCCAGTTAATCCTACCGGCGAACTATTATTTTGTAAAAACCAACCACCCGGGACGAGTGTATTTATATTATCAAAATTCTCTGTGAATGCCTGTCCGTATGCAAGTGTGGTGGTAAAGAGGCTGAACGAAATGAACAATTTGACCAAATTGCTTTTAAGTGAATTCTTTTTCATTTTAGCAGGTTTTAAGTGTAATAAAAAGCAGGTTAATACAAAATAATTAATTTTTAGTTAATATTTTTGTTATTTATAATAAATATACTAAAATATTCGCTAATTATGCGTCTTTTTTATAAATTCATAAAAAAAATCTTTTCAGTCGTAGTATATAGTGCTCGTGTTTTTATTAAGTTTTGCTTTGTGCAATTATTTTTTTTGGTACTGCATACTAAAATTTGCCGGAGAGTTTTATATATTTAAGCACCCAAAAAAAATTTAAGCATGAGAAAGATTGCCACAATATGCTATACGGTATTAGGCCTTATTGGTGTATTAATGTTCATGAGCTCGTGTGCCGGCGGAGGCCACGCCTCGCACCGCCCGTACAAGCATGGGTATCACAGTCATCATTATTACGATCCCCGTTACCAGATATACCAAAGGCATAGGACCTGGTAGTGGTATAAATATATTCTCAAGGCCGCTTTCTGCCCGGAAGCGGCTTTTTTTGTTTGTAAAAACTTTTCTATGAAACCTTTCTTTTTGTTCAGCCTTGTGGCATTACGATTTGCATGCCTACAGGCCCAAACGCTGGATAGCGCCGACCTGCGGCGCATAGAGCAGAGACGGGTATTTGGTATGGGGTACTACCGGCAGCCTGCAGGTACGGGTGCATATTGCAGTTGTGCAGATGAGCTGGCATTTGTCTGTGCCAGTGAACATAAAAGAGATTCGGCATTTTTCTTTCTGAACGCTTCAATAGCGTATACCGGGAATGAACGGGATGTACTAACCAGTATTTATGACCCTTATAGTATTGGTAATTATCCCTTTATGAAATGGAAGGAGCGTAAAGAATGGAAAGATTATGAAAAAACGGTACGGGAAAACTACCTGAAACTAAACAGCGGCCTGAAACAAGTGCAGCTTGCCTACGATCTGCTGGTAGCCTTCGGGCTCGACCAATCAGTACGGCTGTACCTGATGAAGATAAGGAGCGACAGTACAGGTATAAAAGATGCCAGCAAAATTGATAGCGCAAATCTTGCTTTCATCAAAAAGGTTGTAAAAAAGTACGGGTTCCCGGGAATCAGTATAGTGGGCCCCAAGGGGTATGAAGCAGCATTCATACTTTGCCAGCATGCAGATGAGGACCTCGTCTTCCAGAAGCGCATACTTAAGGACATGGAAAAACTTGCCCTTAGTGGTGATGCTAAGAATGAGGATATAGCCTACCTAGCCGACCGCATTATGATAAAAGAAAAAGGCGTGCAGCTATATGGTACACAATATAAATCGCCTGGCCAGCCCTACCCCATCAGCGACGCAGCACATGTGAACCAGCGGCGTGCAGCAATGGGCCTGGGCACACTTGAAGATTATCAAAAAGGGATCGTAAACTACCCCGGCCATTAAAAAAATACAGCGGAACCACGAAAGGTTCCGCTGCGATAAATCCACCCTCTCAGGATCTAAAACCATCGAAAGAGGATCTTTAGCCCTGTATATACAGGAGGGGTAAAAGGACTATTCTTAATTCACTGTAATGCTTTTTACGATGGCTTTTTCACGCACATAAGCGCAGGTCTTGCTGGTAGTGGTGCCTTCGGTATAGAACTGTACATTCCATGGGCATACTTCTATGTAGCCGGGGGCCGAAGTTGATGTAGCGTCGAGGGCACTTAATTCGCTGGCAGGTATGGTCACTGAACCAGCCGTAGCCTTGTAGCGTTTCAGTATATTCTTGTCGCCGGTTATCAGCATTACGTACACAGAATCGGCATAGGGTGTATTGCTTGCATTGAATGTAAGCGTAAGGTCTGATGTGCGTGTAACTGTTTCGGGAACTGTGCCTGTATAATCCGGTGCGTTATTGGTCAGGTTACGGTTTACTGCCGGGAAATTCGCATTACCCGAAACCGTCCAGTTCACGCCGCTGGAGAAGCCAAGGTCGGACGGAGTTTGGCCTACTGTAGCCGTTTTGCTGTAAGAGTTGTTGGCATTTTTGTCGAGGGCATTACTGTTCACCTTTATTGTACCTGCATCTATCAAAGTGTTGGTACCTGTGGCCGACCATGCATCCTGGTAGATGGCTGCGAGACCTATTTCCGTATTCAGGCTCACCGGTACACCTACCTGTGTAGTGGTATAGGACATTACCAGGCTCACGAATGCACCATATACACCTTCCACACTTGGAGAAGGGGGTGTAGGCGTAGTGGGCGTGGGGTCCGGGGTAGGCGTAGGTGTGGGGGTATCTTCAGTTTTATTGCAGGATACGATGCCCAATACCATAAGGGGTATTAAAAAGTACATTAATCTTTTCATGACGTTTTATTTTTTTTGTTAGTGGATATTATCGCAAGGGAGATAAGCCTCCTTTACAAACACAAATGTACCGGGCTAAGGCAGGGCGGTAAATACAGCATAAACGGTATTTTTATCTACGTGCTGGCACGGAGCAGGTACCGTAAACACCTGGTAAACAAAGCGTCCCGCAACTAATGGCTGCGAGACGCTTTTGGGTATAATATCGTATCTTTTAGATCAGGTGCTTTTCTAGCGCATATTTGAGGAGGCCTACAATACTCTTATTGTTGGTTTTGCGCAACATATTCTTGCGGTGTGTTTCCACGGTGCGCTCGCTTATGAAGAGGCGCTCGGCTATTTGCGCGTTGCTGAGCTCTTCGGATACCAGCTTCAGCACTTCTATCTCGCGCTCTGTAAGTTTTACTTCTTCCGGCTGGTCTTGTTTTTGCTGCCGCTGTACCACCAGCGCGGTTATCTTTTCAGATACCTCGGATGAAAAATACATTTTGCCCAAGGCTACGGCACGTATGGCTTCAAGTAATTCTTTATCGTTCACATTCTTCAGGAGATAGCCCGATACGCCGGCCTCGATCATATCCATTATATGCCCGGCATCGTCATACATCGAAAGCGCAATGACGTTTATTGAAGGATGGTTCTCTTTTATCTTAATGGTAAGTTCCTGGCCACCAAGGCCAGGCATGCTTATATCCACAAGGGCAACCTGCGGGGCCGTTGCCTCCAGTTCATTGTAGAGGTCGAGGCCATTGTCATACATCGCAGCCACTTCCACATCCTTTTGTTTCTGGAGCAGTGCTTTAAGCCCGTCCAGCAAAATATGATGGTCGTCTGCAACGACTATTTTTATTTTATCCATTCTCCAGGGCTAACATGATAAATATACAGTAAATACAAATCAAGTACTATGCCAGGGAATAATATTTTGTGATTTTTTACCCTTTCTCCACGACGTCATAGCCATGAAAAGCCCGCTTTCATGCGCAGATATTAAAAAACATTAAGGCTTATTTGAACGTGATCTTCCTGGCAAATTCGAACTGTGCGGCAAAAACGAATTGTTTGTCGTTGAATGTTTCGATCGTGTCTTTTACCACAACCACTTCTATCACTGCGCCATAGAATGTTTTGTTGTTGAAAGAGAAATATTCATTTTGCATCCCTGAAAGCTGGGCGGGTTTTATACTTGCGGTTGCATTAATTGAGTTCCTGAGGTTTACCGTATTGCTCCTGGCCACCCTGCCCTGGTTGTGAATCAATACATAGCCAGAATCGGCATCTACAACTTTTGAGCGATCAAAAGTGAAGTTTAGCCCCTGTGATAAGGACACCTGTTCGGGGATTGTGCCCGTGTAAAAGGGATCGCTGCCCTGTATGTTTGCCGATACTTCAGGCACATCACTGTTGGCTGTTACTTCCCAGTGGTTCAGCTGATCGATACGCCAAACACCTTCACTATAATAGATATTGTCCCACCTGTTGATGGCTATATTATTTATGGAAACAGCATTGGGAAATGCATAACCCGTGCCGTCCGGGCCGCTGAAAAAGGCTTCCTGCCAATGTTCGAGATGATAGTCTAAATTATCGGAGGTATCACTCAGCCGACATTCCAGCGAAGAGGATAAAAATACACCCCAAACATTTGGTACCGGCATTCCCAGGTCCGTGGTCGGTTCATTTACCTCCATAAGGCTTGCTGCCAGGGGTGCATCGCTGGTGGGGATGTACATAGTTGGCGTAATAACTGCCGGTTCTGTCTTGTCCTTTTTACAAGATACTATACTACACAGTGTGGCAGAAAGCAATAATGCTGCCTTTAAACTCCTTTTCATCAAAAAATATGTTTAAAAAACCTTCGGTGGGGGAAGTAAAAATACGCTAAAATGGTTTAGAAAAAACATCAAACGAAACATGTTTACACTTTAATGACTATTCACTTTTTACGTAATCCCTTTTGTGATCGCATCAAGGAAATTATATACCCCTTTCATGTTTTTCATCTTGTCCACAACCAGCATAAAATTCTTACCTACCTGTTTCAACCGTGCATTGTTTGTGTATTTCTGTATATGATCAAGAATGTGGTTAAATGTGGCCGATTCGAAATATGGCGAATCGGGATTGCTCACAAAATACAGGCGCATCTGCTCGTTCTTTAATATCAGTTTTTCAAAGCCCAGCTCACAGGCCATACGGCGACAGCGCAAAGTGGTAAAGAGGTCTTCGACCTGTGCGGGAACGGGACCGAAACGGTCTTTAAGCTCCCCGGCAAACATCTCCAGTTCTTCGTCGCTTTCTATATCGTCCAGTTGTGTATATAACGATAAACGCTCAGTAATATTTTCCACATAGCTGTCGGGTATCAGGATTTCCAGGTCGGTATCGATGGTGCAATCGCTTACAAAGTCTTTCTTGCGTTCCAGTTCTTCGGCAAACACATCTTTAAAGTCTGATGTCTTCAACTCGCGCATGGCCTCGTTGAGTATCTTCTGGTACATCTCGAAACCTATCTCGGTAATGAAACCGCTCTGCTCGCCGCCCAGCAGGTTGCCCGCGCCGCGTATATCCAGATCGCGCATGGCTATCTGGAAACCGCTGCCCAGTTCGTTGAACTGTTCGAGGGTCTGCAGGCGCTTCCGGCTGTCATCGGGCAAGGTGCTCATGGGTGGCGCAAAGAGATAGCAGAACGCTTTTTTATTACTACGGCCCACCCTGCCCCTCAACTGGTGCAGATCGCTGAGGCCAAACTGGTGGGCATTATTGATCATGATGGTATTGGCATTGGGTATATCCACACCGCTCTCTACTATATTGGTACAGCAGAGTACATCATACTCCTTTTCTATGAATTTCAGCAGTGCCTCCTCCAGTTTGTGGCCCTCCATCTGCCCGTGGGCCATCCCTATATTGAGATCGGGACAGAGATTGCGCAGCAGGGCCACCATATCAGGCAGGCTCTGTACCCTGTTGTGTATAAAATATACCTGGCCGCCCCGCTCGGTCTCGTAGTAGATGGCATCGCGTATGGCATACTCGTCAAATACCAGTACCTCGGTATGAACGGGCTGCCTGTTGGGCGGCGGGGTATTGATGATGCTCAGGTCGCGGGCGCTCATGAGTGAGAACTGCAGGGTACGCGGTATGGGCGTAGCCGTTAGCGTAAGCGTATCAACATTGGCCTTGAGTTGCCTTAGCTTTTCCTTGGCCGATACACCGAACTTCTGCTCCTCATCGATGATCAGCAGGCCGAGGTCTTTGAACTGTACATCTTTACCCAGCAGGGCATGTGTACCTATGATTATATCTATTTTTCCTTCGGCCAGTTTTTTAAGGGTCTCTTTTTTTTCTTTCGCCGATTTGAAGCGGTTTATATAATCGACCGTGCAGGGAAAATCGGCAAGGCGTTCCTTAAATGTCTGGTAGTGCTGGAAGGCCAGTATGGTGGTGGGCACGAGCACAGCAGCCTGCTTGCTATCGCCCACGGTCTTGAAGGCGGCCCGTATCCCTACCTCTGTTTTTCCAAAACCCACGTCGCCGCATACCAGGCGATCCATTGGCGAGGGTGATTCCATATCACGCTTCACATCTGCCGTAGCTTTTCCCTGGTCGGGGGTGTCCTCGTAAAAGAAGGATGCTTCCAGCTCGGTCTGCAAGTAGCTGTCGGGGGCATGAGCAAAGCCCTGGGAGGCCTTGCGTTTGGCATAAAGTTTTATGAGGTCGGCGGCTATATCTTTTACCTGCTTCTTGGTCTTATTCTTCAGCTTCTCCCAGGCATCGCTGCCCAGCTTGTTCACTTTGGGCGGGCTACCTTCTTTACCCGTGTACTTGCTGATCTTATGCAGGGAGTTGATGTTCACATAAAGTACATCGTTATCCCGGTACAGGATGCGTATAGCCTCCTGCATATTACCGTTCACTTCTATTTTCTGCAGGCCGCTGTATACACCCACACCGTGATCTATATGGGTTACAAAATCGCCCGGCTGCAGTTCACGCAGGGCACGCATGGTCAGGGCCTTACCCTTACTGTATGCCTGCTTTACCTTGTATTTATGATACCGCTGAAATACCTGGTGATCGGTATAGCAGAGCAGTTTCTTCTCATGGTCTATAAAGCCTTTGCTGATGGCTGTGGGAACAGATATGAAACTGATCTGCGCATTCAGGTCTTCGAATATGCTGCGCAGGCGCTCGGTCTGCTTTGGGTTCTCTGCAAATATAAAGGGCTCGTATTTTGATGCCCCCCGTTTTTGCAGATCATCTATGAGCATATTGAACTGGCGGTTGAATACAGGTTGCTCCTCGGTAGCAAACTGCAGCTGCGCTGTCAGCTCATCACCGGTTATACGCTCCAGCGAGCGGTTGTACCACTCTATAAGGTGCCTTTGCTTCAGCTTTTCTTTCCAGTCGTTAATATCTTCAAAATCGGCGCGTGTCAGCTCCTTGAGCCATTCTTCTTCATGATCCACCGCTACCTGGCCCAGCTCTATTTTTTCGGGTAGTTCCCCTTCCATTTTTGCGATGCGGCCGATGGTGAATTCAAGGTCCTTAGCCCATATCACGGTATTGTCCGGCAGGTAATCAAGAAGGGATATCTTTTCGTGGGTCTCAAATTTGGTCTCTATGTTCGGCAGTATCGATACACTCAGCAGCTTGCGCTCCGATAGTTGCGTCTCGGGGTTGAAGATGCGGATGCTGTCCACTTCGTTGCCAAAGAGCTCTATACGGTAGGGGTGTTCGTTGCCGAAAGAATAGATATCCAGTATGCCGCCACGCATGGCGAACTGCCCGGGCTCGTACACAAAATCTTCCCTTTTGAAGCCCAGGCCCACGAATTGCTCCATGAGCGCATCGACCTTTAAATTCTCGCCTACCTTGATGTGTATCATGTTGCCTGAAAGAGCTGTGGGGTTCACTACTTTTTCAAATAGGGCTTCGGGGTAGGTGACCAGCACTTTTTTATGCACACTCTTGCCGCTGAAGCGGGTCAGTGCTTCGGTGCGCAGCATCACATGGCTACTGTTCAGTTCGTTGAAATGACCGCTGCGTTTAAATGAATCGGGGAAAAAGCTGATATCCAGTGCATTGGTGAGGTGCTCGAGGTCATTATGAAAATATGCTGCCTCTTCGCGGTCATTCAATATGAATATATGGTTGGCATCGGAGAGCTGCCAAACGGCAGTTGCAATAAAGTTGACAGAAGATCCACGGAGGTTTTCAAGACAAACGCGCAGCCGGCTGCCGGGCAATGAAATACCTGCCGCTATTTGTTTTAAGCGGATATCACTCTCATACAATCCCAGCAACACCTGCAAGTTCATTGCGCGGCGAAAATAGGGAAAAAGAAGGCTTAGCCGCTCAGTTAACAGTTAAATATCATAACAGTTTTAAGATTAAGCCTGTATTTATTGACCCATGCCTTATCGCGAATTCATGTTTTTATGTATCTTTCTTTCCTGCCATGTTCAAAAACAGATCCCTGAACAATTTTGCAAGGTATGCCCTTATCATATCGGTGATATCTATATCATTCCTGTTCTCACCCCGGCCGGGGCCCGATGAAGATATCTGTGCCAAGTACATGCCTTTGGGCACACATGCAGGCTTTATGCTTAATTGCGATGCGGCTGTATTTTGCATGTCGGCCGCGGAACCTGCTATGTTGCTTGATAGTGGTGCCGTGCGCCAGTCGCGCCCATTATATGTGCTGGCGGCCACAGCCATCGGCTTCCCCATCCAGGCAGTGCTTGGCAGGCTCAATGTACCCATTTTTCATGCGCTTGGCGACCGGGGCACACCCTATATAGGATACTATATCGCTTATGTGCTGATGAATATTGCGCTGCTCATGCTTACGCTGTACCTGTTTGAGTATATTATCAAGAAACTCACGGGCAATGATATTAATAAATGGCTGCTTTACGCTTTTAGCATGTTCCTCGTATCCAACCAACTCACCAAGGCATTTTTCTGGACGGCACACCAGCAGTTCTTTGCAATGTTCACGCCCCTGTTTACCATTTATTTATACCTGATGATACAGGAAAAGGGCTGGGCACTTCAAAACAAACGCATCGGCTGGTTATCATTCATGACCGGTATATTAATGTTATGCTATGGCAATTTTGCGCCTATGTTCGCCTGCATTCAAGTGGCGGCCTGGAGCACCAACAGGAAAATTGCCATCCCTGCGATCATAAAAAATACCGTCCTGTTCTTATTGCCCAGCCTTAGCTGGGTAGCGATATGTACTATAAAGAATGGCCATTACTATAATTCGGAGATAGAAAAATTTCACCAGCTGATGTGGATACCGGCCTCGCTGCACATGTCCTTTTCGCAGTTTTGCAGCATGTTCTTCGGTCTTATCATCGCTTATCTTAAAACATTTGCAGAACCTTCTTTTTTCATTTTTGCGGCCATCGTGCTGGCTATGATCACAAAATCGACAAAAAGCTTTCAAAAACAGGCCCTTTATCCCTTTTATATCTCTTTCCTGGTATATTTCCTGTTCCTGTTCGTGCTGGGTTATTATAAACAGCGACTCACATTTACCCTCTTCCCGTTTTTGATATGCATTTTGCTCTTACAGGTAAACAGCATAAAGAGCATAAGGAACAAGCCATATATATTCTACCTTATTGTGCTGGGCTGGCACCTGTATAATGTGCTGTCTTACGGCCCTTTCGACTAAGCTTTAGCGGCTTTGCTAAAAAAAAGTTAAAATTTCCTTTGCCGTACCGAAAAATCTGGATATTTTTAATTCCCCTTTTTTGTACAGTATAAAGTTTTACTTATGAGGCAGATAAAAAACAGCCAATTTGTACTACTGCTTCTATGCTGTTTTGGCTTACCGTTAAGCGCCAGCGCCCAGCAAGCAAGGATATCGCTGAACCAAGCGATAGAAAAGCACCTGGTGATGATAAAAGACGCACGTGCTACCGGTAAAGGAAGTAGTAACAAGGGGATAGAGTTGAGACTGGTCAATATTACATGCGATAGTATTGTCCTTTATACAGATCCGGGAATGGTGTTCCGCAGCAAAGTAAAGAACGCCCCCGAAATAGTGCTTGCGGGCAATGAGTCGCTATGGCTTGCTCCCGAAAAAACGCTGAATATGGCCATAAGCACTTACTATACGGCCGCAAATGCAGTGGAACCTGCCGCCGGTGTTAAATACAGCTTCCTTAAACAGGATAAGACCCTGGAAAAGCTGTTGAGCTATATTAACAAAAACAAAATACATAAGGATCAGGCGCAGAATGCCATACTGACCGTGACGGCTGGTACGGACCTCGCTACTGTATATGACCCAAAGAAGCCTCAGGCCTCAAAGGACTTGCAAAAATTCCTTTCATCGTCCATAAGGGCATCGAGCAGCCAGGAGGTTACCCGCAAGTTTGCGGCATATAAACCGCCCCCACCGCGCAGTACCAAGACAATAGTGATGCTGAAGCTGGACTATCCGGCAAGCCGCAACCTGAATGTACATATCGTAGGCCCTGATGGCTTTGCATACACCAATATGCACCAGAAGGAGTATAATGACGGCCATAGCCACACTGTAGACGTGGAGCTGGACACCAAACAAATGGCTCACGGCACCTATCATGTTATGGTGCGCGATGATGACAATAAGGTGTGGGAACAAAAGGATGTAACCGTATAATAACTCCGATTTTCTTCCTTACTAATATTTACCTAGCTTTATAGAACAAAAATGTTTCTATGAGGGGTTTCATATGCCTGTTATCTGCAGCTTTGCTGCTTGTTTTCAGCTCCTGTAAAAATACATGGTCGCAGGAGGATAAAGATAACTACCACCAAAGCTGTATGGAAAGCCTGGGTGCCCCGAGTGATGACCAGGGCAAGGCTAAGGCCTACTGCGACTGCATGCTGGAAAAGATCACTAAAAAGTACCCTAATGTGAACGATATGATGGAACACATGGAGGATGTAGTAAATGACCCGGAATTACAAAAATGTAAGGAGGCGCTACAGTAATACGCAATTTTTTGCTCAAAAATTTGTGAAAACTTCTTACTTATGATATGACAAGCAAAAGGATACGCAAATTTTTACCTGAAATCAGTTTTGTTTGCTACTGTCTTCCTTAATAATACTGATGCCCTGTATCTATCCTCGTGATAATTGTTATACAATTCATCCAATACCTGGAGGCAATTTGCAGCGCCCCACTCGTCGCACCAGGCCAGCAAGCCCTTAGGATAATTTACACCTTTGGTCATCGCAAGATCCAGGTCCTCTGCCGAGGCTATATTTAAATAGAGCGCATCGACAGCCTCGTTGATCAGCATGGCCAGTATGCGGTACACGATCTGCCTCCCAAGCGCCTCATCCTTATTGGGTACGGGTTGAGATGCGCCTTCGGTATAATTATAGAAGCCCCTGCCTGTCTTGCGACCCAGCCAGCCCGCTTCGAGCAAGCGCTTTTGTGCAAAAGACGGCTTATAACGGGGGTCGTAAAAGAAAGATTGAAAGACCGTTTCGGTCACCACATAATTCACATCGTGGCCTATATAATCTGTAAGTGTGAAGGGGCCCATACGGAAGCCTCCTATTTCAGTCATAGCCCAATCGATAGTGGGGATATCAGCAATACCTTCTTCGTATATGCGTATCGCCTCGCCATAAAAAGGACGAGCCAGGCGATTAACTATAAAGCCGGGGGTGTCTTTAGTCATTACGGGCGTTTTGCCCCATTGTTCCATCAGCTGCCGGGCTGACGGCAATAGCTTTCCATCCGTCTGCACCGCGGGTATTATCTCCACCAACGCCATCAGGGGTGCAGGATTGAAAAAATGCAGACCAAGCACCCTGCCGGGATTTTTACATGCCGCTGCAATAGAGGTAATGGATAAAGAAGATGTATTACTGGCCAATACACAATCACCGGTCACAATTTGCTCCAGTTTGGCAAATACTTCTTTTTTAACATCCAGCCTTTCCACGATAGCCTCTATGACCAGCCCGCAGTCGCTGAAGGTTTCCAGGTCTTTGACAAACATCATGCGGGCGAGTACGTCGCCGGCACTTTGCAGCTTACCCTTATCCTGCAGCTTTTGCAGTATAATACCCAGGTTTTGCTGCGCCTTTTCGAGCGCCGCCGCGTTATTATCATAAAGCAGCACTTTATGCCCTGCCATGGCTGCTACCTGCGCTATCCCGGCACCCATGGCACCGGAACCTATTACCCCTATTACTGAATTATTGTCCATTTTTTAAGCCTTCTTTTTCACACCCAGTATACTCCAGTCCGTTTTTTCTGCAATTATGGTATTGCTCAGCAGGCCCAGCTGGTCTATCTCCATCTCCACCACATCGCCGGGCTGCAGCCACTGCACTTGATAATCAGGGTCGTTAAGCAGGCCTGTGCCATTGAGCTCCAGGAAACAGCCCGTGCCCACTGTACCACTGCCGATCACATCGCCGGGCAGTATATCGGCACCATAAGCGCAGCGCTCTATGATCTCGGCAAAGGTCCAGTCCATATCGCCCATGTTGCCTTCGCTCACCTGCACACCATTAACACGGCATACCATTTTAAGATTGTAGTTATTACCTGTATGGTTGGCCTTTGCCGGTATACGCAGGTGCTCCAGTTCATCCGGGGTCACCATCATGGGGCCTATCACCGTGCTGAAATCCTTGCCTTTAGCGGGCCCCAGGTTCAGCATCATCTCTTCCATCTGCAGGGTACGGGCGCTCATGTCGTTCATGATCATATAGCCTGCTATATAATCATCGGCCTGTGCGGCTTTTATGTTGCGGCCCTTTTTGCCCAGCACCACGGCAGCCTCCAGCTCAAAATCGAGTTTATGAAAATGATCGGGCATGCAATGTATATCGCCGGGGCCCTGTATGGCATTATGATTGGTAAAATAAAAGATGGGGTATTCATCGAACTGGGGTATCATATCTACCTTGCGGTTGCGGCGTGCCGCAGCCACATGCTGGCGGAAGGCATAACCATCGCGGCAGGAGGTGGGGTGAGGTACGGGTGCTATGATATGCGCTTTGGCATAATCGGTCCCCTCCATACCGGTAGTGCCAGCTTTTAGTGCCTCATCGGCCATGCGGGCGGTATCCCTCATACGCTCCCAGTCGTTGAGCAGTGCAGCCATAGTGCCGGGTAACTGCTTATTGGTCTCATTGGTATCGTAAAGCCTGCCATCCACAAGAAATGCCAGCTGCTCTTTTCCGTTCTTCAGGTAAGTAACCAGTTTCATGTACTATATTTTAGGCTGTGAAGGTAAAAAATTGTTGGGAAGGGCTAAACCTCAGCTGCACGTGGTCTTTTGAAATGGCATGAATTGTGTCTCAATAATCCATTGTTGGACAGTCGTCAACACAGGGAACAGAGCCAGGGGCCGCACATAAAGAAAAGATAGCCTCCCACTGGGCCTGTACTACCATTTTATAATGGCCATTACCATCCCAGTAAACCTGGTGCAGGTCGCCGGGTACCGACAGCAGCTCTACGCCATTCTCATTGATGACCTTAAGCACCTCGCTATTATTATTGGTAAAATACCAAACAGCATATTCTATTAGATCATCCGAATTGAACAGGTGGTCAGATACATAGTCGACCTGACCACTACAGATCAAATTTGGATATTGAGGTATCTGTATACTGCGATACAGGCTATAATCGGTGTTATAAATATCAAGAGCGGGTGGGAAATAAGTGTTGCCAACATATTTATATCCCGCTGCATCCAACTTGATCAGGGTCATTTTATTATACTCAGGATTAAATATATGTTCCAATACTATCTGGCCATGGGCAGCAGTAAGAGAAAAGATAAAAGCAATAATAAACGCCAATTTTTTCATGAGCAAAGATTTTACCGGGTTAATTGAGGATGGCCAATTTATAGGTAACCGAACTACCTCCAGTAGTAATTAAACGGTAATAATAATTGCCTGGGGCGAAATCGGCAGTTTTTATCCGGATATAATGCTCCCTTTCTTTCACAGGAAATTTTTTCAGCAGGCGGCCCTGCATATCATAAAGCATGATGACACCCATTGGTTCCGACAGTGGTAATTTATAATTGATCGTGGTCTCATCGCCAGCCGGATTGGGTACCGGGGGTGATAATGCCGGGCCCTCTTCCTGCAGGTTATTCACATTGACAATAAATCCACAGGTGGGAACGCAGGGTAATGTGCCGGGAAGTCCGTAGAGAGATACCGAGTTCGGATCGTTATACACGAACATTTTATAGCGCCCGGCACTATCCTTATATACAATACTACCATGTCCCGGAATGCTGTCAAGCACGTGACCGGATTCATTGATCACAATCATAAAATCCGGGAAATTAATGCTGGCGCAATAGTAAAATGCCAAAAACTCTATAGAGTCATCATTGTTAAAAAGACGGTCTGAAATGTAGCTAGCGTTGTTAAAACTATAATTAGGATAGCTGGGTAAGGGGATAGACCTGTAAAGACTATGATCGAGATTATAAATATTTACCTTATGATCAAGATAACTATAACGGGTGGCGGCATATTTATAACCTGCGGCCGATAAGTTGATCATCCTAGCGTTGTTCATAGAATCGAAAGTATGCTCCAATACTATCTGCGCTTCCGTGATTACAGCAGATAATACAAAACAGAGTAAAATGAATAGTTGTTTCATATTTTACCTTTTATGAGTGCAATGGGATATATGGCTATACCCATATTGATGCGGTTATTGCTCAGGCGCCAAAAATCAGTTACGGGAATGCCGTACCATTCCCCCTCTCTTTTAAACATACTGGTCAGGCCATACTCATATGCAAACCTTAGCTGTATAGCACTGTAACCGAGACTAAAACCAATATGGGCCGTAGCATAATTGCCGTTATTATTTGTTGCAATGCCCGATGAGCTCTTTGTAGTGAGCCAAACCTTATAGGCGAGGCCCAGCTCGGCTGTATATCCAAAGGTGAAAGGCCCCTTACCAAAGTGACCATATATTACGGAAGGACTAACACAGGCATAGCCAAGATCGATGGCCTGGCTGTTATGTCCATGCCAGGTTGGGCCATTATACGTGGGCCGCTCCAAATCAAATTCCAGGTAAATATCCTGGTGTTCGTAGGTCATCTCCAGTTGCAGGTTCACAGGTAATTTTGCAATGGGCACTTTAATACCAAGGCCAGCGAAATAACCATCGTTTTGTGCATCGGTCAGCGTATAGTTGGATAAGGATGATGATTGGGCATACATCTTTGTATTGGAGATATGCATAAAGTCGTAGAAATAACCACCGGTGAGATATAGCTTTTGCTTTGCTGAAGTAAGTAACGGTAATGTGAAAAAACAAAACAATAAGGATCTCATGCTCAATTTGAATTTGCTATACATCTTTATCATTATTACACTTTGATTTCAAGATCTCATATTGCCTGGTTACTTCCTCTAATACATTTAATAGGAAGTTTTTATATCCTTTTCTTCCCCGTGGTCTTGCTTTTTAGTGGTATGGAAGAACTCGTAGTATGGTCCAATAAATTCTTTCGCTACTATTAAGGTATCGTTAATAACCCGGAAAGTAAAATTATGATCCAAGGTTTTGTCGTGAAGGACCATTTGGTCTTTTACCTGTTTATATGAGCCTTCTGACAAAAGTGATTTTCCCAGGTATGCTTTGTATTTATTTCTACCAATATCCAGCCATACACATTGCCAATAACTGTATTGCGGATCATTGCCTCTAAAAGAAAATATCCCCGGAGATATAGTGGCGGGTGTGGTGTGTTCGTATTTTTTATAAGGGTGCAATAAGCGTATGTCTTTATATGAAGAAAGTGGTTTGGCAAAAAAATTTTCGCCCATAAATTCAAATAACCCACTTTTCAGGAAGGGGTATGCGTTTAATACCTTTAGATTTTTTCCCTCTTTACGCAAGCATATGGTATATTTTGCTGTATCGTCTGTTAGTTTGAGCGTATCTTCATTTGACACATATGTCCCTCTTGACATGACAATACCCCATTGCCCCTGTATCTTCGTATAAATATTAATATCTATTATATATCTTCCATAATTGTCCAATGTCAGTCCAACTTCATCAAATAGACTGTGTTGTGAGCACTGTAATAAATACGATTTTTCGCTTCCCCAAACTGCGGAAGAAACGCATAAAATAAAAAGAATAGTTATACCCCTCATGCTTAATCTATGGTTTTATTATGCTGTTATAGGAGGCTGGGATACCATACGGAGAAATTCCTCCGTAGCCCAAAGAATTTTGCATTGAGACAGTTTGATAACTAAGGTTAAAAAAGCCCCTGTTGGCATAATATGCCGCTTCCGCATTGTATGCTGCTTGTTCAGAATATAGTTGATTATAGGAATTACCCCAAACGCCCATATGCCATGCGTGAATGCTTTCATGCAAAATTAAGCCTGTAAATTCAAAATTGTCAAATGTATTTAATGCCCATGGGCTTACATATGTTTTTACCCCCCCCTAAATGGTTGTGTAAAAGCATTAAGTGCGTTAAAACTAGTTTCATCTATATTCCATTTTAAGATTACACCATCCGGGCTCAATCCATAATGTGAATCATTTATGTCTAGTTGCGTTGTCATATCCGAAAATGTTTCTAGACCCGTACCTTGAACCCTGCTTGCAAGATTCAGATCATTTTGCCAAGCCTTTGCACTACCATTGTAGGCGTTTTTTGCGGCAATCGAATTTCTATAACCATTTAACGCATCAATATGCTCCACATGATTCGACACACTACTTGCGGACTTCATCTCACCACTCCAAAAATCTTTTCCCGACTCGATATTGCTCAGTCCTTGCGCTAATCCGCTTGTCACCGCAGAAATTGCACCATTTATTCCCGCCGACCTTAAACCATCAAATAATGCATCTTCCCAACTATTACCGGATATAATAGAAGTTGTCATACCAACGGCTAATCCAGAGGCCGCTCCTGATGCAGCACCAGATATTGCTGCTGCTGCAACTGAACTACTTGCAGCAAAGCAAGACCCGACACCCAAACTAATTACAGAGGCAGCACCCCCGATAATAGCACCACTTACAAAATCTCCACTTTGGTACCAGGAAACAACTCCAGATACCCAAGCACTCACAGCAACAGCACCTACAGCAGCAATTAATGGTATAAAATTGCCGCTTGGGTCTGTATATTTTAATGGATTATTCAGCGCATAGGTGTACTTATTATATTGCTGAGAGCTTGTATTGTCAATAAGCACAGGGTCGGGACTATACATGCGGCAGGTAAGCGGGTCGTAGAGCCGGCCATTCATATTGATGATATTGAAATCGTTGAGGTGCTCATGGCCGGTATAGCCCCTGTCGCAGAGCATAGTAGGAGGGCTTGTATAATAATTAAAGGTTACCGGGTCGCGCATGCGCCCCCAGGCATCAAAGCTACGTTCTTCCACCAGGCCATCGTTTACAATACCATGATCGTCGAGAATATGGGTGATACTACCCAGGTGATCGCTGACCGTAAAATAAGTATGGGTACCGGAATTGTTATCTATCAAAATGGCCACCATCTCGCCACCTGCCCATATATAGCTGATGCTTTTGGCATTGTTGGCCGCATTAATGGTCTTTTCAAAATTGCCAGCATAGTATCGGGTCTTTGTTACCGCATTGTTCTGCAGGTATTCTGCCTTCCATCTTTCGCCAAGGGGGCCATACGTAAAATTCATACTTTTGACATCTTCTACTATAGTGGCCACTTTTTTAAATGGCGTGTACGTTACATCCTGTTCGAAGGTTGGAATGACATTGCCCAAGGTCCAGGGCTCAGGCACCTGCTGCAAGGCAAAATCGATGTACTTCCAGTCATGATTGGAGGTCGTCACATCCTGCTTATGGGTAATGTTTCCTTCACTGTTATACAGCATAGTTACTGGGAGCGGACCAGTATTTGTAACAGTATTGTATGCAGTAATCAGGTTCAACCTGTCATAAGTATCATACTGAAAATCTTCCTCCCAGTTGTGTATAAGATCTACACGCTGAGTAAGGTTTCCAGACATGGGATTGAAGTTAAGGGTTTGCTTCTTTATTGAATGGCCCGTTACCATGTTCGTGACATTATGCATTAGCGGGAAGCCTAAAGGTGAGTAATCTTTATCGGTCTCGTACATGCCGTTATTGCAGGTATATTGTTTTGTCTTACCTAATTCGTTCACATCGGTAAGTTGCCATAATGTGATTGGTGTAACGATATTCGGGCCGCTCACAAGATCTACCCTGTTCATTACACCATTGGTATTATACAAGTGCTGTATCCTGTTACCTGTTGGATAGGTAATATATGCCAGCCGTCCGGCATTGTCGTAATCATATTGACTTATCAGGTTCTGGTTGTCTATCAGCTCCTGCTCGGTTTGCTTCTGGCCCAGGCTATTGTAAGTATATAATACCTGGCTGTTGTTAGGCGATAGTATGTTGTTCACCTTGCCTACCTCCGGTGTATTGGGTGTATTGTTATAAGTGGTCAGATACGTACCCTCCGGACCGGTCCTTTCCGTTTCTCTGCCCAGCAGGTCATACACATGGGTATAGGTAGTGCCGTTGGCATCGGTCTCTGACACGAGCTGGTCGAGTGCGTTATACTGGTAGCTTGAGGTACCTGCATTAGGTTCGGTCTTCTGGGTAAGGCGGCCATAGTTATCGTACTGGTAGTTGATAGTATATTGGTTGGTTGCATTCGGGTTGGTTGAGCTGAGAATCGTTTTGGCCAGCTTACCATTACTGTTATAATCGTAAGTAATGGTATTACTCCCATTGTCAATAACATCAGTCATCTTTCCCGAAGTGCTGGTATGGGTTATCTTGATCTGCCCTGTACCTATATTATGCGCTGACACCTCAAGACCACTCGGCATGATGGCGTAACTTGTTTGGATGGTGGCGCCACCGCCCGTGGTAATACGCGAGGTCTCCCTGCCAATATGATCATAGGCATAATTGGTAAAAATAGAGGGCAGTGCATTATGCTTGTAGGGTTGTGTTTTGTACTGCACCAGGCCATTCGGATAGTATTGCACATCCTCGTACAAAACATCATTGAAGGAAGAATATGCGGTACGTACGGGTTTATCGTAAAAGTCGAAAAAAGTGGTTTTAAAGCTCTGATCAACATTGTTGGTACTGGTGGTCATAAAGCGGGTAACTAAAGGTGCATATGGGCCGGAAGAATAGTCATATGCCGTATATGCTTCTGTGCCGTTAGGCAAATGCCGTACCAACTCCCGGTTCAGCTGGTCGTAACCAAAGGTGGTCTGGAGGCCATCGGCTGTTGTGTGGCTAAGCACGGCACCCCAAGGATTGTAGGTAAAGTGCTCCTGATATTGCAGGGGGTTGGTAGAGGACTCAAGGAAACGACCATCTGCCGTGTAAGTATATTGGTTGGTAAGGGTAGTATTGCCTGCTACAAGGTCTTTTTGCACTATGTTACCAAAGTCGTCATAGGTATTGGTAAGTGTCTTTTCGTTCGGCGTATTGGGATCGGTCTGTTTGGTAGCGGGCAAACCATAGGTATCATAAGTATAATTTGTGGTCCGAACATAAGGCGCATTGTTGTTATACGTACTATTGGTTACCACCTGAATGGGCTTACTCATATTATAATAGGGTGCGTTCAAGTCAAAGTATTGGGTAGTTTCGACAGTTACATCATTACCCTCGGTATGTGTAATCTTATCCGGTTTACCAAAAAGATATAAGGGCGACATGGGCGATACCTGCCAGGTCCAGACGCCATAGTCATACTGTTCCTGGCTTACCGTGTTGTTCATCAGGTCTTGCTTTAAGACCGAAAGCGGCAGCACGATATGAGACGAACCGTTGGCGCCCCCATTGTAATTGACATATTGCATATGGGTGGAGGAAACCGGTTCATTGTAAAACGTTTGCTTTTCGATGGTCTGCGGCAGGGGGGTAGGATAGTTGGACAGGTCAAAAGTAGTGGTTGTGGTTATCTCCGCAAACTGATCGTCTTTAATAAAGGTTTGAAAACCTCTGAAGCCTAGACCCCGGCGTTCTACCTCCGCATTCTGGTATTTGTATGTACTTTGAGCACCGAGTGCCGTTATACCAAATAGGTCCCTAACGGTTTTCACAACCTTTATAGGCACAGGTATCGAGTTGAAGGGATAATATGCCCCTATATTGCATACATAATCCGGATCTTGAGGAAGAGGTATCGTTTCTATCTTTATCCAATGGTCAGCATTTAATATTGACGTGACCGTATGCTTTATCTCGTTTTTGTGGAAATATATAATCTGGTTATGATCTCCTCCGTTCGCATCATATATGTAGTATAGCAGGTCGCTTTGCCCATCACCGTTAAAATCACCAACATCAAAATTTCCCCAGAAACCATTAACACCTGCAAGTGTTCCCGTTTCCATATTAAACTCATTATTGCCTTTTGAATAGAAAATTTTGTAGTCTGTAGGATCATTAGGATTCTGTCCCTGGGCATGTAATTCTATGATATCAGACTTTCCGTCACCATTAAAATCACTTACAAAATAGTCGTAGTTACAGGTAAGATATGTGCCGGACGGACCTGATGGATTAAGTGCTGACAGAGACGCGGGCAATAAAGAAAAATCAAAAATATCACCCCGTGAATAGTGTATCATCCATACGCCATTCCCAAGTGTTTGCGGCTGTGCTTTCCACCAACTCAGCACATCTGTTTTTCCATCGCCATTAAAATCGCCAGTAAAAACCTTTGCATCATGATAGGGTAAGCCCCCTGTATGCAACATATTTATTCCCTGAGGAGTCGGCTTTCCTGTATTGGGGTCGTAAGCAAATTCAATTTGATCTACTTCACAGTCTGTATTGTTTTGAGAATCGTACAACCTTAAAAGCTCATCCTTGCCATCACCGTCAAAATCGATTGCCATTGCAGTACTAGTCGGTAAACTCAAATAACCTAAAAAATTTCCTGTAAAAACATTTGTCGGTGGATATTCATCACCTATGATCTGACAGTTATACACTACACACAATTGATTTACTGGCTCAAGAATCAATAGTTCTTTTTTACCATCTCCATCAAAATCACCTGGTACTACTTTTAAAATATTAGGATCCGGGCCGGGAACATTGGCGATATATATCCGATTCGGTGGATCAAAGCCATTTCCGTTAGATAGATATAGGTCAAAAGATACCGGGGTAAAAATA
This sequence comes from Bacteroidetes bacterium 46-16, assembly GCA_001897835.1. Classification (GTDB taxonomy): domain Bacteria; phylum Bacteroidota; class Bacteroidia; order Chitinophagales; family Chitinophagaceae; genus MKUN01. The sequence continues at coordinate 22,145 of MKUN01000045.1, forward strand.
TTATTAGATAAGTAAGTTATTATCAACATATCATCTTTGCCATCGCCATTATAGTCGAACATCATCTTACTATTTGGATTGGGCAAATTATATGTTGCATATAAAGAACATGCCTGGCAATAGATCGTAGTGTCTATTATTGGCGGAAAAAAATCATCTTGCTTATTGTTTAAAAACGCTTCATAGATGTTATTCACGGGTACCGGATTAGTAGGGTTAGTAGGAGTACGCACAAAATCGGTTATTCCATCTCCGTTAAAATCTCCTAGGCTATATTTATGCGGGTACGTATTTGCAACAGATGTCGTAGCCGTGCTTACCGGTTGCGTGGCATAGTTGAGGTCTTCATTACCCCAGTTGATCGTGATGGGGGGAATATCCTTACAACCGGTTGCATCGCAACGGGTATTGGTTATTGTTTTAAGATGTGTATAGTCATTAACATCGTAGGCAAAGGTATATTGACTGACCAACTGCGCATCCTGCTGTATGGTCATGTTGTCAAGTTTCCATTTGTCCGATAACTGTGAGCCATTGAGCCAAACCGTATTAAGATCCGCTTTCTGGCTGTAATTAAAATCTATCTCTGCAGTAGGCAAAACGCCTGCGGTGGCATTACCTGTATACTTTATGCTGCTTATCCTGTACTCGCCGTTTATATTGTCGTTTATATAGTCAAACTCCATGTAGTTGCCATTTCTGTCCTGTACTTTGTTGAGGGCCCATACCAACACATCACCACGACCCGCTGCAATCATTTTAGCGTTTGTTGTATTACCATATTCATACACTATTCCATCAAGTGTTTCCACAGTAAAATAAGACGGACCAATACCCGCCGTACCAAATGATTGAATTTTGGCAAAATTTTTTGTTTCCGTTAAATAGGTTCCTGGGTTTTGCGGATCTACAAATAGCCTTTGTCCATCAAGAATAAACATATCATGCCAGCTAAAATCAACAGGCCCAACATACTTGTTGTGATCAATTGTCGATGTGGTCCTAGTGATACTTGACAAGCCAGATATGGTCCAGCCTATACCAAGCATACCCGAGGTTCCCTGACTGTTATAGGAAATAGAGAGGTTGGGCATAATATTTTTTATGCCCGGTGGTATTTCAATAGGCACATCAAATGTAAATGCCCCTGTGGGTGTAACATCATATGTTGCCGGAACAGCAGCGGCCAGTTGAGTTTGCGCCTGCGAATATTGACGGGAACCAATGGCTACAACAAGCCAAATGATGCATTTGATACTTTTTGAAAATGACATAGTAAGGTATTGAAAGAGTTAAAAAAGGAATTGTACTAATTGTACTAATTGTCTGTATTTTTTATGACCTTCCAGTTGGTCAGCTGTTTTCCGTTCAGGTAATAGAAAACCGTGTAAACACCTGAGGCTATATCACCGAAGTAAAAAACTTCTCGTCCACAGGTTGCCTCCCGGGCACGTAGTAGCTTGCCCGCAATATCATACAGCTTCAACTCAGCCTTGTCCCCGGCCTGCCAGTTCTTATTCTCAACAACTAAGGCGGTAGTCACCGGGTTAGGGTACGCAATAACCTCAACATTGCCTTTTGCCGTATTTAAGTTGAATTGCTCCTTTATAGTATCTGCCGTGTATACATCGGTAGTGTCAGCGGGTCCGGGTTTTAGTTGAGCAATTGTCTGATATCTTCTAATGCGGTTACCGGCGTTGTCATAATCGAAGTATGCAACCGGTCCTATTTGGGCATAAATTTTGGGAATTGCAGATAGAACGAATAAGGTAATTAAAATGATAAACTTCATAGATATAGTTTTTAAATGTAGATTAAAAATACAACTTTTGTTTTAACACGCAAGCTATATCTCATGTTTTTTAATTGTTATAAAAAAGGGCTGCAATAGCAGCCCTTACAAAATGATATCAATGAATTTTCCTGTTTATCGGGTAAAGCGCATTACCAGGTTATACTGGCTGCGGATGACCATAACGCTGGTGGTCAGCGAATCGATGGTCCATGTGCCACCGCTAACGAGGTCGCCGTAATTACCATTGGTCTTGGTGAAGTTCACCCTGGTATCGCCGTTTGAAAGTATGTAGGTTACATCCTCGGTATTGGTATCGAGGGTGCTGAGCGTGCGTGTAAAATGCGCCGTGCCCTGCGTAGGCGATGTGGCCGATGCATCGAGCATGCCCGACTGTGAGCCGGTGAGCTTCACGCCGTCATATTTATCGAGTGTCCAGCTATATGATATTGCATTGGTGCCCACAAAGGGTATAGGGTGATTTTCGGTGTCCTTCTTGCGACAGGATACCATGATAGCGCACAGGGCTATGAAAGAAAAGAGTATGTTCTTTTTCATTGTCAATCGTTTTTTATGATCCTGCGCACACAGGGGTAGCGCAGAATAAGTCCTGAAAAATACTAATAAAAGTCAAAATTCAAAAGTCAAAAGCCAAAAAGGGGCATCTTATCGGGCTACTTTAATGCTTTTATGGCCTCATCGAAGGCTACGATATCGGCCTCTGTGGTGTCAAAAGAGCATAGCAGGCGCACCTCGTTCGTAGGCTCAGCCCATACATAAAAGGGGAAACGGGCCATGAGGGGCTCATTCCAGTGCCGGGGTATGGTAGCGAACACACCGTTGGCCTGTACAGGTTTGGTGACCCGTATCTCCGGGTGAACCGATAGCTTGCTATAGAGCAATTGTGCCATAGCGTTGGCATGGCCGGCCGTGCTGCGCCAAAGCTCATCCTGCAGCATGGCCCCGAACTGGGCCGCGATGAAGCGGGTCTTGCTGGCCAGCTGCATCACTTGCTTGTGCTTGTAGGCTATATGTTTCTTCAGCTCATCGTTGAACACTATTACGGCCTCGCCGAACATCATACCTGCTTTGGTGCCCCCCAGCGATAAAATATCGATCCCCACATCGGTCGTTATCTCCTTAATACTACAGCCCAGGCCAGCGGCTGCATTGAAGATCCTGGAGCCATCCATATGAAAAAAGATATCGTTGCTACGCAGAAGTGCTGATATTGCTCTGAGCTCTGCCGGGCTATAGACCGTACCATATTCCGTGGCCTGGGTCACCGATAATAGTTTGGTCTGTGCATAGTGTATATCGCCCCTGCGCACGAGGCGCTCCTGTATCACCGGCACTTCGAGCTTTGCATGGTCATTAACCTGTAAAGGAAAAAAGCGACAGCCGGTAAAGGTCTCGGGCGCTGCCGACTCATCATTATATATATGGGATATATTGGCGCATAGTACGGAGTTGTAGGACTGCGTGGCGCTACTGATGCTCAGCACATTGGCACCGGTGCCATTGAATACAAAGTAAACATCCACATCGGCCCCGAACAACGCCCGAAGCTGTGCCCGGACATGCGCCGCAATATCATCGGCCCCATAAGAGCGGGCATGTCCATCATTGGCTTGCTGCAGGGCCTGCATCACCTGGGGTAAAACACCTGCATAATTATCGCTGGCAAAGCTTTTCATCCGGGATATAATTTTGGAAACGGGGTAAAGGTAAAGACGATCATCCTATTTTTTGCCCGTTCTTCACGCCACGTTCTGGTTGCAACAGTATTACCTGTCCATCCTCATCATATACACCCAATACGAGGCATTCGCTGAAAAAATTAGCTATTTGTTTGGGCGGAAAATTGACCACGGCTATTACCTGCCTGCCTGCCAATTCTTCGGCAGAATAATGCTGGGTTACCTGTGCCGATGAGCGCTTGACGCCCAGGGGGCCAAAATCTATCAGCAACTGGTAAGCGGGCCTTCGGGCAGCAGGGAAGTCTTTTGCTTCTAATATAGTGCCACAGCGAATATCTATCTTTTCAAAATCGTCCCAGGTGATCATATACCTAAGATACCTATTTTTTTAGCTCCCTTGCCTTATAAGCATTTTTTGTGCTTCACGCTTTGTATTATCAGGATTTTAATTTTATTTTAGCACTCCTAATACAAAAGGGTTTTATTTATGAAAAAATTCCACTTACTTATTTTATTGGTTGCCGTTTCTCTGTTCGGCTGCCGCTCACGTTACAGCAATACCGTTGTTACCTATAAAGTAGGCGGGCTGGGCGCTGTTACCGTTACGCCTGCACAAAGTGGCGAACTGGCACTCGATTTCACAAAAATAACTGCTGTGGCTACCAGCGAGAACCTGACATTGTCTTTATCGGGCCTGCCTGACGGCGTAACTGCATCGATCAACCCCAAATCAGGTACACCTCCTTTCAGCTCATCTATCATACTGACCGATAATAACGCAGCCGAAGGCATATACACCGTGAACCTGATCGTTCACAGCACTTTGTCGGGCGATAATTCTTATTCTTTCATACTCACCGTGGGCACACCGGTAAATAATAACTGCAACATTGCCGGTTCTTACCCCAACAGTACTGCTGCATGTTCGGCAAACGGCTCTTATGATTTTGTAGAGACCATTATGAACGACTCTACAACGCCAAACAAGATCATATTCAACAACTTTGTGGCTACGGGCTACCATGTATATGGCTTTGTTAACTGTGGCAACGGCACCATTAACATCCCCAGCCAGTCATTGCCCAACTTTATTACTGTTTGGGGCACCGGTACCTTTACCAGCAACGATTCTACTACGGCCATTGCTGTAAGTTATACTACCATGACCCAGGACAGCCTGATGAACAGTTGCCAGTTCACACTGATACAATAGTCAAATATTATCACAGATATTGAAAAAGGGCGGCATACCGCCCTTTTTTTGCGCCCAAAGCCATAGAAATCAGGGAATTTATTTTTATCTTAATACCCCGTTTATTAGGGCTTATTTTAAATAATTATTTACATTCGTAGCAAATAAAGAAGACCACATGAAAAAAGGCATACTTTTTATCTTGTTCATTGGCTTGCTGGCAGCAGGCAGTTCCTGTAACAAAACATCGAGCGCAGTAGCGCCCAATACGGCTGACACAACCGGCTACAGCACCAATAATGGCAATAATAACGACCCCAACGCCTTCTCTTACAAAACAAACGGGGTGCGTAATGTGGTGGTACAGCGCGGGGGCGATGATGTGATGGCCCTGCAACTGAGCCGCCTTACAGGCTATCCCGAATTGGTATACCTCTCTATTAAAGGCCTGCCGTCCGGCGTTACTGCCAGCCTTAGCGAAACACAGGGTGTTCCTTCTGCAACAGCCTCTTTTTATTCCAATATTACCTTCCACGCCAGCAACAGCGCCGATACCGGTACTTACCAGGTGCAACTGCTGACCAAAAGCCAGACTACCGATACCGTGCGTTATACCTTTAACCTTACCGTTACTGCTACTACAGAGTGCAGCATTGCAGTACAGGGTAATTACCACGACAGCACTGCCTGCAACAACACTACTTTGTACCAGACCACATCTACAGTGGTTATGAACAACCTGGCCCTGCACAGGGTGGATGTTTATAACTTTGCCGGTATGGGTTACAAAGCGGTCATCGATCTCGATTGTGCCACAGGCACGCTTACCGTTCCTTCCCAGACATTCCCTAACGGGATAACTGTTGAGGGCACAGGCAGCTTTACCGCTACTATGATGGATGTTAAATACACCCAAACCACCGCAACGAACGTAAGCTCTAACTGCGAAGTGGTTATGATGAAATACTAAACGTTGTGTTCATAATATGAAGAGCCCCCGCACTATTGCGGGGGTTTTTTATTGTCGCCATTCTTTTTTTAATATGGGGTTTCGTATATTCGCGTTTCTATATTATTAAAGAGGAATAGAGTATATATTTTTATTTGTTTTTCTTTTGTTAACGAGGGGTAAGAGGGAGACGACATATTTGTAAATTATTATTTTTACGCTCCCAATTAATAAAATGTTATGAAAAAAACATTACTCCTTTTCCTGCTACTAAGCGTAGCCATAGGCGCATGTAAGAAAAACTCTTCGGATGGCGCTGATTTCAAATACGAGGTAGATAATATCCAGGACCTGACCATACATGCAGGCGATACCGTATATATGAATGTAGCTGTAAAGCTGCTCGAAGGTACTCCCGATGATGTGAACCTGCTCGTTAAGGGCCTGCCACCCGATATTACTGCTACTTTAAGCTCAGGCGGCAGTGTTCCGGATTTTAATACCATCATAACCTTTGTGGCTAATAAACAAGTGCTGACCGGTATCTTTCCGCTGAAACTAGTTGCTGCCAGCCTTATGGGCAAGCAAACCTATAATTTTAAGCTTACCGTGCTTAATGCAGGCGATACCACCGGTGACACCAGCAACCACGATCCATTCACCTATACAGTAAATAATATAGAGAATGTAAGTGTGCACCAGGGCGGATCGGCCAGCAAAAACCTGGAGGTAAAATTACTAACAGGCAACAGCGAGAATGTAGGTCTTTCGCTCAGCGGCTTACCTGCAGGGCTCACTTCTAACTTTACGGTAAGCAGCGGCCTGCCGACATACAGTACTACACTTAATATTAATGCGGGTGCCACAGCCGCCGTGGGCACTTACCCGGTAACGCTCAAAGCAACAAGCTCTGCCGGTACCCAGAACTATAACTTCAATGTTACGGTAAGTGCAACCACCGGCTCATTTGATTATACGGTCAACGGCATTAATGATGTGACCGTACAGCAGGGCAACAGCGGCACACTGCCCCTGGATGTAAAGCTGCTTAGCGGCACGGCAGAGAATGTAAGCCTTTCGCTTTCCGGATTACCTGCCGGTGCAAGCTCAAGTTTCAGCCCGGCAAGCGGCCTGCCCGATTTTGCCAGCACCCTTACCATCAACACGACCAATAGCGTGGCAGCGGGAACCTACCCGGTAACATTGAAATCTACCAGCAGCACGGGTGTTAAGTCATTTAGCTTTAACCTTATCGTTACAGGAGCCGTAGGCGGCGACTGTGCCGATGGCGTGGCCGGTAATTATACCTCGCAGGATAGCTGTACGGCATCAGCAGGCGCACCGGTGATCACCAAAACGGGAACAAATCAAATAAAGATCGCCGGACTTGCAGGCTTCCAGACCTACACGGTGGATGTGAATGCTACCGTTAACTGTAATAACCATACCGTTACCATACCATCACAAGCTATTGCCGCTATACCCATACCGGGAGCTACCATATCGGGTACCGGCACCTTTACCAATAACACAATGACCATACATTATACCATTAGCGTGCTCACCTATACGCAGACATGCAAGGTGGACCTGAGCAGGTAATGCAAAAAAAAAGAAGTTACAGGGCGACAGATTTGTCGCCCTTTTTTTATTTTAGCTTCTGCTTATTGTGCTGCAAATGAAAAAACTGCTTTTACTATTGACCCTTGGCTTCGTTCTGTTTTCCTGCAAAAAGACGAAAGACCCTGACCCAATCATTTATTATGACGGAGAGTATCAATTTGACCCGACATTTCAAGGAAGTGATATAATATATCTCAGGCAAGGTGATACTGCATATGTTGGCTTTAATGTGCTGATTAAAAAGGGAAATGCTTCTGAACTAAGCTTGAACTGCACAACAAACGATAGCAATTTCAGGGCTTACATTAGCCAAGATAAGGGGGTGCCGCCGTTTTATTTTTCAGTAATGCTAGTGGCCAGTAACACCGCACCTACCTTAAGTAGTTATCAGTTCAATATCATGGCCTGCACAAAAAAGGATACAATTTATGGAGGATATTTTCTCGCCTTGATAGATACCTCTTTTATACCGCCACCGGACACAAGTTGTATTGCAGACTTGATAGGCAATTTGCATGCAGATAGTGCACAGTCTCATTTCATGGTAACCATAACATCGGGTGGAGGAGGCAGTATATTTTTGCAAAATGTAGATGGACTAGGCAGTACTGTTAAGGCATATGTTTCGTGTCCTAACTGGACTTATATTATTCCTTTTCAGCGTTTACGCAATGGTGTTTTCATTGAGAGCAGAAGTGAATATTTTAGTTCTGGGCTTAGTTATACTACCACTGATTCAGCAGGAAACGTCGTTGACCATCATTACTCATTAAACCCTTAATTGAAAATGCGCTTAGTATCTTACTCATTTATCTTGCTCCTGTTTGCAATATCCTGTAACAAAAAATACAAAGATCCCCAATATACACTTTGGGAACAGTTTAATTTCACTGTTGATACAGTAAAAGATATACCTGTAAAACAAGGCCAAAGCAAATCTGTAGAATTCCCGGTTAGCATTTTAGGTGGTGATCCGGAAGCAGTTTCAATTAGCCTGGAAAACATTCCGAATGGCATCCACTGCAATTTAAGCACACAGTCCGCAACCCCTCCTTTTCGTGTATCCCTAAGTGTAACTATTGATGACAATGTACCGGTAAGCACATACCAGGTAAAACTGGTCGCAAAGAGTAACAGCACTGGCACCAAGGTTTATCCCTTTAATATATACGTTTGCGATATAAATGACTGTGCATGCAACTTTGCCGGTTATTACCAACAGATTTCATGGTACAGTGCGGGATGGATAGATACTAATGTAGCTATCATTATGCCTAATCCTCTAGAGCCCGGCGTGGCAACAATAATCCATTTTTCCGGTTTGTTAAACCTTAATTTAAATGCCTACCTTGATTGTAATAATCATTCATTTTTTATGCCGCAACATCAAGGTAATAATAACTACATGATATGGGGGTTTGGCACTTATAATGATACAAACATTAGTTTAGACTTCCACAATACAATGGATACGGCAACTGTTCATTCAATATTTACCCGAATTGAATAATTTTCAGAAAATTAGGGATTCCTGATTTTAAAATATTCCTGTTCCCCATTTCATAAATGATATTTCTTTTTATTATTTTGTTGTCTTTAGAACAGTTATTCTATGGGACGCATTTTTTTGATCATTGGCTCTATCCTGCTCGCAGCAATGGCGGGCTGCAAGCCATTCAAAAAAACACCCATCGCGAAGAACGGGGTGCTGGACCTCAGTGGCTGGGACCTCAAAGAAAAAGGCAGTATAAAGCTGGATGGTGAATGGGAATTTTATCCTGATACGCTATTAAACCCGGCAGCTTTTAATGACAGCAGTTTTGATCCCGAACATCAATACCTGCATGTGCCCGGTTTCTGGAAAGAAGGCCCGCCGGAGCATAAACCGGGCTGGGGCTACGGCACTTACCGCCTGCGTGTAAAGGGCCATTTCCCGGATATCATAGGTATATACGTACTCGATGCCGGATCTGCATATAAGCTGTGGATAAACGACACACCTGTTGCGGCAAATGGCACGGTAGGCAAAAGTGTGGAAACCGAAAACCCGCAGTTGCTCCCCATAGTACAGGCTGTAAAAACATCGGGTGAGCTGGAGATCGTTGCCCATGTGTCCAATTTCTTTCATTCCCGCGGTGGTATCTGGAAGAGCTGGACCATTGGCAGCAAAGAGGCCATATTTCACCAGCGCGATCTTTCCCTCATCGGCAATATATTTCTCGTAGGCGTTTTCATCATCCTGTTCATCTACCAGATGTTCGTCTTCTTCCTGCGCAAGAGCGATTATACAGCATTTTGGTTCGGCATTTTCTGTTTGTTTGTTGCCATACGTGTGCTGGTGACACAAGACCGGTATTTTTATGTACTATTTCCCAATATAGATCTTGCTATAGGTTACAAGATCGAATACCTGAGTGCATTCATCACTGTAGTCCTTTGGGGCTTTTTCCTGCACACATTGTTCCCGAAAGAGTTTCCGAAGACGATGCTGCGCGTTATCGGTATCACGGGTATTGCCGAAGCAGCCATCATACTTTTTACCCATGCCTATATTTATACTTCGGTCTTGTTCCTGTCGTTGTTCCAGTTCGCCTCCCTATTCATCCTGCTGTATTACCTGTATGTGATAACAAGGGCATTGCTTAACCGGCGCATCATGTCGGGCTTCCTGTTCCTTAGCCTGATCATTGTGCTCATAGCTGTGGTGAATGATATTTTGTACGAGCGGCTGATCATTAATACTGCGCTGGTCATTCCCTATACTGCCTTCCTATTTGTCATCATACAGGCCTACCTGCTGGCCAAGCGCATATCGCGCGCTTACCAGGCCGCCGAAAATCTTTCCGCAGAGCTTAACCTTGCCAATATAAACCTGGAACAGAAAGTAGTAGAGCGCACCAAAGAACTGGAAACAGAAAAAAAGAAGGCCGATGACCTGCTGCTGAACATACTGCCGGCAGAAACAGCCGAAGAACTTAAACTAAAAGGCCGCTCCGATACACGTTATTACAAAATGGTCACGGTAATGTTTACCGACATGGTGGGCTTCACACGCATCAGCGAGCAACTGGACCCCCAGTTGGTGGTAGCCGAGATAGATCATTGCTTCAGTGCATTCGATAAGATCGTGGAGGCCTGCGGCGTGGAAAAAATAAAGACCATTGGCGATGCCTATATGTGTGTGGGCGGCCTGCCTGTAGCCAATAGTACCCATGCTGAAGATGTGGTGCAGGCATCACTGCAGATCATGGCTTTTATGGAGCAGCGCAAAAAAGAAAGAGAGCAGGCGGGGGAAGTGCCCTTCGAGATAAGGGTAGGCATACACACCGGGCCTGTAATAGCGGGCATTGTGGGTGTGCACAAGTTTGCATACGATATATGGGGCGATACCGTAAACACCGCTGCCCGGATGGAACAGAACAGCCACACCGGGAAGATCAATATCTCAGGTACAACTTATGCGCTGGTAAAGGATAAATACAACTGCAAACACAGGGGCAAGATAGATGCCAAGAACAAGGGGATGATCGATATGTATTTCGTGGAAGATTAGAGATCAGCGCAGCAGCATCACTTCGCCATCTTTTTCATGAAGGGTCTGCCCGCAACGGTAGCGCACCTGGTAGTAGTAAGTACCTATCTCCTGCGGCACGCCGTTCAGTGTGCCATCCCAGCCTTCACGCTCATCGTTGGTGGAGAATATTTCCCTGCCGAAACGGTTGCGGATCACAAACCTGATGATCATATGCGGGCCTACAGAGGCTACATGAAAGCGGTCGTTCTTGCCATCGCCATTGGGTGTAAATGCTGAAGGCACGGCTATATTGCAGCAATCATCGTGTACAGTAAGTATATCACGGTGCGGTAAAGAAACACAACCGGTCTCGCCCTTCACAGTAAGCGATACCACTTTCTTGCCCGGCTGTTCCCATTTCACTTCATAGGGTCCTGCACCATTGCCCGACAATACATCTGCACCATCAAAGTCCCATGAATATTGCTGCAGGTTCTTCATTTCCATATCTATCTCCACCAATACTTTCTCGCCGGGGCAGGCATTATCCTGCATCACAAAATGCACTTCGGGCGCCGGCCTTATGTTTATTGTCTTGTTGAATATCGCTTTGCTGGTTTTGTTGTTCACACGCAGGCTGATGTTCTTGCTGCCATTTTCATCCCAGCGAACGATATATGGGCCAGCACCACTGCCACTCACTATATCACCCGATGCAAAATCCCAATTCAGTTCGGCATCAGCAGGCACATTACCAGCCAGCATGATGGTGACCGTATCGTTGAGGCAGATATCCCTGCGGCTCATATAGATATGTTGCTCCGTTAATACAGGCTCTACTACAGGTGCCGGTTTTTTTACAGGTTCGCCCTGTGGCCTGATCTTTTCTGTTGGAGCCTTTTCTTCTTCCGCATACCTTTCAGCTATCGATTTGCGCCTCGGTTCCGTTGCAGGCATTACCGGCGTTTCAACCGGTTCGGTCATCACATATACCTGCTTTTGCAGGCGGTAACCATAGTTGGGTATATTATACGGCAGGGTAAGGTATATGGTTTTTACACCAGCTTCCTTCCAGCGCAGCAGGTATGGCCCTGCACCGCTACCGCTTATTATTTCTGCACCGCCAAAATCCCATTTTATTTTCTCTTTCTCTTTTATCGGGTCGGTATAATCTACGGTTATCGTTTCATTTTCATAAGCATTGTCTTTGCTTATGATTATACCTTTATATTCTACAGGCTTCGGCTCCGTTACAGTTTCTTTAGTAGTAGCTGCAGGCCTCAGCATGGCTTTGGTTGTTACGCGGTTAGTGCTGTGTGCTGCCAGGCTGCGATTATTGACTACAGGCGCCGGGGGTTGTGCTTCCCCTTTTGCTTCAGCATGCCTTTCATTAATGCGCTTTGTGAAATCATCAGCATTAGCATGTGCAATTTCTTGCCTATTTCCGGCCTTGCGCCTTTCACTTATCGTTATAGGTTGGGGTTTTATTTGGGGGCGTTCGTATACTTTTATCTTACCGGGATCTATTAAAACAGCTGATACGCTATTAGATCTGCCGCCTTTGAGCGAGCTTACGTATATATTGCTGTAATTGCCTGCAGTAAGCCACATAATAAGCAGTACACCCTGTGCATCGGTAGTGCAGTAGCGCATTGGCTGTGGTGTACCATCTTTATCGAAATGCACTTTATAGGTTGTGCTCGGTGCCAGGCCCTTCAATGCTATCTGGCCATCATGGCCATAATTTACAAATGGATCTGTTGCGCTTGCATTAACACCATATATAGTAATAGGTTCTTCCTTTCCAGTTGACCTTTGTGTTATTCCGGGTTGCACCTGTACATTCACGTGTGCTGTGCGCAGCATTCCCTGTGCACTTACTACGGTAAGTGTATATGTACCTGTTGCGTTTGTGCTTGCGTTATTTAACGCAGGATTTTGCGCATTTGAACTAAAATCGTTTGGCCCGTTCCAGCTATAAGTAGCACCCTTTACAGCAGTAGCATGCAGACGAAGGGTAGCACCCGCTTTGAGGGGTGAATTACTACCTGCGCTAAGCCTGAAAGGCCGCTGAACCACAGGACCGGGTGGTGGCGGTTTGGGCATTTGCTTTGCAGCAGCCAGCGACGGTGTCATCTTTACCTGTGCGGGCATCGGCTTTACCTTATTATTATGGTCAAGCCTGATGGGCACATTCCTGTTGGGTATGCCCCCCTTATTGTTAATAGCCACAGTCGTAGTTGCAGGTTTTGAGTTACAACCATTGCGCGTGGCCACTACGGTATAGACACCGGCATTGTATGGCTGTGCATTCAGGATCGACGGCCGTGGGTGAACGGCGGCAAGGCCCGGGCCCAGCCAGGTATAACTTACCTTATCTTCGTTCGATACGGAAAGTACAAGTTTATCACCCGGGTTAAGCGGACCGTTGTTTCCTGGCTCTGGTGTTGCCGGTAGCTCAGGATCTTTTAATACATATGGCCCAGCTTCACTGGTGCTTGTAACCGCGTTGCTGATCTTGATATCGGTATATATACCTGCTGATAATTTTGATATAATAACGGCCCCGGCAGCGTTCGAGCTTATCTGCCTTGTTTTTTGCTGCGCGCCGTTCTTTGTATATTCTACTGTGTATAATGTATTGGCCTGCAAGCCGTGCAGGTTAATGGAACCACTGATGCCCTGGCATGTAGCAGGATGGCTCATGCTCACACGACCTATAGTTACTTCGCGCAGCTGACGCGCTTCAGGCATGTCATTGTTTATCGCTGTAACCTCATTCCTGATCTCTGGCAGCGGTTCCGGCGACTTTTTGTCTTCGCAGCCCGGGTCTTTAGTAATATTAATGGTGTCTGAAACCGTAGTAGCAACACCGCAATTTGTATAAGTGGTAGAAATGATATAGCTGGCTGATTGGCCTTCTATGCAAACATTATTAAAAGACGCAGAAAGTTGCCCATTTTCTATTTGTGCCGCTTTAGTCCCTGCTAATACTATACCTTCTGCTGTCGACAATTGCACAAATTGCAGCCCGGCATTTCCTGCGGGTATAAACCTGTAGGCCTTGTTCATACCCATGGCACCCCAGCGGCTGAGGTTCTTACCCGGCAGGGCCAAACCTTCTTTATGCCTGTTCTGGATACCACAGATAGCTGCGCCTTCACGCTCATATATACACGAAGGCTTGTCTTTCAGATAGATCTCTATAGCATTGGTGGTCTCATACAATACCACCTGGAAAGTGACATTGTCCGAATTGCAGGACCTGATCGGAATATTATTATAATTTATTATAAATTTCCTGTTCGGGGCTTCTCCTTCACTTTTGTAATATATACTGCCGCCAAGGGAAAGATCGAGCGCCTGGTAAGCAGGCATGATGGCCGCATAGGCATATGCCCTGCTGGGTATCTCCTTTTTGAGCTTTGGCTCACATCGCTTACCCATGCTCTCATCATCAAAAGATATAATACCATTGCTGCCTATGGCCACATTGTTATATGATTTGCCATAAAAACAGAAGCTGAAAGGAAGCGGAATGGGGCCTGAGAATATATTATTCACTGCAGCGACAGAGCCGGAGCCGGGAATGAAAAAGGGATAATGATCGTTGTAACTGATGCTGCTATCTATGAGATACTGGTCGGTAGCCCTTACATCACTGAGCTTAACATTGAGATCGAAGCAATTGCTATGGCACAAGGTACGGTCACCCCCGGCGTCAACACGTGCTACGCTGCTATATTGCGCAGAGGTGTTTTTGTAACCGGCGAGCATACTCACTGCAATAAGTAATGCCAGGTGTCGTTGCTTCATAAATAAATTAAAGTGGCCAAATAGCAACCGTACATTAAGCCAATAAATGCTTAATACACCTCTCTCTCATCCAATATCCACAGTGTCACGCACATAGTCAACAATGCGTGTTGATAACTTTAGACAGCGTAAAAGAAAAAAACTTTATTCACATTTACAAATCCTGCAAGCTTTTTAGGCAAAATAATATTTTTCATGTATCGCTTTGCCTGCAACACCAAAGCTTAAAAATCAATGAAAAAGGCCCCATATGGGGCCTTTTTGCTATAAAATTTATCCAGATGTTAATAAGTGGTTAAGCTATGCCTCCGCCTTCAGCATCTTCTGGTATTTCTTACGGTCCTCTTCGTCCAGCATTATTTTGCGCAAGCGGATACTTTGGGGGGTCACTTCAATACACTCGTCCTGCTGTATATACTCCATGCATTCCTCCAGGGTCATTTGTATCTTGGGCACTATACGTGTTGAGTCATCGCTACCGCTGGCGCGCATATTGGTCAGCTTTTTGCCTTCCACAATATTCACTACCAGGTCACCGGGTTTTATATGCTCGCCAATGATCTGTCCTGCATATACCTCTTCTCCCGGGTCGATGAAGAAGGAACCCCTGTCCTGGAGCTTATCTATCGAGTAGCCGGTGGCCGAACCGCCCTGCTTGGCAAGCAGTACACCATTGTTCCTGCCGGGTATCTGTCCTTTCCAGGGTTTGTATTCATTAAAGCGGTGCGCCATTACCGCCTCTCCGGCAGTATTGGTGAGCATCTGTGAGCGCAAACCTATCAGGCCCCTTGAGGGTATCTCGAACTCAAGGTGCTGCATTTCACCCTTGGTCTCCATCACAAGCATCTCACCTTTGCGCTGGGTCACCAGGTCTATAACCTTACCGCTATATTCAGCCGGCACATCCACTACCAGCAGTTCATATGGCTCGCATTTGCGGCCGTCTATTTCTTTCAGTATCACCTGTGGCTGGCCCACGGTCAGTTCATAGCCTTCGCGGCGCATTGTTTCCACCAGTACACTCAGGTGCAGGATACCGCGACCATATACCAGGAATTTATCGGCATCATCCGTTTCATTCACACGCAGGGCCAGGTTCTTTTCCAGTTCTTTCATCAGCCTGTCGCGTATATGACGGCTGGTCACGAACTTGCCTTCCTTACCAAAGAAGGGTGAGTTGTTAATGCTGAACTGCATGTTCATGGTTGGCTCGTCGATGTGTATGATCTCCAGTGCTTCCGGGTTATCTGCATCGGCTATCGTTTCGCCTATCTGGAAGCCTTCTATACCTACTACGGCACAGATATCACCGCATTGCACTTCGCTTACCCTCTTTTTGCCCATGTCCACGAATACGTACAGTTCTTTTATCTTGCTGCGCTGCATGGTACCGTCCGCCTTGCAAAGCATTACCTGCTGGCCTTCTTTGAGTACACCTCGGGCTACCTTACCAATAGCGATACGACCCAGGAATGATGAATAGTCGAGAGAAGTGATCTGCATCTGCACAGGGCCATCCACTACTTTAGGTGCGGGTACTTTCTCCAGTATGGTATCCAGTACCGCGGTTATATCTTCTGTTGGGGTAAGCGAAGTATTGAACCAACCCTGTTTTGAAGAGCCGTACAGGGTGGGGAAATTGAGCTGCTCTTCAGTAGCATCGAGCTGGAAGAATAATTCGAATACCGCATCATGCACTTCATCGGGACGGCAGTTCGCCTTGTCAACCTTGTTGATCACGACTATCGGGTGCAAGCCCAGCGCCAGTGCCTTTTGCAGCACGAAGCGGGTTTGGGGCATGGGGCCCTCAAAAGCATCGACCAGCAAAAGAACACCATCAGCCATTTTGAGCACGCGCTCCACCTCACCACCAAAGTCGGCGTGGCCCGGCGTATCGATCACATTGATCTTCACATCCTTGTAGGTTACAGAAACGTTCTTGGCAAGGATGGTGATACCACGCTCACGTTCCAGGTCATTACTATCCATGATCAGTTCACCTGTTTCCTGGTTGTCGCGAAACACATTGGTCGTATGCAATATCTTATCCACCAGCGTGGTCTTTCCATGGTCAACGTGCGCTATTATAGCTATATTACGTATATTCATTTTTGTTTTTTAGCCCCTCGCGGGGTTGTTTTCCCTTAAAAAATTAGCCTTTCCATATCGGGATGTCCGGAAAGGCTTGTTTTTGGACGCGCAAAGGTACGGAAATAAAGCGGGATGGCTATGTAATTAGTAAGTTAATTTATATTTTTCATTTTAAATCGACGGGTACTGTTTAGGAAAAAATACTTTTCCTTTTTGCTGGCAATAAATTGCTTATCAATGCAAGCTGCAAACAAAAAAAAGAACCATCTTGAAAAGCAGCCGGTAAATGGGGTTTATTCTTCCAGATCTTTTCAAGATCTTACACCTTTATAATTATAGGCAATTTTTTGCTTTTCATTTAATGGGTTATTTCAAGTTTAAATTAAATATTTTATATTCGTGCAAATATTTGCGCACGATAATTTATTTATTAAATGGATTTTCAGCAACTGGCTTCAGCCATAAAAAAGCGCCGTGAATTCCTTGGACTCACACAACTGGACCTGAGCGAACTAAGCGAAGTGGCCCTGCGTACAGTAAATGGCCTGGAATCGGGCAAGGCTTCAGTAAACCTCAATAACCTGAGCTCAATAGCCGAGGCCCTGGGTATGGAACTGCACCTAAACGTAAAAAAGATGAGCCATGACCTGGTGTAAAAGCTGTTTTAAGCCGGGGAACAGCGATTATTGCAGCAGTTGCCGTAAAGAACTCTTCGATGGCGGCCGGGTAAGTTGTTATCTCCCATTCCCACCACCTGCCCGCGACGAAAAAGATTTCCTGCTGCGCAGCATTCTCCGGCCTTCATTGCCGAGGCTAATATTAAAATATGACCTGCAACAGGAAAATAATGAGCTGGGTCTGAGTGAAGACGACCACAGCACACATATATTAAAGCCCATTCCTGCCGGTAATTACGAGCGGCTGCATATGGCGCCGGCCAATGAGCATCTAAGTATGCAGCTTGCGAAACAGGCATTTAAAATACAGGTAGTACCCAATGCACTTATTTATTTTGAAAACGCGTCCGGCGAACCTGCATATATTTCGCGCCGCATTTATACCGGCCCGGTTGATGATGTAAAGAAAAGATTTGATGCTGCATATAAACAAGTGGCCAGCTATGAAGATGTAGCCTTGCTGATGCAGCAATATATCGCGGCATATAAAGCACAGGCCGAGCGCCTGTTCGAGCTTGTAGTATTTAATTATTTGTGCTCCAACTGGGGCCCTGCGGAGCAAAATATATCCATCAGCCAAACAGAATATGGCGATTACCTGCTGTCGCCGGCTTATGATATCATTTGCCCAGCCCTCCACACCGGTCCCGGTCACGAGATACTGGAAAACACTTTATATTTTGGGGATACGGAATCGGAAGGCTACCGGCGCTATGGTTACCATACAGGTATCGAGTTCCTGAACTTTGCTGCACGCATAGGGCTCATAACATCGCGTGCGCAAAAGATAATCGATAACCTGACCAAGAACGAAATTACGGTAACCTATATTGTAAAGCACTCTTTCCTTGATGCGGAAAGCAAACATGTATATACAGAACTATATAAAGAAAAACGGCGCCGTTTATTGATCATATAATAACATTACACGATCATTACACAATAGTTATCCGGCTCCCGTTGTATCAGCTCCGTAACTCTTGCGGGACTTAGCAGGTCTTCCCCCTTCCCTGTATCATTCTTCAGCGCCTCCAGCATAGTTATATTGCTATTGGTGCCGTAAGCAGCGCGATCATATTTTTGCTTTATCCTAAAACTCTTGTATCCATCTTGTATAAGACGATGATACACTTCCATGGTAAGTGGTTCCAATTTCATAACAGGTCATTTTTGACGTTAAACTAAAAAATGGGGGTAGCGGCGGAAGTGAGCCTAATAAGAAAAGCGAGACCAAACACTCAGGATACTAAACGCGCTTCTGTTTAATGTTATCTAAAGCTACGATATTTTATCTTGAACAAAAAATATATTTGATTGCAATCCCAATAATTTAATCTGCTGTTTACATTAGCCTCTTACTCAGGTAACCATGTACTACCAGGTCATCGCTGTTCCTGCAGTATATGGTCTTTCCCTCTTTCATCAAAAAAAGGTCATCGCTCACCTCGAGTAAATGGCGGTGCATGTGGTCGGTAATAATAATCCCTTTGCGCTCTTTTTCTGTTCGCAATATTTCTTTCAGGCGCTCTATATAAACAGGCCCCAGGTGCGTGAAGGGCTCATCGAGCATGGTGAACAGGGTATCGGCATAGATAAGTAACAGGGCGGACCATAAACGTTCATGGCCGCCGGCTAATTCAAAAACATGTTTTTCCAGGTCGTCTTCCAGCTCCGGTACGCTATTCACTATTTGCCCGGCCATTATTCCATAATGTGCGAGTATCGTCTTTATTTCCAGGTTCCCCGGCAGCATGGAGTGTGATGGAAGAAAATTCAGCAGCCCCCCCACTTTATAGGCGCTTCGTATTGACCTGCCCTTCACCTGTATATTTTGGTCATCGCTCTTTTGTGTTCCGAATATGGTGCGGAGCAGGGTTGATTTGCCGGAACCATTAAGCCCCAGTAGCCCAGTGATCTTCCCTTGTGCAGCACTGATGGCCACACCTTTCAGTATCTCTTTCTGCCCTGCAGACACGAAAATATTTTCTGCCGTTAGCCTGTTCATAAATTCCGGCTGAGCCATAAACCGACTATGAAAATTAAAAGATCGCCCAGGAAGGGGATAAGCCATAAAGCTGCATTTGAAATGTGCAGGTTGTAATAATAGTACAGCTTTTGTGCACGGATGTTCTTGACTATGTACCACACCGGTAAATAGCAGAACAGCTTGAATAAGATCAACAAGGACAGTAAAGCAATAATATTCTCTCCTTTATCGCCAAATGATAACCACCAGCACAGCACGTTTATCGTCCACAAAGGAAACGTTATGGAACGGTAAAAACGAAAAACAGCCCGTAGTTTTTGTGGGTGCATAATAAAGCAATAACGGGATTGTTCCTGGTTTTATTTCGGCCAAAGAAAAGGCTTAGTTCATCTTGAATGGCGCCATCATCTGGAACTCGGGGATGGTAACTGTGAAGAGCTTTTTGTTGTACAGGTTCTCCATCTGGTAGCTGCCGTACATTTTGCCCATATCGCTGCGCAGGTTTGCAGCGCTTACATATTGATAGTGGTGGTCGGGTTCTATGATCGGTTGCTGTCCTACCACGCCTTCACCTTCCACTTCACGATAAGATCCGTTGCTGTCTATAATATGCCAGTGGCGGCGGAGCAATTTGATCGGCATGGTGCCCAGGTTCTCAATGGTAATGCGGTAAGCGAACAGGTACTCGCTGCTCAGGGGATTGGACTGCGCCGGCTGATAGAACGTTTCAACCGAGATGCATACGCCTTCTGTTACCTGCTTTACCATCTATACGCCTGCTAATAAGTATTATAATGATAACCAAAGATAAGGAATAGAATAAAACCGCGCGTTAATCGTGAATATGAAAAATTTATTTTCTTTCGCCCGCCAATTCCCTGATCATATCCAGCACCAGGTCGCTCTCATAGCCTTTCTGCAGCATGTAGCGCATGGTCTTCATTTTCTTTACCGGCTGGCTTCGTTCCTTTTTCAGTTCTTCCCATTTTTGTATAGCCAGCTTTTTCAGCACAGCTTCATACTCCTCCCCATCTATTTCTGTCAAGGCTTTTTTGATGCAGTATTCTGATACCTGTTTTTGCTTCAACTGCTGAACGATCTTTTTTCTACCCCAATGTTTCATCCTGAATTTGCCCCGGGCTATGGCGCGCGCATATTGTTCTTCATTCAGCAGGCCCTTTTCTATCAGTTCTGCCAGCAGTTCATTTACCTCGGTTGTGTTAGCCCCCAGTTCATAGAGCTTATTACGCACTTCGGCATGACAGCGGGGCTGATAATTACAGTAACGATATATTGATTCGCGAAGCTGCATGAAGGAAACACCTAAACAAATAAATAAAACACACTATTTGTTTTAGGACTATTATTGTTTTTGCGGGGTTTTTATTACCTCCCCATGTACACCATTAATATTTGCACGTCGCTGGGGTTAACACCACTAATACGGCTGGCCTGCCCCAAAGTGCGGGGCTTAATTTTGTTTAGCTTCTGTCGGGCTTCGTTGGATAACGCAGTCAGCTTGTCGTAATTAAAGCTCTCGGGGATATTCAGATCTTCCAGTGCCGACATCTTTTTTACCAGCTCCCTTTCCTTCTCTATATAGACGTCGTACTTTGCCTGTATCTCTACCTGCTCCAGTACGAGGGGATTTTCATTACCTATTACTGCAGATAGTGCTGGTATGGCTGCGATCATTTCTTTCAGGCCCACACCTGGGCGTAATAAGAGTTTTAGCGCCCTTGCTCTTTCTGTAAGGGGCGCCTGATCTGTACTTTGCAGGAAATCATGAGCCATAGCTGGTTCTACCGGGAAATCTGCCAGCAATTCTTTTACCCGCGTCACTGCTGACTGCTTTTCCTGCATCAATTCAAAACGTTCATCACTGGCAAGCCCAATTTCATGGCCCAGCGGGGTCAGTCTCAGGTCTGCATTATCCTGCCTTAGCAGGGTGCGGAACTCTGCCCTGCTGGTAAACATCCTATAGGGTTCGTCCGTACCTTTATTAATGAGATCATCGATAAGTACACCAATGTAGGCATCGCTGCGTTGTAACACTATTGGCGACTCGCCATGTGCGTTTCTATGCGCATTTATACCCGCCATCAGGCCCTGACAGGCAGCTTCTTCATATCCTGTAGTACCATTTATTTGCCCTGCAAAGAACAGGTTTGTTATCAATTTGGTCTCAAGACTAAATTTTAGTTGGGTCGGGGGGAAATAATCATACTCAATGGCATATCCCGGGCGGAAAAACTTACAGTTTTCAAAACCCGGCACCATTGTGAGTGCCTTATATTGTACATCTTCCGGTAAAGAGGTGCTAAATCCGTTCACGTATATCTCTACGGTATTCCAGCCCTCAGGTTCTACAAATAGCTGGTGGCGGTCCCGTTCAGCAAAGCGGCTTATTTTATCCTCGATACTGGGACAATACCTGGGACCACTACCCTTTATTCGCCCCTGGTACATGGGTGATTGTTCAAAACCGGTCTTCAATAGCTCATGTACAGCGGGGTTGGTATAGGTTATCCAGCAATTCCGCTGGTTTTTAGCTTCTATTTTAGTCGAGGGCAGATACGAGAAGCCCACTATTTCCTCATCGCCATCCTGAATATCCATTTTAGTATAGTCAAGGCTACGTCCATCTACCCTGGGTGGGGTACCTGTTTTAAGCCGGGCACTTTCAAAACCCAGTTCCACAAGCTGCTCGGTAATGCCCGTAGCTCCCTTTTCCCCTATCCTACCTCCGCCAAATTGCTTCTCCCCAATATGGATAATGCCATTCAGGAAGGTTCCATTGGTTAAAACCACGCATTTAGCCTTTATTTCCTGTCCCATACCGGTAACTACACCCTGTATTGTTCCACGTGAAACAATGAGACCTTTCACCATGTCCTGCCAAAAATCAATATTGGGGGTCTGCTCGAGCATTTCTCTCCATGTAGCAGCAAAGAGCATGCGATCATTTTGCGTCCTTGGACTCCACATGCCTGGACCTTTCGACTTATTGAGCATCCTGAACTGGATCATACTCTTATCACTGACAATACCGCTATAGCCACCAAGGGCATCTATCTCCCTTACGATCTGCCCTTTGGCAATACCGCCCATAGCAGGATTACAGCTCATTTGGGCGATGGTCTGCATATTCATGGTGATCAACAGAACCTTTGATCCCATATTTGCAGCAGCAGCAGCAGCCTCACAGCCTGCATGCCCTGCCCCTACTACTATTACATCGTACTCTTTAAACATAATGGCTTGCAAATTTACGATAGTATTCGGCTAATAGTTCATTACCATTTCGCCATTTTTGTTCCACGTGAAACAAAAGGGCCGGCTAATAATAGCCGGCCCTTCAAAAGAAATGGAACAATGTTACTTGCCGCTCACAGTAAACGATTTAAAATCGGACCTGCCATTAGCGTGCATAATAATATAGTAATTACCTGTGGCCAGATTAGCTGTTGGTAATGTAACGACATCATTCTTAAGTTTACCTTTATTAACCCTGTACACTACTTGTCCTACCGCATTCATGATATCGAAGGAGGTATTAGTAGGAGTTTGGAAATCGACTTTCACATTTACATAGCTGCTAGCTGGGTTGGGATACAGTGTAAACTTGTTAGGCTGTGCCTGGGCTGTACTCTTTACACTTTCTGGTATAAAGAAAGTATTTAGCGCTACCGCAGGGTTGCTTTCACCTAAAGAAAGGGGAACCGAATCTGTAGGCATATACTCAACAGCGTTATTAATGATGAAAGGCAGCATTGATATAGTGTCCGCAACATTCCCATTACCATCAGGGCCACCACTGTACAAAGGAGCCCAAAATGCTTTAAATGGATTAGTTCCTAAGTGATCAGAGGCATACAAGCGATTAAAATAGTTGGTTCCGGCGTCGATACCCATATAAAGGTCAAGGTTAGACATTACGGCACAGGCCCAATAATAAGTATTGTCATCAAGGTGCACAGTACCATTATCAAAAGGCGCTACAAAAATGTGTCCTTGTGAGTCAAGGTTAGAAAATGTGTGGTTACCGGTAGCAGCAAGTGTAACCTCGCTGGCTTCCATCACATCATTGCTGTTGGCATCTACCCACTTGAACAGAACTGTATAAAACAGGCCAGGAGTATTCTGGATAAATTCAAGGTCGTGGTGCGATGTATCTGCATAAAGTGCCATCTGCATATTATATACATCGGTAGCATGGGCTACGTAAAACAGTGGACCCCATGTGAAAACCTGGGGAGGATTTGTGCCACCCACTCTTAAACCACTTGAAACAAGAGGTTCGCCAGCAATGATATTATATTTAGAATTACAAAATGTACCATTGGTTGCATACATCGAAAAGGTCTGTGTGTTATCTATCGGCAAATCGTCAGTATTAGCAGAGCTGGCGGTATATGTAAAATCGAAACGACCTGTGCCGCTGGCATGCATATCAAATGCAACGTTGGGGCTATTCACAATATCAAGCGAGTCGAGCGCAGCAAGACTGGGTATCGTAATAGAGTCTTTGAAGAAAGAAGCAGGAGAACCTACAGTTGGTACCCAGTTAACATCAAGTTTCAGCTTAACATTGGTTTCATCTGATGTACCTGTATTAGCAACCCATGCACTAAGAAACCCTTTGTAGGCCTCAGGATCACCGTTTGCAGCATCAAGCTGACTTGCAGGCAATGCGTATCCCGGAGCAAGAGCAAACAAGCTGTTAGGGATACAAAGATCATGCGTGTTATTAAAGCCGTAAGGAGTAAGTGACACGTATACCTGGTTACCTGAGTGTACCATGGCATCTATTTCATTACCATCGGCATTTGATACCATCACTATTGGAATAGTATCCTGGTTGCCCACAGCGCCGGCACCCATATTGATGGGTCCTGCTCCCGGTACATTATTTACTATAATCACACCCACAGCACCGGCATTTTGTGCATTCAGTGCTTTTGCACCAAATTCACAATCCTTTCTCCATATCAATGCCCATTTACCTGCAAGGCTTCCTGCGGCATGAGCAGAGCAGCCTATTGTATCTGTAGCATCTATCATCACCAGTGGAATTTGATTCCATATCTGGTCGACAGCAGCACCCCAGGGACCTGTAATTCCGGGATCGCTCGTATAAGTGAAGTTCTTGGTACCCTCAACTGCAGAAGGTGTTTGGGTTGTGATTAGCAACCTTGGGCCAACATACGATATTGCTTGTGCTTTTGCCATAATACCGGTGAACAAACACATTGCGCCCAATGCAAAATAAAGTAAGGATTTTTTCATAAGACTAAACAATTTTTAAATAGAAGAGCCTCAAATTAATCATTTTTTAACAAACCAAAAAAAATTACCCCCATAAAGGGGATAAAAAAGAAAATATATTTTATTAAAACGGATTGCTTAAACCAAACCGAATTGCCTGCTCAACTCCAACATCCTGTCAATAGGTTTCTTTGCCTGTAGTCTTAATTCTTCATCCATCATTATTTCCGGCACTTCATATTTCATACACAGGTATAGTTTCTCCAGTGTATTTAATTTCATATGCGGACAATCATTGCAGGCACAGGCATTGTCGGGTGGGGCAGGAATAAATGTCTTGGAAGGTGCATTCTTCTGCATCTGGTGTAGTATGCCCGTTTCGGTAGCCACTATATAGCTGCTGCTTTTATCTGTTTGAGTATATTTTAATAATTGTGTGGTAGAACCAATATAATCTGCAATTCTTAATACGGCATCTTCACATTCAGGATGAGCGATAAGTTTAGCCTCCGGATGCCGCTCTTTTAGTTTTGTGATCTTTTGCAGCGAGAATATTTCATGCACCATGCAAGCGCCATTCCACAGCAGCATATCCCTGCCACTGGTCTTATTGATATATGCACCTAAATTCTTATCCGGTGCGAATATTATTTTTTGTTCGCGTGGCAGGCTGTCAACTATAGCTTTGGCATTGGATGAGGTACAAATAATATCACTTAAAGCCTTAATGCCTGCCGAGCAATTGATATAAGATATCACTAAATGATCAGGATGCGCTTCTTTGAATTTTTTAAATAAAGGTGGGGGACAGCTATCACTTAATGAGCAACCGGCTTTAAGGTCGGGTAATAAAACTTTTTTATTCGCGTTCAATATCTTGGCCGTCTCTGCCATAAAGTGTACCCCTGCGAAAACGATCATCGATGCATCGGTAGCTTCCGCCTTTTGGGCAAGGCCTAAACTATCACCAATATAATCGGCTACATCCTGTATATCGGGCTCCTGGTAATAATGTGCCAGTACGATGGCATTCTTTTCCTGCTTCAGTTTTTCTATCTCTGCAAACAGGTCGAGCGAAGGGTCCACATCTATATCATAAAATCCTGTTCTATTCACTTTATCCAGGTCAATTCCCAAATCCACAAGCATATTAATAATATAAAAAAGATTTTTTAAAAAAGAAGGTTATTACTATTAGGTCTGTTAATATGGGGAAAGAAAAATAAAATCCCCATTGCAAATTATGACTTTTTCATCCATCCACATCTTTTCCCTAAATTATTAACACTTAAGATACCCGTAAAATAAGGCTATTCACAAAAGCTGCTGTACTGTGGACACAAAAGCCTGTTGAAAATAATATGCGCGTGAATAAATTAAAACCGCTTTAAAACTTCCTGGAAAAGAGGACAAAAAATTTCTTTTTCAAAACCATCCAATGTTATCAGAATATTAAGCCACTTTATACAATCACTATTAACAGCTATTCACAAACAGCCTTAATAACATTACTTTAATAATAAGGCAGTAAAATCAGCATTTATGTTTCTTTTTATTAAGTGAATGTGAACAAACGATGAATAAGCTGTGGACAATGAGCAAAACGGGAACACTTAAATATATTGTATATTAAATTATATATTTATCAAATCATTGTTCTTCCCACCTGATCCCGGAAAATAAGAGCATAAAAAAGATAGCAACACTAAGCCGTATATTATAATTATTTAAACAGGAAGAAACTGACCAAACATATTTTTGGTGCAGGCCTCACCCCTGTTGTATCTTGCGGGTATTGCAAACTTTTTATTCAAGATGTTTGCGATAAAAAAAGATGAATATCAAAGGCCTCATCCATTGGCAATATATACCCTGATTACCTTTGATAACATCTATAAACTTATAATAATTTAGTAAACACAATGCTTTCAGCAGGTTTTTTCCGCTCCAAAGGTGAATATTTTTCTGCATTTACCTTTAATAAGAGATCAATAAATGAATACATTTTACAACTTATTATTACTTCATTCTGCCAGAAGGCAACTTATACACACAAAATCCCGATTTTTCGTATAAATTTGCCGTCCTTAAATATTTATTATAATACACATCCCTTATTATGTCTGTAATTCAAAAGATAAGGAACAGGTACGGAAAAATAGCCGGCGCTGTCATTGCAATATCACTTATCGGTTTCATCATCCAGGATGCCGCCAGCGGCCGCTTTGGCGATATGTTTGGCCAGGATAATTCTGTAGTAAAGATCAATGGCGAAAAGATCGACGAAAAAGAATACTCCCTGCGCCTCAAACAATACGAAGCGCTTTACGAGATCTACTCGGGAGGTAAAACGCTTGATGAGAATACCCGCGCGCAGCTCAATGGCCAGGCCCTGAGTGAAATGGTGCTCGAAAAGCTCGTTGATGAGCAGGGCGGTAAAATAGGTGTTACCGTAACGCCCGAAGAAGAAAAAGAACTGATATACGGTGCCAATGCCGACCCTATGGTGCAGCAGTTCAAGATCAACGGCCAGGAGGTTTTTGTGAACCCCGAAACAGGCCGCTTTGATCCGCTGCGTGTAAAGCAGGTAGAGAAAGAAATAAAGCAAAACGACAAAACAGGCAAATTGATAGATGGCTGGGAAGCGCTCAAAGCATATGTAGTGCGCAATAACAAGATCAATAAATTCACCAGCCTCCTGACCGCAAGCGTTTATACGCCCAAGTACCTGTTAGATAATATGGTGAACGATCAGCGCCAGCAGGCAAGTGCTAATTTCGTAAAGGTGCCTTATACCGCGATCAACGATAACGAAATTAAAGTAACTGATGCCGATCTGAAAGAATATATAAAGAAGAATGCGGCGAAGTTTGAAGTAAAAGAAGCATCGCGCAACATAGAGTATGTAACCTTCGACCTCACACCAATGGCCGAAGATACTGCCAAATCGCTGGGTGAACTGAATAAGATAAAACCCGCGCTCGATACAGTTTCTAAGAAAGATGCAGAATCTTTTGTCAACCGCAACTCAGACGATCAATATAAAGATAGCTGGTACAGCAAGAAATCATTCCAGTCGCGATATGCCGATTCTATATTGGCCATGCCGGAAGGAACTGTATTTGGTCCTTATTATGAGAACGGTGACTTCACCATGGTTAAGATGCTGGAAAAGAAACAATACCCTGATTCGGTTAAGGTGCGCCACATACTGGTGAAAACAAAAGACCGCGGCAACGATATGCGTACCGACAGTGCTGCAAAGAAAAAACTGGACAGCGCCATCGCGGAGCTGAAAGGCGGTGCTGATTTCAAAGCGGTAGTAATGAAATATTCCGACGATAGTGCCAGCTTCGATAAAGGTGGTGAATACGAATTCACCCTTGAGCAAAAAGAAGGTATATCGAAAGAGTTCGGCGATTTCATTTTCGATGGCAAAAAAGGCGAAAGCAAAACAGTACATGTGGATAACCAGGCATATGCTGGCTTCCATTATATTGAGATAATCGATCAGCATGCTTTTGCGCCCGCTGCCAAGCTGGCCATCGTGAACAAAGCACTTGAGGCCGGTTCTAATACCGACCGCACCGTTTATGCAAAAGCCAATGAGTTTGCAGGCAAGAATACTACGGGTGAAGCGTTTGATGCGGCTGCCGATGCCGGCCACCTGGATAAAAGGAATGCTGCCGATATAAAACCCGAAGCATATACTATACCAGGCCTTGGTCCATCACGCGAAGTGATCAGGTGGGTATATGATGCCAAGGTTGGTGATGTTTCTCCCGTGTTTTCTATGGAAGGCAAATACCTGGTAGTGAAGCTGGCAGCCATACAGGAAAAAGGCCTGCCTGAACTTACCAAGACAAACCGCCCCATGCTGGAGAATGCTGTGAAGATGGAGAAGAAGGCAGATATGATCGCTCAAAAGTATAAGAGCATGAATTCCCTCGATGCTATAGCACAGGCTGCAGGCCAGCCGGCACAACATGCCGATTCGGTTGCAGCCAACAGCTCATATATCGCGGCCATAGGTTATGCACCCAAAGTAGCAGGTTACCTGTTCTATAAAGGCTTCCAGCCCAATACGGTTTCTCCTGGTATTCAGTCGGGCGATGGCGTTTACTTCCTCTCGCTCATATCGCGCTGGGAAAAACCACAGGACCCAATGGCAGAGCAAAGCATGAAGCAGCAGAAGATGATGATGGAAATGCAGAGCAAGAATGCAATGAACAATGCCCTGCGCGACATGCTTAAGAGCAAAGCCACCATTAAGTACACGGTGAAGAATATGTAATTAAAGGACTTAATTATAACTTTAATAAATACCCGCTTCAATAGCGGGTATTTTCATTAACAGGCCTTTGCCGTACCTTTGCAGGGATGGATGTGATCGTAAACAAAGTAGCGGAGAGTGGCATTATTACACTCGATCTCGCGGGTTTCATACCCCGCGAAGAAGAGGTGATGCTTTTTGACCTGAAGCCATTCCTTTTCCGTGAAATGATATTGAAGGAGAAAGATTATCGTGCTGCACTATTGTCGCACGACTGGCAGCAGTATGCGGGCAAAAATATTGCCCTCTATTGCACGGTCGATGCCATAATACCTATATGGGCATATATGCTGGCCACATCTTACCTGCAGCCGGTAGCCGCATATGTACACTTCGGTAATGTTGAAGAGCTGAAAGAAGAGCTTCTGCTCCGCAGGATATATGCAATAGATACCACAGAATATGCCGATAAAAGGGTGGTGATAAAAGGCTGCGGTGACACACCCATAGCCGACAGTGCATATATAGCGATAACGCAGCACCTGCGCCCGGTAGTTAAGTCGTTGATGTATGGTGAACCCTGCTCCACGGTGCCGATCTACAAAAAACCGCTAAGTGCAAAATAGCGAAGCACCTATATCTTAAAGTTTATAAAAAGTATGGTGAGAACGGCCAAAAACCGGGCTGAAAACCGTATTTTCGTAATGATCCCAAAGCTGCTAATGGTTTATATGAAGCAACACAGTATCCGCAGTGCATACAGTGGCTTGAGCGGTATAATAATTATTCTCACGCTCCTGTTCACAACAGGCCGCCTGCAAGCACAGGAAAAACAACTGCCGCCACCAAGAAATGTAAAGGTTGTAAGTGAATTGCCCGACGGGCATGGTAACATAATACGTACCGTTCAGTACGATGAGGGACTGATGCGTGTGACCGAGCAGATCATCATGCCCCAAAAGAGAATTGCATCATTCAATCCCTATAGGATAAAAGCCGATACGCTCATCAAAGATTCGCTACTGATCGTGGTGGATAAGAAAAGATATATCGTACAACTCTTTTATCGTCACCGGCTGATACGTGCATATAAGGCGGTATTTGGGCCACAGCCTATGCAGAATAAATGTATGGAGGGCGACCGCTGCACACCGGAAGGCGTGTTTACCATAAAAAATAAAAACCCCAATTCACGCTACAATAAATTCATGCTGATCAGTTACCCGAATGATTCAGCCATAGCGCGTTTCAATAAACTGAAAGCAAAAGGTACGATACCACAAAGTGCCCGCATTGGTGGCGACATAGGTATACACGGTATATGGAAAGGCGGTGATGATATGATAGAGATGGGCGTGGGCTGGACAGATGGCTGTGTGGCCCTGAAGAATAAGGATATCGAGGACCTATATGGAATGGTGGGTGTGGGTACCAAGGTGCTAATAAAAAAATAGAACACTACAGCGAGGTAATAAATTGCGCATAGTTTTCGCGCCAGCCTTTCCAATCGGCGGCTGTTCCCAAAGAAAAGTTATGAAAGACGGTAATGAGATTGCTTCCTGTGATCCTGAGCTTTTGTGTCATTTGGTCGAGGACATGAAAGGCTTCTGAACATTCCAGCTTTTCTTCATGGTGTGCAGTGCTATCCATAAAACAAAAAGGATGAATGGCGAGGGAGGTGGTTTGTTCTGTTTCAAGGTCGTACCAAAGAAAGGGCCGCCCGGTGCCGGCGCGGAAACCGAGATGTGTGCCATAGCCCATACTGTAATCGTCACGTATTCCATTTGCCGAGAGGAAACGATAAGTAGCGGGTAAGTGCATTTTTATGTAGTGTTGCCGCGATGCTGTGATGTTTTGCCCGCAAAGCTGTGTAAGAATATCTTTCTCCCTGTTCCATGTAGCGGGATCTGTATCGCTGTAGAAGGAAGGATGCATGCCGATCTCGCCTGATGAAGCAAGCTGTTTGAGCAATGCCTGCATTTGTGGGGCAGCAGGCGATATATTCTTATCGTATGCAGTGCTTTGCAGTGCTGCCAGTATAAAAAACAGGGGAAGCACGGGCTGTCCCCGGTGCAATTCTAAAATAAGATGGAATGAATCGTAGGGATCTTTGGTAGTACCACCGAGCACGCTAAGCCTTTCGAGTGCAAGCCCTATCCTGCCGGAAAACACATCGCGCACCAGGCCGCCTGCATTTCTTGCAAAGCCTTTGTGCTTGTAGGACCATGCGATATCGATATCGTAAGTAGGGCGGAAAGAAAATGCGGGTACAGCAGCACTGATACCGCATTGCTCCTGCAACAGGATGCGGAAAGGCAGCAGCCACTCATCAAGCAGGGGCCGGCGCAACCAGCCATGCTGAAACAAGAAGCTGTGGGTGGCGGGATAGCGGCCATATTTATCAGGTGTATAATTATAATATTCTTCATAGCGGGACAGGAGAAAGAATATTGCCGAAAAGATGTCGAAAGGCAGGCTATGATCGCTACCGGGAAAAGAAAAAATAACAGGAGTGTCTTTCCATGTGCCTATGTTCACCTCCTGTTGTTTTATCCCGTCTTGCCAAAGCAGTCCATGCGCCGGGATGGATAATGCACCGGGCAAAGATGTGCCATACGCAATGACAGGCGAGCCCTGCGCAATATCCCGCGCATGATCAACCATCGTGTATGGAATGTGTAATTGCCCGGTAAGCAACCAGTCGAGAACATATTTAAGTCGCGGCCCCGATCTTTCGCTATAGATAGTAATTGGCTGCATTGGCTCAGGCTTTATTGCGCTCTTTCCAGAGTTTGTTGAAGGACTTATCAGCAAATTGGGGCATAGAGCGGTGCAGGCCCCAGCTTTCGCCGAAAAGTTTGTTTACCAGTTTTTGTTTTAGGGCATCACCGGCGCTGTTCATCAGCCGGCGGCTGAGCATAGCCCGAGTCCATATGGCCCAGCCCATATTTTCGCTAAAGCCGTTAAGGTTTTTCTTCACTGCAATGTGCCTGTTCTCCAGCAGCAGCTCGTGTATGCTGATCTTAACGGGGCATACATCTGTGCACTTACCGCAGAGGCTGGAAGCATAACTAAGATGACCGAACTCGCTCATGCCCTGCAGGTGCGGGGCTATGACCGAGCCTATGGGGCCACTGTAAGTAGTACCATAAGTATGGCCTCCAATATTTTTATAAACAGGACATGCATTAAGGCAGGCGCCGCAGCGAATGCAATACAGGCTCTCGCGCATATTGGTGTGCAACAGGTTGCTCCGGCCATTGTCGAGCAGGATGACGTGCATTTCTGTGGGGCCGTCCGTTTCACCGCTTTGTGCTGGGCCTGTAAATATGCTATTATAAACCGTTAGCTTTTGCCCGGTACCATAGGTTGCGAGCAGGGGCCACATAATGCGCAGATCATTTACCGAGGTGAGCATTTTTTCAATACCCACGATAACGATATGCGTTTTAGGGAATGAAGTGGAAAGGCGTGCATTGCCCTCGTTCTCACTAACGCATATACCGCCAATATCCGGCAGGATAAAATTGGCGCCTGTAATGCCGATATCAGCACGGGTATATTCAGGGCGCAGTTTTTTTCGTGCGGCCTGTGTAAGTTCTTCGGGTGTAAGGCCGGGTGCGGTACCGAGGTGTTCGTGAAAAAGCCGGGCAACATCTTCCTTGCTTTTGTGCATGGCGGGGGTGACTATATGATAAGGCGGTTCATTATCGAGCTGCTGTATGTATTCACCAAGGTCGGTCTCTATGGATGTGATTCCCTTATTTTGGAGGTAGTCATTGAGGTGTATCTCTTCGGTAGCCATAGATTTTGACTTGACCACCAGCTTTGCATTCTTCTCTTTGCAGATATTACCAACTGCCTTTAATGCTTCATCGGCGGTCTCGGCCCAGATGACCTTGCCGCCATTTGCCGTAAAATTCTTTTCAAAAGCTTCGAGATAAGCGCCGAGGTTTTCAATGGCTTTCCATTTAATGTTCCTGGCTTTTTTTCGTGCGAGCTCAAGGTCCGCAAACTGTGCCTGCCCATTGGGTACGGCTGCGTCATATTTATCGATGTTGAAAGCCAGCTTTCGCTTATGCTCAATGTCATTAGCCTTTATTTTGCTTTTGGCAAGGAATGAGGATAAGTTGGCAGTTTTCTTCATAGCAGCTACACAAACCTAAGAAAATAAAGCGGAAGGACTATAAGCCAACACCCAAACCAAATTCGAAGACATCGGCCTGGAACTTATTGGCTTTGATAAGCACTGTGGCGCAGAGCTCTTTCAGTACACCCTGCTCCCGCTGCACCAGGTAAAAGTTGTAACCCACCTTCTGGTAATATTTATCCTCGCGCAGGTAGGTGTGGTGTATGGGTATAGAGAGCTGTAATAAGATACCGAAGCGCCCGAACAGAAACTCATTGCCCGCAAATATGGATGCTTCCCAGGAATGCTCTTTTTCATGGCCGGGGAAGATCTCGTTGTTTTGCAGGAAGGCGTAGACATTGTGATAATATGAATAGTCGAGCCCTGCAAATATTTTATTGCGGCTGGCGTAGCGCTTGCTGATGTAGAGCGAAGGCATGTACACTGGATATAGGGGACCATCCATAGCTTGCATGCTTTTGAAGCCGATGCCCATACGGGCTTGTATGAGCCAGCGGCCCTTAAGCTTAGGCAGGTCTTTTACAATATGCCCGGGTTTTGCGCTGACGGGGAAGTACCTGAAGCCGATATGGCCTGCGCCGAGGTTGACCCCAAGGTTGGGATGGCGTAATTCGCCATTGGAGATATGGCTGATGGTGAGGCCGGCCTGGATATCCCAATGTTCGTTGATGTGGTAGCGCAGATCGGTAGCCAGCAGGGTATAATTATTAAAATGTGAGCTGCTGATGTTATTAATGGTATCCCAGTCGGGGAAGCGGCTGGCATGTTTGGAAATATAACCGATGCCCAGGCCGGCCCTGCAGGCCCACTCCAGGTTTTTGCCCCGTACTATGGGTACTTGTATGAATGGATATAAACCAATAGACTGGCCATAGATATCATTATTGCCATAATTGGTATAACTCAACCCGAGGCCGATCAGGGGGTAACGACGTCGCTGCTGCCAGGCCTTGCGGCCATCGGTTTGCTGCACGAAGGCTACATTGAGCGATGTGGAGAGGGCGGGTATAGGCGGAAAAACAATATTGTTGCGGATGATGCGGCCCGCGCAGAGATCGGCCTCAATGCCATAGCCGGCATGCTTATCGCTGCTTTGGGCAATGAGCACAAAGGGAAAAGCCAGCAATAAACAGATAAAAGCGAGGGAACGCATGAAACGGAAAGATAATAAAAAAGGGAAACGGAGCATGGTGCAGATACCAGCAAATTACATACCTGCGCTTATCCCGAATTCAATAAGCTCGGCAACCACCTTGTGTGTTTTGAGCATGCTGTAGATGCTTAGTTCCTTCAGCGGGCCCTTCTCATGCTGGATAATGTAGAAATTGTAACCCAGTTTTTCGTAGTATTTATCCTGTTTCAGGTAGGCCTGTTTGAGATAATAGCCTACCTGGAGTACCAGTCCGAAGCGGCCCATGAGGAACTCGTTACCAATGAATACGGCACTTTTCCAGGAGTGGGCCGATTCCTCGCCGGGGAAGATCTCATTGTTTTGCAGGAATGCATAGATATTGCGGTGATAGGAATAGTCGACACCCAGGAAGGCTTTATTGCGGCTGGCATAGCGCTTGCTGACGTAGAGCGAAGGCATAAAGACCGGGTAAAGCGGGCCGCCAAAAGGTTTGTAACTGACAAAGGACATGCCGAGCCGGGCTTGTATCTCCCAGCGGTTCTTCAAAGGCTTTAGCTGCCGTTTTATCCTCGGGGCATCGCGCATTACGGGATAGTATATGAGGCCCAGGTGGCCGCCATACATGTTGACCCCAAGGTTGGGCTGGCGAAAGGAGCCATCGGATATATGGCTGAAGTTGATGCCCACCTGCGCATCCCAGTGCTCATTGATATGATAGCGCAGATCGGACAGGAAGAGTGTAAAATTATTAATATGGCTGCCAATAGCATTGTTGAGCGTATCCCATGTTTCGTGGCGGGAATAGTGCCTGGTGACATAGCCTATGCCCAGGCCGAAACGGATGGTCCACTCCAGTTTTTTGCCTTTCACTACAGGCAACTGGATATTGGGATACAGGCCAATGCATTGGCCATATATAGAGTCGAGGCCATAATTGGTGTAGGTGAGGCCGAGGCCCACGACCGGGTAATGCCTGCGCTGCTGCCAGTCTTTATTGCCATAGGTGTGCAGGGTAAAATTGAGATCGGTAGCTACCGACAGAGAAGGTACGGGGCCTAAAAAATTGTTTGTATGCTTAAAGACCTTACCGGCAGACTGGTTGAGCTCTATACCAAAGCCGGCCCAGGGTATGGCATCCTGCGCCTGCGCATTAAAGCACAGCAATGCGAGCAGGGGTAAGAAGCATATTTTTCTATATCCGGGGGTCATATCTAAGCGATAAGGCAAATATAATAAGGGATAGCATAATGTAAGGGTAGTGAATTTGTCCTATTCTTGTACCTTTGCGCTAATATAAAAATCTAATGCGACGTATCGCCGCTATACTATTCCGTTCTTTTTTGCAGGGTTTGCTCATACTGAGCCCCATAGCCATCACTGCTTATGTTATCTATACTGTGTTCAGCAGCGTAGACAACCTGGTGCCTTATGTGCCAAGGGGCCTGGGCTTTGTGATCATCGTGGCGCTGGTAACCTTTATAGGTTATATGGGTACCCGTTTCTTTGTAGGCAGGTTGCTTTTTGACGGGTTTGATTACCTGCTGGAGCGCATACCAGGTATTAAATATATCTACTCGTCTATAAAAGACGTACTTGACTCCTTTGTGGGGGATAAGAAGCGATTTAACAAACCGGTGTGGGTATGCGTTAATTTAAATCCTGAAATTTGGCGCGTGGGCTTCATGACCCAGCAGGACATGGCCTACCTGGGCATGCAAAACAAAGTTGCCGTTTACCTGCCACATGCCTATGCTATATCGGGCTGGGTGATCGTAGTGGAAGAGAAGCATGTAAAACCAATGACCAAAATGAATGCTGCCGAGGCAATGAAATTTGCGGTGAGCGGTGGCATTACCAGCTCGGAAGAAGATAAACATCATGACAAGCATCAGATCGGGGCATCATAAAATAAATTTTGGCGGAGGACCTGCGGCCTTGCCCCGGGAGGTTTTTGAACAGGCATCACAAGCGGTGCTTGAATATGAGCACAGCGGCCTCTCGATACTGGAAACGAGCCACCGTGGCAAAGCATTTGCAGCGATACTGGATGAGAGCCGGGCGATAATAAAAGAGCTATGCGGGCTGAATGAAGATCACGAAGTGCTGTGGCTGCATGGCGGCGGCCGGCTGCAATTCTGCATGATACCCATGAACTTTTTGGGCGAAGGCGATACGGCGGGCTTTGTGGACAGCGGCCATTGGGCCGGGCAGGCCGCAGAGTATGCCATGCATTATGGCGGTACGAATATCCTCAGCACCTCCCGGGAAGATAATTACAGGCATTTGCCCAAATGGCCGAAGGATGTGCCCGGAAGCCTTGCCTACCTGCATTATACTACTAACAACACGATATATGGCACGCAATACCATGATGTGCCTGAATGCAATGTTCCGCTCATAGCCGATATGAGCAGCGATATATTCAGCAAGCGCATGGCGTATAATAAGTGTGCACTCTTTTACGCCGCTGCACAAAAGAATATAGGCCCTGCAGGCACCACGCTGGTGGTGATACGCAGGGATATGCAGGAACGCATAGTAAGAACACTGCCACCCATGCTGAGCTATAAAGCCCAGGTAGCAAGCCAATCGGTACTGAATACATCACCCGTGTTTGCCATCTATACCTCGCTGCTGATGCTGCGCTGGATGAAGGAAAAGGGTATAGATAATATAGAACAGGAAAACCGGAAAAAATCGGAATTGCTGTATAAAGAGCTGGAACGGAATACCATGTTCGCCCCGGTAGTAGATAAAGCGGTGGACCGGAGTATGATGAATGCCTGTTTCAGGGGAATGAGCGATGATGTAGAAAGATCATTTGTGACCCTGTGCGAACAACATGATATTACCGGTATCAAGGGACACAGGTCGGTTGGCGGTTTCAGGGTATCGCTATACAATGCGGTGACCGTGGAACAGGTGCAACTGCTCGTGGACCTGATGCGGGAATTTGAGCATAATAAAAAGTAAAAACGAAAGCGGGAGAGATTTCTCTCTTCGTTCGAAATGATATAAAAATGGCAAAGATCACCCCCTTCAAGGGATTAAGACCGAAAAAAGAAATAGCACCACAGATGGCCACGCTGCCCTATGACGTGGTGAACGTAGCAGAGGCGAGAAAATTCAGGAAAGCGCCGTACAATTTTTATCATGTTACCCGGGCAGAGATAGACCTGCCCGAGAGTGTGGATGTGCATAGCCAGCAAGTATATGATAAAGCCGCAGAAACGCTGGAGCAATGGATCGAGGATAAGGTAATGATACAGGACAATGAGCCCTGTTATTATATCTATGAGCTGGTGATGAATGGCCGCTCGCAGACGGGCCTTATATGCGGATCATCCTGCGATGATTATTACGAAGGCATTGTAAAAAAACATGAGTTTACCCGGCCGGAGAAGGAACTGGACCGGATCAACCACATTAAAACCACGCGGGCCGAAACGGGTATTGTGTTCCTGGCCTATAACGACCAGGAAGATGTACAGGCCATTATAGAGAAGTGGAAGAAAACACATGACGCCACATACGATTTTGTGGCTGAGGACGGCGTAAGACATACGCTGTGGGTTGTGGATGATTATGCCAAAGTGGCTTCGATAACACGTCTCTTCAGTGAAGAGGTACCGGCCACTTATATTGCCGACGGGCACCACAGGGCCGCATCGGCAGGCAAAGTGTGTAAAGAGATGCGCGATAACGGTATGTATATAACCGGCGATGAGGCATTCAATTATTTCGTTACCTGCATCTTCCCGGCCAGCCAGCTGGAGATCATGGATTATAACCGCGTGGTAAAAGACCTGAACGGGATGGGCGCAGAGCAGTTCCTCCATGCACTGGAGGCCCAGTTTGAGGTGACCCCGCTGGTAAAGGAACAATACAAACCGAAGCAGCCCCATGAATTTGGTATGTACCTGGACGGCGAATGGTATAAACTGGCAGCAAAAAAAGGAACTTATACAGAAGACCCGATAGGTGTGCTGGATGTAAGCATACTGCAAAACAATATCTTGTCGAAACTACTGGACATCAACGATCCCCGCACAGATAAGCGTGTGGACTTCGTTGGCGGTATCAGGGGTTTGGGTGAGCTGGAAATGCGCGTGGACAGTGGTGATATGGAGGCAGCCTTTGCCTGCTACCCGGTGAGCATACAACAGCTTTTTGATATTGCCGACAGCGGAAACGTAATGCCACCCAAGAGCACATGGTTTGAACCGAAGCTGAGGGACGGGCTTGTTGTGTACCTGATCTAAGTACCGTATTTATTGCTTTAAAGGTTTTTATGGGTGTAGCATGGTAATTATCAAGCCGGATAATTATTTATGATCCCCCTATCGTATCAATTCATCAGCAATTATTTTACAATGCCGATATTTGAATGACAAAACCGGGTTCTTTACACGAATCATGGTAATTGTAAAACCATGTAAATAAAACACTGAAAAAATGGAATACAGGAGAATGGGTAAAACGGGGTTGCAGCTTAGTGTGCTATCCTACGGATCGTGGGTAACCTTTGCCAAACAACTGGACGACAGTTTATCGGACCGGCTGATGGGCATGGCCTATGATAAAGGCATCAACTTCTTTGACAATGCAGAAGTGTATTCAAGAGGTGAGTCGGAACTGATGATGGGCCGGGTATTGAAAAAGAAGAACTGGGAGCGTTCCTCATACATAGTATCAAGCAAAGTATTCTGGGGCTGGCATGGCGAAAAGAACTGGCCCACGCAAAAGGGGCTGAGCCGCAAGCATATAATGGAAGCCTGCCATGAAGCACTGGAGCGTTTTCAGCTGGAATACCTCGACCTGTTCTTTTGCCACAGGCCGGACAGGAGCACACCGGTAGAAGAAGTGGTGCGCACTATGAATACGCTGATACAACAGGGTAAGATATTCTACTGGGGGACGAGCGAATGGACCGGCGCGGAAATAATGGAGGCGCACATGGTGGCCAAAGAGCTGGGGCTGGAAGGTCCGGCCATGGAGCAGCCACAGTACAACCTGTTTGAGCGGCATAAAATGGAATCGGACTATATGCCGATCTTCAGCAATGTAGGCATGGGGACAACAATATGGAGCCCACTGGCATCGGGACTGCTGACAGGTAAATACAACAATGGTGTACCCGAAGGATCAAGGCTGGCACTGGAAGGTTTTGAATGGTTGAAGGACAAGACACTGAGTAATGACCGGATAGAAAGAGTAAAGCAACTGGAAGCGGTAGCCAAAGAGCTGGGTACTTCGCTAGCGACACTATCGATAGCCTGGTGTATCAGTAATCCCAATGTAACCACAGCAATACTGGGTGCCACAAAAGAACAACAACTGGAGGAAAACCTGGGTGCGCTGGAAATATATCCTAAGCTTACCAACGAGGTGAAAGACCGGATAGACGCGATAATGGGAACTAAGCCTGTTTTCCAGACGTACTGATATTTTTCGTGGAGATAAAGTATTAAAAAACAGATATCCCGCAGCGCTTTGCTGCGGGAATCTCATTTTATATTAAAACGCCCTATCTTTCAAAGCCCCTAATTTCCGGGCCCTTTTTTTGATCCTGATCTTTTGTGCGACGAAGCATCCGATTTGCGCGGAACCTTTGCACCTGCTTCGCGGGCCTCAGACAGACCGATAGCAACCGCCTGTTTGGGATCGGTTACCTTTTTGCCAGAGCGACCACTGCGTAGTTCACCTTCCTTCATCTCGTGCATAGCTTTTTCTACTTTTTCGCTTGCTTTCTTCGAATATTTTCGTGGCATATTGCTTATTTTTTAGTGTTAACAATGGTAATAAGAACATAAAAACTGTACCATGATAAGTGCCAGGAACACTGATGCAAGGCCAAGGTAAATTGAGGAAATAAATACGCAAAAAGCAGCGCGGGATGGTGTGGGTATAAAAATTTTACCCAGTATTTTAAAGAACTCATATGACGGCCAAGATCAAGGCATATTTTGATATCCTGAAAGCAAGTTTTAACGAATTTTTACTGGATAATGCCACTAAGCTGAGCGCATCACTGGCTTATTACACAGTATTCTCTATCGGTCCGCTGCTATTGGTCATTATAACGCTAGCAGGGCTTTTTTTTAAAAACAACAATATAACCGACCAGGTGTACCAGCAGATGCAACGGCTTGTAGGCACAGAAGGCGCCGACCAGTTAAAAAATATACTGGACAACATATCGCAGCAAAACAACAGTACCCTCTTCGGTATCATAGGTGCGGTGATACTGGTATTTGGCGCCACCACTGTGTTCGTAGAGATACAGACCTCGATCAACTATATCTGGTCGATAAGGGCGAAACCGAAAAAGGGCTGGCTGGAATTTATCAGGAACAGGCTACTGTCTTTTTCGCTGATACTGGGTATCGGTTTCCTGCTCGTGGTATCGCTGCTGATCAATACCGTGATGGATGCCCTGTCGGGCAAGCTGCAAAGCCTGCTGGGTGATGCGAATACCATTTTGCTGCAGATAATAAGCCCGGTGATGTTGTTCTTTGTGATATCACTTTTGTTCGCAGTGATCTATAAAGTATTGCCCGATGCGGTGATCAGTTGGAGGGATGCATTCATCGGGGCCTTTTTTACCGGGGGCTTATTCCTGCTGGGTAAATTCCTGATCGGGTTCTACCTTGGCAATTCAAAATTCAGCAGCACTTATGGGGCGGCGGCATCTATTATTATTATCTTAAGCTGGGTGTATTATACAGCCATGATATTATACTTTGGTGCTGAGTTCACCAAGGCCTATTCACTAAAGTTGGGGAAAGGCATAGCGCCTTATAAAACAGCGGTATTCATTGTGAAGCGGGAAGTAAAGGAGCTACCGGACAGCAAAAAGGACCCGAAGCACAACCCGGCAAACAGGCAACATCTATGAACGAACCTTCCGGTTGGCCAACTGGCGAATAGCGGTTACCGAAACAAAGCGGAAAATGAACATCAGTAACAGGCAGGTAAGGCCAAATAAACCCAATTGTTTAAACCAGTTGAGCGGCAGGAGTTGCACGGCCCATGCTGTGCAAATGATGAGTGCGATATAGCTGATGTGCGCGGCGATCCATTTAACATTCCGGGGCAATCGTATGGTCTTACCTGCAAAGATGATATAGCCTATGGCCACAGTATATTGCGTGATCACGCTGGTTACAGCAGCACCTTTTGCCTGCCAGTGGGGTATCATGTAAAAATTTAGGCCGAGATTAATGACGACCCCCACAAGGGCGATGCGGTTCAATAATTTAAGGCTGCCATTGGCCGTAAGGAGTGTGGAATATACATACATGATGCAAAAGGCAGGGAATGACGCCATATACCAGGCAAAGACATGAGCATCGTAAACACCAGAGTTCTTATACAAAAGGTGCATGATAGGCAGGCCAAACCAGGCGGCAGCCACAGCGATCATCAGGGATACCGGGAGCAGGATATTGACGGCCAGCTTTACGATGGGTTGCACAGCTTGTCTTTCGGCCAGCATGCGGCCAAAAAGGGGCAGCAGCATGGTGGCGAACATGAGCCCGAACATATTGGCGACATCAAGCAGGCGGTAGCCCTCGGCATAGATGCCGGCCTGTTCCTTGCCCTCAGCTCCACATAGGCGCTCGATAAGCGTGGCATCGGAACGGGTATAGACAGACATAAGGAAGACCAGCAAGGCATAGGGAAAGCTTTCCCTGATTATTTTATAGATAGTAGGCAGGTGAAAGGTGAAGCGTAACCTGATATGTGCTATGCGACGCAACACAAAGAAGGCAATGACCACAGCTACCGCATAGCAGGCCACCTGTGCAAGCACGAACCATTCTATACGGAAGTATGCCCCGGTGGCAGGATAGAGCAAAAGGAATCCACAGACCAGTATCATCAGGAAACGGTCGCTAATAGAGAGCAAACCGTCGGTCTTGAAATGGTGCAAGCCTGAGACATTGCTGCGAATGAACTGGAGCATGGTATTGAGCGACTGTATCAGGAGCACGCCCGCAAGCATATATATCTGCCAGCCCCGGTAGCCCAGCAGGAAACCGAAGGCACAGGTAAGCGTTGTATAGAAGAAAATAAGGATTATGCGTGCAGAGAGCATAGAAGGGAATATGTCCTTTATGCGATCGGGCTGCTGCGATATGGTGCGGCTATTGTAATTGATGAGGCCGAAATCGAGGATGATCTGGAAAATAACCCCAAGATTAAAGAGGGCCTGGTAGGTGCCGTAAGCGGCATGGCCAACCCTGTTTTGCACCGTTCTGTCTATGAAAAAGACCCATGCGGGCTTCACCAACATATTAACGGTTATTATAAACAGTATGTTTTTTACAAAAAATCGGCGCATCCCAGTAGGGGTATAAAGCTGTAAAATTATATTTTTGCCGCCAATAGCTATGCGCATCGCTGTAAATACCAGGTTATTATTAAAAGGAAAGCTGGAAGGTATAGGCTGGTTTACGTATCAAACGCTTGAGCGAATTGTACGTCAGCACCCCGAACACGATTTCATTTTCTTTTTTGACAGGCCATATGATCCGGCTTTTGTTTTTGCTCCCAATGTGACCCCGGTGGTGGTTGGGCCGCAGGCAAGGCACCCTATATTGTTTTATATATGGTTTGAATGGCGGATACCCTACCTGCTGCGCAAGTATAAGGCCGACCTGTTCCTGTCTACAGACGGGCATGGGTCGCTGAGGGCCTCAATACCCTCTTGCCTGGTGATCCATGACCTGGCCTTTGAGCACTATCCCCAGCACTTTAAGCTGAGCCACAGGCTGTACTGGCGCTACTACACGCCAAAGTTTGCACGCAAGGCTACACGTATCGGTACCGTATCCAGCTATTCGAAGGAAGATATCAGCAAGCATTATGGCGTGAGCCCGGATAAAATAGATGTGATCTACAATGGGGCGCATGATGAGTACCACCCACTGAGCTGGGATGAACGGGAAGCGGTGAAACAACAGTATGCCGATGGCAGTGAATATTTTGTATTTGCAGGGGCCTTGCACCCGCGTAAGAATATTGTGAACCTCCTAAAGGCCTTTGTGGCCTTTAAAAAGCGCCAGCGCAGCAATATGAAGCTGGTAATAGCCGGCAGGATGGCCTGGAAATACGAAGAGGTGCAGGAAATGAAGGAAAGCATGCCCTTTAAGGATGATGTGAAATGGGTGGGCTACATGGACGTGGATGAGCTATCGAGAGTTATAGGGGGCGCCTATGCCCTTGTATATGCATCACTATTCGAGGGTTTTGGTATACCCATACTCGAAGCGCTGCAATGCAATGTGCCGGCTATCATCAGCAATACCTCATCGATGCCCGAGGTGGCCGGGGATGCTGCCCTTACAGTGAACCCAGAAGATGCAGAAGATATAGCTGCAAAAATGGAACAGCTTTATAAAGATGAGGCCCTGAGAAAAAAACTAATAGCTGCCGCACCTGTACAGGTAGCAAAATTCACCTGGGAAAAATCGGCCCAGCGGTTGTGGGAGAGTATGATGAAATGTGTTGGGAAATGATCTTACTCCCCCAGTAAAAATTCAATTGCCCTCGGGTAATAATAATGCTCCAGTTTGTGAATGCGGTCTGCTAAGGTATCGGGGGTATCACCGGTATTTACTGCGCAACGGGCCTGCAAAATGATATTGCCATCATCATAGGCTTCATTCACATAATGGATGGTGATACCGGATTCGGTGTCTTTAGCTCCCAGCACGGCGTTGTGCACATTGTGGCCATACATGCCTTTGCCGCCATATGCAGGCAGCAAAGCGGGGTGTATGTTTATTATCCTGCCCGGGAAGGCCTGGATAAGCGATTCGGGTATCTTCCAGAGGAAACCTGCGAGCACCAGCAGCGATGGCCTATATTCTTTTAACTGCTCCACCAGCAATACTTCTGCAAGGGTGTTTTTATCGATAATCACAAAAGGTATATGCTCTTGCTCTGCGATGCCTATTACGCCGGCACCGGGTTTATTGCTGACGATGAGTGCAACCTTTGCTTTGCCTGTGGTTT
This sequence comes from Bacteroidetes bacterium 46-16, assembly GCA_001897835.1. Taxonomy (GTDB): domain Bacteria; phylum Bacteroidota; class Bacteroidia; order Chitinophagales; family Chitinophagaceae; genus MKUN01. Next base: position 66,332 of record MKUN01000045.1, read on the forward strand.
TAAAATATTCTATGATCGCGGCGGCATTAGAGCCGCGCCCTGATGCGAAGATGACTATTGAGTGCATATAATGATTGACGCACAAAAGTACTAATTAGCGCGCAGACCCTAACTTTGTTGCGGCAAGAGAAGAGAAAATGGCACAAACAGAAAAACTAAGGCTGGACAAATACCTGTGGGCCATCCGGATATTCAAGACCCGCAGCCAGGCCACGGCTGCCTGCGATGAAGGCAAAGTAAAATTTAATGGGGGATCAGTGAAACCTGCCCGGCAGGTAGGGGTAGGTGATAAATATGATATAAAGACACAGGCGCGACGCTGGACCATAGAGGTGACCGCGCTACTGAACAACCGGGTAGCATATGAAGAGGCGATAAAGCACTATGTGGACCTGACATCTGAAGAGGACAAGCTGGTGAATAAGCACCTGGGTACCAGCTTCTATACCGGAAAGCGGCAAAGTAAAACAGGCCGCCCTACTAAAAAGCAGCGTCGCGGCCTGGAAGATTTTTTTGGATCGGAAGGTAGTGAGGAAGAATAAGGGGTGTTTACCAGATATTGATCAGGTTGCCACCGCGTACTTTTTCCCAATTGTGGCCCTGGTCGACACTACGGTATAAGCCTTTGCTGCAGGTCATATACACATATTGCTTCACCTCGCCGGTCTTGTAAACTATTTCTTTAGCAGCAAAGCCACGCACCCGCACATCTTTCTCCACGCCATTGTTTGACGGCAGGAAAGTGCTGCCCTGTAACCTGTACACGCCTTTTTCGGTACCTAGCAATACCTGGTTGTAAATAACCGATACAAAGAAGCAACGCGTGGTATCAAGGCCGGGGCTTTGAGCCGGATTGACGTGGGTCCATGTATTACCATTGTTATCGCTGAAGTACAGGCCATTATAGCGTGTAGAATCGATAGCGATAACGGTATTGGACATGTGCCAAACCGTCCACGAGCTGGTGTCGGGTAATTGATCAGCAGCATTGGTATTGGTGGTTTCGTGCCACTGACCATTTGCATTATCTTTTGCAAAGGTGCGGTTATGCAAGAGGTCGTATCCAATGATGACACCGTTATCAAGCTGGGTAAGGGAAGATATAGTTACCTGGCCCAGGTTATTGATGTTACCGTCCCAGTCATTATCATTTTTCCAGGTACCGGGATTGCCGCTTTCTTCGCTATATGCTACACCGTGGCCATCGTCGGTACAGATGTAAACCCTGCCCTGATCTTTGGCATGCAAAAGCATGGACTGGTTGTAAGAAAATTCATTGGGCAAATGTCCTGTTTCGAGATATGTGGGATTGAAATTGGTACCATTGTTCTTGCTGTAGAACATGCCCCTCTTTATCCAAAGAATGTTTGAATCCAAAACATACAGCGCCCTTGACGGGTAGCCGTCGGCAGGGAATATGATGGTATCCTGCACATCGCCGCTGTTGGTATGGAAAAGATTGCCCGCAGAATCGGAATAATACAGGCTGTAGGGGGTCTCTACTTCGTTATTGTTATCCACACCCTGGTTCTTCTTACAGCTTTGGAAAGCCAAAGCCAGTAAGGCAACTACAGCAACTTTATAAAAGAGGTAGGATTTGCGCATTTAAAAAAATTTTCACCAAGTTTAAAAAAAAAGTTAAGAAATCAAAGCCTGTGCCATAACACATAGACAGTTATGGCCTTCATTAGGTTTGACAATTCCTGATGAAAGGTAACACATATTTTTGATTCTGTTTAATACATTTTGCCATTATATGCCGACAAACCCTTATTTTTTGAATCTTCAAAATGTATTGCGAAATTCAATATTTGAATAAGACTATTCTCTTCTTTATTCATAAAATTGGCAGACATGCTCCATTGGAAGGCATTGTTTTTAAACTCCCCACCACTCATGGCTATATTATCCAGTAGTTTTTGGGCCTCGGCAAGCATTGCCGAATCGAGTCCTGTATTTTCCATGCCGGGGTTAACATTCTTTACCATTTGCTGTATATCGATATACATACCCAGGGGGTGGCCTTTTACAGAACTTGCGGCAAGTTCGGGTAGTTTCCCACTGCCTTTATTGCTCAGGTATGCGTTGGCATTAGCGGCATTATTGGAAACAACGGCATATTTATCGCCAACAATTAAGACAGGCGCCCCGGCCCCGCCGTTTATCAAAGTGTAGGTATTATTACCTGATGTATGTATGACTTGTGAGGAAACGGCCAGTTGCAGCAGTTTTTCAAAATTTTCCTTCTTGTTAATTTTCAGCACATATACATAATCGGCCCTGGTGGTATATTCACCTGAGGATGAGTCGGAGGAGACGGTAGTTTCAATATTAAAATTATTCATAGCAAAACCCATATCGCCGCTAAATGCATTCAAAACATCATCAACACTAAGGTTTTGAGAGGCCAGGCCTACGTTCACAAGGCCCAGCAGACCTGTTTTTTCCAATACCGCTTTTATGCCTTTGGGCGACAAATGCATTGCCGTTATCATATCCAGGTTATCCGTGGGCAGTTTTTCCACAAGTTCCTTGTCTACATTGGCAGCACCCAGTTCGCGACCTATGTCTTGCAGCTCTACGGGCATATAATATTTCATATCAGACTTAATAGCCCCTTTGTTAAAATCGAGACCGGCTGTAAGGGCGGCATCTTTCCATAAGCTATTGGAGAAGGAGAGGCCGGTAGCACTACCTGCACCTTTGGTCATATAGTCGGACATAGCAGCCTCATAATTGACCCATACAGCTATATCGTGCCCTTCTTTTTGCAGGGCGGTAAAGTGTTTATTCTCCACGAGCATATTGTCTTTGGCGATATTGAAAGCTTTTTCCATCTCGGCGCTGAACGTAGCTGCGTCGATAGCCGGAACCGGCTGTACCGGTATATTAAGGCTATCATCGCTATTCTCAAGATATACAGGTGCATTATTGGGTGCCGTTGCATAGACGATGACCAGCAGGTGCTTATCCCAGCCTGCATAACTGTTCTCATTGATAGCCGCTTCTTTGCGCTTGCCCTGATCTTTTATGCTTGCTGCCGGAAAATTGCTTTTTAAAAAGGTTTCCCATTGTGTTGCATCGTCGAGTGGCAGCAGGGCCACAATTTTCTGGTCGTTGCCGAAGCGGTCGTCCTTTTGAGTATAGAGGTATAAAGTATTCAAGTAGTCGATACCTGCTTTGTCAAGGCCCTTTACGGCATCTTTCTGCTGGGGGCGGGCTTTCCATTCATCAAATATCTTGCTGCCTGTAATGGCGCTCCAGGCTATTTTTTTGCCCATAGCGGTCACATCAACACTCAGCACTCCTGTAGCATCTTTAGGAATAAATTTGGCATGCTCGGGCATGCTGTGGCATGCAGAGAGGGTGATAAGCAGTGATAAGACGGCGCTCAATAAAAGAAGTTGCTTACGCATAAGTGATGTTTTATACAATGAAATTACTATGTACGTACAAATATCCCACACTTTTTATTAAGTGTGGGATACGTCTTTATTCAATACTATATCGTGGTGGAACTTAAAAAGTTACACGAAGCAAGTGCAGGACTAAAATGGAAGGTCATCGGCGTTCTCGGGGGAGGGGTTATAGAAAGGTGCAGCATTACTGTTATCGTTGTATGCAGGCATTGCCTGTGCGGCGCCCATGCTGTTGCCCTGCGCCTGTGCAGCATTCTCTATACGCCATGCATCGAGGTTGGTAATGAAATTGACCTTGCCATCGCGCTCCCAGCGATTGCCTTTGATATTGAAGCTCACCTTCACCATATCGCCTTCATTATAACGATCGAGCAGATCGCATTTATTCTGAACAAGCTGCATTTTTGCATAGTTGGTGTAGGTATTGCCATTTATTTCTTCGGCCAGTTCCAATACAAATTCACGTTTTTTAAAGCGCTCGCTCACCTGTTGCGTATCATATTTGACCAGTAGTTTTCCTGTTACTTCGAGACTCATTGGTAAAAATTTAAATAATTAAGCAAATAAAATAAATATTAAAGAGCAAAGATACTTGTTTGGAACAGGAAGATAATAAAAAAAGTGCCGGTAAGGGCACTTTTTCACAAAAAATAGAGGGAGGCTAATGGGTCTCGAACCCACGACCCTCAGAACCACAATCTGATGCTCTAACCAACTGAGCTATAGCCTCCGTATTCCTTTTGGGGAAGCAAAGGTAGTATTTTTTAAATTAACAAACACATAGGGCCGGGCTAATATTGGGCCTGCAAAACAGGCCGTTTGGCCGGCGGTACACCGCTGCCCGTATTTTTTAACAAGTTTCCATTGCCAAAGCTATTATATTTGCGCTCTAATTTCCGTATATGATAAAACGAATAGCCATATTGGCGGTGTTGCTTTGCGGCAGCCTGCAGCTTTGGGCACAGGATGTTGAAAAGAACAGCGATTCGAAGACCGAAATACAAAAACCCTCGCGCGATTTTGTGATGCTGCAGTTTACCTACAGCAGTTGGGCCAATAAGCCCGACAGTGTGAAGCTGGGCGGTTTTGGCCATGGCTTTAACGGGTATGTATGCTATGATTTTCCGATTGCCAAGTCCAATTTCAGCTTTGCTGCCGGTATTGGTATCAGTACCAACAGCGTATATTTTAAGAACCAGGTAAATGTTACGAACGACAGCGGGACCGCAGCAACAGTGCGTTTTGTAGATACGAACGGTTATAAAAGGGATAAACTGGTGACCACCTACCTGCAGGCCCCTTTTGAACTGCGCTTTTTTGGGAATAAAGTGAACCGGAACAAAGGCTTTAAGATGGCCATAGGTATGCAGGTGGGCACGCTGATGGGTGCACATAATAAGTATGTATACACCATACCCGGCACCAGCAGTAAGATAACTGAAAAGCTGAATACCCGCAGGTTTATGAACACCTGGCAGTTCCAGGCGAACGCCCGTATAGGCTGGGGCAACTTTGCCTTGTATGGATTTTACAACCTTACCTCGCTTTACAAAGAAAATAACGGACCGCAAGTACTGCCTTTTGGGCTTGGTATCTGCGTTACCGGGCTTTAAAAACGGCAAAGCGCATAAAAATATTTGTCCCGCTAATATGCGGGACATTTTTTTATTGGTCAAAGGCCTCATCGGCCCATTTAAGTTCTTCTTCATTTGGCTCCAGCGGCAGTATTATAGATATAAGCGTGCCCCCTTCAACCGGCTGTGTAGCTGTAACTGTATAATACTGGCCTGATAGTTTTTTAAGCAGGCTAAGGCGTTCTTCGGTTAGCTGCATACCGAAAGACTGCCTGTCGCTGCCCGGTTTTTCCCTGCTGCTGTCGATGCCTATGCCATTATCGCGTATGCTTACCTGTAAGTGGTCATCGCCTATCCCTGTAATAGCAATGGATATCGTCCCCTTCCCGTCCATAGGCATGATACCGTGCCATATAGCGTTCTCCACATAAGGCTGAATGATCATGTTGGGTATACGTATGCCCGGGGTGTTGATGCCCGGTGCAAGTACTATCTCATATTCCAGTTCATCACCAAAGCGCAGGCGCTCCAGGGAGAGGTATAGCTTTATCCGCGACAGTTCCTCTTCAAGCCCTATAAAGGCTTCCTGCGCATGCTCCATCGTCATGCGAATGAGCTGGGCAAAATCAGCGAGGTAGATATTGGCTTTATAATGATCGCGCTTGAAAATATAGTGCTGAATAGAGTTGAGGCAGTTAAAAATAAAGTGCGGATTGATGAGTGCGCTAAGGGCCTGCTGCTTGAGGTAAGTGATCTTATTGTAGATAGAGAGTTGCCTGCGTTTTTTAGCTTCACGGCTTGTTATATACCAGCGGGTGAGGAAGAAAATAAGTGCGAGTAAGAATAAAGCGGCAAACAGGAGAAACCAGGCTGCTTTCCAGAAAGGGGTATCAATATGTATGGGTAGTCGGAGCGGTGGTCCCCAGGCACCTTTATTTCGCCTTGCTGCGATGGTAAAAGTATAATCGCCCGGGGGCAGCGAGGAGAGCTCTATTTCGTTATTGTCCGTAATGTGCCAATTGTCGTTGAGGCCGGCCAGTTTATAGCGATATTGGACCGCGCCGGGAAATCGATAGCTCAGGCCTACATAATCTATGAGCAACTTATTATCGCGATAAGGCAGGGATACACTGTGGGGCATGCTGCTGATGCCATACGCTGTTTTTATCGCAGTGATGTATAAAGGCGGTGCAGTATTTACAGCTTCGCCCCGGGTCTTGATCAGGGAGAGGCCATTGAGCGTGCCGGCAAAGAGAAAGCTATCCCGGCTGTAAAGCGATAAGATCTCGTTGGGATATATCTCGGGATATTCTTTTATAGCGAGCGAATTGATATTTACCGTGCACAGACCGTTCATGGTGCCAAGCCAAAGGATGTTATTATTATCTTCTGTTATTGCATTGCACTTATTATTGGGTAAACCGTCGTGAGTGGTGTACAGTTTGTAACTGCCCCCGTCTTTGCAAACCATACCACTGTCGGTAGCGAACCATAAACGCTGCCGGCTGTCTTCGTATATCGCATTGATAATATTGGTCATTTCGCCGGTAAAAAGTTTACTGGTAAATGCACCGCCCTTATAAGCCAGCAGTCCGGTCTCCGTACCAAACCAGATTGTACCAGAATGGTCTTTAAGGATAGCATTGCAGCGCACATTGCTCCGGACAATATCGTTGCTGTCCATAGTGGTTTTGCCGGCCTTCATTTTGTAGATGCTGTTATAAGACCCCAGCCATATGCAGCTATCGCCATCGCGATATAAGGATAAAACACCGACAGGCACTTCATGAGGGGACCGCACAACAGTTTCTTTATAGGGCGGTATTGTTTCCTTTATCATCATACCCAGGGGGGTACCCACATATATTTTGCTGGCGGCGTATTGTATAAAGTAAATGAATTGGGTAGCCTCCAGGTGTTTGCATGGAAAAGGATACAATACACCGTCTTTCCAGGTGCTTATTGCGCCCATAGAGCCAATATAAACGGCACCATTGCTACCGGGGGTTGCCGCTTTACAGGAGTTTTTCAACACCTTGTCTTCAATACGGTAGTTCATAATGTCGAGTGAGCTGAGGCGATATACGCCTTCGCCATGTGTTGCTATCCATATATTGCCTTCATTATCCTGGAAGAGATCGTTAATGATTATTTTATGAATGTTCAAGCGGGTACCAATCGGATAGAGTGAATCGTTTTTTATCAATAATAAACCGTCTCCAGGGCTGGCCACCCATACATTACCGTTGTTGTCAATGAGCAGTTTTGCCGGTATTGAGCCGGGACTTAAAGGAAATGTTTTCCGTATGGCCCCTTCTTTTATATTGATCAACCTGCCACTAAGGCCTGCCCAATAGCCACCTCCGGCATCTTGTTTAATATCGATAATATTTTCGTGTACTACATTGCTTAGAAAAGGTTCAACATGACCATCATCATTAAGGCGAAACAAGCCTGAGCCGGAAGTAAACAGGAGGTCTTTACCACAGCGCAATACTTTGTTAAAGATGAGGTGCCCGCCTGCGGCATTTTTTACATTCACGGGGTGTACGATGCCATTTTCAATGTAATAGAGGGATACCTCATTGGGCACTACCACCCATAGCCTGTTCTTATATGGCACTGCATAGAGTACTTTGCCCGGTATGTAGCCTGACTTGTATTTTAAACGTGAGATAGCAGTATCGTTAAGTGCACATATACCGCCACCATAGGTTGATACCAGCAATGTGCTGCTATCCTGCTGCGATAAGGACATGATGCAATTATTGCCCAGCCCGTCTTCACGAAAATAATTCTTAAAGTTTTTGCCATCGAAACGGCTGAGACCATAATTAGTACAAAACCAAAGGAAGCCCCGGCGGTCCTGGAAAATGCGAAAGACAATGGCCTGGCTAAGCCCATCGGACATGCTGTAGTTCTGCAGCGGGTATTGCTGCCCCTGCAAAAGCGGGGCGTATAAAACCGCAAATAAGAGGATGATCCAAAGCCGTTTTGCCAAAATTGTTTCAGTTTGCAGGTCTCGACCGGATAAAGTCGAGGAATTCTTTGAGCCGGTATCGCGAGATAGCCAGCTTATCACCGTTTTTCATCAGCGCTATATTTTCGCCCTGACGGGAAATTAATTCTTTTAGGTGCCAGGTGTTGGCAATATATGATTTATGTATCCTGAAGAACCAGTTGGCATCCAGCAAGGCCTCGAATTTATTGATGGGTTTCGAAGTGGTTATCTTTTCGCCATTGGTTAAAAAGAGCGTAGTATAGCTATTGTCGGCTTTGAGATAGAGGATATTTTTCATTACCACAAAGCGGAAGCCCTGCTGATGGCTTATGGTAAGTTTCTGGTCTAATGAATTTTCTGAAACGGCAATACCCGGATTGTGTGATCCTGCCGGGTGTTTTCTTTTTTCCAGTAATTTTCGGAGGGTTTCTTCAAACTCGGGTATTTTTATTGGCTTTAATAAATAGTCCACAGCCCCTTCTTTAATAGCCTTGATGGCGTACTCGCTATGTGCGGTGATGAAAACGAGGTCGAAATTGCGGTGCGATACAGCATTGAGCAGGCCAAAACCATCTGTTTCGGACATACGGATATCTAAAAAAAGGATGTCGATGCCACCATTTTCCAGTATAGGAATTGCTACTTTGGCTGAGGCCGCTTCGTATATACCCGCATCCGGCTCATAATTCAACACCAGGTCTTTTATGTAGCTCCTGCTCAGCCGTTCATCGTCAACTATCAAAAAATTATAAGCCAAACCAATAAATATTACCTGTAAGTTATTGTAATTAAACTTAATGATATTGCCATTATCAAAAAAATAGCGCCATTATCAAAAAGCAGGCGTGTAAGCGTACATACTCCGGTAATTTTATACAATGCTTTGACCATACGGGTAAATACCCCTGCGCTGCAGCCCCCGTAATCCTAAACCCGTATAGTGAGGCATTTTTTCATCTTTACCACTATACACCGCATTTATCAGGAAAACAACAAATACCCCAGGTTCCGGTGATGCCGGAACTTTATTTTTTTCTGGCAGGGACGTTACTGCTCACTAAAGCGCGGATCGTGCAGAAAAGTTTCGTCGGTAAGTGTGTTGAGGAATGCGATGATATCGGCTTTGTCTTGCTCGCTCATGCCGATATTTTGTCGCAATAAGGGATCCGCATTGTGCCATACATATATCCCGCTCCGGTAATGTTCAAGCACAGCATCAAGTGTGGAGAAACGACCGTCATGCATGTAAGGGGCACTGCGGGCCACATTTCGCAATGAGGGTACTTTAAACTTATAGCGGTCTTGTGTATTGCCCGTAATCCGTATTCTTCCGGTGTCATTGAAGGTAGGATCTAATGTCAGGCCGTCATTATGAAATTTGTCATCGGTGAATAAAGGTTCCGGGTGACAATTTCCGCATTTCAGGCGGAACAGGCTTAAACCGCTAAGTTCCTGTGCGGTCAATTCGCCACCACTTTCGCCCCGGATGTATTTATCGTATTTTGAATTGTCAGACACCATTGCCGCCATGAATTGTGCGAGCGCTTTGAAAATACGCTGGGAGTTGATAGTATCGCTGCCAAAAGCAGTGTTGAACATGGACCGGTATTGCTCATCAGCACTCAGCTTATTAATGGCTTCCGTAACCGGCTGGTCCATTTCAACCGGGTTTTGCATGGGATTAATAGGTTGGTTTTCGATATTGGTTACGCCCCCATCCCAAAAAAAAGAACTTTGCCATGCCATATTAAAAAGTGCCGGAGTATTACGTGTGCCCAGCAGGTCGTGAATACCATGGCTTACGTTATGGTCGAGGTGCGCAAAAGCTGCAAACTGCTGGTGGCAGCTGCCACAGGAGATGGTATTGTCTTTCGATAAACGGGTGTCATAAAAGAGCTTCCTGCCCAGCTCAAAACCCGCTTGGGTAAGTGTATTGTTTGTAAAGGTATAGGCAGGCTGCGGCCAGCCATCGGGTACGGTAAAAGAAATATTAAGTGAAGTATCAGGCGCTGCAATATCTATAGATGGGTCGGGTTTGCAGCCGGGCAAAGATGCCACGGCTGCAAGACCTCCCAATAATATAATGATCAATAGTTTTTTCATTGCTATAAGCCTGCATAAGTTATCGAAAACATATTGGCGTAATTATCGGCCAGCTTTTTTGCATTACTGTCCGGCATCGTTACCGAATATGTTGTGGAAAAATCTATGACATTAGGGCTTTTGAACATTTTCAACAGGTCGGCCGTAAGATGTATGTGCACATCATTGCTGCCGGTAACGGATACAGGTGAAGATAATGGCATACTGACGGTACGCACAGAACTGTTGAGGCCGGAAAAACCCCCGCAATGGAACTCAACCAGGTTGCTGGGCGACTGAGGAGAGTGGCCTTCCACCTTCAGCATAATGTATCCTGTGCTCCAGCTCCAGAACATGCCATTTACGGGATCGAGGGCACCTGTTTGGGCTCCGGAAGTATTATGTTCTTTGTCTACGCCTATCATGAAAGTGACCGAATCATAAGTGCCCACAGGTATATCCGTCATATCAAAACTTTGCGAAGAAGCATCGGATTGTTGCACAAGGTGGTAGCTGTTGCTTTCGGTATAAGAAGTACCGGAACCGGTGAGCACTATATTGGTAATATAATAATTGAACTTAGACACGGTGAATGAATCGCCATGTTCGTTCACATACCATTGATTATCGAGGTTGAGACTGCTGCCACCAACGTTGTTGAAAAATTCCATTTTTACTTTGCCTGTAGTAGGCTCAGGTTCAGTGGTGCTTGGCGGGTCTTTCTTTTTGCAGGATACAGCAGTAAGTATTACTGCCAGGGATAAAGCACTATATCTTAAGAATATTTTTTTCATTGTTTAGTTCTATTAAATTACGTAAAAATTATTTTTTCTCACCGATATATTTGCCCGGTCTTGCGATAAAAGCCTTTTTGCAACCCTCGCTGCAAAACCAGATGGTATCATTGTTATAAACGGTGAAATCGGTCCATTCGCTTTCGCGGGGCATGTCACATACAGGATCTGCCTGAGGCTGGCGGTGTGCCACCATAGTATGTGCCGGTGGCGTTTTTTCTGTTGCAGGACCTTGTTTTTCCCCGGTACTCGTGCTACACGAAGTTACGGAAATAATAACAATAAATATCAGTGTAAGTTGTTTCATTGTCAATGTTTTAATGTTATGGTTGATACTCGAAATCTATGTTTTTTTCAGTGCCGCCGCCGTCGTGGTCCACTATAGCCGTAAGGGTTAGTTTAAGTCCTGTGGCTTGTGTGCCTGTATTCACCCATTTATCATGAATATTGAAGTGATCATCGTGCACGTGTTGCGCGTCATCGTAAACGACGAAGCCTGATGCAGTATCGGCGATCTTTACTTCATAACCATGCAGCTCGGATGTATAGGTAACATCAGCATCGATAGAGATGGTGTCGCCACTATGATATACCTGGCCGCTGGCAGGCGATGTTATGTTAATGCTTACGCTTGCCGGGTCGGGTGCGGTACTATCTTTTTTCTGACAACTGCAAATGGCGGTTATGAGTATTAAAGATACCAGTATTCCAGATCTCATTTTGTTCAATTAAAAAAGTATAAAAATACCTGCTTCTGTTTTTTGTTTTGCATTCACATAGCCATTGCCGTAGTGTTGGGCCAGGGGTAGCTGGCAATCGAGCCTGATGCCCAGCCGCTTATAATATGCCTGTAAGCCCACATCACCAAAGGACAAGTAACCACCGCTCTGCTCATTAAGCCATTTTTTTCGGTAGTTATCATAGTCGTGCAGGGTGTACTGGTAGCGCAGGCCCGCCTGTGGCAGCAAGCTAACCCCCCCTTTGAATTTGAGTGCATAATACCAGAGCAAGCCGGCATTGAGCCTGTTGCCATACTTAAAGTTATCCTTATTCGCGGTTGTTAAGGTATATGCGGCATCAAGGTTCAGACCTTGTTTATTGTGCCGCAGGGTATAGTTGGCATTGATCATAAAATCCCATGAGCCTGTACCTGGTTGCAGGTTAGGCAGGCCCAGTCTGTCGGGCGTAGTAATACCATTGTGATGGCCTGTTGGCATTTTAAGCCCCCCACCTGCTATAAGCTGGTGCCCCCAGCCTCCGGCGCTACCCTTGTCTTTTATCATGATCCTGTTGACCAGAAAAGATATATCGCCAAGGCCCGAAGAGGAGGATGTGGCTGTATCAGCATGGTCTATATTGTACTGATAGGGGACGAACAAAAAAACCTGTAAACGCCTGCCAACATTATACCTGCCCCATGCCTGTATGGTATTGTAATAGTCCTGTGCATGCTCATCGGGCCAACCCTCAAAGAGCGAGGGGTGTACACTGCTGAAGCTGCTGTGCTGGTACTGGATACCTGCAAAGTTCCATTGGAATTGCGGCAATATACCCAGGTATTGGTTGCTGGCCGAGCAACCGCATACATCGCAGGCCCCGGCCTGTATGCTTAGTGTCAATGCTAATATGGTCAGTACGTGTTTCATGTATAAAATATTGACAGGCGTAGTTTTAATCTTCGTATGAAAACATAGCCGGTATGTTGTTGTTAATAGCAATGCCTAAAACGCTTGCATTACCTGCCGCATCGGTGATGCTGAGGTTGGCATTGTTATTCAATTGTACACCATCCAGCAGCTTGCTGTAGTCAATGGACATGTGTACGTATTGTATAATGTCCTTTTGCGCATTAAAAGCAGGATCATGATCGGGCATATCCACTTCCTTGTAGGCTGCACTGGTGCCGAGTTTGTAGCTAAAGGGCTGCATCTGCGCTTCGCTGCCATCTCCGTTTGTAGTGGTATCTACCATGCCTGCAAAGTTGACATAGACATAGCCGCCGGGCTGGGCAGCAGCATTGAACCACATTTCGGAATGGTTGAGTGCTTCGTTAGCTGTGGCTGCCAATGCATTGGTCGCATCATCGAGGCCTATATGAAAACGTACGGACTTATAATTACCGACTGGTATCATGCCTAGATAATAAGGCTCGGTTTCCTGCACTTTGTAAATGATAGTGCCCGGTATGCTGTATAGCGAACCATCTTCTTTCACCAGCTGGATGCCAGATATGTATAACTGGGCTATGCTTGCAGAAATTTTTCTTCCGCTTTCCATTTCATATACTTCGTTGTATGCCTCTACCTCGTTTGTATCAAGGTTGGTATGCAGGTGGAAGTACAGTTTGGTGCTGTCAACTGTTGGTGTTACCGTTGTATTGTCGTGTTTATTACATGCGGATGTTATTATCAGCAAGGCTGAAATAAGCATGATGCTTAATTGTTTCATGCAATTAATTATAAAAATTAAGGTTAAGGAAATAAGTGAGATCGGCGGCGGATATCGCTATAGTTACGCGTAAGAATTGGGTATACGCGCGGCATACTGGCTCACAGGGAACCATGCGGCAGTAAACACAATCGCTGCGTTTTGTAAATAACTGTAATAAACTATACCGGTATCAGCAGGCCATTGCCGGTGGATGAAAAATATTCACAAGCGGATCGAAGCCGTGCATGTGCTGCATGGCAGGATTGTACTGGTGTGTATCCGGCGCAGTGAAGTATGGGATATTAATTTTGTGCGGAATAACAAATTCGGCAAGCTCTATTTTGGTTGTTTTCGAGGGGCCTTGCTTATCATTGCTGCTGCCGTCTTCAGCCTTCTTAAGCTGCTTGTGCAGGTAACATTTACCGCAGCATTTCATTTGAGGCTTATCGCGGTTCTCGCAGAGGTTTTTAGCTATATAGTCCTTATTCAACTCATACCAGCCAATGATAGCCACCTTGACCATTGTCTGGAAGGTGAGGCTGATCATGACCAATATGGCTATTACTATACGCATTGGTGACTCAAAGTTACACAACAATCTGTAATCAATAAGACGATCTTCGTCATCAAATCCGTTTATGCTGTTAAGGGATAATCCCGGCGCCTGTTAAGGGGTGTAGCTAGCAAAAAAAATGGCTGCTATTCAGCAGCCATTTAAAAGGTTATTTACAAGTGCAATTACCTGATGAGGGTAAAGTTGCAGTATGTAGTAATGTTTGTAGTGCTTGTTTGGCTAAAGTCTACATTGATCACATTCGAAGTGAATGTACCTGAACCAGCTACCTGAACACCATTTGGCAGCAGTTGGTTAGGGATGGTCAGTGTGTTGTTAGCACAGTTGATGTCAGCATACACCTGGTAGCCCATGTCACCAAAATTCTGGAAAACTACCCTGTTAGAAGCTGCAGTAGAGTTAACCACGTTATCAGTGTACTGATAGTTGGTGTTGTTACCGCAACCTGTAGTGCCCTGGCTGTAGAAGCCGAGGATACCGCAATTAGCAGGAGTTAAGATGTGCAGGTTGAAAGTATAGCTCCTGTCACCAGTCTGAGAACCATGAGCTAACAGTTTGATAAGGTAGTTACCCGGAACACCATAGTGGTCAGTGAATACTACAGTGGCATTGTAATTAGGGGTACCGGTTGTTGGGTTAAGATCTGCGGTAACGCCGGCAGGCAGACCCCAAACAGATAACGTAACGTTTTCCTGGATGGGACCGGTGTATTGAACGGTCAGATCAAGCTGGTCGTCCTGTCCTTGCTGAATGGTTACATCATGGAGACCATTAATAATGTAGGTTGTAGGATTTTGATTAGTACTTTTCCTACATGCAGAAAATGCAACGCAAAGCAGCGCAAATAGTAGATAAGCTTTTCTCATAAAGTTGTTTTTAAATAATTATCGGCGTTAAAAATAATATACAGGATTCTTACTTGCAACTAATTTCCTGACTTCTTTCGTAAAAATAATAGAATAAATGTAAAAAAAGAAAGCGACCGCCAATAAATCTTTTTGTTGAAGCCTGCCAGGCCGGGGTATCTAACCTGGCTGTAAACCCTTGCTGTAAAGGGTTTTTTAAGGTTTTCAGCAGCCAAACGCCGCCTGACATTATAAAAAGTATGCTCCTGTTGCCATCGTTTGGGAGGGCCTTTAAAGTCATAGATACTGCTGTATGGGCGTCAAATAAGCTGTCGGGCGCCAGTAAAGACCCAATTAGACCCCGTTGCGGATAATGCCTATACGGCAATAAATGAAAGCAATCTTAAAAATACATGTATGTACATACATTTGCACTGAAACAAAAAAAGACAACAAGATGAAACGTATCATTATTCTTACAGCAGTGGCCCTGGCTACAGCAAGCAGCAGTGTACTGGCTAAAAAAACCCCTGAGAAAACAACTGCAACAGAGGCCTCGGCATGGAAGACGGATGCCAGCCACTCTTCGGTAAAGTTCACCGTATCACACCTTACCGTATCGGAAGTGGAGGGAAAATTCAAAGTTTTTGATGGCAGTATAACTGCTCCTTCAGGTGACTTCAACAATGCAAAGATCAACTTCAGCGTAGATGTAAACAGTGTGAACACAGATGACGACAACAGGGACAAGCACCTGAAAAGCGAGGACTTTTTTAATGCGGAAAAATTTCCCGCTATGACCTTTACCAGCACATCATTCAAAAAAATGAAGGGCGATATATATTACCTGGAAGGAAATCTTACCATACGCGACGTAACTAAAAAAGTAAAATTCGCAGTGTTATATGGCGGAACAGTAAAAGACCCATGGGGAAATATAAAGACAGGTTTTAAAGCAACGAGCAAGATAAGCAGGAAGGAATATGGCCTGAAATGGAATAAACTGACAGAAGCAGGTGGTGCCGTGGTAGGTGATGAAGTAAGTATAGCACTGAACCTGGAATTTGCGAAGCAAAAATAGAAGTATAATGAGTTGACAGACTGGCAATTAGCGCAAATTCAACAATAGCCCCGCAGAAATGCGGGGCTATTTCGGATGAGGTAAATACATATAAGCAATAAAAATTGTACCTTTGCACAAAGTTTGACTTATGAGCGACAAAAGAAAAGTGTTTAACAAGGCTAAGGAGCTTCATTACAAACTTGGTGGCGAGAAGGCTCAAGTACCCGTTACCAGAATAGCCAATGAACTTGCACTGACCTGCGATGAAGTAAAGGAGCACCTCACTATGCTGAAAACGCTGAGGCTGATCAAATTTTACGATGACAAAACGCAGGAAGCCGTACAGGTTACCAAAGTTGGATTGTCAACCAAGGTTGGTTGATAAATACCCACAGTTAAACGTTCTTCATTTTATACCCCGACAATTTACTATACCAGTAAACTGAGGCGTCGCTTTATATTTTATTTTTCCTTTTTTTATTGTAAGCAATTATTTCATTGCCTGGGGTATGCTGTTGAAGACCGGTTTAGCATTGAAATAAAAGCCCGGTATTTCATCGATGTTATTGAGGATACCCAGATAATTACAATTGTCGCCCGATAATTCCTGGCCGCCGCTGTATTCATATCCCAGCATTTTGATCATAGCATATTCATCGGGTAGTGATATGACGTGAAAGGCTGTTTGTTTCGAGAGGCCGTCACCAGAGGAAAGGATAGCAAAAGCTACATTTCTAGCTTTATCGAGGTAGATATGTGTGTTGATGCTGTCACCCAATTCGCGGCTAGCTACATATACAAGATTCAGTTTTTTAAGGTCGAAAGGGAATTTATCCAGGTATTGCTTACTCTGGCTAACGATCTCTTTAAGATCGGAGGTATCAAGTTCGTCTTTCGAAAATATCTGCCGGATGTTCTCATCCTCGATGGTAAAACCGGAGAAAGGCACAAACTCCTTTTGCATGGCAAAGCCATAATATAGCATCCTGTATTCGCGTGGTGATAATGTGCTGTCATTGTCTTTATAACGTTTCAGCAGGTGGGGGTAGAAAAAAGCAGAATTAGGATCGGTCACCATATCGTTTATTGAGCTATAGTCCGGTACCAGGAACCTTGATTCGTCCTGTGCAAATATGCCCAAAGGCAAGAATAGAAGAGCTATAAATAATATCGTCCTGCACATATAACCATTCATTTAAGGTTTAAAATATCATCGTGCTGCCATACATATATAACGCAGTATAGTGGCTCATATTACTGGATAAATATCCTGCCAAGAAAAATTTAACAAGAAGAAGGAGCTATTTTTGCCTATCAAAAAGTGGCCAAATGCTGGTAATAAATAACAAGGAGCGGTTCAGGTATGAAATAGCACTGGATAATGGTGAATTTGCCTACCTTGAATACCGTTGGAAGAAAGGCGATATGGTGCTGATGCATACGCTGGTACCTAAAGAGAGCAGGGGCAAAGGCTATGCGGCCATGCTTGTGAAATATGTATTTGAAGACCTGCGCAACAGGGGCCTAAAGGCAATAGTATATTGCCCCTTTGTTACGGCTTATCTTAAAAAACACACTGAGTATAGCGATCTCGTTGCCTCCTGGCCCGTTATATGAATAACGGGGGCTAGCCCGGCACCTTTATGGCGATAAGGAAGTAGTGTACAAAATAGTTTAAGAATCCTCGCCCAGTTTTTTCTTCATATCCAATATATCCAGCTCCAGGTCGGCAAGGCGGTGATATACTTCTGCAGGCTCACTAAAATCGCTGCTGATGCGCAGGCGGCCGTACCATATCTCTATTACATCTTCGGGGCTTATTTCCAGTGTGGGGTAATCGTGGCGATGCAACACGGTATCTGATTTCAGGTATATTTTGCCACGCTCTTTTATACGGTTGAGTACTCGCTTAACGGTTATACCGCCGGTATGTACTACCACATGCACCCTGTTGTCGCGGATATCATCAAATTGTTCCACCCACTCACCTATTATACGGTCGCCCTGTAAAATATTAGGGGCCATAGAAACGCCTTCCACCTCGAACATGCGGAAGGTGGCATTGCTAAGGCCGGGCAGCCGGAAGGTGGGCAGTGTTTCCATATATTCCGGATCGCCGTAGCCAAGCAGGTAGCCTGCCCGGGCTTTTACCGGCACATATACTATATTATCCTGCCCGGTATTATCAATGGTCACTACCTGTGGCACACCCAGGTTGGCCTTGTGCAATGCCACTACTTTGGCATCATATCCTTGCATTTTTGCAGGTAATAGGCCTTCCTTTTCCAGATTTGTTGACAAAATACCATCCACCGATATGCCAAAATATTTGGCGAATGTTGACAAAGTTTCCAGGTTGGGTTCACTAACACCAGCTTCATAATTGGCGATGGTCGTCCGGCCAATATTTACATCAGAGCTAAGCGCATCCTGCGTTTTACCGGCTCTCTTTCTCAATAATTTTAGGTTTTGGGCAAAATGGATCATGACAGTCTTAAATTAATTTTTCCACAAAATTTGTATTTGTCAAGAAAATTGGAGTATGTTTGTGTTGAAATTGATGGTTTAATGACATCAAAGATAACACTAAAAAATTAATAATGCCAAAAAAATTGTCGAAGCAATAAAACAAGAAACCCCAATAAACTATGAAACAGTATCAAAAGGAACATGTAAGAGAAGCATTGCTCAGGTATATGAACGGATTTGCAACACAAAGAGCAGCAGCACGCAGCCTGCAGGGCATAAGTGCCACTATGGTATCGCAGGTAAAGAACAGGCGCTGGGAGTATATAAGTGATGTACAGTGGCAGAACATTGCACGGCAGGTGGGCTTCTATACGGGCAATGAGTGGCAGGCGGCGGATACGAGTGCAAACCTGCTGCTGCGCATCCTCTTCAACGATGCACAATATAACGCAATGGCATATGGTGTGGCCATGGAAACCGGTATTGGGAAAACATTTGCCGCCACACGCTACACAAGAGAGAATGACTATGCACATTATATAGCCTGCAACGAAGAAATGAACAGGAAAACCTTCCTCCAGGCACTGGCCAAATGCATGCAGCTGGAAATTAGAGGAACAGTAGAGGAAATAATGGTACAGATAACAGCCCATTTAAAAAACAATGAAGAAGTGCTGCTGGTATTGGATGATGCACAGAAACTAAAGGAACGTGTATTACAATTTGCGGCCACACTCTATCGCCACCTTGCAGGGCGCTGTGGGATAGTGCTGCTGGGCAATGATGCGCTACGGATGCGTATAGTGGAAGGGGTGCGACTAAATAAAGAAGGTTACGAAGAGATATATAAACATATAGGCCGCCGCTTTATAACTCTTGGCAGGCTGAGCGAAAAAGATGTAGCACTTGTGTGCCGGGCCAATGGGCTAAGCAGTGAGGGCAATATAAGCTGTATAAGTGATGTATGCGGTAGCAACCTGCATATGGTTACAAAGATGGTAGAAGAGCAAAACGAAAAAAATAAGACCAATAATATAATTAATGAAACAACAAAAAAAGAATTGTTATGAGTTTAGCGACACAGATCAGCACGGCGCGCCACATAGCCCGGGTGGCAGAACAGAAGATAAGGGCAAATACAGGTTTGCGCATCTCCCTGTTATTATTTCCTAATGATACAGCACGTAAGAAGCCGGAGCATATGTTGCGCCTGGTGGCTAATGCACTGAACATAGGTTATGAGCAGTTCACCGCGCGAACAAGAAAGCGGGAAACCGTAGAACTGCGTTTTATAGGTGCTTTACTGCTGCGCAGGTTTTATCCCGACGTTACCCTGAAGCAGATAGGCTCGTTTTTTGGCGGGCAAGACCATACTTCGGTTATCAATGGTATAAGCCGGGCCTACAACCTGCTTGAGACCAACGACATTATTTTTTGTACCAAGTACAATAAAGCTTTAAACACTGTGAACCTATGGCTAAAAGAGCAATAAGGGTGGGACTGCGCCTTAACTATGAACGGCTGGATGCTATGTACCATGCATGCAGCGGCATGGCCGAAGATTTTATTCCATCGGAAGAGCATGAATACCTGCTGCTGACACACCTGATGGCCCTGGAGCGGAAGATGGAACAGATGCTGGAGCGCAACCAGGCCATGTATACCCTGAACCTGAGCGCACCGGAAGCCCTGGCATTTAAACAGGTATGGCAGATATGTGGCCGTTACCAGGACCGGTATACACAAGTGGTGGTGGGTGCGCTTGTAAAAAAGGTAAATGAAATGAATGCTGATAATATTGCCGCCCCGGCTAAAAAGGTAATAAAATGAACTGTGGCAGAAGGACTTGTATAGCAGGGGCAAAAAGAAATTTTTATAGATCTTATCAATATGGCACGATTTTCGAAAAAGTTAACAAAAGAGGTAAGCCCGCTACAATTTGAGGAAGCGCTGGCCACCTACACAAAAGCGGAAACAGAAGAAACCGAGCTGCTGGATAAACTAAACATGGAAATGATACGTATAAGATACAAATATGCTGATGAACTTGCCGGGCTGGAGGTGTGTAAGAACAATGCACTGGAAATAGTGCAGGCATTTTGCCGCGAGCAAAAAGAGCAGCTGTTTGGCAAAAAAAGAACGTTACATACCGTATATGGAACAGTAGGCTATAGGTTGGGAACGCCCAAATTAAAAACCCTGGCAGGTAATACATGGAGCAATGTACTGGAACAAATGAAAGAAAAACTGCCGGCATATGTGCGGGTAACCGAAGAACCAGCAAAAAATAAACTGCTTGCCGATAGGGCCAAAGCACAGGTAGCACCCCTGCTGCAGCATGTGGGCCTTAAGGTGGTACAGGAAGAAATATTTTTTATTGAAACACTGCATAATAACAAGCCATGAATAAAAAACAAATAAAGCATGAGATGCTGCTGAATTTTATGCTGCATAGCAGGGCTAAAAAGCAAAAAAGAAAGCCAGCCCTTATGAACCTGGTGCAAAAACTGGTAGTAACCGTATTGCCATAAACATGTGTTGGAATGATTTTTATATATCATTTTCTTAAGCCGTATAACGATGGCGTATTCCTCACTTCATAATAACACGTGTATGGGCAAGATGATCTATATAGCGGGTAAAGTATCCGGGTTGCCTGAAGAACAAGTGCGCGAAAAATTCGAACGAGCTGCATCCGAATTGAAGGACCTGGGACACGTAGTGTTTAGCCCGGTAAATGCTGCAATGGATAAAGCAGGTAACCGGGAACACACTTTACGTAACAGAATAAAGACGATGCTGACTTGTGACGAGGTACACTTTCTGCCCTGCTGGCAGGAGAGCCGCGGCGCACAACTGGAACGCGATATTGCCCTGCGCCTGGGTATGAATGTAGTATATCATTAAACCAGGCTACCTAGTTTACTATCACTTTTACTATATATACACAGTGCCCTGCAATTGCAGGGCACTCTTCATTAAGGTATAGCAGCTTAGTTTCCTAAGCACTTGTTAACCGCTTACAAACAGGCAGTTAAGAGGCTTGTAAAATTTCTTTTCGCGCAGAAGCAATCACATCTTTGCATTGTCAAAAAACAAAATGACAAAACAAGGACTGTAATCTTACGGTCACACAACAATCGGATCTTTTTCATCCTGATAAACCACAAGGCCCCTTTTGGCGAGGGGGCCTTTTTTCGTACTAATAATTATTGATCAAAGAAAATTCCGGGCGTAGTATCCCTTCCCGGTTTACCTGAAGGAGTGTTGCAATTGGGTAATATCAAAAGGTATATTGTGCGTTGCCAGGTAGCTGCGCAGGTCGGTATAAGTAAGCCATTTGGGATTGGTGGTTGAGGCACTGAATACCAAAACATCGTATTGGTGTTCTTTGTAAAAGCTTAAAGCATTCAGCGCATTGCGGCTTTCGGCATAGTAGCGGCTGAATATCCACTTATTGATATCCTCATATGGGGTCACCACCACACTTATTACCGGCGTCCAGGAAGCTGATTGAGCATAAGGCTGCCCCGCAAGATGCTGAAAGTCCTTACACAGTGCCTGTGCCTCCTGTAATGTAAGCGGATCGTGTTTCATAATAAAACAATAACATTAAAAGTATAAAAGAACTGCATTATTACATATAAATGTGGACAAAAAGTTTGCCGGCAAAATAATTAATGGTGAGTGGATTAGGTCGTAAATGAAAAAGAGCCGGCAATCGCTGGCTCTTTTTCATTATGGTAAAATAATTTTTTACAGCCTGAAACGCAGTCCTACGGTGAAGGGGAAGTAGAACATCATATAGTGTTCATTGCCGCCACCATAGCGGGGGTCAACTGTTTTTACATTGGCATATTTTGGTGCAAATTCTGCATTCACCCCAAAGAGGTCTGAGAAATAATGTGTGTAACCAACCTGTACACCGGCTATGAAGCCTGTACCCGCGGCCATATTGACCTGCGAAGTATATTGCGTACCGTTAGTGGTTTTGTAAATGATACCACCATCATTGATGGTAAATACAGCGCCGAAAGTACCACCGGCATAAATAGTGGCTTTATTGAAATAGCGGTATTGACTGTAAAGCGGGAACAGTACATTGAAGCGGGGTGCTATGTGTATGGCCGCATCGGCAAAGTTGTAGGTAACTTTCTGGTCACCATAACTTTGGTTTTCGGGTCCTATAATATGCCAGCTCCTGTCGTATGTTTTCCAGCGGGTACCGCCTGCATCGATGCCTATTTCGAAGTGATCGCTAAGCGTATAGTCAGCCTTAATGGAAACGTAGGGAGCCCATGTTGAGTTAGTACCGGTATATTTTGAGAATTTTGGAATGGAGGTAGTGCTGATACCGCCATTGATCCCCAAAATGAACCTATGTGTGGGCTGGAATGTCCTTGCAGACAAGGCGCCACACGTGAGCAGAGCACACGCAACAAGTATTGAAAGCCTCATAATATTATTCTCGTTTTGAAAATATGAACCAAATCTAAGTATTTTTTGCTGTTGTAGGTAGTAAATAATGAAGTTTTCCCACGTAATTAAAATAAATTTCATGTAACGACGCTTATCTCAGGCTATCGGGGATAGCAGCTGGCACGTTTTAAGTAATTTAGCAAGTATGGGACAACATCATAGCCATGATCATCATCACGGTCCGGTAACTGTAGCCGGGAAAGCCTTTGTATGGGGCATAGTGCTGAATGGTATCTATGTAGTAGCCCAACTGGCCGCGGGCATACTTACCAATTCTGTGGCCCTTATTACCGACGCGGTACACAACCTGGGAGATGTAGCAACCCTGATACTTTCTTTAACGGCACTAAAACTGGCAAGAGTAAAACCGACAGACAACTATACATATGGATATAAAAAAAGTACTATACTTGCGGCTTTGATAAACGCTGTGATACTACTGATAGCCATTGGTACACTTGGCTATGAGTCGATAACCAGGCTGTGGCATCCTGAGCCAATGCAGGGTGGCACTGTGGCCTGGGTGGCGGGCATAGGTATTGTGATCAATACGGTTTCAGCTTTCCTGTTTTTCAGGGATAAGGAGCATGAGCTGAATGCGAAGAGTGCCTACCTGCACTTGTTGAGCGATGCAGCTGTTTCGCTGGGAGTTGTAATAACCGGGATAATTGTGAGCTATACAGGCTGGTATTTGCTTGACCCGATAGCAAGTATTGTGATCCTTATTGTCATATTGTATAGCACATGGTCTTTATTGACCGACAGCCTGCGCTTATCGCTGGACGGTGTGCCGCGCGATGTAGATATCAATGAAGTGGAGCATATCATCAAAAATGTAAAAGGCGTGTGCGACCTGCATCATACTCATATATGGGCAATGAGCACCACTGAAAATGCCCTCACCACGCATGTAATATTAAATGAACAATTGAATTTTGAAGAGAAGATGAAAGTAGTGCTTGAGATAAAACACTGCCTGCAACATAAGGGAATACAGCATGCTACAGTAGAAATAGAATCACCGGATATGCCATGTGCTGAAGAAAACTGCTAAAAAACTGTGCTGCATATAGCTGATTACCAGCAGAAAAGACAAACAAAATAAAAAAATTCTATTATTAAGCTAATAATTAATAAGTTTATTGGTTATTACTGCCTTATGAAACGATACTTTATTTGCCTTTTCTGTTTGCTATTTTGTGCGGGATCATATGCGCAACCCTATCTAAAACCGTCGATAGGCCTTGCTTCTTTGCCTGCAGACAACGAACCCATATGTAACATACCTGTGTACCTGGGTAACTATGACACCTCGGGATATGCTATAGGTGATACGATCGCAGATTTTACTTTGTATAAAACAAATGGTACCCCGGTACATATGCAATCAGTACTGCAAATGCACCGCCCTATACTGCTGGTTGCCGGCAGCTATACCTGCGGAGAGTTTCGCAGCAAAGTAGCAGATATAAATAATATGGCCACCTTTTACTCAGGCCTGTTGAACATTATTGTGGTCTATACCCCCGAAGCACATCCCAATAATGACGTTTGCCCTTATACCGGTACATTGTTCATAGGCAATCAGAATATACAGGATAATATTCTCTATCCCCAGCCAACTACTTATGGAGAGAGGGTGGCCATGGTAGATACAATGAATGCGCACCTGACCATTATACCCCCGGTAGTGGTGGATGGACCATGTAATGAATGGTGGACGCATTTTGGCCCTGCACCGAATAACGCATACCTGGTAGATACAAACGGAATTGTGAAGGGTAAAGCAGGATGGTTTGATCATCCGCCTGAAAATATGTGGTGCACTATAGATAGTTTTTTAGGTACAAATTCAGGCAACTGCAATAACGTTGCCCAAAATGGCACCTTCTCCTTCGATCTTATACAGGATAGTGTGGCTAACGGCTTACCGGGCGATCTGCTGGAAGTACAAGGTATGCTCAAAAATCTATCGCCTATCTACAGTTGTACAATTAATATACAAAGATCGCAGGTAAACGTGCCTGTAGGTTGGGAAACATCATTATGCACGGATATATGTATGCCCCCAACCCTTGACAACATGCAGGTTGTACTCGGACCGCTGGATACACAATCCTTCACCTTTAATTTTTATACCGATCCGCTTATCCCGGGGTCAGGACTTGGCCGGGTTAAATTTGTGAATTTTTATAACTCGAATAATAATTCGCAGCAAAACTACTACGGAAATACTACAGCCCCCCTGTCTGTAGCCGGTGCAGGCAAAACAAAAGATGGTATAATGCTCTTCCCTAACCCTGTAAGCGATGTACTAAATATCAGGTTTCCTGAAACGGGGAAAGCTGAACTGATATTAACCAGTATAGATGGCAAGGTTGTGAAAAGTTCTTCATGCAATTACTGTGAAACGAAGACAATGGATATTTCAAGCCTTAAACCCGGTATGTACTGGTTAAATGTGCAGGGGGATAAATGGAATAGAAATAAAAAGGTCATTGTTCATTAATGTGTGCCGGAAATAGCACATCATGGGCAATGAAACAGGATACAGGTTACCTTTTACTATAAACAAAAAATCGACCTGATGCGATACAGGCTTGTCATAATACTGGCATTCTTTTCTTTTACCACGTTCGGCCAGGGCCCGTTTTTGAAACCGGCAATAGGGATTGCTTCATTACCGGCGGCAAATGCAGCCATCTGCCCGATACAGACATATCTTGGTGACTATATCACCAGTGGCTATCAAGTGAATGATACTATACCGGATTTTACCTTTTATGATGTAAACGGCGCTGCAACTAATATGCACGACCTGTTGCTGCAAAAAAAACCGGTATTACTTATAGCCGGTAGTTACACCTGTCCTGAATTCAGGTATAAAGTTTCGGATATAAATGCTATGACCCAGTATTATGCCGGCTTACTGAATGTGGTAGTGGTATATGTGGTAGAGGCGCATCCTGATAATACCATTTGCCCTTATACCGGAACGATGAACGTAACGAACGATAACATACAGGATACAGTGCTCTATGATCAGCCGGTCACTTATGGGGAACGTGTAGCCTTAGCAGATACAATGAATGCCCGTTTGAGCCTGCTGCCCGGGCTTGTTATTGACGGACCCTGTAATGAATGGTGGAATCACTTTGGACCTGCGCCCAACAATGCCTACCTGGTGGACACTAACGGGGTGATAAAGGGTAAGAACGGGTGGTATAATCATGATACAGAAAATATGTGGTGCAGCATAGATAGCCTGCTGGGCACGAATTCGGGCCATTGCAGCCCAGTTGTAGTTGACGGGAATTTTGATTTTCAACTATTGCAGAGCAGTACTGTCACCGGTGTGGCTGGAGATGTACTGACCGTAAACGGTATGCTTAAAAATCTATCATCATCAGCAAGTGTGAGCATAAATATTGAGCAAATAATAAGCAATATACCTGCGGGCTGGGAAACAGCATTATGTACCAATATATGCCTGCCCCCTAACGTAAGCACAACACATTTGTTTATTAACCCATCTGACTCCCAAAGCTTTACTTTTTATTTTTATACGGATTCCGTTCCGGCGGTCGGGAATGTAAAAATAAGCTTTGGTAATACCCATGATACAACCAACCAGGTATACCAGTGGTACCATGCTAATACTCATGGCTTAATAACCCAAACCTTGAGTTCCCAAAAACAAAGAGTAAATGTTTATCCCAATCCGACTAATGAATATATAAATGCCACATTTCCAAGAACTACCGAAATGATAATGACTCTCCTGGATGGCATGGAAACTGTGGTTAAAGAGCGGTCTTGTAATAACTGCAATACGAGCAATATGGACGTTTCTGAAGTGCCGGCGGGAATATATATGCTGAAAGTGACCGGTGACAAATGGAATGAAAACAAGGAAATAGTGATTAAATAAAGGTGATTATTATAAAAACTCCCTCATCCTGCAATATTTTTCCCTTTTTTGAAAGTATGATTTCGTAATAAACAATTGTTTTGCGCACTGTTTATACGAAATGAAAAAAATACTGATATTAATTGTAACGTTGTTGAGCATCAAAACTGCTAATGCTCAATTCAGAACTCCCGCACAACAGCAGATACTGACCAACGAAGACTCCCTGAGCACGGGGGGTATTTCTAATAAGAAGACGGTTATTTCCGGTTATGGCAGCGCGTCGTATCAACATGATTTTAATGCACAGCATTCGGTAGCTACACTTGACAGGGCTGTACTGTTTGTAGGGCATAAGTTCAATGATAAGATCGCGTTCTTCTCTGAATTGGAGATAGAAAACGCAATAGTAGCCGGCGATAAAGCTGATGGAGAGATAGCGATGGAACAGGCATTTCTTAAATTCAGCCTGAGCCCGCGGCAGTATATTGTTGCCGGCTTGTTCATACCAAGGATCGGCATATTGAATGAAAACCACTTACCCGTAAACTTTAATGGTGTAGAACGCCCCCTCGTGGAGCAGATGGTGATACCGGCCACATGGCGCGAACTGGGTGTTGGCTTTTACGGCTCGCTGGATAATGCGCCCCTGAATTACTGCGCTGCAATAATAAACGGCCTCGACTCAAAGGGTTTTGAACATGGCACGGGCATCCGGGATGGCCGTGCAGAAGGGGGGATGGCAAATGCTAATAACCTGGCAATAACGGCCGCAGTACAATACTCACTGGGTAATATCAAAGTGCAGGCATCAGGTTATATGGGCGGTACTGTAGGCCTTGGCCACAGGGGAGCTGACAGCCTTGGACTAAACAGCGGTGTGTTCGGCACGCCGGTATATCTCGGTGAAGCAGATGTGCAATATAGTGCCGGTGGAATAACGGGAAAGATACTTGGCTGCTATATCTCCTACCCTGAAGCTAATAAAGTGAACAGGGCTTATGATAATAACATAGCCAGCAGCATGTATGGCGCCTATGCTGAGCTGGGTTACGACTGGTTGTACCCGGCACATAAAACAGGGCAGCTCATAACATTTGCCCGCTATGAAGTAATGGACCTGAATGCATCAATACCTGCAGAATCGGCCTTAGATGACGGCACCCTGAAGCAAACACACCTTATAGCAGGATTCAGCTACCTGCCCATTCCGAATGTAGTGATAAAAGCAGATGTGCGCCTTGCCCACACCGGGGATGCTAACCCCGCCCTGGTCATTAACCCGGCACCCAATGCGCTGCCCTATAAAAATAACAACACATTTCTGAACATAGGTGTAGGTTATTCATTCTGATAATGGAACGCAGAAAATTCATAAGATCCGGTTGTACTTTTTGCCTGCTGGGTGCAGCGGGGATGCTGCTGCCTATGCTGGAAAGTTGCGGCACTACTCAAAAAACGGCTGTGTATAAAACAACAGTAAAAGATAATAAAATAGAAGTACCGCTCTCCTTGTTTGCACAGGGCACCCTACAATTTGTGCGTGCTAAAGGCCAATACTATGATATAGCCGTACAACAGCATGAGGATAATACCTATACAGCATTATTGTTGCGCTGCACACATATGGATAACCAACTGAACGTTACGGGTAATGGCTACCGCTGTAACCAGCATGGCAGCGAGTTTGATAAAGATGGAAATGTAAAAAAAGGTCCGGCGGAGCATGCATTGAAACAATATAATGTAACGATAGACAACGATAAACTGGTAATAACTATTTAAAAAACACAGACCATGAATAAAATACTGTACAGCATAGTGGCAGCAACGGTGTTGTTTGCTTCATGTAAGAAGAACGATGATACAAAGACTACGGAGGTGCCCTTTACAGAAATGGAGCAAACCGTCTTAAATGATTTTACAAATAAAGTAGCCCTAGCCGGGTATAATGATCTGCAGAACAATGCGGATGCGCTCTATACCGCACTTAATAACCTGAATACAGATGCTACAGAAGATAACCTGAGTACTGCACGTACTGCATGGAAGAACATGCGTACTACATGGGAACAATGCGAGGGTTTTCTCTTTGGGCCGGTAGAGGATAATGATTATGATCCTAACATGGATACATGGCCAACCGATTACCACCAGATGGACTCACTGCTGGCTAGCAGCAATAGCCTCGCATTAAGCGATATACAAAATGCCACACTTTCATTACGCGGATTTCACCCGATAGAATATATCATTTTTGGTGTAGGTGGCAGCCGTACCGCAGCTTCGATAACCGACCGCCAGAAACAATACATGATAAGCCTGGCCACAGACCTGAAAAATACCTGTCATGCGCTCTATGATAGCTGGGCTGGTGCCGGGAATTTTGCAGGAAAGGTAACTACTGCCGGTAATGGCAGTGATAAATATGCAAAAAGGCAGGAAGTGTACCTGGCCATTGTAGGCGCTATGACCGATATATGCAGCGAAGTAGGTGAAGGAAAAATGGCTGAACCATTTGGCACATCTGTAGCCAGTGCAGATTCTAATATCGTAGAGTCGCCCTATTCCGGTAACTCAAGCATAGATTTCAAGAATAATATAGTTGGCCTGAAAAATGTGTACATGGGCCTGAACGATGGCAAAGGGCTCAGCTATCTTGTAGCATCGAAAAATAAAGACCTCGATAACAGGATACAGAATGAAATAAATGCAGCGATAAATTCCTTCGACAATATTACCTTGCCCTACGGCCAGGCTATATACAGCCAGCGTACACAGGTACAAAACACGATGACAGCGCTGGAAACCTTAAAAGGAACACTGGAAGGGGAGCTGGCTGCATTTGTACAGCAATATATAACAGACTAATAGTAAAAGTGAACAGGAAACTTGCCATAATAACGGGTATAATAACTATTGTTACCGTCTTCAGTATGTGCCGTAAGGCAGAAACCTTTAACGAGGAGCATTATGACAGCAGGCTGAGCGGCGGACTGGCAACCGTATTTGATGCGGGATCAAAAGCCTTTACGCACATGATAGACGGGCTTAGCGAAAACGATGTGCGTGCCCATGAGCTGGGCGATGTGGGTTTTGAGCAAACCTTTGTGGCTGCACCCGCCCCGGTACTTGGTGGCCTGGGACCTGTTTTCAACAATGTGTCCTGTATATCCTGCCATCATAATGACGGTAAAGGGACACCTACAGCAGGCACAGCCACCTCATCCTTATTGTTCCGCATCAGCAATGGACTGACCGATGAGTATGGAGGCCCGGCCGGAATGGATGGCTATGGGGGACAATTGCAGGACCAGGGGCTTTTCGGCATACAACCGGAGGCTAGTATGAATATCAGTTATATCGAAATGCCGGTAAACTATCCCGATGGCAGTACGGCAACTTTACGCAAACCGTTTTATACCATACAGAACGCATATAAAGCGATCGCAGGTAACTACCAGTTGTCGCCCCGGCTGGCGCCACCTGTCTTCGGACTTGGGCTGCTGGAGAATGTACCGGAGAGTACGATACTGTCATTTGCAGATGAAACAGACCGTGACGGAGATGGGATAAAAGGTCATGCTAATTATGTATATAATCCGCAAACGCAGCGGAAGGAAATAGGGCGCTTTGGGCTAAAAGCCAATACATCGACCATTAAAGTGCAGGTAGCTACGGCTTACCAGCAGGATATGGGTGTGACGAGCATGATACGCCCGCAGGAAGCATCGTGGGGACAGCCGCAATGCGCCAATATATATGCCGAAAATTATGACCTGCCGGACAGCACACTGAGTGCGGTGGCATTTTATGTAAAGACACTGGCAGTGCCTGCGCGGCGCGATGTGGATGATGCAGAAGTAAAAAGAGGAGAAGCGCTTTTTATGCAACTGAACTGTAGTGGTTGCCATCGGCCTACTATGCAGACGGGAATGGATGTGCATGTACGTGCTTTATCAAATCAGCATATACATCCTTATACCGACCTGCTGCTGCACGATATGGGCGAAGGGCTGGCTGACGGCTATACGGACTACCTGGCCAGCGGCAGGGAATGGCGCACTGCACCCTTGTGGGGCATAGGTCTTTTCGAAAAAACGAATGGCATACCCTACTACCTGCATGATGGCAGGGCAAGAACTTTGGAAGAAGCTATATTATGGCATGGTGGCGAGGCGGAGCAGGCCAAAGAAAACTACATGAAACTGAGCAAGACAGACCGGCAGGCAGTGAGCCGCTTCTTAAAGTCGCTGTAAAGCAATTTGCACAGAATTACCGATAACTGTAATTGTAAATATCCCGTTAACCAATTTTAAAACAGCCGTTAAGCAGGGCTGTTTTTTTTGCTATGCGCATGTACGGTTGCATCTTTGTGTCATCAAAGGAAACAAACAAAAAATGCAAGCACAACATAAAA
Source organism: Bacteroidetes bacterium 46-16 (assembly GCA_001897835.1). GTDB lineage: Bacteria > Bacteroidota > Bacteroidia > Chitinophagales > Chitinophagaceae > MKUN01. Next base: position 97,392 of record MKUN01000045.1, read on the forward strand.
CATCCGCCATGCAAAAGATCATGTTATTCGCCGCCATTTTATCCTGCCTCATCGTAGCAGTAAATATATAATTTACGGGATTTCCCCTATAGATAAACAAAAGCAAAGAGCCCGCAGGGCTCTTTTTTAATGCCCCTATATTACCGGGTATGCAATAAATAAAAATCCCCCGGCATAGCGGGGGACTTCTTTTACTATTACAACCTATGAAAACTATTTTGCGTTGGATTTAACCATTATCCAGTGGCCTTTATCGCCCATAGATACTTCCATGGTATCGCTTACTTTATAGCCACCATCGGCATTGGGCCATATGTGGTAGTCTATAACACCCAGCGAATCCCAGTCGTTAGCGGTGTAGATATATAAATGGCCGGTAGTATTGCCGGCCTCGGTACCATAGTCGGGGGTGCGCAGTACAAAGTTATAGTCGGTGAGCACGCCGGTATTCTGCTGCTTGTAGAAAAAGTGGCCGATACAGTTCTTATTGAACTGAAACTGGTTGTATTTCTGGAAATTGTTCATTTGCGGCCACCATATGGTATCGCCCAGGCTGCCGTTTACGAAATTCCAGCCATCTACTGCCTCCCAGGTAGTTTGCACACCGCTGCCATCGAGGCAAAGGATACGGGCATAATCATGCAGTACATCCATTTTGGTGACGTTATTGTTGGAATAACCCGGCGTGAACTGGGTGCTGAAATGGGCCTTAATGTGCTGCTTGTTGAACCAGTTGGTGTAAGTAAAATCATCATTATACCAGTCAGCATAATATTGCTTCGTTTCGGGTAACTGGGTAGAGGGTATTTCCACTTTATCGCCAGGCTCGACCGTATAACTGATGTATGGATTGAGGCTCATATTATAATCATCCAGCGTTTGGTATATCCGCAGGTTCATTTTGTGGCTGCTGTTGTTGTCGAAGGTGTAATAATATGGCTTATTGCCTTTATTACAGCTTACCGCAAGCCATGCCATAGCTGCGAGGACAAAAAACAGTTTTTGCTTATTCATGTTTCTGGTTTTAAACGAGCATCAAAGATAATATGACATGTTAAATAAATACTATGAAAAGGGGTCATTAACAACTCATTAAACAAAATGAGCAAATAAGGTCTTTAACGCAGCAATCGTTTCTATAAAAAATAGCAATATGTTTTTAGCGTGTTGATATCCTTGGACCATGTAAAAGTATGGGCTTAGTACCTTTGTGAACTACCCGGCATCCTATGAAAAAACATAATAATTTGATTGAAAATGGGGCTGAAAGAAGCAAGCAGCCCGGCAGCAAAAGAAAAGGCCGTAGCAACAAGCTGGTGGAAAGGCGCAATGAATGCCTGCTATCAAGATATTATTACTACAACAGCTACACGGACAAGCGCTATGAGGCCATTATGCAGCACCTGAGCGATGAGTTTTTCTTATCCCCCACTACCATACACGACCTGCTACAGGACAATATGCATTACCTGCACGAGCTGAAAAATGAGCAGCCTAAAAAAGCTTATTTTGAACATAAGTGGCCCCACATGACCTGGTAACTATGCCCCGGTAACTATACCAGGGCTAACATCAAGCCCCGCAAGGGTGGTATATGTTTCGAGCTTTGTACTATAATCTTCAAAAGCAATGGTATAGCGCAGCTCGCGTACGCGCAACTGGTCGGGGCGTTTTTGGGTAATGGCGCTGCTGCGGTCGAGGTGACCGTAATAGTCGCCCGCATCCCAGCCCTGCAAGACCTTATGCAGGTCCCACTCAATATCGTAAAAGTTGAGCGCGGCCTCCTTGCTTGCTTCGGTAGCCATCTGCGCGCTGCTGCTGTAGGACGAAAAGCCTAGTTTGAAGAGGACGGTACCTTCAGCCGTCTGCACATGTTCACTAAGATTTTTGAATTTGAAATCCTCGAAATCGATCAGGAGGCAGGGAAAAGTGACTGGAAATTCTTCGACACCGGGATTGATCTGTCCCAGGTCCTGGTCGATATAAGTGATGGCAGGTACATTATCCTGCACACGTTGCTGCAGGAGCAGGAATAAATTAGCAAATGCTGAGTTCATAGTTGTTATTCTTTATTCTTCAAAAGGTTTGGTGATACCATATGTTTCGTACCAATATTGATCGCTTATAGCCACATGGGTAGCCAGCTTTTCGTCTATGGCCAGGCGCTGCTATAACTATGCTCCAGTGTTACCTGTGCTTTAGCAGGCATAAGCAGGGCCATCATTGCAATAGTGAGTATTGTTTTCATGTTCGTTTATTTTCGTAAAAATAATTGTTTTAAAAATTATTTACAGCCTTGAAGCCGACTGGCGGGTAAATAACAGGAGATAGGTGATGATGAACAGCATGGAAGTGACCGCGGAAGCGCCGATCTTAAGCAGCAGGTAGCCTACATTGTTCAGGCTCCAAAGCTCAAGCGTGAAGAAAGTAGCATGGTGCAGCAGGATAAGAAAACCGCTGTAGACGAGGAAGGGCATCCAGCCTATGTTCTTTACCGAAGGCGATTGGTTGGGATATTCCGAGAGGTTTTTAGGGAGCAATGCATTCAGCACATTGGTGCGCAGGTAGGCTATAAGCACAGTAGCAAAAGCATGCATGCCTGCTGTGTTCATAAAGATATCTATGGTGATGCCGGTAATAAATCCCAGGATGAGCAATACCGGAACAGTGGTCTCGAATGGCAGTAAAAGAATAAAGAGCGGGTATACGAAGGGTGTAAAGACCGGGAAGCCGCCGGGTTGTGCCCACCAGCGCAGGGTTATCTTGTTTAAGATAAGTACCTGTAATAAAACGATCAGGCAAAACTTAAAGAAGTTCTTAATGTAGATATTCATTACTTGCCTTTTTTTACCGAGTCCTCAAGCCTTGTCCTTTCTCCCATCATTTTGTTTTCCACTACATATACATACTGTATGTTGCGGAAATTGGTTGAGGGATGCAGGTACAAGAGCCTTAAATTATTTTTGGTGTTCACCTTCATTTTGAATACGGTCCCTATTAATATATCGGCCGGGAAAAATGAATAGTTTGTGGTGAATACAGAGTCATTCATCCTGATCTTTATTTGCTGGGGTATGTCTTTCAATACCATCACATCAGGGCTGTCGCCTTCCCAGGTAATGTAGCTAAAGGTACCGTCCTTTAGTTTGGCGCTGAGCTGTTGTTTTACACTCAGTACAGATAATACACTGGCAAAGTGTGCAGAAACATGCACCACCCTGCCTACCACGCCGGTGGATGATATGACTGCCATATTCTTGGCTATGCCATCATCACTGCCCCTGTTTATGGTGATATAATTATTGCCTGAGCTTACAGAGTTGTTGATCACCTTTGCAGTGCGGTATGTATAGTCGTTGTATTGCACCACATGAGCGGAGTCATCCTGTTTAATGGCCCTGTGTACTAAACTGTCCTTTATGGTATCCACGCTATGGTACCGGGCAAGGCTCAGTCGCAGGCGGGCATTTTCATTGATGAGGCTGTCATTCATCCTGCGCAGGCCAAAGTAGGTAACCACATCATTTTGTTTCTGGTACATTATGCCCGACAATGCATTGGCAGAGCTCATGATATCATTGCCCTGCAGCATATTGGTGCGCGCTATCAGCACGATGCATATGATTTCCAGTCCCAAAAAAAGTATGAGATTAAAAAACCTTCGTACAAAGAGAATGAAATTGCGCACCTGTTACGGAATTAGTAATTGGTATTTGGGAATGTGATCCTGCATAAGACGTTTCCTGTTCTCCGCTCCAAATTACTAATTCCCAAAGCCAAATCCCAACAATCTTATTTCATTAAGAAAGGCATCTTCGGAATATTCTTAAGTGCCATACCTGTACCGCGCACCACTGCACGCAAGGGATCGTCGGCAACATGTACCGGCAGCTTTATTTTATGCGATATACGCTTGTCGAGCCCTCGCAGCAAGGCGCCACCACCTGTAAGGTAGAGGCCGCGACGATAAATATCGGCAGCAAGTTCCGGCGGTGTGCTTTCCAGCGCTTTAAGAATGGCTTCTTCTATTTTGAATATGGATTTGTCAAGAGCCTCAGCCACTTCCTGGTACGATACCATTATTTGCTTAGGTATGCCTGTTACCAGGTCACGCCCGTTCACTGCGATATCATCGGGCGGATTGTCCAGGTCTTTTAGCGCTGAGCCTACATGTATCTTTATTTGTTCCGCAGTGCGTTCACCGATCATGAGGCTATGATAGCGACGCATGGCTTCCATAATATCACCGGTGAACTCATCGCCGGCTATGCGTATGGACTGGTCACATACAATGCCTGCCAGGGCTATCACTGATATGCCGGTAGTACCGCCGCCTATATCAATGATCATATTACCGGTAGGTTCTTCTACATCTATGCCTATACCCAGTGCTGCTGCCATGGGCTCATGTATCATATACACTTCTTTTGCACCGGCCTGTTCTGCTGAGTCACGCACGGCACGTTTTTCTACTTCTGTGATACTTGATGGTATGCATATTACCATGCGCCAGCTGGGTGGGAACCATGGTTTTTTAGGATAAACCAGCTTTATCATTTCCCTGAGCATACCTTCAGCTGCATTAAAGTCGGCGATCACGCCATCTTTCAGGGGGCGAATCGTTTTAAGATTCTCATGGGTTTTTTCGTGCATCATCATTGCTTTTTTACCAACAGCTACTATTTTATTTGTAGCACGGTCTATGGCAACAATCGATGGCTCATCCACAACAACCTGGTCATTATGTATAATTAAGGTATTGGCCGTACCTAAGTCAATAGCAATTTCCTGCGTCAAAAAGCTAAACAATCCCATAAGAAAATCTATATAAAGCTCTGTTTTTTATCAAAATAATGGCAATTTGCAAAAAAATCGGGTCTTTTTCGGCCATTTTTTAGCAAAAACCATGTTTTCAGTAAAGATATGGGAATTGTACCCGAAAGTATAACATTACAAAGAAATAAAGGTAAAGAAATATATTTTGAATTTATTTACTGCGTAAATGGGAAACTATAAAGAACAGGTAATATACAGGCCTATGAAATGTGAATTTCCCGGTTAGCTTATTCGCCGTGTTTGAATTACCTTTGCACCCCGGGCGTTGAGCCCGATTTTTGTATCTGCTCACCGCGCCAGGGTCTTTGACTTTACTTGTTGACTTTTTTATTTTTAATTAATGCCGCGCGACACTTCTATTAAAAATGTACTGATCATTGGTTCCGGGCCTATTATTATAGGCCAGGCCTGCGAGTTTGACTATTCAGGTTCACAAGCTGCACGCAGCCTGCGTGAAGAAGGGATCAAAGTAATACTCATCAATTCGAACCCCGCCACTATTATGACCGATCCTATAATGGCGGACAGGGTATATTTATTACCGCTTACGGTAGAGAGCCTGGAGCAGATACTGGAAGAGAACGAGATAGATGCTGTATTGGCTACCATGGGTGGGCAAACTGCACTGAACCTCGCCAAAGAAGCAGATGAGCTTGGCGTGTGGGAACGCTTTAATGTAAAGCTGATCGGCGTAGACATCAAAGCGATAGATAAAGCAGAGGACAGGGAGCTTTTCCGCCAGTGGATGATTGAAATAGGCATACCAGTAGCGCCCGCAAAAACAGCTAACTCATTACTGGAGGGCAAGGAATTTGCACAGGAGATCGGATTACCGATAGTGATTCGTCCATCCTTTACATTAGGCGGCACAGGTGGCGGATTTGTAATGCATAAAGAAGAGCTGGATGCAGCGCTGGAGCGTGGACTTACTGCATCGCCGATACATGAGGTGCTGGTAGAAAGGGCTGTACTGGGCTGGAAAGAATTTGAGCTTGAATTGTTGCGGGATAAGAATGATAACGTAGTTATCATTTGTACTGTTGAGAATTTAGATCCTATGGGTATACATACCGGGGACAGCATTACAGTAGCCCCTGCTATGACACTCAGTGATACAGCCTTCCAGCTGATGCGTAATACTGCGATTAAGATGATGCGTGATCTGGGAAATTTTGCCGGCGGCTGTAATGTGCAGTTTTCACTTAACCCGGAAACAGAAGAAATAATTGCTATTGAAATAAACCCGCGTGTGAGCCGTTCATCTGCGCTCGCATCGAAAGCCACGGGTTACCCTATTGCAAAGGTAGCGGCTAAGCTGGCGATAGGTTATACTCTTGATGAGCTGAAAAACCAGATAACACAAACCACATCGGCATATTTTGAGCCTGCACTTGATTATGTGATCGTAAAAATGCCCCGCTGGAATTTTGATAAATTCAAAGGGGCAGATGATACGCTGGGTTTACAGATGAAGTCGGTTGGCGAAGTAATGGCAATAGGGCGTACATTCCCCGAGGCTTTGCAGAAGGCTTGTCAAAGCCTGGAGAATAATGCTACCGGCCTGTCTTTCATCAGCACGCAGCGCTTGCGGCCCGAGGAGTTGATAGATACATTGAAACGCCCGACCTGGGATAGGATATTCCGTATCAAAGAGGCTTTAGCTGCCGGGGTTTCCATAAAGACAATACGTGAATTAACACACATAGATCGCTGGTTCTTGTACCAGATACAGGACATTGTAAATCTTGAGAAAAAGATAAAAGAATACAAACACCTGGAAAAACTGCCGGCAGAGATCATTATTGAAGCCAAGCAAATGGGCTTTAGTGATGAGCAGATGGCAGACCTTGTAAAGGATTGCACTGCGGAAGAAGTGTATGAACACAGGAAGCAGATGGGCATAACACGGGTATATAAAATGGTGGATACCTGTAGTGCAGAATTTGAGGCCAAGACACCATATTACTACAGCACATTTGAGCCATCGGCAATAAATGATAAAGATTGCGGGCTCGTTTTCAATGAAAGTAACCATACAGAAAAGAAAAAAATAATAGTGCTGGGCTCAGGCCCTAACCGTATTGGTCAGGGCATTGAATTTGATTATTGCTGTACGCACGGACTTATGGCAATACGCGATTGCGGGTATGAGTCCATTATGGTAAACTGTAACCCCGAAACAGTATCCACCGACTTTGATATTGCGGACAAGCTCTATTTTGAACCAGTGTATTGGGAACATTTGTGGGAAATTATTGAGCATGAGAAGCCCGATGGGGTTATTGTTCAGCTAGGTGGACAGACCGCATTAAAACTGGCCAAGAGATTACATGAAAAAGGTATAAAGATAATCGGTACGTCTTTTGACGATATGGACATTGCAGAAGACCGTGGCCGCTTCAGCGATATGCTTAAGGAATTAGGTATACCTTATCCTAATTATGGCACTGCCTACAGCACCGATGATGCAATAGAAGTGGCCAAGGAGGTCGGCTATCCTGTGCTTGTTCGCCCATCCTATGTATTAGGTGGTCAGCGCATGCGCATTGTGATAAATGACGAGGAACTGGAAAAAAGCGTTGTAAGCCTGCTCAAACATTTGCCGGGCAATAAGATATTAATAGACCACTTCCTCGACCGATGCCAGGAAGCTGAAGTGGATGCAATATGCGATGGGGAAGAGGTGCATATTATGGGTATTATGGAGCACATAGAACCTGCCGGTATTCATAGCGGCGATAGTCATGCTGTATTGCCCTCCTTCAACCTGGGCCAGCTGGAACTGGATGAAATGGCAGATATAGCAAAGAAAATAGCACTACGCCTGAATATCAAAGGACTGATCAATATCCAGTTTGCCATAAAAGACGGTAAGGTATATGTGATCGAGGCCAATCCACGCGCCAGTCGTACCACGCCATTTATTGCAAAAGCATATGGCGTGCCCTACCTGAATATCGCCACCAAGATCATGATGGGCGAAAAGAAGTTAAAAGACTTTAAGATTGAAAAAAATCTTGAAGGATTTGCTGTGAAGGAACCCGTATTCAGTTTTAATAAGTTCCCTAATGTGAATAAGGAACTGGGGCCGGAAATGAAAAGTACCGGTGAGGCGATTCGTTTTATCCGTAACCTGCGCGACCCTTGGTTCAGGCAGTTATATAAGGAACGAAGCATGCACCTGAGCAAATAATCGATAATTAACTGTTTGAATCCCGGCAAGAATTTTCCTGCCGGGATTTTGTTTTAAATACGATATACTGATATTACCCATACATCCCCGTCAAGTCAAAACTACGTTGCCAATGGAATAGATGTAAGGCTCAGGGACATCAAAACTTACAGACAGGTAGCAGCAATAAACAGCCGCTTATTTATTCTAATCTATATTATCTTCAACGCATGAACGAAAAGGGGAAAATATTAAAGCCAGTTGCAAAGGCGGCTATTTCCGCCCTTGTGCTCTTGCTTGTAGGTTCAGTATATTACTACAAGGAAAGAATGCTTTTTTCTGATGCATCCTATATAGCATTTCGTATTATAAACGATAGTAGCCTATATATCCAGGAGCTCCGGTACGGGTCGTTTATCACACAAATAGTTCCTTTGGTATGCAGTAAATTACATCTGTCGCTTCATACGGTTATACTGGCTTATAGTATAAGTTTCAATCTCTTTTTTCTTATCATAGCAGTATGCCTGGTGTGGTGGTTTCGCCAGTATGGTTTTGCGGTGATCATGTGTTTGTATTATTTTCTGTTCGTTAGCGAAACATATTTCTGGACGAATAACGAGATACACCAGGCTGTAGCATGGATGTTCTTTTGGCTTGGTTCCACCATTTACATGGGTAAAAACGGGGCAAACCAAACGCTCGGGATAACGCTGTTCACCCTGCTTGGGGCGCTTACTGTGGCCACACATTTTTTGGTGGTCATCCCATGCTTGTTTCTTTGGATATATTTAATACTTGAAAAAAAAGACTGGCCATTTAACCGCAGGCAAACAATCATATACAGTGCTATATTGGCAACATTGATCTTTACAAAACTAATGATAAGCCTGTCATTGCCATATGATGGCCCTCACCTGCATGATCCTACTCACGTGAGTTTGCATGATATCCTGAATACCTTTGGTAACGTGGTCATTGTTTCTTTTTTAAAGCGCTGTTTAACGAATTACTGGCTTGCAGCGCTAGTCTTTGTTGCAGGCATGGCAACACTTATGATAACAAAAGAAAAAAAACTTTTTTACTGGACATTGTTATCAACTGTCGGATATATGGTTGCAATTAAGCTGGCTTTTGGTGGCTATGGTGACATGCTCCTCTTTTATATAGAAAGTGAATGGGCTTCAATGGGTATTATCATTGGTGCTGCGTTCGTTTTCCATTTCCTCCCCAGGCTTAAGCCAGCGTTGGCAGTTGGAGCTTTTCTTCTAATAATACTGGTCAGGAGTTTATATATACTTAGTGCGGCACCGATTTTCGAGAAGCGTACAAGAATAAAGGAGCGAGTGTTTGCTAAAATGGAAGAGAAAAACATTACAAAACTGGTACTAAATGATTCTATATTAAGAAAGAACTATTTGGGTGAATGGAGCATGGCCGAAGAGAGCCTTATGCTATCAGTATTAAATAAAGACTACCGGCAAAGAACTTTTACATTTGCAAACGATTTTACGCTTAGCCTGGTAGGTTCAGCAGGAAATACATTTATGATAGAGAGTTACTGTGCCAAGCCGATTAATAAACTAAATAATACATACTTTAGTATTGATACTATAGAGACATATAAGGTATTGACAAGAGAGGAGCTTTTTAAATAGATTATCTTATACAAAACAGTTATGCAGATACAGTGGATCATAAAGGAGTTTAAAGAACTTGAGCTTGAAGAACTGTATGGTTTGTTGCAACTAAGGGAGCGCGTATTTGAGATAGAGCAAAACTGTGTTTACCCGGACCTGGATGACAAGGACCAAACGGCGGTGCACATAATGGGTTATGGAGATGATAAAATGATAGCATATAGCAGGTTATTGCCACAAGGGATATCCTATGAAGATATGTCTATAGGAAGGGTAGTTACGCACATTAGCTACAGGAGATTCGGTATTGGAAAAGAATTAATGACCGTTTCTATTGAGGCATGTTATAAATATTTCGGAAAGGCTCCTATCCGTATAAGTGCGCAATTATATCTCAAAGCATTTTATAAAGGTTTTGACTTCGTGGCAGTTTCTGAGCCATACATGGAGGACAATATACCGCATATAGAAATGCTTAAAGACTAAAGATATCATCTCCTGAATCACAGCCGCAAAACCTTACCTTTGCCATGTTTAAAACTATTTCGCATGTCATCAAAAACTCCAAAAGACACACATGTTGTCATGTCTGAGCTGGTATTGCCGAATGATACCAATACTTTAGGCAACCTGATGGGTGGACGCCTAATGCATTATATGGATATTGCAGCAGCCATTGCATCACAAAAGCATTGTAACTGCCCTGTAGTTACTGCCTCTGTAGATAATGTGTCTTTTAATAACCCCATTAAGCTGGGCAATCTTTTGACTATTGAGGCCAAGCTAACCCGTGCTTTCAATACTTCTATGGAAGTGTACCTGCGTGTATGGGGTGAAGATCTTTCTGCTCAATACAAGTACTTGTCCAATCATGCTTATATGACCTTTGTAGCCCTGGATCCTAATGGCCGCCCGCGTAAAGTACCGGAGATAGTGCCCGAAACGGATGAAGAGATAAAAATGTATGAGGGCGCACTGCGCCGCCGCCAGGTAAGGCTGATATTAGGGGGAAAAATGAAACCCGAAGATGCCGGTGAATTGAGAGCATTATTCGTGAAGGATTAAATGCAAAGACTGTTAACTTTATAAAAAGAATGGAATTATGACGCTTGACCGTAAAACACCTCCAGCCATACATGATGCTATAGAATTTGACTATAACCTTCCACCTGTTAATACCCAACACTTAAGTAATGGATTGCCATTATACTGGCTAAATGCAGGAGTGCAGGATGTTGCAGAGATCGACTGGGTATTTCCTGCCGGTCTTTGGTACGAACAAAAACCAGCTGTAGCACATGCGACAGCCGGTTTATTGAAAAACGGCACATCTAAACGTACCGCACACGAGATACATGAAGCACTAGAGTTTTATGGCGCCAGCCTGAAAACCTCGGCCAATAATGATTTCGCTACAGTAACGCTATATACACTTACGAAACACCTGCCTGAATTATTGCCGGTGGTTCACGAGATAATCACCGATGCCATATTCCCGGAGCAAGAGGTGGCTATTCATAAGCAGAATGCTATTCAGCGCTTGCTGGTAAACCAGCGCAAATGTGAATTTGTAGCCAACCAGCGAATAGATGCTTTGTTATTCGGTGAATTTCATCCTTATGGGCGTTATTCTAAAAAAGAGAAGATAGAAGCGCTTACTCGAGAGGATATGCTGGACTTTTATAAGGAGTGTTATGACCTTGCAAATGTGCGCATATTCATGTCGGGAAATATTGGTGACAAAGAAGTGCAACATATGGAAGCTGTATTTGGTAAAATACCTGTGACAAAAAAGGAGATCGTGACAGAAACGTTTTCAGCACCCGCACCTTCTGCAAAGAAGCATAATGTGGTAAACGATCCCAATGGGGTACAGGGAGCAATACGTATAGGCAGGCTTTTCCCTAACCGACACGATCCTGATTTTGCCCCTATGGTGGTGCTCAATACTTTATTCGGTGGTTATTTCGGCTCCCGGTTGATGAGTAATATACGCGAAGAGAAAGGATTTACATACGGTATATACAGCTCGCTTTCACCCTATATGAATGGTGGTTCTATGATCATACATACCGAAGCCGGGCGTGATGTGCTGGATGCGGCAGTAAAAGAGATATATCGCGAGATGGATATACTTTGTAATGAAACTGCAGGCGAAGATGAACTGATGCTGGTGAAAAATTACCTGCTGGGCAGCCTGCTTGGTGACCTTGATGGGCCTTTCTCTATCATGCAGCGCTGGCGTACTTTGATACTAAATGGTTTTACGGTCGATTATTTCAACAGGAATATTGAGACCTATAAAACCATTACCGCAAACAAACTCCGGGACCTTGCACAGAAGTATTATAAAACGGATGAGTTTTATGAGGTAGTGGTTATATAATAAAAGCGGCACATGCCGCTTTTATTATCATTATTTATTACTTGCTTTCTTGCTCCATCAGCTCCTTAATGTACTTCACCGGCGCACTACCATAGCTCAGGAATTTCTTATGGAACTGCTTCAGGTTAAATTTATCGCCAAGCTTTTTCTTCATTTCCTCCCGCAGATCATATATCTCGGTATAGCCGGTGAAGTAACAGCATAACTGCACCTGTGTTACCGATACGCGTTTCCATTTTCCCTCGGCCTCTGCTTGTTGCTGGAAAGCCTCGTTCACCAGCATATTGAGCGCATCCTTCTTGCTCATATTTTTCACATGTACGCTGTAGTCCAGTATAGTATTACAGGTGCTCCGCAGGTTCCACTTATAATACATCAGCCACATTTCGGGTGAGGCCTGTCCCGAAGCGCCGCCGCTGTAACCATTTTCCAGCATCATGCGCTCGGCATATACTGCCCAGCCTTCTATCATGGCGTTGTTGCCCAGTATGGATTTTATGATGCTTGGAGATTGGTTGGCATAAATAAGCTGGGTATAATGGCCCGGAATGGCTTCGTGGATGTTCAATATCTGCAGTATATAGTCGTTATACTCGCGCAGGTAACTTTCAGCCTTGTCTTTTGGCCAACCCGATAGGCTGCCTACATTATAATAAGTATTGCCATTCTTGTCATAAGGGCCGGGAGCATTTATAGATGCCCCGGCAACACCAGCCATGTATTCCGGTTCTTTGCGTACTACCAGCGGCTTCGAAGGGTCTAAATAAATAAGGTCTTTCTCTTTGATGAAGGCTTCCAGTTCCGGTATTTGTTTTTCTATAGCTGCCTGGAAGGAGTCAGGCTGCACATGGTTTATGGATAAAGTATCTATCATTTGCTTGATGGCTACAAGCTTATCGGAAGGCATGGCTTTACCACCAAAATATTTAGGCCATAATTGTTGTGTTATCCCGTACATTTTCTCATGCAGTTCGTTCTTATGCTGAACCGCTTTATCGAATATCTGCTCCGCAGTATAGCCGGACTGTATCTCGTAATCGAATTTCTTTTCATAGAGCGCTTTGCCAAGACGGAAACTGCGCGGATCTTCGTTCTTCAACTGCCTGAGCCATTCGGCAAATCCTTTCATGGCATCTGCTGCTTCCTTTGCCCGGGCTGTTATCGCTTCTTTTTCTTGCACATCAAGACCTGATTTTTGCAAAGCATCCTGCAAATCTTTTTCAAATACGGATGTACCCCCCAGGTTCTGGTCTATGGCCAGTTGTGTATGTTCCGTGGTAGGGTTCTTTATATTCTTTTTTGCCGCTTCATAATAGGCGGGTACAAAGGCAAGGCGCAGGTAAAAATTGTGCAGGCGGTTATCCAGCGAATCATAATCATTGTTCAGCATATTGGCAAAGCCTTCAGCTACATTATAACCCGATGGATCCCATTCATAGGCTTTCCCATCTTTTATTCCCCATTCCGTGGCTTTTAGCTGGTTCTCTATCATCCGGTGATCTGTCTTGTTGTTATCAGACAAGGCGTTGATATCAAAGTCCTTTAAAGAATCCAGATTAGCATTGCAAAAAGCTATTTGTGCTGCCCTGCTGGCCTCGTCGGGTACCACGAGCACGCTATCGTATTTATGATAGCCTGCACTGCTGGCCCATCCGGGGTTTAGTTTCCACAGGCCTTCTATGAAGTTGGCTTTGTAGGCATCGAATTTTGCATTTTGGTCTGCCATAGTTTGAGTGCTGTTATTACATGCCACAAGCGACACACTGGCGAAAATTACCGCAAGTATTTTTTTCATAACTTTAATTATGGCAACAAATTAATATTTGCAGCCGATAATAAAAACGTGATTTATTCATCCCCTTTACCTCATAAATAGTCAATTAGCTATAGAAAACCTTTCGACACTTATTATCGTTAATAAAGGAGAAGCATACAAATGGAAACAGCATGCGTTATATATTAATATTATTGGCAGCCGGGGGCATTATTTTGTTGACAAAATGTAACAGCAATAAAAATCAAACCAATATGGAGATACAGCACAGCAACAACCCGTATTATTCACACACCGATACAGAGCACCTTGATGTAAGTAATGAAGAATGGAAAAAAATACTCCCTAAGGATGTGTACCATATAGCCCGGGAAAAGGGCACTGAGTACGCCTTTACCGGCAAATACTGGAAGACCGATGCGCCGGGTATCTATTATTGCGCAGTATGTGGCAATCCCCTGTTCAAGTCGGGGGCGAAATTTGCCAGCTCCTGCGGGTGGCCCAGCTTTTATGAAGCCCTTCGGCCAAATAGTGTGCGTTACGAAGAAGATAATTCGCACGGCATGAACCGTACAGAGGTGCTTTGCGAGCGCTGCGATTCGCACCTGGGCCATATTTTCGATGATGGTCCCGCGCCTACCTATAAGCGTTTTTGCATGAACTCTGCTGTGCTGGAATTTGTACCGGATGATCCCAATGCCCAATAGAAAACCGGGAGCCTTTTTTTATCGTATATCATTTAAACAACACAACATGAAATATTTAAAAATAATCTTATCGGCCGGTTTCCTGCTCTTTTTCGGGATGGCATGTGCGCAGCGGGGCAATAATCCGTATTACTCCCATACCGATAATAAGACCCTGAATGTGAACGATGCAGAGTGGAAGAAAATATTACCATCGGGCGTATATAATATAGCCCGGGAAAAGGGAACGGAACGCGCCTATACCGGCAAATATTGGGATAACCATAAAAAGGGCTTGTATTACTGTGGCGTATGCGGTCATCCCCTGTTTAGCTCCGATACCAAGTTCGATAGTCATACCGGATGGCCCAGCTTTTATCAACCGCTGGATAAGAACAGCGTAAAGTATGACAGCGATGAATCGCTGGGTATGAGCCGTACCGAAGTGATGTGTGCACGTTGTGGTTCGCACCTGGGCCATGTATTCAATGATGGTCCGCCCCCAACGCATAAAAGATATTGTATGAACGGCAATGTGCTGGACTTCGTAGCAGCAAAATAGTGCGATGGATTATGTGTGTTGTTTTTTTACCCCTTATTTTGTGAAAAATAAGGGGTTTCTTCTATGACCAAAAAAGAGCGTTACCGGTTTGTCATCGACTGGTTTCAAAAAAACAACCCGGATGCGGAGACAGAACTGCATTATAAAAACCCTTACCAGCTGCTGGTAGCGGTGATACTATCTGCGCAGTGCACCGATAAGCGGGTAAATATCGTCACGCCTGCTTTGTTCAAAACCTTCCCGGGCCCGGAATCTTTGGCCAAAGCCGAAGCGGAAGATGTATTCCCGATCATCCGGTCGGTAAGTTTTGCCAATAACAAGACCAAACACCTTATAGGGATGGCCAAAATGCTGATGGAAAAGCATAAGGGCAAAGTACCCGATAATATGGATGACCTTGTGGAGCTGCCGGGCGTGGGCCGCAAAACGGCAAATGTTATTATGTCGGTAATATACGAGCAGCCTAATATGGCTGTTGATACCCACGTGTTCAGGGTATCGGCAAGGATAGGCCTTACTACCAATGCCAAAACCCCGCTGCAAACGGAGCAGCAGCTCCTTGCGAATATACCTGCGGAGCTGGTGCATACAGCCCATCACTGGCTTATCCTGCATGGACGCTATATCTGTGTGGCCCGCAGGCCCAAATGCGAAATATGTGGCTTAAAACCCGCCTGCAAGTACTATCAAAGTGATATGAAACATATCGTGGAAAAAGAAAAGGCGCCGGTGAAGGCGCCTCGCAAAAAATAAATGTTGTGTATTAATGTGCTGCAGGAGTTGCTCCCTGCATAGGCACCTCGGCCCACGATGCTTTAAAGTCCTTTTGGTATTCTTCCCACTTCACGGTTTTGTATTTATCCTGCCCCAGGTATTTTAAGATCATTTCCCATTCCGGCACATTATGATAGCCGGGCACATTGGTTATTAGCTGGAACCCCTGGTCCATAAATACGGTACTGGGATAAGACAGCTGGCCATGCAGCAGGTCATATGCTACCATGTTCACTTTATACGAGGGGTCATATCCATACATCTTACCTACAAAGCGCACACTGTCTTTGCGCTCAGCATCAAGCTTTACAGCATAGAAGTTTTCGTTCACATATTTTATGACCTCCGGGCTTTCATAGGTAGTGGCATCCATACGTTTGCACCAGCCGCACCAGCCCGTATACACATCTATCAATATTTTACGGGGTTCTTTTTTCATAGCCGTTTGCACCTCGTCCAGGTTCATCCAGTGTATTTTGCTATCACTGGCAGCACTATTCTTATCGCCCGCCATCACAGGGCTTATGCCAAGCGCAAGGGTCAAAAGCATCAAAATTCTTTTCATCGATCTCTGTATTTTAAAGAACGAATTTACGATTTTTTCCATGTAGCTTTGTTATTTATCTGGTAATATATTCCAATAAAGCGTTAAAAGATGAAGATAGCAGTAGCAGTAACGGGTGCCAGCGGTTCGGTTTACGCCCGGGTCTTGCTCGATAAATTACTGGAAATGAAGGAGCAGGTGACAGAAGTAGGACTGGTATGGAGCGATAATGCATTTACCGTATGGGAACATGAACTTGGTGATAAAGACTACGGAAAGTACCCTTTCAGGGTTTGGGCAAAGAACGATTTCATGGCACCCTTTGCTTCAGGGAGTTCATCCTATACCGCGTTGATCATTTGCCCTTGTAGTATGGGCACCCTGGGCAGGATAGCATCAGGCATGAGTAATGATCTCGTAACGCGCACAGCCGATGTGATGCTCAAAGAGCGCCGCAAGCTGGTATGCGTAGTACGCGAAACACCCTATAATCTCATCCACCTGCGCAATATGACCACCATCACTGAGGCAGGAGGAATTATTTGCCCCGCTACGCCATCATTCTACAGCCAGCCGCAAAGTATTGACGAAGTTGCGTATACGGTTATCCATCGTGTTTTGCAGGTAAGCGGGCTAAATACAGACGGCTACAGGTGGCAGGAAGATTAAATTTAAAGGGCCTTTGTAATTTGGTAACATGATTTACCCCTTACCGCTTATAAATTGCCAAATATAAAATTTCGGAAATGCAGTATTCAAAGTCGATAGAACGTTTAAGGACAATAATGGACGAGCTCAGGGAGCAATGCCCCTGGGATAAAAAACAAACCATACATACCCTGCGCCAGCAAACACTGGAGGAAGTATATGAGCTGACCGATGCGATAAGCGAAGAGAACTGGGATGGCCTGAAAGAAGAACTGGGCGACATGCTCTTACATATTGTTTTCTACAGTAAAATAGGTGCAGAACAAAATAAATTCACTTTCGATGATGTTATAGAAGGAGTATGTAATAAACTCGTTGCGCGTCACCCGCATATATATGCGCATGTAAAAGTGGAAGATGAGGAGCAGGTGAAACAAAACTGGGAAAAAATAAAGCTCAAAGAAGGCAAGAGATCAGTACTTAGCGGCGTGCCAGCCTCGATGCCGGCTATTATAAAGGCCCTGCGCTTGCAGGAGAAGACCAAACAGGTGGGTTTTGAATGGGACCATCTTGGGCAGGTAAAGGAGAAAGTGGATGAAGAAATGAGCGAACTGTTTGAAGCGGTGGAGACAGGGGACCAAAAACATATTGAAGAGGAATTTGGTGATGTGCTTTTTGCACTGGTGAATTATGCCCGCTTTATAAAGGTGGACCCCGAACATGCCCTTGAAATAACGAACAGGAAATTCATAAAGCGCTTTCAGCAAATGGAGGTCATGGCAGAAGGGCAGGGTAAATACCTGCACGATATGAGCCTTAGTGAAATGGATGCGCTTTGGAATGAGGTAAAAATACAGGAGCGGTCATAAATGTTCAGGCGCTATCCATATTGGGGTTGGCTTCTGCTCAGTGCCTTTTTATGGGCAGCTGTGTGCTGGCACTTTTATGATAACGATCGCGCCTACCAGCCCGAAGAAATGGTGCGCAGGGTAAGTAAAGACCTGCAGGATAAGGAGCAAAAGTTCAACGAGTTTCTTACCAACAGGGAGCTTATCAGGCAGGCCTTTACGCAAACACTGAACAGCGAAGAGGTGCATAAATTGCAGGACCTGCCTTTTTATATCTATGCATACGATAGCGATACGCTCATTTTTTGGAACAACAATAAAATATTACCTGGCTGGAACGATGCAGGAACGGAGCCGAAATTATTACAATACAGCCGAGGGTACTATATAGGCCGGTCGGTAACACTGCCCTTTTTAGAAAAGAACGAACATCTCTTTGTACTATTCCCGGTAGTTACACAATACCCTTTCGAGAACGATTATCTAAGATCCCACTTTGAGGCGGCAGACTATATTCCTGCTTCTACACAAGTGCTTAATAAACAGGTAATGGGTAGTTATGCGATCGCCGGTCAAAACGGCAAAGCACTCTTTTACCTGAATTTTATACCGCAGGACCTGCCACACTGGCTACCTGATACGATAATGATATGGCTGCTGATCTTCGCCCTTATTTTTTCCGTGTCCTGGTTGCAGCTTATTACCATATACCTGTCGCAAAAAAAGAGCTTTTGGTATGGGCTTGGCCTTACTTTGGCTATCATCATAGGAGCGCGCACTGCATTGTATGTTTTTGGCCTGCCCTTTTCGCTGGAATCTTTGCCTTTTTTCTCCCCACGGTTATACGCCTCAAGTGCCTATTTGAATTCGCTTGGCGATCTTGTGCTCAATACCTTGTGCTTTCTTTGGATCGGGGTATTTGTTATCAGGCATACGCCATATAAGCGGCTTAGTTCCGCAGTCGGTAACAAAGCATTAAGATTGGTGCTGGGTATTCTTTTCTCGTTTTTCCTGGTCTACTACACCTTTGGTTTTGTTAACGTCATTCGTAACCTGGTCATTGATTCCAATATCTCCTTCGACCTCGCGCATTTTGATTCTATTGACCGATACACCATAATAGGCCTCTTCACTATTACCATCATTACGGGCATCTCATGCGTGGTTGTCTATTTCCTGAACATACAGGCCCGTGACCTGCTTAAAAACAATGGCCTGAAGTACCTGCTTATACTGGCTTTCGGACTGCCATTTGCCATTATGGTTAAGAACGATAACTGGCATTTTACCTTTATACTGCTGGCCTGGCTGCTGGTAATAAGCATATTCCTGGATATCCGGCGCCTGGCTTTTGTTTCCGATCTTTTTGCTCCGCATATGCTGGCCTGGGCCATTTTTATATGTGCTTTTTGCTCCGGCATCATCTACCATTTTGTTCATATTAAGGAGCACGATACCCGCAGGATAGTTGCGGAACGTATAGCCCGGCAGCGCGATGATGTTACGGAATATGCGTTTCAGAATATAGCGCAAAACATAGAGCGCGACAGGATAGTAAAGAGCTTTTTTGCACACCCTACCGCTCAGGGCAGCAGGGAGATGAATGAGCACCTGAATGCAGTATACCTTGGCGGCCAGCTAAGTAAATACCAGGCAAAGCTGTATTTTTTTGACAGGCAGGATCACCAGTTGTTCAATAAAGATACGGTAGGTTATAAAGCCCTTATGGCCGAGCTGAATAAAGCGACCGCATCAACCGGACCACTATATTATAAAGAATTTGCCCCGGACGAACATTATTACCTCGCGTATATACCTGTTGTGTATGACAGCCTGCAGGAAGATACAGCGCATATATTTATAGACCTGGCACTTAAACAGGCCACCCCCGGTACCGTATATCCTGAGCTGCTGCAACCTGCGTCGTTAAAGTCCTCGCAGGATAAAGATGAATACTCCTATGCTATCTATGTAAACGATCGGCTGATCAATCAATTTGGCGATTACCCGTTCCCTGTATTGATACAGTCTGCTGCCATGCAGCCCTCGCAATATGTATTCAATACGCGGGGCAGCGCATCAGAACTATGGTTTAAATACAGCGAAACAAAGACGGTTATCATAGTGCATAACCATAGTCTTCTTCTCGAAGGCATTACCATCTTTTCCTACGTATTTGGCATCCAGATGCTAGTGGTCATTTTGCTCCTGCTGTACCACCTGTACATTACTTACCTCACCAGGCCGCGCAACTCGGGAAGGATCATTGCGCTTACACTGCGCAGGCGCATACACTTTTCCATGTTGGGTATTGTGCTTGTATCATTTACCTTGATAGGCCTGGTGACGGTCTATTTTTTCAAAGCGCAGTATAAGGAGTCTAATAAGAACAAGCTCGAAGGTATTATGGAAGTAGTGGAGCAGAGCGTGCAGGAATACCTGCGACAGGATAATGCGATTTCCAATACAGGCCTGTTCAACGTAGAAGCCGTATCGCCTGCATTTAAGTACTTTATCAGCACACTGGCCAACAACCAGAAGGTGGATATAAATATTTTCAACTCCACCGGCTTGCTCGAGGTCACCTCGCAGGACGATATTTATGACCGTTCTTTACTGGCCGCTGTTATACGTCCCGATGCCTACCAGCAAATGCTGATAATGGGTAAATCTATCCTTGTGCAGGAAGAGAAGATAGGTGACCTGCCTTACCTGTCGTCCTATGTGCCCCTGCGCAACGGTTCAGGTACCACCATCGGTTACATCAATATACCTTTCTTCTCATCGGAGCGCGATCTCGATTACCAGATATCAAATATCATTGTTACGCTCATCAATCTATACGCCTTTATCTTCCTCATATCCAGCCTCTTTACAGTAATTATTACACGCTGGATCACTAATATATTCAACATCATCATCAGCCAGTTTGGCCGGCTTAACCTGAGCAGGAATGAGCGCATACAATGGCCGTATAATGATGAAATTGGAACCCTTGTGGCCGAATACAATAAAATGGTCAAGAAGGTGGAAGAAAATGCCGCCCTGCTGGCACAAAGCGAACGCGAGATGGCCTGGCGCGAGATGGCCCGGCAGGTGGCCCACGAGATAAAGAACCCGCTGACGCCCATGAAGTTGAATATCCAGTACCTGCAGCAGGCCCTCGGCAGCAAAAGCCCTAATGTAGAAGAGTTAACAAAACGAGTTTCAGCATCGTTGATAGAACAGATAGACAACCTTTCCTACATAGCATCAGAGTTCTCCAATTTTGCCAAGATGCCTGAGGCAAGACCAGAAGAACTGGAGCTTAACATATTACTGGCCACAGCTGTGGAGCTGTACCGGAATAAAGACGGCATTACCACTACTATAGAGCAGCCGGATGAAATGCTGGTGGTCTATGCAGATAAAAGCCAGCTCTTGCGTGTATTCACCAACCTGCTTGAAAATGCTATGCAGGCCCTGCAGGGCAGGGAAAACCGAAGGATAGATGTAAGGTTGAAGAAAGAAGATGGTCACGCGATCATATCATTTGCTGATACGGGCCATGGCATAAGCGAAGAAATAGCCGGCCGGATATTTCAGCCATATTTCACCACTAAAACATCAGGCACCGGCCTTGGCCTGGCAATGACCAAAAAGATAATTGAATTCTGGCAGGGCGAAATATGGTTCGAGACCGAGGAAGATAAGGGTACTACTTTCTTTATCCGCCTGCCATTGCATAAGGCAGGCTGATCACCAAACCTGCACTTCGCGCTCCAGTATGATACCAAAGCGCTCTTTCACCGATTCCAGTATCTCTTCCGAAAGCTCCCATATTTCTTTCCCGCTGGCATTCCCGTAATTAGCTATGACAAGGGCTTGCTTTTCGTGTACGCCTGCATCACCTCTTTTTACTCCTTTCCATCCGCATTGCTCGATCAGCCAGCCAGCCGGTACTTTTATCATGATATCGCTTACCGGGTAAGAGGGTATGTTGGGATAATTAGTTTGTAATAATTCAAAGTGTTCGTATGTGATGGTGGGATTCTTAAAAAAACTACCGGCATTGCCTGTTTGCTTAGGGTCGGGTAGTTTGCTGCTGCGTATAGCGATCACAGCATCTGCAATGGCCTTAATCGACAGCGATGTTACATTCATCTTTTGCAGCTCCTGTTCTATAGCTCCGTAGCTGATGTTGTAGGCCGGTTTTTTGTTGAGCCTGAATGTTACATCGGTGACAAATACCTTGTTCTTTAGCTCCTGCTTGAAAATACTGTCCCTGTAACCGAAGCGGCAGGATGCGTTACTATAGGTGATGAATTCCTGTTCTTCCCAATGCCAGCAGCGAACACTATCAATGGTTTCTTTTGCTTCAACGCCATATGCGCCAATATTCTGTATAGGTGCAGCACCAACTGTGCCCGGTATCAGGGCAAGGTTTTCTATGCCCGCCAAATTATTGTCTATTGCATAGTGTACAAGCTCATGCCATATCTCACCTGCGCTCACCTTTACCCAAACATGTTCTTCATCTTCTCTTTCTATAGTTATGCCCTTTAGTTTGTTAAGCAGCACCAGGCCTTTCACCGCTTTGGTGAGCAGCACATTGCTACCGCCGCCCAATATGTGTTTTTCCGCGGGCAATGATTTGTCGGTATTCACCTGCTGCAATATTGCGGCATCGTTCAGCACCATTAAATATTCGGCAGACACATCTATCCCGAATGTGTTATATGGCTTTAAAGAAATGTTTTGCTGTAATTGCATCAGTTCCAAAAATACTTATTAACCGGCCAATTTATCCTTCT
Organism: Bacteroidetes bacterium 46-16; assembly: GCA_001897835.1. GTDB lineage: Bacteria > Bacteroidota > Bacteroidia > Chitinophagales > Chitinophagaceae > MKUN01. Next base: position 120,055 of record MKUN01000045.1, read on the forward strand.
TTTCCCGCCAGAAGCGTATGCCCAGCCCCGGCCTGTTATTCACCAGTATCTTCCCATTTTCGTATGTCAGCCCCTCTGCTATATCTTCTTTTAGCAACAGGGGGCCATCTGCATCCATTTCGTCCAGCAGTGGCGAGAGGTGGGCTATGGCCGCTGAGCCTATGGTGCTTTCGTTCATGCTGCCTATCATTACTTTCAGGCCCAGTTGCCGGGCCTCTTTTATCATTCTTGTAGCAGGTGTTATACCCCCGCATTTGGTCAGCTTAATATTAATACCGTGAAAGCCTTCTGCACACTTGCTTACATCGCCTTCTCCCTGGCAGCTTTCGTCAGCATAAAGTGGTAAAGGAGATATCTGTTTCAGTTCTTTCATTGCTTCTGCTTCCGTTCTGTTCAATGGCTGCTCTACAAGGCTCACACCAAGCAACTGTAGTTCCGGCAGCAGTTTTTTGGCATCCTCGAATGTCCAGCCTTCATTGGCATCTACTCTAAAAGGGGTGTCTGTATTTTCCCGCAAAGCGCGTAAAAGGTCTATATCACCGGTTCGCCCCATCTTTATTTTATATGTTGGCCATGGATGTTCTTTCATTTTCATCACCATTTCTTCTGCGGTGCCCATACCTATGGTATAATCGGTTAAAGGGACGTTTTCCCATTTGAGGCCCAGCAGGTGATATAAAGGTTGCCGCCTTAACTGTGCAAAAAGGTCCCAGCCTGCTATATCCAGCGCAGCGATAAGGAAATGCTCGCCAGGCAGCAAATGGTGCAGGAAATGCCAGAACCTGTGCGGGTCAGTGAGGGCATAGCGTTCTATCATCCTCCTTTTTTCTTCCAGTTTAGCTTGCATACCTGCCACGCTCACATCATAATAGGCTATCGCAGGAGCCTCACCATAACCTTTTAAGGGCCCCAGGCCCAGTGATACCACGAAGAGGGGTTGTTCTGTCTTAGTACCTTTATATGTGGTAAAAGGATATTCAAAGGCCAGGTCAAAATGAAAATGCTCAAGGTGCAACATTCGATAAAATTGCAACTATTTTTGTTCCCGTAAAATTATTGTCATGCCAAAAGTACCCTTTTGGGTTTTTATTCTGCTTACCGTCCTGTATTGCTCCGCTATACGGATAGACACAATGGACGTAGATGCCTCGCAATATGCCGAGATCAGCAGGGAGATGGCGCAAAGCGGCGATTACCTGCATATATATGACAGGGGTATGGATTACCTGGATAAGCCCCCTTTTCTCTTCTGGATCAGTGCATTAAGCATGAATATTTTTGGTGTAAATAATTTTGGTTATAAGTTGCCTTCTATCCTTTTTGCACTCTGGGCACTATATGCTTTATACCGGTTGACCAAATTGCTGTATGATGAAGAAACAGCGCGTATGGCAGCCCTTATATTAGCTACCTGCCAGGGTGTTTTTCTTATGACCAATGATATACGCTGCGATACTATCCTCATGAGTTGGGTGATCACCGCAATATGGGCTATAAAAGAATGCGAACTTAAGCGGCGATGGCAGTATGTATTGCTGGGTACAGTATCTATCGCCTGTGGTATGATGACCAAGGGCCCTATAGCCTTGCTGGTGCCTTTATTTGCTTTTGGCAGCGACTGGCTGCTCAAGCGTAAATGGAAAGCCATATTCAATCCCTGGCATATTGTTGATGCCCTTATCATTGCGATATTGCTGGTGCCTATGAGTATTGGCCTTTACCAGCAGTTCGATATGCATCCCGAAAAAATTGTGAATGGCGCGCAGCATGTTTCCGGTCTCCGCTTCTTTTTCTGGACACAAAGTTTTGGTCGTATCACTGGCGAAAGCCCCTGGAGCAATGGAGCAGGCTTCGACTTTTTATTATCCAACATGTTTTGGTCTTTCCTCCCCTGGATATTTCTTTTCCTGGTGGGCCTTGTCCTTAATGTTATAACATTGATGAAGCAAAAATTTCGCCTGCAGCCGCAGCAGGAGTGGCTCTCTACTGGTGGTTTTATCCTTACCTATATTGCTTTGGGCTCATCACGTTACCAGCTTCCCCATTATATATTTGTTGCTTTTCCCCTTGCTGCTATTGTAGTAGCTAAGTTGCTGCGCGATTTTTTTACGGGGGCGTATCCCCGTCTTTATGCGGTGATAAAACCGTTTCAGATCCTTGCTTCAATTCTACTGGTGGCGGGTACAGCCCTTTTAGTGCTCTATGTGTTCAGGGGTAGTTGGCTATGGACCACAGTATGGGTATTACTCGCACTAATATGGGCCTATATGATGCTGAAAAAACAGCTCAGGCATAAAATATTATGGGGCAGCACAGCAGCTATTATTATTGTAAACGTTCTATTTACCAACCACTTTTATTATAAGTTGCTACAGTTCCAGTTAGGTTCACAGGCAGGGCGCTTCATTAAAGCGAAGAATATTGCCCCTGCCGGGATCATAGCTTTCCGCGTTGATGATCCATTGAACTCATTGCCCTTTTACGCCGGTCATAGCATAGCTATAAACAGCGAACTGGATGCCGTTAAAGGGAAAGAATATGTATTGACTACAAACGAAGGCCTTGGGCTCCTGAAAGATCAAGGCTATACAGTTACCATAATAAAGCAAATGGAACGTTTCAAGGTTACAGAATTAACCCCGGAATTTTTAAACCCGGCTACACGCAGCAAAGCGCTTGTGCCTTATTACCTGGCTAAGCTGCGTTAACTAACATGCTCATTGTTTTTAACAACATCCCGCGTGTTACGAATGAGGCCGATACCCGCGAAGAAAAAGATCAGACCTATAATACCATAAACAGCTATAGTCTTTAAATTATATGTTCCGTTACCACGGTTAACAAAATTGACACCGGCGATCACAAGGCCTACAGCCCCTAACAAGGTGAGTATCACGCCTAAAACTCTTTTTTCCATAACAGCGCTTTTTAACACTATATATAAATAGCGTGCCGCGGCTGCAATATTTGCAATATTGGCCGCATGCAAGCCGTTTTATAAGTATTTTAGTGCTTTAATGTTCGCAATGAAAAATAAATTATTACATAGTCTTTTCCTGCTCCTGGCATCTTTGGTGTTAGCTACAGGTGCACGGGCACAAGTGATAAAATTCGACTATTATGAAGGGCTTATCTTTCTAAAGGTGGGGGTAAATGACCAGGATAGCCTGCTTTTCCTGATGGATACCGGGGCAAATGCCTCTGCTATAGATAATACACTGGCTGATAAATTAAAGCTAAAAGTGACACAAAAGGATACAGTGGAAGGAACGGCAGGTAAAATGATAGCACAGATGGTTAAACTGGATAAGATCAATGCAGGCAAGGCTTACCTTAATGATCTTACTGTTACCCGGCAAGACCTGGGCCACATGGTCGCGCCTCGCGGTCAAAAAGTATCAGGTATCCTGGGCACCGATTTTTTAAAGCATTATACCGTGACCATCGATTTCCTGAAACACGAGATCAATTTCCTTAAAATAAACCTGGATGAGCGTACCACCATGCCGGTGCTTCACTTTACAATGGATAACGGTATACCACGCACTACGGTTACTATAAACGGTGCAGTAACAACCGATCTGCGTTACGATAGCGGCGCCAGCCTCTTACCTACGAATACAGTTTACATCAACATTACCGAAGACATTTTCCAAAAGCTCAAGGCAATCGATTCCACACTTAAACCACACGACTATTTTAAAGGCACAGGCATCGGCGGCAATGTTTCCTTACCTGTTGTTGGGGCCAGGTCGGTAAAAAATAAGAATGGCAGCATTGATGCCATAGACATAGAAATGATCGTGCAGCCACGCCAGGGTTATTTTGCCCGCAAAGACGCCGTTGGTTTTTTCAGCAACAACCTGCTCGAGAAATTCAAAAGAGTGGCTATCGATTTCAATTCCGGTATCATGATACTCGGGCCGGGAAGTTTATGATAATTTAGATGTCATCCTCTTCTTCTTCCGTACCAAAGTTCATATTGATCATACTGCCCAGTATGTCACCAAATGAATAGCCGCCTGCTTCTACGCCTTTTTTACTGATAAGAGAGAACTCAGAAAGGCCATGCAGTAAGAATTCCATGAGCAGGGCTGCCTGTGTTTCATCCACATTAGGGTAAAACTGCTTTACAGCAGCATGCAATCCATCTACCTGGTAAAGGTGCTGTATATAGTCACTGTCTTGCTCATCCTGCAACAATATAAGGTCGTTGCCCTTTCCAAACCAGTCAATGACAGGCTGGTATGGATTATTTTGGTTTTTCCTGTTTTGTGCTTCCCTGCCGGTCTTTTTGAATGATTGCGGATCGGGGAAATATTGTGTGAACAATGAACGCACGGCCTGTCCTATTAAGCGGTACGATACATTGGCAGGTCCTTCCTGTTCTCCTTCATACACCAGTTCTATTTTCCCGGTTATGGCTGGTATCACGCCTGTCATATCTGCTATCCGCACGCTGGTATGCTTGCTGCCATGGTGTAGTGCCCTGCGCTCGGCAGTGCTTACCAGGTTCTCGTAGGCAGTAATAGTCAGCCTTGCCGATACCCCGCTTTTCTGGTCCACATACTCACTTTTACGGGCTTCCATGGCTATTTCTTCCACCAGCAGCTTACACAGGTCCGGCACTGCAACACGATCCCCCTGTTCAGGGAGCACGTCGGCTTCCTGTTCGGTTATGGCCTGTGATATAGCCACAGATTTGGGATAGTGTGTGATGATCTGGCTTTCTATCCTGTCTTTTAGCGGGGTCACGATACTGCCCCGATTGGTATAGTCTTCCGGGTTGGCTGTGAAGATGAACATGATATCCAGTGGCATCCTTAGCTTAAAGCCTCTTATCTGTATGTCGCCTTCCTGCAGGATATTAAAGAGCGATACCTGTATCCTTGCCTGTAGGTCGGGCAACTCATTGATCACAAAAATACCCCTGTGCGAGCGGGGTATGATGCCATAATGTATCACCCGTTCATCTGCAAAGCTCAGGCGCATATTGGCCGCTTTTATAGGGTCCACGTCGCCTATCAGGTCAGCAACCGATACATCAGGCGTTGCCAGCTTTTCACCATAACGCTCGCTGCGGTGCAGCCACGAGATAGGAGTGTCATCGCCTTTCTCTGCTATCAGTTCACGGGCATATAATGATATTGGCTTGAAGGGGTCATCATTTATATCACTGCCTGCTACTACGGGTATCCATTCATCCAGCAGGTTCACCATATCCCGGGCCATACGGGTCTTGGCCTGCCCGCGCAGGCCAAGGAATAGTATATTATGCCGCGACAGCAGTGCGCGCTCCACATCCGGTATCACGGTATCCTCATAGCCTATGATGCCGGTAAAAGGATTGTATTTTTCTTCTATCGAACGCACCAGGTTGGCTCTTAGTTCTTCCTTTACGGTCCTGCTCTTATAGCCACTCCGCTTCAATTCGCCTAATGTCTTTATTGTTGCTTGCATACTTATTTCTGGTTAACAGTATAAAGGTAAGTGATGGATACTTTCTTTCTGAAATTCATATGCGATCAGGAGATAAGTTTTACTGATAACCCTATCTTCTTTTCAGTAGCACATATTGGTCATCGTACATAGTATCAATTTTATAAATTGAGGGTATAAGCGGCATTTGCGTTTTTAAAATATAATAATAGTCAAAACTTGTATCTGCCTTTGGCCCCGATTTATCATGCACTATTTCGTAAAATTTACCCTTATAACAGGTTTCTGCATAATACTGGAGTGAGGGCGCGAAGATCCAAAAAGGATATAGCCGCACAGGGCGGCCCTGTGCCCCGGACTCATGTACTACTCTTTTCATCATATCGCTATCAAACCGGTCATCGGCCCATGACCAGCTGGTGTCCATATCAAGGTGAGCACAAAAATTCACCAGCGCTACCGTACTGATGACAATAGGCAGGATATACCAACTGATACTGTTACTGCCCGGTTGTCCTGAGAGTAAGGCTAAAAGGAATAAAGGCAGAAAAAAGAGTGCAGTTCTTGAGATCAGGAATTTGGTACCTAATAAATAGTGTTGAAGTATAGTAGCTATAACAGGTATGATTAGTAGCAGGTAAAGGCATGCGGTTATTTGTTGTTGTCGGTTTAGAGGCTTGTTTAAATATAGTTTGATACTACGGTATGCGATCCATAACAGTGCCAGGACCACTGTATAGCTGAATAGCAACACAAAAGTGCTGTTAGTATCGGTGATAAAAAAACTATCTGCAACTAATGTACGTATGGTATCGCTAATAAAGCCATTATCGCCACCATAGTAAAGCTGGTGATCGGCCTTGAGCTTAAAGATGGGGTAAGCGATAAGTGCAGCAAGTATAATACCAGACAATATTAGTATGCGCACTTCTTTTTTCCTCAGGCCGTTATGCGAATTGTCTAAAAAAAATGCATTCAGGGTGATAGTGGTCAATAGGGCGAGGTAAAAATTAAGTGAAGCGAAATTGCTGTATACGGAGGCGACTGCAAATGCCAGGCTATATATTAAATGATTGCTGGACCTTGAAACAAGATACGCAATAAAGAAAAAAATGCTGCCCATCATAAAACTAATGGATAAGCCATAGCCCCTGCATAAGCCCCAAAAATCGAACAGGAAGGGATTTAAATTAAGTACCAGGAATCCTAAAATGATCATAAGGCGGTCCTTAAAAATTTTAGATAAAACGAGGTAACCAAAAAGCATATAGAACAACTGGGCCAATATATTGTCAAGCCTTAAAAACAGGGGTATGTCTTTAAATATTGCTACACTGCATTTGGCTAGCAGGGTATTTAACACATGGTTATTGGCGCTTGCTTTTTCGAAGCTGATAATATCCATGAATGACGAGTTCATGTAGTCCTTGTGCGTAATACCTTCATCATGCGTAATAGGTACCCGCAATACGCGAATGATATTTAATATTATCAGCAATACAGCAGAAGTGAATACAGCCAGGCGTAAAGTATGCTTGCCTGTTTTTTTCATTGCATGCATAATAAAGTATAGTTAATCTTTCTTTTGCTGAAAGTAAAGCCGGTCCAGCGTTTCATCGAGAAAGTGTATCCGTTTTCGTCCTGCAAGTTTCTCTTTCAGCCGCACTTCATATTCGGCTTTGTCCCTTGCAGAAAGCCATGTGCCCTTATATATTTTATCATCCAGCACCAGTTCCATATTGCTGATGTCCGGCTCTTCAAGGAACGACCATTTTCCATCTGGAGTGCGCGATACGAGGAGTTTGATATAATCATCTTCATCGCCAAATTTTAATATGGCCGCGTAGGAGCATACCGGCTCCGTACAGTGCCCCCTTAAGTATTGTACATACAGTACTACAGGTATTTCGTTGTCAAACAGGCCGGTATATAGCTTACGGTCCACTATCTCACGGTGCATCACTATGGCCGATGAATCGAACAGCAATGCTCTCCTGGCCTGTATTATGCTGTCCGTCACCCGTCTGAAGCTGTCGAGGTCCACACCCCGCTCTACCATGGCCCGCAGCCATCGTTCCTCTGCCCGCATTTGGGCTATGTATTCATCCTCGGTGCTGGCATGTTGCAGGTCCACCATATGCCCGCCATACCAAAGGCCTTTGATCACTTGTACATCTTTTACTGCCACACCATAAGTTTCCCGCGTCAGCATATCCTTAAAGAAGATATAGCCTTCAAAGCGTAAAGGAGCTATTTTATCGTAGCCGATCTTATCGCGCGTCAGCAGCATCCTTTTAAATTCATAACGTACGAGCACTATATGGTCCCAGTGCACTTCTGAGTCATCCCCTTTTATCATTATGGATCTGAACTCCTGCATTATTTTAGGGTTGAAGTGGGGATCGTAGTCTTTGATGAAGCCGGCATTTCTTATCAAGTGCCCTACCTCGCTCATCGCCGCAGCATTTGTATCCCGGTATTGCATTATCGTTTTCCAAAGTGTGTCGAACGAGGGGAAAAGCGTACTGTAGGTCGTGCTGTCCTCGTATTGAAGCACGTTTATCAGCTTCAGCACCAACTCTTTCTCGGTTTTGGCCGGACCGGGCTCTGCGGTAGGGTCTTTCTCCTTCTTTTTATGGCGTTTAGCATCGGCACTGTTGCCAAACAGTACGGCGAAAACGCATAAACACATAAAGAAATACCGCATTGCAATAATTTAAGGAAAATAAATTTACTAAAGCTTTAATGAAATACCAGCAATAATAATGCCCCGCTTTCCAGGGGGCATTTGCATTATAATATCGATAACACTTTTTCCGGTGGCCGGGCTATTATGGCCTTGTCTCCCTTTACCACTATAGGCCGCTGCATCAGCTCAGGTTGTGCTATGAGTATTTTTTTCCAGTCTTCATCGTCCAGTGTTTTACCGGCATATTCGGTTTTATACAGCTCTTCGCCGGTACGCAGCAGTTCATGGGCTTTCATTTTCAGCTTTACCAGCAGCCCGTCCAGTTCCTCTGCCGACAGGGCATCTGCCATATACCAGCGTACTGTGTGGGGTATATTCTTTTCCTGCAGCAGCTCCAGCGCACCTCTGCATTTGCTGCACTGCCCGTTATGGTATACGGTTATTTCTGCCATTACAGCACTATTTCCTTTACATCCTCTGCTATCTTCAGCCTGCCTGCGGTTTTTGCTTTTATTTCATCTATTGTCACCCCCGGGGCATATTCTATGCAAACAAAACCCTCATCGGTTATGTCGAACACTCCCAGGTCGGTAACTACCTTTTTTATACAATTAACCCCAGTCAGCGGCAATGTACATTTGGGCAGCAGCTTGCTTTCTCCTTTGGGATTGGTATGCTGCATAGCAACAATAATATTTTTTGCCGCAGCCACCAGGTCCATAGCGCCGCCCATGCCTTTTACCATTTTACCGGGTATTTTCCAGTTGGCTATATCACCATTGTCTGCTACTTCCATTGCGCCCAGTACGGTCAGGTCCACCCTTCCTGCGCGTATCATGCCAAAGCTCATGGCGCTGTCGAAGATGGCAGAGCCAGGCAGGGTGGTCACGGTTTGTTTCCCTGCATTGATCAGGTCCGGGTCTTCTTCCCCCTCATAAGGGAAGGGCCCCATACCCAGTAAACCATTCTCGCTTTGCAATACCACATTCACTCCTTCAGGTATATAATTGGCCACAAGTGTCGGGATACCTATACCAAGGTTCACGTAGAAGCCATCCTGTAGCTCTTTTGCTATACGCTGTGCAATTTGTTCTTTATTGAGTGCCATAATTTTTTTGTTAAAAACGTTACTTCAACGTAGAGATTACTTTTTCCGCACCGTTCTTTGTTCGATCCTCTTTTCGTAATTACTGCCCTGGAATATCCTGTTTACATAAATGCCCGGCACATGTATATGGTCGGGGTCTATCTCCCCGGGTTGTACAAGATGTTCTACTTCTGCAATGGTTATCTTGCCGGCCATAGCCATCATCGGGTTAAAATTTCTCGCGGTCTCCTTAAATACCAGGTTGCCCATAGTATCACCTTTCCATGCTTTCACTATTGCAAAGTCCGAGTCGAAAGCATATTCCAGTATGTAGTTCTTACCATTAAAAGTCCTTACTTCTTTTCCTTCAGCTACCTCGGTGCCATAACCCGCCAGCAGGTATACGGCAGGCATTCCGTAACCGGAGGCCATGCAGCGTGTAGCCAGGGTTCCCTGTGGTATCAGTTCCACTTCCAGTTCCCCGCTTAGCAACTGGCGCTCAAACTCTGCATTTTCACCTACATATGACGATATCATTTTCTTCACCTGCTTTTTTTGCAGCATCAGTCCTATACCAAAATCATCTACCCCTGCATTGTTCGATATGCAGGTAAGGTTATTGATACCCTTTTTCACCAGTGCCGCTATGCAGTTCTCCGGTATGCCGCAAAGCCCGAAACCGCCAAGCATCAGCGTGGCGCCCGAATTAATGTCTTTTACCGCCTCATCTGCATGGGCAACAACTTTATTCATGTTATGCTATTTTAATGCTAAAATAACTTAAAACCCGCCATGCTCGCAACAATTGTTATAAGTGTGTATCTTTAAAATATGTATTTACCCCTAAATAAATAATATGGCAATCGTACCATTAAGTTCCCTAAGGCCAGGCGACACATTCAGGGCCACGAAGTTGAACGTTTCCATATTGACCAACAGGAATGAACGGAACAAGATCGTTCACACATTGGTTCGCTTCGTTTCCGGGCATAACTTCAATGCCCTGCAGGGTTTTCTTGTTGAAAGCAGTACGCCCAAATCGCTTCTTGTCATCTTCGAGGAATACCAGTGGGAATATGGTGAACGGACCGGGGCCTCAAGGTCGGCGGCGAGGGTAGAGTTCAAGTTCAATAAAGACGTTATGGTCAATACATTTAAAAATACAAATGTATAATCTTCAACGGTTTTTACATTAGGTATTATCATGCTTAATTATGATTATTTTAACCAATAATGTTTTACTTATTTCCTACTTTCGCGCCCATACGTTATACAAAATAGAGGATAAGATTTAATGGAGACTCCCCCGGTTACCACTGATTGTGAAGGTGACGAGCGAAGCATTTTTAATGAGCAGCTCCTGCGTGCGCTTTCTTCCATCAGCGAAGTTGTTTGGGTGCGCAATGCAGCTGATATGACCCTTACCTACATTAATAAAGCTTGCGAAAAGGTATACGGGCACACGCCCGGTGAAGTGATGGGTACCTGCGGCGTGCTCTTTGAAAATATACATCCCGAAGACAAAGAAAAACTACAGCGGGAGATTGATAATGCCCTCAGGGAAGGTAAAGGGAAACTGGAATACCGAATTTTTGATAAAAAAGGTAATATCAGGCATATCTCATCCGAAGGGCATGTAATAAAAGATGCGGAAGGTAAACCGGTAACAATTAGTGGGATATCGCGCGATATCACCGACCTGCGTATAACGGAGAGAAACCTGCGCGATAAGGTAGCGGAGATAGAGAACATCTTTGAAAGCATAACAGATAACTTCATTGCACTCGATAAAGATTTTAATTTCATTTTTGCCAATTCCGAAGCCCTGAAGTTATATGGTAAAAAGAAAGAGGAGCTGCTTGGCAGGAACATATGGGACGTTTTTCCACAAGGGCGCGAACTGAAATTTTACCGGGAGCTAAAAAGGGCTATTGATGAGCAACAAACTGTTCGTTTCGAGGAATTCTCTCCCTTTATCGGTAAATGGGTACTTGTTAATGCATATCCTACGCAAAACGGCCTGGCAATTTACTTCCGCGATATCACGGATCAGAAGGACTTACAAAACGCTCTTAAAGAGAGTGAATATAACCTGCGCGCACTCATCAACAATACCAGCGATTTCATCTGGTCTGTTGATAAGGATATGAAAATAATTCAGGCCAATCAGCCCTTTGTTGATTTTGTTTATTCTTTTACGCAAAAGGTTTTACGCCCGGGCGATACTACGATAATGGACGATTTTGGGCAGGGAATGCGTGAAAAATGGATAGCGTATTATCAAAGAGCTTTATCAGGCCAGACATTCGTTGTGGTTGATGAAGAGGAATTTAAAAATACAAAGCACCATCGTGAGAAGCGCTTTAAACCGATTTTTTCAGATACCGGTGAGGTGATCGGCGTCAGTATCTTTGCTAGGGATATATCCGAACACACCCGGCTGAATACAAAGATCCTGAACGAAGAGAAAAAACTCAGGGCCATCATCAACAATACACACGATATCATTTGGCTTGTAGATGATCATATGGATACCGTTTCGGCTAACCAGGCTTACTATGACCGTATCGCATACCTCACCGAGAATAAGAATTTTAATGATGTTACCACCGGCGATTTTGCCCGGGAGCGTGTTGAAAAGTGGCAGGGATATTATCAAAGGGCATTAAGTGGTGAAACATTCTCTGTAGTTGAGGAGGATGAACTCAGGGGCAGAAAGGTTTTTGAGGAGATACGCTTTAATCCCATTCACGATAAGGATAATAAGGTGATCGGGGTCAATTGCCTGTCGCGTGATATTACTGCCGGGAAAGAGCATATGATCAGGATACAGGAGCAGAATGAAAAACTAAATGAAATAGCCTGGATACAATCGCATAAAGTGCGTGGCCCCGTTGCTACCATACTTGGCCTGGCAGATTTGCTGAATATAGAGCACATTGGCGACCCGGCTAATGTCAAAGTGCTTGAAGGCGTGAAAGAAGCCGCCGTCGAACTGGATACCATTATCAAAGATGTGGTAGCCAAAACCAATGCAGCAAAACTATGATGCCGTAGCACAGGCTTAAAAATATTGCACAGAAAAGCCGGCCTATTGGGGCCGGCTTTTCTAAGTTAGTATATGCTTTACCGCAGGAAGAGCATCTCCCTGTACTTGGGCAGGGGCCATGTTTTATCATCTACGATCAGTTCCAGTTTATCGGCATGGTAGCGTATCTTGTCAAAATAGGTGCGTACTTCGTGGCAATACATTTCTGCGCGTTTGTGCATGCTTCCGGTATTATTGGCACGCTTGCGCGCCTCCAGCATAGCCTCTACATTGTCATTAATATTCTGTATGTGGCCGCTCATTACCTTTACAAGGTTTAGCTGTGCTTTATAGTTTTCTTCACCCAGGCCCAGTTCTTTAAGGCCCTTAATATTGTTCACCAGCACATTCTGGTATTCCACCGCTGCAGGCAGTATATGGTTGGTTGCCAAATAGCCTATCATGCGGGCTTCTATCTGTACTTTCTTCACATAGTCGTCCAGCATTATTTCATGCCTCGCTTCCAGCTCCCGTTCGGTATAGATACCGTTGTTGAAGAACACTTGTTTGCCCTTTTCGGTTACATAGGCGTCCAGCGCTTCAGGAGTCGTTTTGAAGTTATTCAGCCCGCGGCGTTTGGCTTCTTCGGCCCATGCATCACTGTAATTATCACCTTCAAAAAGTATATTCCTCGATTTGCTGATGTAGTCGCGCAGCACATGCATGATGGCTATTTCACGTTTTTCTCCCTTCTCTATCAGTGCATCCACTTCGGTTTTAAAACCTTTCAATGCTTCGGCCATTATCGTATTCAGTACGATCATCGGTGAGGCGCAGTTGGCCGATGAGCCTACTGCACGGAATTCAAATTTGTTACCTGTGAAAGCAAATGGACTGGTACGGTTACGGTCCGTATTGTCCATCAGCAGTTCCGGTATTTGCTTGTGTATGTCCAGCTTTAGTATTACCTCATCCTGTTCGCTGAATTTATCTTTCACACGGGCTTCTACCTCGTTCAGCACATCGGTTAAGAACTTACCGATATATACGGATATGATGGCCGGGGGTGCTTCATTGGCGCCAAGGCGATGATCATTATTGGCCGATGCGATAGCTGCTCTCAGCAGGTCGGCGTGATCATGTACCGCTTTTATCGTATTTACGAAAAAGGTGAGGAACATAAGGTTGGTACGTGGTGTTTTGCCCGGGCTCAGCAGGTTCACACCGGTATCCGTTGCCAGGCTCCAGTTATTATGTTTACCACTTCCGTTCACGCCGTCAAATGGTTTTTCGTGCAGCAGTACTTTCAGCTTATGGCGCTTGGCCACCTTGCTCATTATGTCCATCAGCAGGGTATTGTGGTCCACCGCTATATTCACTTCTTCAAATATCGGCGCACATTCGAACTGTGCAGGGGCCACCTCGTTGTGGCGTGTACGCAGCGGTATGCCCAGCTTATAAGATTCCTGTTCAAAATCCTGCATAAAAGCATACACACGTTCCGGTATAGAACCAAAATAATGGTCTTCCAGCTGCTGGCCTTTTGCCGGTGCATGGCCTACAAGGGTCCTGCCGCACATCACCAGGTCGGGGCGTGCATTGGCAAGCGTTTCATCCACTACAAAGTATTCCTGCTCCCAGCCTAAGGTTGCAGTTACTTTGGTAACATTTTTATCAAAGTAATTACATACATCTACAGCTGCTTTATCCAGCGCTGCGATCGATTTCAGCAGCGGCGCTTTATAGTCCAGCGATTCGCCGTTATAAGCAATGAATATAGTGGGGATGCACAATGTTTTACCTGAACCTGCTTCCATGATAAAGGCCGGTGAAGAAGGGTCCCAGGCAGTATAGCCGCGAGCCTCAAAAGTGGCGCGTATGCCACCATTCGGGAAGCTCGATGCATCGGGCTCTTGCTGTATCAGCGCATCGCCGTCAAATAGCTCTATAGCTGTGCCGTCACTTTTTATAGTAAAAAAGGAGTCATGTTTTTCCGCTGTAGTACCCGTTAGCGGCTGAAACCAGTGGCTGAAGTGGGTAACGCCACGCTCTTCAGCCCAGGCCTTCATACCGGCAGCTACCTGGTCGGCCATCCTGCGTTCTATTTTCGAACCAGATTTTACAGAGCTCATCAGGCTCTTGTAAGCCTCGTCGCTCAGGTACTCGCGCATAGTGCGCCCGTTAAATACATTGCTGGCAAATATGGCTGTGATCTTTTTTCCACCATAGCCAGATACTTTTTTTTCTTCTTTTCCCAGTTCCTGTATTGCAAGGTAGCGTAATGATGACATAAATATTAAATTTTGAGCAAATCTAATAAAATTTATGTCAAAAGACCATTTTTTTATAAAAAACTAATTAAAAATAAACATTACAAAAAAATCAATTAAAAATAATAATTGCCCCTGCCTTACTCACTTATTACAAAAGCACATGAAAACGAGCCTTCAATAAAGCTTTCGATCAATATCTGGGGAGCAGATGGTATAAGTTTAGGTAATATTGTAATGTTATAATTGCTGTGTGTAAGATCTACTGATATTATAGGTAAATGATCTATAAAATCAACTCCGCGCCTGCCCTGCCATTTGTAGGCAGCTTCTTTCGCACACCAGGCCATAGTTAATAGTTTACTGTCATTATTAAAGAGTTCCTGCTCGCGGGACGATAAAAATTTGTGCTGTATCTTCTGTATGCTTTCGTGCCATGTCTGTATATCTATACCGCATTCACGCTCCGGACTTATTATTGCGGCCACATATGGCCACGAATGGGATATGGAAAAATAATAGCTATTGCCATGTATGCGCGGTTTGTCATGCTCATCGGCCTGTATGTTGAATAAGGGGAAATCCTCTTTCAGGTGTTTGAGCAGGAAGCGCCCTGCAAGATGCTCCATCCTGCGTTTTTCAAATTTTATATCCGGGGTCAGCCCCGTTCTTTCGGTAAAAAAGCGCTCAGGCTCATCAATTTCCCATATCGCCGCTAGGCTGTGATGCGCAATACTCCATTCCCTGTATAATGGCATATACCAAAGGTATGTTCCAATAGCCATACTTTTCCATTAAGCTAATCGCTCGCCCCTTGTAAAAGGGTACATATCCCCAACTTATTAACCTGTCGCTTGGCCAACTTATCAACTATTCGCCCAACCAACTATATTTGCCCCCATGATACTCTCCGACAAACGTATACTTGAAGAGATAGAAAAAGGTACTATCGTTATTCAACCTTACGATCGCAAATACCTTGGTACCAATTCTTACGATGTGCACCTGGGCAAGTACCTGGCTACTTATATAGATAAAGAGCTGGATGCTAAAAAGCATAACCTTGTGGAGCATTTCGAAATTCCGCCCGAAGGCTTTGTACTAAGGCCCGGAATGTTGTACCTCGGCGTTACGGAAGAATATACCGAGACACATGCACATGTGCCCTTCCTTGAAGGCAAATCTTCTACAGGCCGCCTGGGGATAGATATACATGCCACTGCAGGTAAGGGCGATGTTGGCTTTTGTAATACATGGACCCTGGAGATATCTTGCGTGCATCCTGTGCGCATATATGCAGGCATGCCTATAGGTCAGCTTATCTATTTCCCTGTTGAGGGCGAGATAATCAATAAATACAACACCAAGGCCAATGCAAAGTATAATACACGCACCATTAAGCCTGTGGAAAGTATGATGTGGAAGAACGAGTTCTGATTCCCTGCGGAAAACTTTAGATAAAAGCAAAAAGAGCCATACAAGGTTCTTTTTCTTTTTTAGCTGCATTTTACTAACATAACCGGGTTTTATATCGTCTGCATTTATGGCATTATCCGTTTTTTTAACCAAATTGCCATTACTTATGAGAAAAATATTTACACTTTCTTCCTTGGTCATAGCTGCCCTGTTCCTGAATGCCACAAAAAGCACAGCGCAGATCACAGGATTTACGCAATCATTCCTGGTTGATAGCATGTCCACTCAATGTAATTTGCCCGCTCCACGTATGATACAGGCCCATACAGCCCCACAGGGCACCATACCGCCGGGCGATTCGCTTACCGTATATTTTAATTATGGTGATGCTTCTTCCGATACGTTCAAAGTCGCCGCACTGGCCAATACCAATGTGTATGCATATCACGAATATACTTTCTATGGCACCTTTACCACACGGGTCATTTTCGAGGCAGTGACAGGTGCGGCCGATACGGTTTATACACTGCCCCGTATCGTATCCGATACATGTGCAAACGTATCAGGCAGGCTGTATGTCGATAACAACAATAACTGCACTTATGACGCAGGTGATCAGCCATTTGCTTATCACAGTGTAAAGGTCACTAACAACACTAACATGACCGTTTATTATACAACGACCGATTCGTTGGGTAATTATAACATAGACCTGCCTACGGGTTTTACCTACGATATTGAAAAAGCCTCATTATGGGGTGGTTATGCTCCTTCGTGCCCTGCGCTTGGCGTGCAGACGGTTACTGTTACCGGCGGCCCTTATACCGAAGACCTCGCATATCAATGTGTCGCCACTACTAATATTGACGTATCAGTTTCAGGAAGTGCATGGAGCTTCAGGCCCGGCTTTAGCCGCCTCATGTATATTACTGCCAATACCGACAATGGTTGTAACAATGCTAATACCACACTTACCCTTACGCTCGATCCGCAACTCTCTTATACCAGCACAATATGGGGCCCGGCACCGAATACTATAGCAGGCAATGTGCTTACCTGGAACCTCACCGATCTTAATGCCTGGAACAGCTTCAATACGCAGATATATGTTTACTGCGATTCAGGTGCTACGGTGGGCGACACGCTGTGCAATCTCGTTGCTATTGATTCTGCTCTTGGTTACCATGATTCTAACATGGTAAACAATACATATGACATTTGTGCTGCTGTAGGCAATGCCTATGATCCCAATAACAAAGAGGTAATGCCTAAAGGGGCTGGTACACCGGGCTACATTGCTGCCGGTACTAACCTCACATATCTCATCAACTTCCAGAATACGGGTAATGATACGGCTATTAATGTTACCATTAAAGATACACTTGATGCCAATGTGGACATTAACACCCTGCATTTTGTTTCATCAAGCCACCCGGTAACCATTAGCATTTTGCCGGGTAATATTGTTGTGTTCCGCTTCGATAATATTATGCTGCCCGATAGTGGCGCCAACCAGGCCGCAAGCCATGGTTATGTGACCTATAGTGTTAGGGCTATAACTAACCTTCAACCATTGGCAACGATACATAATACCGCAAGCATATATTTCGACTTCAATAGCCCTGTAACAACTAACACTACGTTGAATACCATTATGCCGGTGAGTGTACAGCATGTTTCCGGTGCTGATATCAATGCATTGGTCTATCCTAACCCAGCTAATGATAAAGTGATCGTTGAAGTGAAAGGGAACTTTACGTTAACACTATATGACCTGCTTGGCCGCCCCATCGATATACAAAACGCTGATGATAAAGCCATTATAAATACTGCTGCATTGCCACAAGGCATGTATTTGCTCAGGCTCAGCAATGGCAGGGACGAAATGACCACAAGGATCAATATCCGGCACTGATTTTAGCGATTCAGTTTTATCCCAGGAAGGAGCTTTTGCTCCTTCTTTTTACATTAAAAAATATGTGTAGAGCCTACTAACAAATTAACTGCTTGCTTCGTCAATAATATCAGAGGGTGACTACTATAGGTAAAATGCATTAGTAGTTTTTGTATAAACCAAGGCTGCCTGAGTTGCTGGGCAGCCTTATTTTTTATTGAAGTACGACTGGGTGCTTGTAATAAGAAGAGAAAGGCCTCAGAAGATCGCAAGGTCACTTCTTATCTCGTAATTGATCGGGATATTCACAAGCTTTATGCCCCGCCCTGCTCTTGCGCTGCCCACTAATTTTATAAGCAGGTCTTTTTTCATGATCAGTTGCAGGGCATTATTAAATGCGCCATTCTTACTTACATCCAGCATCACCGGCAGGGAAAAAGTGTCCTTCTTTGGTATAGTGAATGTACTGTCTACGATCACTTTGCCGGTCAGTTTATTGTTGATATATACATCAACATCGGCATGTTTTAATACGATCGGGTACTTATTGGGGTTGTAGAAACGCACATCGGCAGCAAATATGGGCTCGGTAAGCTTTATAGAATGTATCCTGAAATTGTTTACATCTTTGAACACAAGATTCTTAGGTTGCCCGCAAGCCGCCATTACCATCATCCCTATCACTGCTATCCTGCTCCCTCTTACCATCCCCTATGTTTAGTTGTTTTCCTTTTTGCGTGCTACTGCTTTTTCAGCAGCTTCCACTATATGTTCTTTTGTGAGGCCATACTTTTGTAATAATTGGGTCGGTTTGCCGCTTTCGCCAAAGGTGTCCATCACAGCTACATATTCATGTGGCGCCGGGCAGTCGCGGCCGGCTACGTTTGCAATGCTGTCGCCAAGGCCACCGTTTATCTGGTGTTCCTCGGCAGTTACGATACAGCCGGTCTTTTTTACAGACTTTATTACTGCGGCTTCATCCAGTGGTTTTATAGTGTGTATGTTGATCAGTTCTGCTGATATACCTTTTTCCGCGAGCATTTTTGCAGCCTCTACTGCTATCCATACCATATGGCCGCAGGCAAAAATGCTTACATCGCTTCCCTCGGCCAATATTTGTGCCTTACCTATTTCAAATTTCTGGTCCTCTGCAGTGAAGTTGGGCCATTTGGGCCGGCCAAAGCGCAGGTACACAGGGCCTTCATGTTCCGCTATCGCTATAGTGGCAGCTTTTGTCTGGTTAAAATCACAAGGCACGATCACCGTCATACCCGGCAGCATTTTCATCATGCCTATATCTTCGAGCACCTGGTGTGTTGCACCATCCTCGCCCAGGGTCAGCCCAGCGTGCGATGCGCATATTTTTACATTCTTGCCGCTGTAGGCCACGCTTTGCCTTATCTGGTCATATACGCGCGAGGTGGAGAAATTGGCAAATGTAGTAGTATAAGGTATTTTGCCGCCTATAGTAAGCCCGGCAGCTACGCCGATCATATTGGCTTCGGCAATACCGCATTGTATGAACCGTTCAGGAAACAGCTTGATGAATTCATTAAGCTTCAGCGAACCTGCAAGGTCAGCAGTTAATGTTACCACGTTGGGGTTGCGGCGTCCTGCTTCTGCAACACCTTCGCCAAAACCGGCGCGTGTCTCTTTTTCGTTGAGTACCTGTATATCCTGTAGCATGTGGGGCAAAAATAAGATTATCCTTTGGTTAATGCATAACCCCACTCCCGCAGCCATGCAATAATTTTTTCTTTATAATTTCCTTGTATAATGATCATGCCCTCCTTCACGCTGCCACCTGTGCCGCACTTGGTTTTTAGCTGTTTGCCCAGGGCATTAAGGTCATCTTCTGTGCCGCTAAAGCCATCTACCAGTGTCACTACTTTCCCGGCACGTTGTTTACTATCCAGTGTCACACGCAGCTTTTGCTTTTCTTTGGGCAGGCTTTCCACGCTGTCATCCTCTTCCTGGTGATCTTCATAAAAATCTTTATTAGTGCTATATACCAGCCCGTCACTGCGTCCTTTATGTTTGCTCATATCCTGTCAGCATTGTTTGGATCAAATGTCGGAAACTTTCAGGATTATATTCATCCGGTTTATTTGTGTTTTTGCAAACGTTCTGCATCATCTTAGGCACTATATTTGCGGCAAACTATAGAACTTTAAACAACCATATAGATGAAAAAAGCGCTATTATTACTTGGCTTTGCAGCCCTCACTACGCAACAGGCCTCGGCACTATTTAAGATCGGTCCGGAAGTTGGCCTGAGCTTCAACAAAATGACATACAGTGGTTCGGGTACGGCAGGTTTATCCCCAACCATATCTTCTATTACAGGCTTTCGCGCAGGCATCACTACCGATATAGGTATCGGCCCCATTGCTGTGCAGCCCGGTATATTTTACAGTGCAAAGGGTGGTACGCAAGCTGCTGACTTTTTGGGCTTTGCCACCATTACCTTAAAAAATAAGGTGAATTATTTAGAAGTGCCTGTTTGGATACAGTACAAACAAAAACTTGGCCCCGGTAAAGCCTTTATAGGTCTGGGCCCCAGCATAGCTATGGCACTCAATGGCAAATCCACATTTTCAGGTTCGGTACTCGGCACATCAGCAGATTCTACTTATGATATAACTTTTGGCTCGGACAGTACAGATATGAAGAAACTGGATTATGCGGTCAATTTTAATATTGGCTATCAACTATCTATGGGTGTCTTTGTACGCTTCTTCTACAGCCTGGGACTTGCTAACCTGTCCAACGATCCTGCTTTTGATACTAAGAACAGGAGCTTTGGCGTATCTGTAGGTTACTTGATCGGTAAATAATCAACAAGTTTATCTTGTTTTGCAGCAGGGTATGCTACCGGGGCGTTACATAGCCCCGCTGGCATACCCGCTGTCTTTATATTTACAGCTATTTTGCAGATCTGCGTATATAAAACATGTGGAATAAGCTTGCTCAGTAGGTGGTTTTCCCGGTTCATGCGCTTTATTAGTTATTAAATGCCGGTGCCGCGTTAATATTGCATTGTGAACAAAACGGATCAAATGAAACGTATTATTACCCTCGCTGTTATTTGCATAACAATATGTCTTACTGCCTGTACGCACAAGAGCAATGTATTGCCCACATCATCAAGCCCGGTGATTACTGCCGGCAACCCGGCAACAGGCGAATGGACCGTTATCCTCTATACCAATGAGGGTGTGGATGAAACACCCGATTTTGATAATTATACATTCACCTTCAGCAGCAATGGCACATTTACCGCTACGCGTGGCAGCTTATCGGTTAACGGTACCTGGCTTAGAAAAGCGGATGACAGCAAAGAAAAATTATTGCTGGATATCAGCTCAGCTACCGACTCCCATCTTGCAGAACTCAATGAGGATTGGATAATATCATTGATGACAGATCAGAATATTAATCTTGCTGATGACAAAGGCAGGCATGAGCTTAAGTTTCAGAAGGTTCAATAAGAGTTATTTTTCATAGCATAGGTCTCGGGGCGGGAAATATTTCCTGCCCCTTTTTATGTACATGAAAAAGGGCTGCAACAGCAGCCCTTATATGAAACAGTTTTTGTTAACTTATCTCTCTCAGTCTATTGCCTCGTATTTTTTAATGTAAAGTTCTACACCATTGTTCTCGTCGGTAATATACGCTGTTTTTTCTCCAAACAGGTTGATGATATAGTCATCGCTTAGTTTCTGTGTCAACGTAGCGCGGGTTATATATATACCGGGTTTTACGTCTTGTGCTATAAATGTGAAGGCTCCGTCTTCTTCTACACGGCGGGCGGTAATGATGTCTTTGCCGTTCACATTATGCAGGGTCACTACGGCACTGGCAAAACCGATCTCCAGTATCTCTGTTTTTTCTTCTTCGAACAGGCCGCTCGCATCCAGCTTCAGGTCCACGGTTACCTCTTTTATTATTTCGGGCTCTTCATATAAATGCTGTTGCCTTTCATCATTGCTCACACGTCGTCCCGGCATCGCTTCCATGCGGGTATCTGCTCTATGTTCATGATGTGTTATTTGCTGTGTGCCCGTACTGGTGGCAGAACTGCCCGTTGCTATATTCTCGGGCAAGAGCACATCTTTAAACCGCTCCAGCAGGCTCATTAACCGTCCCGAGAACAAGCCAGCTACGAATGAGAATACGATCATCCCCTCATTGGTATTCACCTCTATTACATTTCGGTGTTTAATATAGTTGTAGGTAAGTATTACAATAATAGTACTGAAGGGGGCATAGAATAGTTTGGCTACCTGGTAAGGGATCTCATAACCCTCAAATGCTGTTTTTCCAAGCCTGCTCATATTCCCTAAGGCAAAAATGCTGCTGCATATCACACCTATGATCACCCAGAATACTACTTCGAAATATACAGTTGCACCCGTAAGCCAGAAGTAACATTTCACCCTGAGCTTTACCTGCGCCAGGAATGATACAACCTCCTGCGCACTGAAGCTGCCCAGGTAATCGCGTATTACATTCAGTTGGTCTTCTTTTATTTTATCGTCAAACTCGCTGCGTATGTAAAGCATCGCCTTGTTGATGCGGCAACTGTCATTGCAGATGTCTGCATGGGCAATGGCAGCAGTTTGCGGCCGGGCATTTACAATGGTATCATATATGGTATCACCCGTTGGTGAAACAGTCTGGCGGATAGTATTGTCTACTATCTGTACCTTCTCGGCTGGTGCAGCAATATCTTTTTGGTACAGTATCCTGTTGAGCTGTTGCAGCTGTTCTGTTGTGAACCTGTAGTATTGATAACCATTACGGATATAGTGGGTATACAGGTACAAGCCTATCCAGCATACAAGAAAAAGCGCAAGGAAAACGAACCATTTCCTTACGGTCCAGAAAGAGGCTTGTGCAGCACTACCATTATCAATGGTGCTTGTTGACATTTTCAAAATTTTCAAAATTTCACCTTTCTCTCTGGTGGCCTCTGTATGAAGATCATTGCGGATAAAATGATCGAAAGCGATGGGCGGATCCTGTTTAAAACAGGAAAGGAACGTGAAAATAGAATTTCCATTTCATTCACACAATTTTCAGGCATGCATAAAAGTGTTTATGTATGTGAATGAAGTTCAATTATGCATGTAAAACCTTGATTATCAATGCTTATTTTAATTTTTACATTTTGTTAACAATCTGTTATTCACGTACGGCAAGGTATACATACATTGAGAAAATTCTGCTATCCTAATGACTTGTTAACCAGATATAAATGCTCCGTTAACCCATCTATAAAACTTTGCAGGCTATCAAAGTGTTGTCATCTTTGTATTTGGAAACGAACAGAATAACGGCATATAGCAATACACAGACCTTGAGATCTGCCGCGAAGACAAAATATACGTAAAGCAAAAAGAGTAACCCTTAACTCAATGTATTATATACCAATTCCATTAATAGTAGCACTACTTCTGTTGATACTGCAGTTCGCGCTTAAGTCAAAAAGACAATCGCATTCATATGAGCAGGACAATAAAAAATAAGAGATAGATTAAAAACCATCGGCGGACTATTTGTCCGCCGAGTAGCCGTGATAGCGCCCCCTTCTGTGCGAAAGGATGAAGCGTATATAATGGAGTATGAATTACCGCTTTTACTGCCCGCAATTTAGAAAGCCTCATTCATTTAAAAAACCGTGAAAACACGGTTTTTTGTTTCGGAAATTTTTCGTATAAGGGGATTTTTAAAAGAAGAGGATCATTTCTCTTTTTCTTCCACGCCTATAAGGATGGCCCATGCCTTCAGGCTTTCCACCCGCTCACTTACGATCTTGATAATGCCCATAATGGGAATGAAGAGGAACATACCCGATATGCCCCAGATGAGATGGCCTACTAATACGGTAATAATCGTAATAAGCGGGTTCATTTTTACGCGCGACCCTACGATACGCGGCATCAGTATATTGGCATCTACAAAATGTATACATAGAAATGATATGGCCAGTTCCAGCGCCTGGGCAGCCGAGCTGTTCGTAAATGTTACCAGCATACCTATTGCCATACCGGTATAAATGCCCAGGTAAGGGATGATATTCAAAACCGCTGCTACTACGCCAAGCAATATAGCATAAGGTATGCCCAGTATGCTAAGAACGGTACAGTTAAGTATACTCACCACCACCATCTCGGTAAGCAGGCCTAATACATAACTGTTTATCATGCCCCTGGTTTCATTTACTGCATCGTTTACCTGGTCCCTGTATTTAGGACTGAATGAGTGCAATACGAAGCGCAACAGCAGCCTGCGGTGCAGCAACATAAAATAAGTATAGATAAAGACGAAAATGGTCCATATCGTTAGCGTGGCTACACTGGTAAATACCGAGGTGATAGATGTGGCTGCCGTGGAAACTATTCCCTGGCTCGATTTGTCGAGGTAGTCTATTTGTTTCTTGCTGTCAATATGGTATTTGTGATACACCCAGCCCTGGAATTCGTTTAGCAATTGCTGTACACGTTCCTGCAGGTGCGGTAGGTCCTTGCTGAAATTGACAACTTGAAATGTAATAAAATAGATAAAACCAGCTATGAACGAAATAAAGACCAGCACGCATACCAGTGAAGCAAGAAAACGAGGAAAATGCAATTTCACTTCCAAAAACTTACACATGGGATAAAGCAATGCAGAGATAAGCAGCGAAAAGACCAGTGGAATAAATACACCACTGGCATAGGATAAAATAAATACTGCCAGCACTAAAGCAAGCAGGATGAAAGCGGTCCTGGCATATAGCGGGTATTTTGGCTCCATGTTATATCAAACCTAATTGAATTGTACCGGTGTAAAAAATTTTGTTTTTTTAATTCATTAAAAAACAGTGCCAGCTACATAAAATTAAAAATGGGGATAAATACCTGTAGCCCATATAAAGTTACAATTAGCTTTTCATTTATTTTTGATGAACACATTTTTGAGTGAAACGGTACTTTAAAAAAGATATTTTGGAAGCAGGTTGCGATGAGGCGGGCCGTGGTTGCCTGGCAGGTCCCGTATTTGCTGCTGCGGTCATACTACCCAAAACTTTCCGTCACCCGTTGCTCAACGACAGTAAGCAACTCTCAGAAGAAGAAAGGGATAAATTAAGACCCCTGATAGAACGTAAAGCGCTGGCCTGGGCCGTGGCAATGGTTGACCACGAAGAGATAGACCGCATCAATATCCTTAAAGCATCTTTTAAGGCCATGCATCTTGCCGTCGATCAGTTGAATATACGCCCCGAGCTGCTCCTTATCGATGGCAACAGGTTCACGCCTTATTTGGGTATAGCCCATCATTGCGTGGTGCAGGGCGATGCGATATATGCCTCAATAGCTGCAGCGAGTGTCCTGGCCAAAACACACCGTGATGAATATATGTACCGGCTTCATGAAGCACATCCGCAATATGGCTGGAACGATAATAAAGGATATGGCACAGCATTTCACCGGCAGCAGATAAAGCTCATTGGTCTTTCCCCATATCACCGGAAGACATTTGGTATCTGCAATGGTATGGAAGAAGCGTTGCCCCTTTCTGAGATCGGTTAAGCTATCGGCAGAACTACTTCGAAGACAGCGCCCACAGGCTTGTTATCTTTTATATTGATGCGCCCCTTATGCCGGTTTACTATTTTGCCGGTAAGATACAGGCCAAGGCCGGTGCCTTTCGTTTTGCGCGTTTCTTCATTACCTACCCGGTAAAATTTATTGAACACTTTACGTTTTTCTTCTTCCGCAATACCGGGGCCTTCGTCGATCACCTGCAATACCAGCGCATGTTGTTTGCGATGCAGCTTTATACAGATGGTCTTATCCGTGGGTGTATATTTTACTGCATTCTCCAGCAGGTTGTTCACCGCCATTTGCAGCATTATCCGGTCACCGGTCATGTTGCAGTCGGTTTCAATATCTTCCTCGAACCGTTTGGGGTAGCGGCTGGCATAGTCCGATATACTGTCCTCTACCATCTCAGAAAAGTTGAATCGCTCTATCGAGGGCACATAACGTTTCCCTTCTATCTGCGAGGCAAGCAATAAATTTCCCGTCAGGTCATTCAGCCTGTCAGCCTCTGTTACACATCGCTCCAGCAGGCGGCTTCGTTTTTCTTCATCCAGTTGGTGCTTCGCCAGTGTTTGCAGGTTCAGCTTTATAGCAGCCAGTGGCGACTTAAGCTCATGCGTTACCGACATCATAAAATTGTTCTGCTGTCGCGATAGCGAAAGGCTGCGCCGGAATGAAGAATATACCACAGCCGCACCTATAAGGATCACGATTAGGAAAGTAGCTCCCTCGCCAAAATACTGCTTGGTACGCATATCTTTTTTGTGGATCAGATCATCCAGGTTGTGGTGGTAAAGTTGCGGGTATTTTACGCTGTCAATGTCTGTTGCCAGCAGCAGGCGCTGCTGCTCAAAGATGCTGGCGCTCTGCTTTTCCAGGCTGAAGCCCCAGAATACCAATGCTGCAACAACATAGGCAAGCAATAATATATGCAGGCTCGTAAAAATGCGCATGGTGATTTATTTTACCGCAGATCATTTATCCCTTTCCACCCGTATGCCTGTTTGCAATACTTCGGGTAGCGGATTTAAACGCATGTTCTGCTCTATCTTCATTTCATATTTCCCCTTCTTTTTCAGGAAATTATTAATACCACCGGCGTTCATCTGGTAATCTATAGGCATCAGTTGCTCACATATTTCACCCATGCCGCGTCCCAGCCACTTGCCCGATTGCTCGGCCAGTGGTATTTCCATACGTACTTTATGAAAACTGCTGTCGCCCGGTTGTTTTATAGAAACAATGATCCAGATATTAGAGAAGGGGTAAGCATTCGTATGCCGTATCAGGAACGACATCTTATATGATGCTGATGTATCTGTGATCTCAAATTTATAGGTAGGTATGTAAGTGTTTTGCCAGGCATTGCCCGGTATAGCATTAGTTTGCTGGTAGTAGGGCGATGGCATGCAACCTGTGATCAGCAGGGTAGATAATAGAACTAAAACAGCACTGCGAAATATAGATACGCTCTTTTGCATTTTTCTTTGGCTTTTATAAAATATTCAGCACTTGTTCTTTGGCCTTTTCCAGTTCATCCTTCATATGTATCACGATTTGCTGTATTGCAGCATCATTGGCTTTTGAACCCAGTGTATTGATCTCGCGGCCTATTTCCTGGAGTATGAAACCGAGCACCTTACCTTTTGATGCCCCCTCTTTTGTTGTCGTATCATGAAAATAGCTGCAATGCTGGCTGAGCCTGGTTTTCTCTTCCGAAAAATCCATCCTTTCTATATAATAGATCATTTCCTGCTCAAAACGGTTCTTGTCATAGTTCTCCTTCCCCACCATCTCGTTCATCGACTGTTGCACCCGTGCGCGTATCTTTTCCGTGCGCTGGGCTTCCAGGGGCAATATATCTTGCAGCAGCCCTTCTATATTTTGTATGCGTTTGTTCAGGTCTTTGTATAGTGCGTCACCTTCATGTTTCCGGTGCGCCATCAGGTCATTGGCTGCAGTTTCTATTACCTTTTTTATTTCCAGCCATTCGGCTTCTGCCAGCAGATCCTGTTCGGGGGCCACCACTTCGGGCATCCGCATCAGGGTAGGCAATACCTGTTCCTGTGCCAGCCCAAGCTGATCGGCTATTTGTTTCATGCTGTTGTAATAGAACACCGCAAGGCCCGTATTTACGGTCATTGGTTTCGATGCGCCTTCCTGTCTTATGCTTACGGTCACATCAAGGGTACCGCGCATCAGCTGGGCATTCAGCATATTGCGTATATCCAGTTCATAAGAGCGCAGGATAGGGGGCAGCTTGGTTGCGGCGTCAAATTGCTTGCCGTTAAGCGACTTTATCTCTACCACTACCTGGCGGTCATTTATGGTAGCTTCTGCACGACCGAAACCGGTCATTGAATATAGCATAGTATTTATTTCTTTGCAGCAAAAATCATCAAACGTTTGCCAATAAAAAAACCTTACTCAAATATTTATACGAAAAACCCTTTAAAATCGTCCTAAAAGTACCATAAATGCTAAAAGCAAGGCGGGAAATGACTATTTTTGTTTTATACCAAAAAATTTACATGCGGATTGCAACATTGATAGTGGCTTTGTTTTTGTGCCTGGGGGTTTTGGCCCAGCAGCAAAAAACTCAGCAGGCGCAGGAAACCCTAAACCGCACCGAACTGGAGAAACAGCGGCAGAATATACTGGAATCCATCAAACAGATAGAGCAGGAGCTCGAAGCCACCAAGCAGAATAAGAATGCTACCCTCAGCCAGTTGAAGGATCTGAAAAGCAAACTTGCCGAGCGCCAGAAGTTGATCAGCAATATGAACCAGGAAATAGGCCAGATAAATAACAGCATACAGAATTCTACAACTACAGTAACCCAGTTGCGTCAAAGCCTCAGCGTATTGAAGACCCGCTATGCGCAGACGCTACGCTATGCCTACCAGAACCGCAGCTCATACGACATGCTGGCCTTCCTCTTTTCATCCAAAGATTTTAATGAGGCTATGCGCAGGGTCAAGTACCTCAAAAAATATCGCGATTACCGCGTAGAGCAGGTAGAGCAAATAAAACTTACCCAGGCCAAGATAGAGCACCAGATAGGCGTGCTGAACAACGAAAAGACACAGAAAGACGTGCTGCTCATGGCCCAGGAAAAAGAAAAACAGGTATTGCAGAAAGAGACCAGCGAAACCAATCATGTGGTGCAGCAACTTAAAGGGAAAGAAAAAGAACTCCTCTCCCAGATCGAGAAGAATAAGAGAATGACCCGCCAGATGGACAAGGCCATCAGCGATATCATCCGCCGCGAGATAGAGCTTGCACGCAAAAAGGCTGAAGAAGAAGAGCGCAAACGCCAGGAAGCTATTGCCCGTAATATGCCTTCGCAACCCAAAGTAGTAAGTAACAATACCCCCCGTCCTTCCGATAATAATACAGCTTCTTCAAAGTCTCCGGCAAAGGCTGCTGCAGAACCTGAGCGCGAAGTAACTGACAGGCCTTCTGAAAAATACAATACGAAAAGATCAAGTACAGATTATAACCTGTCTTTGACACCCGAGGTGGAAGCACTTTCCAATAGCTTCGAGAACAACCGGGGCAAACTGCCCTGGCCAGTAGAGAAGGGCTATATATCCGATCATTTTGGTACCCATCCCCATCCCGTTGAGCAGCATGTGATGATCGAGAACCTGGGCGTTGATATCAGGACAGGTGCGGGAGCCTCGGCAAGGGCCGTATTCGATGGCAATGTCACCAAAGTATTTAAGATATTCGGTACCGATTGGAACGTTGTGGTCAACCATGGCCATTATTATACCATCTACGCCCATCTTGCCAGTGTCAATGTGCGTGAAGGGCAGAATGTGCATACCAAGCAGGTCATAGGCACTGTAGGTACCAATGATGAAGGGGAGAATGTCATCAACTTCCAGGTATGGAAGGCTGTTGGTAAAGGTTCCGTAAAGCTCGATCCCGAAGGTTGGATAGCCCGCTAATGGATCATTTACTTCCGTTTCAGGTCGTTTAATTCCTGTTTCATCAGGTATGCTTGCTATATATTATTAATGTCACAGTACTTTAGCTTCAGCTTCTCACCTTACGAGATTCAGGCACAGGAGCAAATAGTTAAAAAGGGATTGCGGTGCATAGCTTATGCACCGCAAAATTTTTGTTTATACCCATATAGTTATATTGGCTGCATATTCGTGCTATTTTTGCAGCTATGAGAATAATACCCGGAGAAATAAAGACAGGACAACTGCATGCGTACTTATTGGGGGCCGTGGCCCCGCGCCCCATATGCTTTGCCAGTACTATAGATAGTAATGGTGTTCCCAACCTGGCGCCTTTTAGCTTTTTCAATGTATTCGGCAGCAATCCTCCTGTACTTGTATTCTCTCCCGCACGCCGTGTACGCGATAATACGGTCAAGCATACGCTCGATAACATTTATGCCACGAAAGAAGTTGTGGTAAATGTAGTGAGCTACGATATGGTGCAGCAGACCAGCTTGGCCAGTTGCGAATATCCTGCCGACGTGGATGAATTTGTAAAAGCAGGCTTCACACCGCTGGCTTCCGAATTTGTAAAACCTTTCCGTGTAAAAGAATCCCCTGCTCAGTTAGAATGCAAAGTACTTCAGGTAATAG
Organism: Bacteroidetes bacterium 46-16; assembly: GCA_001897835.1. GTDB lineage: Bacteria > Bacteroidota > Bacteroidia > Chitinophagales > Chitinophagaceae > MKUN01. The sequence goes on from MKUN01000045.1 coordinate 150,077, forward strand.
AGACCGGGCAAAACGGCGGTGCAGGTAACCTCATTATTTGTGAAATAGTATGCATGCACCTCGATGATAATGTGCTTGATGAGCATGGCAAGATCGATCCGCATAAGATAGACCTCGTGGCCCGCATGGGCGGCGATCATTATTGCCGTGCCTCCGGGGCTGCCGTGTTCGATGTGCCAAAACCCAACCTCCAGTTGGGCATTGGGGTCGATGCCCTGCCACAAAATATTCGCAACAGCACTATCCTCACCGGCAACGAACTGGGTATGCTGGGCAACAGTACGGCAATACCTGTAGTAGGCGAAATGCTATATGACGATCGCCTCACGGAGATCATGCGTGAATATGAGCAGGATGAGACTGGTCGCAGGAATGCCTTGCATGCTTATGCAAAAGATCTTTTACAGCGCCATGAGCTTGATAAAGCATGGCAGGTATTGCTGTCGGGCGAATAGTAACGTGTTTTACTCCTTAGTATGGTACATGTACAGGTCATCTGCACAACCTGTGCATAACCTGTGCATTTCATTTAATAGTAACACGCCCGTAAACTTCCCATAACAATTTTGTGTGTATCTTTAGTAATACCAAAATTTTTATACACATGCTTTGGAGAACGTTTAATGGCGAACCACTGCGTAAACCTGTTAAAGATGCCGTCGAAGACGCCATCGTCCGGGAAACCGGTGCCGGCTTTCACCTGAAAGTCTGCATCGGGACCGACTCACAGGTACGCGGTGGCGAAACGGAATTCGCCACCGTTATTGTTTTCTTGCGCGAGAAACACGGTGGTTTTATGTATATCTGCAACGAAAGGACAAGACAACCCTTTACCATCAAGGAGCGTATGCTTGTTGAAGTGGCACGCAGTATTGAGATCGCGTATGAACTTTGCGACCTCTTTAATACTTACGATGTGGATATGGAGGTACATGCCGATATCAATACCAACCCGCAATTTAAAAGTAATGAGGCCCTGCGCGAGGCCATGGGCTACATTTTAGGTATGGGCTTTGCTTTCAAAGCCAAACCCGATGCCTTTGCCAGCAGTTGCTGCGCCGACAAGATTTGTAATTAAACAAATCGCCATATATTCCTTCCGGGGATGGTTTAGAACCACCCTCAAAATAATTCACTCCCGGCTTGTCAGCCTTTTAGCATCTTTTTCCCTGTTTTACAGCCGGGATATAGGTTTTTTAACATATTTTCATTAACTTACTCGGTGTTTTATAGGGTTCGCTCAACCTTAAAGGACTTTTACGCTGTCTTATATATTGAAAAGAATGCCGTAATAAACGCAATATTCTGTACGCAAATGAAACAACGTTACTGGTTATTTTTCTTAATGTTCCCTCTTGTGGTAAAGGCAGCCCCTTCCCTTACGCCCATACATTTTATAGAGAACAGGGGGCAGTGGGATGCGCCCTTTAAATATAAGGCCGAAACAGGCCGGGGCGATGTGTACTTGCTCCCCAACGAATTTGTATACGTAATAGGCGACTATGCCAATATAGATAAGATCGAAGCGTATCATCATGGCTACACACGCCAGCCGCAGGTACTCAAGTTTCACGAATACAGGATGGTTTTCGAAGGGGCTAACAAAGATGCACAGATAGCAGGTAGCAAAGAGCAGGCCACTTACTACAATTATTTTTTAGGCAGCGATTCCACCAAATGGAAAACAGGCATCCATCCCTTTCTTGCACTCGACTATTATAATTTGTACAACGGCATCAATATGCACGTTTCTTCAGAAGAAGGATCGATCAAATACGAATTTATTGTAACACCCGGCTCAAACACCGACCTGGTGAAAATGAATTACGAAGGCGCTGATGGACTACAGGTGAATAAGGCAGGCAATCTCATTATAAAAACATCAGTTGGCGATGTTACTGAGTTAAAGCCTTTTGCATACCAATATGTTAACGGCCAGCGTATCGAAGTGCCTTGTAATTATAAATTGAAGGACGGGCACATTACCTATCGGTTCCCCAAAGATTATGATCATGCACTTAACCTGGTCATAGATCCTACGGTTGTCTTCGCTACTTTCACAGGCTCTACTGCCGATAACTTTGGTTATACGGCCACCTACGATAACCAGGGCAATTTTTATGCGGGTGGCCTGGTGAGTTTGAACCTTGGTGGGGCTTACCCCGTTACTCCCGGTGCTTTCCAGGTTACTTATGGAGGCGGTACCAATACCAGCGGCATACAGTATGCCTGCGATATGGGCATCATGAAATTTTCAGCCGATGGCACCAACAGGATATGGGCTACCTACCTCGGTGGGGCCGATAACGACCAGCCGCACAGTATGGTTGTCGATTCCGCTGAGAACCTGGTGATCGCTGGCCGTACATACTCCAATAATTTCCCTGTGAAGGCAGGCTGTTATGACACATCGCACAATGGCAATGCCGATATCGTGGTGGTTAAACTCAACAGCACGGCTACAGCCCTGATAGGCTCTACGTACATTGGTGGCAGCGCCGATGACGCTGTAAACTTCAGCGGACAGGAATTCGTGACCGGTAATCTTAAATACAACTATGGCGATGACGCAAGGAGCGAGGTGATACTCGACAACCAGGCCAACATTTATGTTACGGCTTCTACCTCTTCTGCCAATTTCCCGGTTACAGCCAGTGCCACGCAGAGCACGCTGAAGGGTACACAAGATGCCGTGGTCTTCAAATTCAACCCCGATATTACTAACCTGGTATGGAGCACATACCTGGGCGGTAATAGTGACGATGCAGGCTATGTACTGGCACTCAGCAAACAGCAAACATCTTTGTATGTTGCCGGCGGTACCAGTAGCAGCGACTTCCCGGTTACAACAGGCATATTGCATGGCACATACCAGGGTGGTCTTGCCGATGGCTTTGTTTCCAAATTTCTGAATAGCGGCAACTATACACTACAAAAGTCTACCTACATAGGCACTGCAAACTATGATCAGTGCTATGGTGTGCAGGTTGACAATAATGATTCGGTATACATCATGGGTCAGTCGCTTGGTGGCCAATTCCCGGTTACTGCTGGGGTTTACTCCAACCCCAATTCATCACAGTTTCTGATGAAGATGGATGCTGGCCTGAGTACCGATATCTTCTCCACAGTATATGGCACAGGTAACCCTGCGGTAACCAATATCTCCCCGGTCGCATTTCTGATAGATACCTGCGAGAATATTTATATCTCCGGTTGGGGGGGCGTTCTTGGTCCCGGTATGCCGGCAAGCACGGGTAATACGGTGGGTATGCCCATTACACCCGATGCTGCGCAAAGTACCACCGATGGCAATGACTTTTACTTCATAGTGCTAAGCAAGAATGCCGCAAGTCTCATGTATGGCACATTCATGGGGGCCAACGGCGGTGTAGGTGAGCACGTGGATGGCGGCACCAGTCGTTTCGATAAGAACGGCATCGTATACCAGGCCATTTGCGGGGCATGCAATCATGGCACCTTCCCCACACAGCCACCCAATGTATGGAGCCTGGCAGATAGCAGCCAGAACTGTAATGAAGTGGCGCTGAAAATAGCATTCCACTTCGGCCCTGTTATAGCTACGGCAAGTGTGGCGGGCGATACAGCAGGCTGCGCACCTTTCACTATTCAGGTTCAAAACAACTCCAGCAACGGGGCTACTTATTTGTGGGATTTTGGTGATGGCTCGCCAACCAGCACACAGTTTAATCCCGGCCCGCATACATACAATACACCGGGCACATATACCATACACCTTACGGTTACCAATGCCAATGCTTGTAACCGCACCATCGATTCTACAACACTTGTGGTCAATGTAGATTCGGGTGAGATAAATGCCGATTTCACCTATCAGCTTACCGATACCTGCGATCCCTTCACTGCTACAGTCACCAACATTTCGCAGTACAACTCTATCCCTAATGCCTCTACATGGACGAAATTCTTCTGGCACTACAGCGATGGCTATGATTTTACAGGTACCACGCCGCCGCCACACGATTTTCCCGATACCGGCACTTATACCATTACCCTTGTAATGGTGGATACTACGGCCTGTAACAATCCCGATTCGGTCACCAAAACGATACATTTTTCCAAATTGCTGGTTGATGCCGCCATCAATATGCCCGACTCTCTCTGTCTTGGTGAAGGGGTAGTATTTGTTAATGGCTCTACCAATGGTATAACCTATATCTGGAATTTTGGCGATGGCGATACTGCCATGACCACCGAGCCATATCATATTTATGATAGCACAGGCTATTATACAGTAACCATTATAGCCATCAACCCTGCTGCATGTAACCATTCCGATACCGCCACCAAGGTGATAAAAATAAAAGCCCATGCTATTGCCGACTTTGCATATACGCCTGTGATAGCAGTGCCTAACCAGCCATTTGTCTTTATCAATCATTCCCAAAATGCTAATTCGTATCTATGGGGCTTTGGCGATGGCGGCAGCAGTGAGGAAGAAAATCCCATACACATGTACCGGCATACAGGCTATTATGATGTCTGTTTGGAAGCTAATAATACCGATAATTGCCCCGATACCATATGCAAGCGTATATTCGCAGATATACGTCCGCTCATTGATATACCAAATGCATTTAGTCCCAATGGCGACGGTTTTAACGATATCCTATATGCAAGGGGTGCCGCTGTCGAAACGATGGATCTCAGGATATGGAACCGTTGGGGTGAGTTGGTATTTGAGTCTACCTCGCTGGATGACGGCTGGGATGGTATGTATAAAGGAAAACCACAGGAAATGGATGCCTATGCCTTTGTGCTTACGGCAACTTTTATAGACGGAACAACATTTCAAAAACAAGGTAATATAACCTTATTGCGCTAAAATAGTATTATGAAAAGAACAACCTTACCTAAGCTTATTGCAGCAGCTGTACTTGTTGCAGGCTTTACCACACAGCAGGCAAATGCACAAAGCATGCATTTCTCGCAGTATTACAATGCCCCGATGCTGCTCAATCCTGCTAACACCGCTTTGCTGCCCGATAACGATTATCGTATCGGTGCCAACTACCGCACACAGTGGGCCAGCATTCCCGTGCCTTATAAAACTTTCTCCGCTTATGGCGATCTGGAAGCTTTCAGGGGGGAATCGGGTACCAACTGGATGGGCATTGGTGCAGCTTTATTTACCGATAAGGCGGGCGATGGCGACCTGGGCCTCACCAGGGCCGAGGCTTTCCTCTCCTACCATATCATGACAGGGGAAACCTTCATGGTATCGGCCGGTGCCTCGGCAGCATATGTGCAGCGCAGCGTTAATTATGATAAGCTCACTTTCGACTCCCAATGGGATGGCTTCGGCTTTGACTATACCCTGCCAAGCAACGAAAAGGGCGGTATCATTAAGACCAACTATATGGATGTAAGTGCGGGTATCAACCTGGCATTACTGCCTAACGACAATGTTTACGCCAAATTAGGTTTCGGCATTGCCAATATCAACCAGCCTAAACAATCATTTTATGGCCAGGATACAAAGATAGCCATGCGCCCCACCGGCAATCTTGATATCCTGTGGCGCATAGGTAAAACAGTTATCCTCAACCCTTCTGTGTATTACACTACCCAGCAAAAAGCATATGAGGCCCTTTACGGCACCCTGGTGCGCATCAACATAACGCCTGAGAAAGAAGGTTATGGTAACAATCAGCTTATACTCGGTGGATACCATCGTGTAGGCGATGCGGCAGTAGGTGTTGTTGGTGTGGAATTTGTAGGCATCCAGATAATGGGCAGCTACGATTACACCATATCATCGCTTAATGACTATAACAAAGGAAAGGGGGCACTGGAGTTCTCTATAGTGTACCAGGGCGTATATGACCGCAGCCACCGTGGCCGCAACAATATACACTGCCCGAGGTTTTAACAAAACATTTGTTATAATAATATCAGGGCGGCATTACTTTTGACACCATTACAACCATATACCAAAACAAAGTATGGACAAAGAAAAATATAAAGTACTGCTTGTAGAAGACGATACGAACTTCGGGCAGGTATTGAAGAATTACCTGGAATTGAATGATTTTGTAGTAGAACTGGCACGTGATGGTATTTTAGGATTGGCTGCTTTCCGCCGCGAAAAATTTGATGTTTGTTTGCTCGATGTGATGATGCCCAATATGGATGGCTTCACACTGGCTGAAGAGATCCGGAATGTTGACCCTGACGTGCCGCTATTTTTCCTCTCTGCCAAGAGCATGAAGGAAGACATACTTACCGGCTATAAGCTGGGTGCTGATGATTATATCACCAAGCCTTTTGATAGTGAGGTCTTACTGCACAAAATAAAGGCAATATTGAAGCGCAACCAGGAATTGCAGGAAAAACAGCATGCACAGGTTGAGTTTACCATTGGTAGCTATCATTTCAACAGCAAGCTCCGCACACTGGAACATGGCGGCGAGTCGCACACACTTTCGCCCAAAGAGAACGAGCTCCTGCTCATGCTTTGCGAGTATAAGAACGATCTGCTTCCCCGCGATGCGGCCCTTAAGCGCATATGGGGCAGCGATACCTACTTCAACGGCCGCAGTATGGACGTATACATTGCCAAGCTCCGTAAATATCTTAAAGAGGACAGCAGTGTGGAGATCGTCAATATCCATGGTAACGGTTTCCGTCTCGTAGTTCCCGAATAATATTATTTTAATGCAAAAAAAATGGGCAGCCTTATCAAGGCTGCCCATTTTTTTTATTTCATTTGTTCCTTACTGCATAGGCTCCTGTGCGGCCAGGTTAAAATGGCGCATTGCCTGCGTATTGGGGCCCTCTACCGGCTTATTGTCTTTATCAAGCAAGGTCAGGATGATAAATGATTTACCCATGCCCAGGTTGTGCAGGAAGCTCGATTTCCATTCTGTCATCACGATCGCGGTATCGCGGCCGCTCTCATTATGTATCTGGGCCCTCACCTTATAACCATCGGGGCTTAATGTCGTATTCCATACGTAAAAGTCAAACAATACATTCGATGTGTCTTTTCCGATATAGTCTCCTTTGGGGCGGCTGTAGAATACCATTGGTGTGCTGGGCACAGCCAGTTTTTTCAAATTGCCTTTTCCGTCTATGCTGAAATGATACACCAGTGCAGCACCTTTGGTCTTTAACGATTCATGATAAGAGCGCGATAAAAAGGCCATAAGTATATGGTCCGAATTGTTGGCAACGGTTATCGTGTTCGTAGGCTCATAGAGCGCCTGGTAGGGCATGTTGTCCAGTATGAAATGTATATGCTGTCCTTTATCCGAATTGCTGCAAAGCTTGTTGCCTGCATCACTTGTTTGCTGTTTCAGCTCATAATTCTTTACATTGAAGTTAAAGGTCACTTTAGCTGAATCGGCCCCTGCCTTTTCGGCCTTTACCGAGGCAATGGCAAGTTGCGCGTCTTTAAATTGTGGCGAGGTATCCACTGCGGTTATAGCAACATGTTCTGCTTCTGCCGGCATCGCAGCAGTACTGTCATTTGTATCGCTCTGGCCGCCATCGCCATTATTTTGGCACGATGTGGAGAAAAATAAAAAACTGCAAACGGCTATTGCGGTGATTTTCGAATATGTTTTCATTTGTAAAATTTTGCTCAAAGCTACGGCCTTGCTGGTAAAAAGGAAAATGAACTTTGCGCCTTTGCTCCTTAGCGGTTAACTTGCAGTAACTTAACTCAAAAAATATTACCATGCCCGGCTACGAATTATTTGGCGACGCGGAACGTAAAGAGGTAAATGACGTTTTGCAGACTGGTATCATACCCCGTTATGGTTTTGAAGCGGCCCGCAAAGGAGTATCGAAAGCAACGGACCTCGAAAAAGCTATTTGCGAAACATTTGGCTGTAAGTATGCATTGCTCACTACCAGCGGCACCACGGCACTTATTACCGCACTGGCTGCGCTGGGCATTGGTGCGGGTGATGAGGTCATTATTCCCACATTTTGCTTTGCGGCCAATTTTGAGGCTATTATTGCAGTAGGGGCCATACCTGTTTTTGTAGATGTAAATGATACCCTTGCCCTTGTGCCCGCAGCAATTGAGAAAGCCATTACCTCCCATACCAAGGCAATTATGCCCGTGCACATGTGTGGCAGCATGGCGCCTTTGGATGAGTTGATAGACCTTGCGGATAAATACAATGTGCTGCTGCTCGAGGATGCCTGCCTGGCGGTTGGTGCAAGTTATAAGGGTAAATATCTGGGTACTATGGGCCATGCAGGGGTCTACTCCTTCGATATCTCTAAGATGATCACCTGCGGAGAGGGTGGGGCCATAATTACCGATAATGAGGAGGTGTACAAGCGTGCCCGCAGCTTTACCGATCACGGCCACGATCACACCGATAAAGACCGTGCTGCCGACCCGCACACCTACCTGGGTTACAATTACCGCATTACAGAGCTGCATGCCGCAGTAGGCCTGGCACAGGTCCGCCGCCTGCCCCAATTCCTAGCCATTCAGTTGCGCAATCATAATATTATCTATGAGGCCCTCAAAGATATTCCCGGTATCACGTTCCGTTCCATACCCGATCCCGGCGGCAATACGGGCGCCTATCTATCTTTCTTCCTCTCGCGGGAGGATATTGCCCGGCATACCTTTAACGAGCTAAAGAAAGCCGGTCTTAAAAGCATATACTACTGGTACGATAATAACTGGCATTACATAGGCAACTGGCAGCACCTCAAAAGTGGTAGCTGGATGCACAGGCTCTACGAGGAGCAAAAGATGCAGGTCATGCATTACAGCAACCAGGCTTTTCCCATGAGCGATGCGGTCATGGGTTGCTGTATATCCGTAGGCATCAGCCTGCTTTGGGACGAAACAATGGCCCGTGACATAGCGGGAAAGATCGCATCTGTATTGCAACGCACCGCAGAATAAAAAAATAAGATTTCTAATACGTTTTTTTAACAACTGTTTTGTACTTCAGCCATTAATATTGCAACTTGTATAACGCTTATATACTGTTATTTTTGGTTTTTTATTTTTTGACACCATAAATGCTGACGACTGCCGAAATACTGAAACGCGTAAGGCGCATCGAGATCAAGACCCGGGGCCTGAGCAATCACATCTTTGCAGGTGAGTATCATTCCACCTTCAAAGGGCGCGGCATGTCTTTCAGCGAAGTGAGGGAATATACCCCCGGCGACGATGTAAAGTCTATTGACTGGAACGTGACCGCACGTTTCTCACATCCTTTCGTCAAAGTATTTGAGGAAGAGCGCGAGCTGACCCTTATGCTCCTGGTCGATATCAGCCCCAGTTCGCTCTTTGGCACACACAAGCGCCTCAAGCGCGAGTTGATAACAGAGATAAGTGCAGTGCTTTCTTTTTCGGCATCTACCAATAACGATAAGGTGGGTGTTATCTTCTTCAGCGATAAGGTGGAGAAATTCATACCCCCCAAAAAAGGCCGCAGCCATATATTGCGCATCATACGTGAGCTCATAGCGCTTGAGCCCGTACAGGGTGGCGGTACCGATGTAAGTGCTGCGCTCGACTATCTTAATAATGTATTGAAGAAACGCACCATAGCATTTGTCCTCAGCGATTTTATCAGTGTGCCCTACGAGAGTGCCTTACAGCTGGCAGCACGTAAGCACGATCTTATAGGTATGCAGGTATATGATAAGAATGATCGTGAGCTGCCTGAGGCGGGGCTTATACAGGTGATGGATGCAGAGACCAATGAGCTGAAATGGCTCGATACCGACGATAAGAACGTAAGAAAATATTACACATCGGCATTTGAATGGCACAAAGACTATTGCATTCAATCGTTCCGTAAAAGCGGTGCCACACTATTACAGTTACGCACCGATGATGATTATGTAAAAAAATTACAGGGCTTTTTTAAAGGAAGGTAACCCGCTAAATGAACAAACAGGCAAACAGGATCTTTTTATGCTTTTTATTGCTCTTGCTGCTGGCAGGCAATACTGCCTTTGCGCAAGGTGAGGCTAAGGTCACTGCCCGTATCGATGCTGCTAAGATCACCGTCGGCGACCAGGTGCGCTTGTTCATTGAAGCCAGCCACGATCCCGCAAAGAGCCGCCTGCAATGGGCCTACCTGCCTGATACCTTCAACAACCTGGAGATCGTGGAGAAGGGCAGGATAGACACGGTGAAGCAGGGCAACACGGTTACCTACAAACAGCGCCTTCTTATTACAGGTTTCGACTCAGGGCAGTATGTGATACCCGCTTTTGCCTTTCCCGTTATACCCAATAGCGGCACCACTTATACCGTGCAGACCGATTCATTCCCCATACTTGTGCAGACCGTTGCCGTAGATACAACGAAGGGTTTCAGGGGCATAAAAGGCATCATGCAGGTAAAGAGTACCTGGCGCGATTACATCTGGCTCATCATAGCAGGCCTCTTATTCATCGCGCTCGCAGTGTTCGTTATCTGGTACTTTAAGAAGAACAGGAAAGCACCTGCGCCGGTCGTTGTGCCTGCAGGCCCTGTGGAGACCCTGCAGGAGAAGACCATACGCCTGCTGCGCGAGCTCGATCAGCAGGAGCTTTGGCAGAAGGGGCAGGTAAAGGATTATTATACTCAGCTCACCGACCTGCTCCGCAGCTACATTGAGCAGCGCTTCCGTACCCCGGCTATGGAGCTCACTACCGATGAGTTGTTATATACGGCAAGGAAGCATAAAGAAATGCATGCGCAGCTCGATCTGCTGGCCAATATATTACAGACGGCCGATCTGGCTAAGTTTGCCAAGGCGCAACCCCTGCCTCATGAGCATACCACTGCTATGGAGCAGGCCATACAATTTGTGAACAGTACCAAACCGGTCATAACCATAACCACGCAGCAACAGAAATGAGTGTATTAATGGATTGGAAACATTTGAGCTTTGCGCACCCCTTTTACTTTGGGCTGCTGCTGCTTATTCCGTTCATGATATGGTGGCAGCGCCGCACGGGCCGCAAGGCCGATAGTCCTGCGCTTCGCCTCACTACGCTGCAGGGTATTCAGCGCATCAAGCCATCCTTCCGGGTACGTTTTCGCCCGGTGCTGTTCGTGTTGCGTATCATCGCACTGGTGGCTTTGATCATCGCACTCGCCCGACCGCAGTCCAGTAACGTTACTGAGTCTATCGATAGCGAGGGCATCGATATCGTGATCAGCCTCGACGTTTCCGGCTCCATGCTGGCCGAGGATTTTAAGCCCAACCGTATAGAGGCAGCCAAGAATGTGGCCCTCAACTTCATCGACCAGCGCCCTACCGATCGCATAGGTCTCGTGATATTTGCAGGCGAGAGCTTCACCCAGTGCCCCATTACTATCGATCATAATGTGCTTAAAGAGCAGGTGAGCCAGGTAAAAAGCGGTGTATTGGTAGATGGCACTTCCATAGGTATGGGCCTCGCTACCGCCGTCGACAGGCTGCGCAACTCAAAGGCCAAAAGCCGCGTGGTCATCCTGCTTACCGACGGGGTCAATAATACCGGCCTTATCGATCCCAATACTGCCCTCGAGATAGCCAAGGCCTATAAGATACGGGTCTATACCATTGGTATCGGCACGCAGGGCCAGGCCCCATATCCCGTACAGACACCCTTTGGCACACAAACCCAGATGATGCCCGTGCAGATAGATGAGCCCCTGCTGAAGCAAATGGCCACGCAAACGGGGGGTAAATACTTCCGCGCCACCGGCAACCGCTCCCTGGCCGCCATATACCAGGAGATAGACAAGATGGAGAAGACCCGGGTCGAGATCAGCTCATATAAGCACTATGCCGAGCTCTTTTTCCCCTTTGCCTGCATAGCCATAATATGCCTTGGTGCCGAGGTGCTGCTCCGTTATACCCTTTTCCGCAGCATTACTTAGGGGACTACGGCCTGCGCCGGTACCTTTTTTGCGGCCACGCGCTTTAAAGGCAAAATGGGCCCCTCATTTCCCCGCATAATCATAACTTTTTTATAACCCTAAACTTATTGCTGAATATCAAATATTTATTCTACCTTTGTGCTTTATTAATTTTTTATTTTAAAACAATGCAAGAAGGTACAGTAAAATTCTTCAATGTAACCAAAGGTTTTGGTTTCATTAAGCCGAACGACGGCGGCCAGGACATCTTTGTTCACGTTTCAGGTCTCATCGACGAGATTCATGAAAATGACAGGGTAACCTACGAAGTACAAAATGGTAAAAAAGGTTTAAACGCAGTTAACGTAAAAGTTATCTAATCATACTTTTTTTAAGTCATTCCAAGGCCGGCTTTTTAGCCTGCCTTTTTTTATTGTACTAAGCGAGCACATACACTCCGTCATTGCAAAGCGTTGGGGGCTTGGTCAAATGTTATCGAGATCGTAGTGATAGAGTATAATACTGGTGTTTTTTATTATTTTATACGTCATTACAGGAGATAGTGTGTGTTTTATGAAAAAGTATATACCCTTTTTACTGCTCTTCATTTCTTATTCCTGCTTGGGGCAAAACCCTTTTACAGATAGTGCTTATATCGATGTCAATAATATTAAAGCGCTCATAAATGTGCATGGTGATATGTGGCATTCAAATGCAAACGGCAGTTCAGCATGTGAATTTCCGCAGGGATCAGGAAAATTTTTAGGCAATGCATCGTCTTTATGGCTTGCTGGCACAGATGCAAATAATCAACTTCACCTCTCTGCCAAATCAACGCATTACACGCAAAACGATTACTGGCCGGGGCCTTTGGATGCTACGGGTAGCATTGATTATACAACCTCGCAGAACTGGTCTAAAGTTTGGAAGGTTAGCTATACTGATATAAGTGCATTTTTATCGGCCACACCACATACTATACAGAATACGCCCCTTGACATTTTATACTGGCCGGCAAAAGGCAACCCGTATGCATCAGGAAAGGACAACATCGCTCTTTCTGTAACTGCCGATATGGCCCCCTTTGTCGATATCGACAATGACGGTATATACGATCCTTTAAATGGTGACTATCCGCTCATGAAAGGGGATCAAATGTTGTGGACCGTGTACAATGATAATGGTCCTGCTCATGATGCTACCGGGGGCACTCCGCTGATGGCGGAAATACACCTCACTGCCTATGCCTACAGCAGGGGTACATTGATTGATAATGTTATCTATTTTGATTACGACATCATAAACAGGTCGCAAAATAGTTATCATGGTTTTCGCGCCAGTGTATTTGCCGATATAGATTTGGGAGATGCCTTCGATGAATATGCACAATACGATTCCCTTTACCGCATGATGTTTATGTACAATGGCAACTATTATGATAATGTTTATGACTCATTACTGCCTGTTGCGGGCATTACGGTCATCAAATTACCAACCGATAGCGCCAATTATATTGCAAGCTTAGGAGGTGCCTTGGATTATGCAAATTATACCGGTAATTATGGCAATCCGGCCATAGCTGCGGATTACTACAACTACATGCACAACCTTGGTAAGGATGGCTCCCCATTCTACCCCGATTCAATATGGGCATTACCCTACCAGTTTTTGGAATGTGAGAATACCTATGTAGAAGCAGATAGGCGACTATTACTGAACTCGCCGGATATGGACTTTTCCCCCGGGGAGCGCAAACATTTGCTATCCGCCCTGGTAACAACAGGTCTTGATACAGGCCATGTATGCAATGATATTACGCTTACGGATATCAATGAGGTTGCAGATACCGCATGGCATGTATATCAGCACCCCTTGCCTCCGCTAAGCACAACACATGTGACGATATTGCAAAAAATAAAAGTTTATCCAAATCCTGTAAAAGATATTTTACAGCTTGATTATGATAATGTCAGCAAGGGGCAAATTGTTATTTATGATATGCTCGGCCAAGAATTGATAAAGAGCACATTGAACCACACTATAAGTGTAAAACAACTAATTCCCGGCTTGTATCTATACCGGATCACAGAGAAAGGCCTCCTGCTGCAACAGGGAAAGATTCGTAAAGACTGACATGCGGGGCTTACAATCTACAGGGCAAAGAAAAATATTTTATCATACCCACCAAATCCCGGTATCATACCCCTAAAATAAGGGTATCATAAAAATTCGATTTTTTCATTTCAAAATGGCATAAGAACTTTGTAGCAAGGCCTTGTCTTTTCTCAATACAGGGAGAGGGCAGACCCTGAGGAAGTTCTTTGAAATATGGAATAGCACAAATGTCGGCACATTTACCTTTGCATACATTTCGCTAAGCGTAATAATGCAGTATTGGCAGGCATTACAGTGTATTTATAGCTGCTGAAAAGTAAACACTTTTTCGCGTTTACTTTTGAAATTCTTGCTCCATTACATCGCTTGGCTACTTCAGCACACCCAGTTCTTTGCCCACTTTGGTAAATGCTGCAATGGCTTTGTCCAGGTGTGCTTTTTCATGTGCGGCTGATATCTGCACACGGATGCGGGCCTGGCCTTTAGGTACTACAGGGTAGAAGAAGCCGATGACGTAAATACCTTCATCCAGCATTTTTGCGGCCATCTGCTGCGCCACCACGGCATCATACAGCATGATGGGCGTTATGGGATGTGTGCCCGGCTTTATATCGAAGCCTGCCTCGGTCATCTGGTTGCGGAAGTACATGGTATTGTCCTCCAGTTTATCGCGTAGGGCAGTGGTCTCGCTCAGCATATCCAGCACGGCGATGGATGCGCCTGCTATGCTTGGCGCCAGCGAGTTGGAGAAGAGGTAGGGCCTGCTGCGCTGGCGCAGCATTTCCACGATCTCCCTGCGGCCGCTGGTAAAACCGCCCGATGCGCCACCCAGGGCCTTGCCCAGTGTGCCGGTAATGATGTCGATACGGCCCATCACACCGCAGAGCTCGTGCACCCCGCGGCCCGTCTTGCCCATGAAGCCCGATGAGTGGCTCTCGTCTATCATCACCAGTGCATCATATTTATCGGCCAGGTCGCATATCTTGTCCAGTTGGGCTATAGTGCCGTCCATCGAGAATACGGAGTCGGTAACAATGAGCCGCGTGCGTGCGCCGCTGTGCGTCTGTAGCTGGGCTTCCAGGTCGGCCATATCATTGTGCTTATAGCGTGCGCGCTGTGCCTTGCAGAGGCGCACACCGTCTATAATCGAGGCATGGTTCAGCTCGTCGGATATGATGACGTCCTCATCATTCAGCAGGGGCTCGAACACGCCGCCATTGGCATCGAAGCAGGCCACGTAGAGTATGGAGTCTTCAGTGCCCAGGAAGGTGGCTATTTTGGCCTCAAGCTCTTTATGTATGTCCTGCGTGCCGCAGATAAAGCGTACCGAGCTCATGCCATAGCCACGGCGGTCTATGGCTTTGTGCGCAGCTTCTATCACCTTAGGGTGCGATGAAAGGCCCAGGTAGTTATTGGCGCAGAAGTTGAGCACCTTTTTACCGTTCACGGTAATTTCCGCACCCTGCTCGGATGCTATGATGCGCTCGTTCTTGAACAGTCCTGAATCTTTGATCTCCTGCAGTTCGTTTTGCAGCCTTTGGTAGAATGCGTTGCTTGCCATTGGTACGTTTATTTTAAGACTACAAAATAAAGGCAATCGGCTTATTTTTCTTAAAGTATTCCCAAAAACATTTATAATGCTATATTGCCGCTTGCAGAAGATTAAATTTACAGGCTTATACAAAATTGTTTTTTGCGCTATACGATAAGCATATTATTACTCTTGCTCAGCATACAGGTTCATGCACAGTTATTGCGGGGCCGCGTGACCGATGCCGGCACAGGCAAGCCCCTGTATCCC
Organism: Bacteroidetes bacterium 46-16; assembly: GCA_001897835.1. Lineage (GTDB taxonomy): Bacteria > Bacteroidota > Bacteroidia > Chitinophagales > Chitinophagaceae > MKUN01. The sequence continues at coordinate 165,862 of MKUN01000045.1, forward strand.
GTTACGGTAGTGAACCTTGACACCCGCCAGAGCGCTTACAGTGATGAGCAGGGCAATTACAGCATAGCAGTGCGCAGCGGCGATCATATAGCCTTCACCTATATAGGCTACAAGCCCCAGCAGAAGGACCTCTCTTTTGTTACCGGCACTTTACAATTCAATGTAAGACTGGAGCAGATCAATTACCTGCTTGATGAATTTACCGTTAGGCCCGGCTATACGCCTTACCAAATAGATTCCCTCCAGCGGCGCTCCACTTACCAGCGTTCGTTGGCCTTTCCGCATGCCAATCCTTTCAATAGCCCCATATCAGCACTGGCTCAGCTCTTTGCCCCAACCACCAAGGCCCGTTTCCGCTTCCAGAAGAGCTATGCAAAATGGGAGTCGCAGCTATTTGTTGATACCCGCTACTCACCTGAGCTGGTTACGCAACTCACCGGCCTCACCGGCGATTCGCTTGCCGGCTTTATGAACAATACGCCCATGCCCTACGATTATGCGCGCAGTGCCACCGAGCTGGAGGTAAAGATGTGGATACGCTACAACTATAAACAATGGCTGAAGAACGGTGCAAAGATGATCGTGACGGATAGTATGGAAGTAGAAAAAAAGTAAAAAACATTTCCGCAAAAGCGATGATCACGATAACGACATAGTAAGAATCAATGTCATCACGTTCGGTACTCGCTATATTTTGATTAACTTGCCTTAATGTTACCACCCTGGCAAACAGGCATAGTAAAGCAAATAGAACAGGCCACGCACAATACGAGGCGCTACTGGATAGAGTTGCCCGAAGTACCCGTATTCGATTTCAAGCCCGGCCAGTTCGTCACCCTCGATCTGCCCATACATGAGCAGCGCAATAAGCGCTGGCGCAGCTATAGCATCGCTTCCATGCCCGATGGCAGTAATGTCATAGAGCTGGTCATCTCCTATATAGAAGACGGTGTAGGTACCAATTACATATTCAGCGAGATAAAAGAAGGCAGCACATTTACTTTGCGCGGCCCCCAGGGTGTTTTCACTATGCCCGAGCATATGGATAAAGACCTCTTCCTCATCTGTACCGGCACGGGTATTGCCCCCTTTCGCAGCATGCTGCATTATATCAATACGCACAATATAGCACATGGGCAGGTACACCTTATCTACGGCACACGCACCCGGCAAGACCTGCTCTATGCCGGTGAGATGCGCGATATGGAAAAGATGATGCCCCGTTTTGAATACAATCCCACCCTTTCGCGCGAGGACTGGGAAGGGTATAAGGGTTATGTACATGCCATATACGAGGAGCTTTGCTGCAATTATGGTTACCGCCCGGCACACTTTATGCTTTGCGGCTGGCGTGCTATGATCGATGAGGCCCGAGACCGTATCGTAAAGATGGGCTACGATAAAAAAGACATTCACCTGGAGCTCTATGGCTAGGGCTTATATTTTTTGTTTTCATATCGCTTTTTCAGTATCCCTCCCATGGCATACTATTTTTAGTACTAGTGGCACACAATACCATTGCCATGAACACTAAGAAGAGGATGCTGATCGTGTCTAACAGGTTGCCCGTAAAGATTATACAAAAGGACGGTTTGAGCACTTATCAGCCCAGTGAAGGAGGACTGGCCACTGGCCTGGGCAGCATTTATAAAGAAGAAGGGAACCTTTGGATTGGCTGGCCGGGGGCCCTGGTAGCCGATAAGGATAAAGAAAAAGTGATACAAGACCTTGATAATGATAACCTGTATCCCATATTCCTGACCGAAAAAGAAATACTCGATTACTATGAAGGTTTCTCTAACGAAACTTTGTGGCCGCTGTTTCATTATTTCCCCACTTACAGCATTTATAACCCGGAGCAATTTGAAGTATATAAGCAGGCCAATCAAAAATTTGCCGACGAGATATTAAAGATAGCTACTGAAGATGATGTGATATGGATACATGATTACCAGCAAATGCTGCTGCCTGAAATGATCAGGCGCAAGCTGCCGGGTGTTACCATCGGCTTCTTCCTGCATATACCCTTCCCCTCCTACGAGGTCTTCCGTATGTTGCCATGGCGAAAGGAACTGCTTACGGGTCTTACTGGTGCTGATGTGATCGGTTTTCATACTTATGATGACGTACGGCACTTCCTGAGTGCTACCAGTCGCATACTGAACGTGAACGGAACGGCCAATGAGCTGGTGATAGACGACAGGAAGATCGTAGCCGATGCCTTCCCCATAAGCATAGATTATAAAAAATACAAGCAGCTTGCAGAGAGTACGGAGACAAAACGCAATGAGCGTAAGCTTAAAGAGCTTACAGGCCATAACAGGCTCATTATCTCTATCGACAGGCTCGATTACAGTAAGGGCATCCTGCACAGGTTGCAGGCATACAAGCTATTGCTGGAGCGTCATCCCGAGCTCCGTGGTAAAGTGACACTTGTACACCTTGTAGTGCCCTCGCGCGATAAGGTGACAAAATATAAAGAACTGAAAGAAGAGATGGATATGCTGATAAGCGACATCAACGGGCAATACAGCTCCTTCAGCTGGCAGCCCATACAGCATTTCTATCGTTCTTTCCGTATCGATATACTTTCGGCATTGTATAAGGCGGCGGATGTGGCACTGGTCACCCCTCTGCGCGATGGGATGAACCTGGTGAGCAAAGAGTATGTAGCCAGCAAGACCGATCAGCGCGGCGTATTGGTGCTGAGCGAAATGGCTGGGGCCTCAAGGGAGCTGTCCGAAGCACTGATGGTGAACCCATCGGATATATGGGATTATGCCGAAAAGATATACCAGGCATTAAATATGCCTGTAGAAGAGCAAAAGCGGCGCATGACAGCTATGCAGCAAACAGTATCTAAGTTCGATATATTCAATTGGGTCAATAATTTCATCGGCAGGCTGGAAGAAATAAAGGCATGGCAACAGGAACTCAGCACACGGAATATTAACGAATCCATAAGGCAAAAGATGGCAATAAGCTATCATTACGGCTCCCGGCGTTTGCTATTCCTGGATTATGATGGTACGATGGTGTCTTTTAAAAAACAGGTAAATGAAGCGAAGCCCGATGATGAATTGCTGAAATTGCTGGAATGTATCAGCAGTGATCCGCATAACACAGTGGTCATTACAAGCGGGCGCGATTATCATACACTCGAATCATGGCTGGGCCATTTGCCAGTTGACATAATAGCCGAGCATGGAGCATGGTATAAGGAATATGATGGGCCATGGCGTCATCGCAGGGATTTGAACGCTGGATGGAAACCCGATATACGCAGTGTGCTTGAGGTATATACCAGCCGCACACCCGGCTCATTCATAGAAGAAAAAAGCTATTCGTTAGCCTGGCACTATCGAAAGACCGAAAGCGGCCTCGGCAGTTTAAGGGCGCAAGAGATAACCGCCGACCTGAAATACCTGGCTGCCGACCTGGGCTTGCAGGTATTGCAGGGCGATAAGGTAGTAGAAGTAAAGAATATATCGGTGAATAAGGGTACGGCAGCCAAACGCTGGCTTGAGAAGACCGATGCGGATTTTATCATGGCCATAGGCGATGACCACACCGATGAAGATACATTTAAGGCAATGCCCGCAGACGCTATTACCATAAAGGTAGGCAGCAATGTATCTGAGGCAACGTATTATTTACGGTCGTATATTGAGGTCCGCGCCCTGCTGCGGGAGATATGTACAGCAAGCACAGATGATGAGGATGAACATGAGGCCTTGCTGGAAGAAGCGAACTGATCAACACTAGTGATAAATAAAGAAGGCCGGGAAATGATCCCGGCCTTCGGTTTGTATAGATACAGTATTTTTATTCTTCTGTTTTTTTCTTTTTAGCTGCTGTTTTTTTAGCGGGCTTCTCGGCGCCATCATCTGTCTTTTCGCTGGCAGCTTTCTTCTTTTTCGGGGCGGCTTTCTTTGCAGGTTTTTCCGCAGGTTCTTCTGCTGTTTCTGCTTTTACTTCGGCTACCGGTTCTGCTTCAGGAGTAGTTTCAACCGCAGTATCTTCAGCCTGGGCTTCAAAATTCAGCAGGTCGTTCGCTTTCAGCAGGTCATACCATTTCAGCATTTTCTTCATATCGCTTACATACACACGGTCTTCATCTATCTCGGCAAAGATGCTCTTGAAATAATCTTTAATGGCATTGTTGTCAGATGCTTTTGGGTCGGCTTTGGTAACCGTACCGTCGGTATCTTTCATTTTCTGAAACACTTCGTGCAGGCGCACATTATCGCCGGTGGTGTATATTTCTATACTTTCCAGGGGGGTAACGTTATGCAGGCGGGCAGAAATGAATTTAGTGCTTTTGTCTGCCAGGTTGCGCACTATTGCGCCGTCGCTTTTTGTTGTCAGGAGCTGGTAAAGACCGCCAAGGCCTGTAACTGCTACGATTTCTCTGTATTCCATATATAAAACTAAGGGAGGCAAAAATAAGCTTTTGCGCTTAATTTGCCTCCCTTATTATGCATATAGTTGTTTACTATTTTATCTTATAGGTCAGGCTGCAAGGCTTACCTGATAAGTGTTATATCTCCTTTTATCATTTGTTTGTTGCTGCCGTCGCCCTGGTTGCCGCATATGAACTCCATATAGAAGAAATAGGTGCCCATATCCTGCGGTACCCCTTTATAAGTACCATCCCATCCTGAGCTGGTAGTGGTGCTGGTGAAGACCAGTTGACCGAAACGGTTGAAGATAGAGAGTTTGATCAGCTCCATATCACCTTTATAAACGGGGCGGAATACATCATTCTTGCCATCGCCATTTGGTGTAAAGGCATTGGGTATATAAGGCGTGCAGCAATTATCATATTGTACCTCAGCCTCGCCCGAAGAGATACAATCGTGGACATCATGTATCACTACGCGGTAGAAACCGTTCGGCAGGCCTGTTATCCTGTTGATACCAGAAGGGCGGGTAGTATCAGTACTCCATACATAAGTATATGGAGGTGTACCACCTGCTACATCTACGATCACAGCACCATTATCATCCACGCCTTCACAGAGGTTACCATTGGTATGCATCTTGAGCGTAATAGAATCTGGCTGCGGCACCGGTACCCTGGTCGATTTTTTACAATCTTTACTGTCTATCACCGTAATGATATGGTAACCGGGCGCCTGGCCTGTAAATTCATTATCAGATGTAGGTGGCACCGGTTGCCCGTCTACCTGGTAGGTGAACGGAGGTACGCCGCCTGAAGCATTGATCGAGATAACACCATCGGATACGCCGTAACAACTTGTAGGTGTGATGTTAGGCTCTTCGAGCACGATGTGCGGCAAGCCTGTGAGGGTGATCGTGGTATCGTGTGTACAGCTGTTCTTGTCTATAGCATAGAAAGTATAGCTTCCTTCCGGTAAGCTTGTGAACAAAGAAGTTGATGTATAATCAACAGGATTTTGCCCATACATATAAGGAGGTGTACCTCCTGCGGCTACCAGGTCTATAGAGCCATCTGCAAAGCCCTCGCAGGTAGGATTGGTAATATTGGCACCCGAGAACACAAGCGGATCAGGTTGCTCCAGCGTTACCGAAGAATCGAGCGCACAGGCATTGAAGTCTTTTACATGAATATTGTGATTGCCTGCATAAAGGTTACCCAGGCTATTGGATGACTGGAATGGATCAAAATCCACAGCATAAGAGTACGGAGGTGTGCCGCCGGCCAGGAATACCTGAATGATACCATTATCGTCGCCATAGCACCTGGGTTGCGTGAGCGTAAGATCTATTATTTCGAGTTTAGGCGGCTGGGTAACAATGAGCACAGTATCGTAAGTACAACCATTGTTGTCGATAATATGCACGGTATCTACGCTGGTAGGCAGGTTGCCGAATACATTCGTACCGGAGAATGGCCCGTTATTGAGTGCATAAGTGTATGCAGGTGTACCACCTGTACCGTTGGCCGTGATGCTGCCATTGCTGAAGCCATAACATGTAGGCCTTACTATGCTGATATTGGTGCCGAGTATCGGTGGCTCAGTTACTACAACTGCAGTATCTTTTATACAACCGTTCACATCTTTGATGTGCACTGTGTATGTACCTGCCGGCAGGTTAGGGAACGAGTTGGTAGGACTGTAAGGATTCGGTCCCAATGCATAGGTATAGGGGCTTGTAGCACCGCTGCCGGTAACATTGATGACGCCGATGCTTTGTCCGAAGCACAGCTCATTGGTAATATTGAAGAGCCCTACGGGGTTCAGTGAATCTATTATGGCAATTGTGGTGTCTTTTATACAGCCGTTCAGGTCTTTAACATGGAAAGTATAGGTACCTGCAGCCAGCGGCTGGAATGTATTGGACGGGCCATAAGGGCCTGCACCTTGTGAATAGGTATAGCCCGGCGTGCCGCCTGAGCCTGTCAATATCACTCTGCCATCGCCCAGTGTGGCGCAGGTGGAGTTCTTAACTGAAGCAGCAACGGCTACAGGTGTAGGCTGTGTAAGTGTAACGATCGTGTCTTTGATACAACCGTTGGCATCTTTTACATGCAGCGTATAAGTAGCTGCCACTAAACCGACAAAGGTATTGCTGGGCCCGAAAGGTGCTGCATTGATGGCATAAGTGTAGCCAGGTGTGCCGCCCGATGCAGACATGGTCATGGTACCATTGGCACTGCCATAGCATGTGGGCCGCACCATAGTTACCTGTGTGATACGCAGCTCTGTAGGTTCTGTAAGTGTGATAACAGTATCCTTGATGCAATTATTCGCATCTTTGGTATGTATGGTATAAGTACCTGCGGCAAGGCCATTGAACGTATTGGACGGGCCGTAAGGGCCTGCACCATTGGCATAGGTATAGCCCGGTGTGCCGCCTGCAGCGTTTATCACGATGGAGCCTGTTGCTGCACCATGACACAGGATATTTGTAATTACTGCAGCTACGGTAACAGCAGTAGGCTGTGTAACGTTGGCCGTTGTATCGAGGTAGCAACCTTGTGCATCATGTACATGTATCGTGTAGGTAGCTGCAGTGAGGTTGGGGAATGTATTGGTGCCGGAGAAAGGCCCGGCATTCAATGCATAGGTATAAGGGCTAATGGCATTATTGCCGGTTGCCGTGATAGAACCGTCATTGCCGCCATTGCAGGAAACATTGGTAATGGCAAGTGTCGCGTGCACTGCCAGCGAGTCGGTAAGCGTAAGTACAGTGTCTTTGCTGCAACCGGTTGAGTTCTGTACATGGAAGGTGTATGTGCCTGCTGCAAGGCCTGTGAAATTGCCGCTTGGACCGAATGGCCCTGCACCTATAGCATAAGTATAAGGAGGTGCATTGTTGTTATATGCAGCAAGTGTCACCTGCCCATTAGCCACGCCATTACAAAGTGGTTTGGCTATTGACGCATTGATGTATATCGGCGGGCCGTCCGGCAGCGACCATGTACTGTCTTTGATACAAAGGTTGGCATCTTTGATATGCAGTGTATACGTGCCTGCAGCAAGACCGGTAAAAGTATTAGGGTTGCCGTAAGCATTCGCATTATACGCGTACTGGTATGGTGCCAGGCCACCCGTACCGGTAATGGTTATAGTACCATCGGAGCCACCCGGGCAGGTTGGCAATGTATACGTAAGCGAAGCAAAGCTTGGACCGGGAGGTGCTGCAAAAGTTACTACAGTGTCTTTGGTACAGCCTACATCGCTGGTGGTGCGGATGGTATAAGTGCCTGCTGCAAGACTATCTGTTAAGGTGCCTGTAAGATTATTATTAGTATGGATGACATTTACACCCTGCAATACGGTCTCTGTCCAGGGCGATACGCCGGTAGCCACAGTAAACACGGCCTTCTTGGTACATGTGGCCGGCGATACAAGTGTAACGGTATTACCTGGCAGCGGCGCTATGATTATGGTATAGGTTATCTGCTGGTTGGCAGCGAGCGGGCATTGATTGTCCTGGTAGTTAAGCGTGAAGGTATAAGTGCCGCTTGGTGCTGCGGGTGTATTCGTGTTCCAGGTGAATACACCGGTAGGGCTTGGTGTATGGTTATTGGTCACCACATATGTGGCACCAGCGGGCAGGCCGGTGGCAGTAACATCTATAGTATCGCCATTGGCATCGGTAGGGTTGATACTGAAAGTAAAGACACCTGTGTTTTTACAAACCCTAAGCGTAGTGGAATCGATAAGTGTGCCTGCTGACGGGCTGGATATTACCCCTGAAGGGGGCCAGTTATTGCATGTATTCAAAACCACCACCGTCATCTCGCGCTGGCTGGTACCCACCAGCACACCATTACGGTATTCCTGCACTTCCATACAGGCCAGTGAGCGCTGTACCGCATTGGGGGTAAAACTCATTTGCCCTGTGGTGGGCACAAAGGTAAATGGATTGGCCGCCAGCGGGGCTGTGGCTGTCCATGGGGCTATATAGTTAACGTTCGGAGGATTGGCCGGGAAACCTGTACCGTCACGGCCGGGTATCTGAACATAATAAAGGCTGTCAGAATTAGGATCTACCGAGCCGGGTGCATAGTTAGCCGGTATGTTCAGGCAATAAAAAGGTGTAGGTATCGTACCGAAGACGGATGAACTGTTTGGCGTACCTACAGCGGCGGTGTTGTTGAGTTTGGAATCAAGTGTTATGATCGTATTACCCGGGTTTACAACATTGGTAATGGTACTGCTTCGCCCGGCTTGTGTAAAGCCCATGTAACCATCGAAATGGAAACGCCAGTTGGCAGACTGGTAAGGCACAGTATACACAAAAGAGTAGATAAATTTCTTAATACCCGGTATGGTATTATTTACGTTTGAGCAGGTGGTGTTGTTGATATCGGCAGGGCATACCGGCGTCACTTCAACACCTGCAAAAGGAGCTTCCTCTGTAAGCGTAAGTGTAGCGACCGCCGTAGTATTGGGATCGTCATATACCTTTACCCGGCAGGTGGCCCCGTTCAGGTTAGGGAATGCAGCGCCTGCGCAGTCGCCATACACGATAACGTATATTTTATAGTCATTACCCGATACGTATGTATAATACATGTCTATGCCAAATACGTGTGTGGCAAAAGACTGAACCGTTGATAAAAATAGAATGCCTGCAATCAGGAATGAATAACGCAGCATCTTGAGTACATTTTTTTTCATAAAATTGTTTCGACAAAGATGTTTGACAATGTTTTATACAAGAGTAAAGGGTAATCAATTCTATCTTTTTCAAGGAGGGGGTGATCCCGTGGGGTATATTGCCTTTCCAGATTTTTTATTCGGTCATTAAACCTAACTAACCCATTTCACAGCCTATTCCAACTAAAATTTCTTTAATTCAAAAGTACAGGGTTTTAAAGATACTATGAAAAATTAACAAAATCTTTTGTACCCAAAAAATTAAAGGTTATTTTTTATTTAAATATATCGCATACTTTTGATTAAGAATAGAAAACGAGTATTAATATTACTCATTTATGTGTTTATATTAAAAAAATGACGTGAATGGCACAAATTCCGTGGAGTTTGAATGCCTTGAAGGCCGACCTTTAGAATAAGCGTTTATTATCCCTGATGCTTTTCAGGTAAGTATCCAGGTCTGCTGAGGGTTTTAGCAGCAATAACAAAACAGTATATACCACCACCACCAGTGCAGAGCGCAATATGGTATCGGTCAATAAGTAGGCGATACCCGTGTGCCCGGTATGGTTGATGTGTGGCATAAAGTAGCCCGATAGCCCTGCACCTGCTCCGGCAACCAATACCAGCCAGCTTTTATTGGTGAAAGGCAGTAACTGCATTTTTTTCCACAGGAAGAACATTTTGGCTATATTGAAAATAGCCAATGCTATAGTAGCACTCCAGGCAGCGCCATAAACACCATAAAGTGGTATTAAGTACCAATTCAGGGCGAACGCTATACCTATCAGCATGAGGGAAATATGAAAATTGAACCGGTAAAATTTAGAGATGCCTATAAGCTCGCTATTCAGGCCGGTTGACATATCTATCATCCTGCCCAACATTAATATCATGACGAGGCCGGGAATAGCTTCGTATCCGACAGGAAAAATATTGACAATCGTTTCCAGGTTACAAGCAATAAGCAGGAACATGCCAATGGCTACGATCAGTATATTGATACCGGAACGATGGAAGAGGTCCTTAAGCTTTACCTCATCACGATCGATATATGCTTTGTTGAGCACGGGATAGGTAGCCGATATCATAGCACGATAAGGGAATACGATAAGCGTATTGGCATAGATGGCCACGCTATAAACAGCAAGTGAGCCCATACCGGCCTTATCGAGCGGGGCAAGCATAAGCGAATCAAAATAGCCTATAAGGTTGAGCGAGGCTCCAAACATAAGATGGTACCACGAATAATGGGCCATCTCCTTATACTCTTGCCTGGTAAATGCGTTCCAGTTGACGGAAAATCCAAAGCCCTGTGTACGCATGGCAAGCAATAGCATAGCTAATACCGGGGCAACATATATCAGTACCGTGCCAGCCACCACACCGCTAAAGGATATCAGCTTGAAATAATATAGGGCAATGACAACCAGGTTGCAGAGGCGCAATAACACTTCGCGCATAAATGAGGATGCCGCTACTTTTAGCTGCGATATAAGGTACTGATCGAGGAATGCCATCAGGCTCCAGAAAAGTACAAGCACCGGTACCCAGGAATAGTATTTATTAATAAATGCCCTGTCTGCCGGCTGGTAGAGGCCCACAATACTATGGCGCAAAGCAAAATAAGGAATGGTGAAAACTATTGTAGCGAGTATAGGTACTACGCCACATATGGTCAGTAGCACCTTCTTTCTTGCATCATTGGCTGCATAGCGCTGTGTGAAGGTGGAGGCCAGCGAGGATGTGCCCAGCAGCACGATAAATTGGATCAGTGCACCCTCCAGCGTAATGTTTTTGGTGAAGCCAAATTCCGGCTTGCTCAATATATAGGTACTCATCAAAACGAGCAGCGCTCCTAAAGCGGCACCAGTGAAGTTGACAAGAGTTGTTTTTACAGATTGGCGGAATACAATGCCCATTGGCTATAAAGATAGTATATACCTATAGCCAAAAGTAAAAAGTAAAAAGCCAAAAAAAATATAAAGGTCTTGCCGTAAAAAGAAAACCCCGCTACAAGCGGGGCTTTCCTTTATTTTTTACAATACTTCGTTATTCTTTCAGGTGCAGGTCCATGCTCACGCGGCGGTTCTGTGCACGGCCTTTGGCTGTTTTGTTGCTGGCCACCGGTTGTGTTTCACCATAACCGTTGGTAACCAGCCTGCTCTCAGCTATACCCTGGCTCACAAAATAGTTCTTCACAGAGTTGGCCCTGTCTTTGGACAACTGCAGGTTCTTATCTGGCTTGCCCACATTATCGGTATGCCCGTCTATGGTCATGTAATAATCGGGATAGTCGTTCAGTATCTTCACGATATCATTGAGCATGGAATACGATGTCTTTTTGATGACCGCCTTACCTGTTTCGAACTGTATCGCTGTTGCGGCAAATGCCAGTCGTTTTTTCACTTCTACGCTCACTTCTGGGCAGCCATGGTTGGCAATGGTGCCTTTTACGGTAGGGCATTTGTCTTCATTATCAGCTATACCATCACCATCAGTATCCGGGCAGCCCTTGTTGGCTATGGGGCCAGGGGCATTGGGGCAGGCATCATCGTTATCGGCTATGCCGTCACCATCAGTATCCGGGCAGCCTTTGAACTGGGGTAGCCCTTTCTGGTCGGGGCATTGGTCATCAATATCGGCTATGCCGTCGCCATCGCGGTCGGGGCAGCCGCCCATGGCTACACTGCCGGCCATAGTGGGGCACCTGTCCTGGGCATCGGCCACGCTGTCCAGGTCGGCATCGGGGCAACCCATAGCTGTTTTAGAGCCTGCCAGGTCTGGGCATTTATCACTGCTGTCGGGTATGCCGTCATGGTCACGGTCGGGGTCCGGGCATCCCATATAATCCCATACCCCTTTTTCACCGGGGCATTTGTCTTTTTTGTTCGATACCAGGTCGCCATCGCTGTCCTTAGGTTTCCTTTTTGCGAAAGGGACATAAGCACCAAAATAGAAGTTGGCGCCATAAGCAGAGTTGCTGATAACGCCCAGCAGGTCATCGCTGCCAATAAAGAAGCCGGATACACGCAGGCCGAGGCCCACTTTAACGCTCTTGCTCAGGAAACTGTACGTGATGGGCAAGCCGGCGCTGAATATACGCGTATCGTAACGCGGGGTGAGCGTGAGCTGGCTGTAAATACTATTGCCCGTTACATCGCGGGGGGCGATGTTGCCCATAAAAGTAAGGTTCACGAACAGCCCTTTTACGGCATGGTAATCTACGCCAAGTACAAGTGCTGTGGGCAGGTGTACTTTGGTAGCCGTAGTGCTGTCGTCAGCCACGGTAAAACCATGCTGCTGTGCATAGTTCTTCAGCGAGTCGGCGTTTTGCGTATGATCATTTATTTCGTCGCCTTTCAAAACAGCAGCAGTGCCGCTGTTGCTCACTGAAATAGTGCGTACGTTTTTGGTGTATTTTATCGAGCCTATATCGGTTACTGCAGCGGAGAAACGCAGCAGGTAGGTATTAGCGCCTGGGTCGGTGAGGCCGGTCTGGCCATCCATGTCGTATTTATATTTGCCTACATTGGGCCTGAACTCGTAAACAAAACCGATGTCGGCTCCAAGGCCTTTACCCGCACCTTTGAACAGGTTGCCCGTTATATCGCCGGAGTTATTAAAGTCGATGCCGCCGCTCCTGAAAGCAAGGTCCGAATTGTTTACTTTCCAGAGGTCTGTAGCTGCTGTATAGTTTACGTCCAGGTTTTTGCTTACCACGCTTGCATAGCCTATACCCATCAGGTAGCGCGCGGTAAGGCCGCCCTTCAACATGTTTTTACCGTTGTCGAATAGTACGCCGCCATAACTCAGTCCTATTTCTGTCCAGCCATGCGCGGTCCAGTTGAACTGGTTGCCGTTGGATGAATAGTCGGTCTGGTCATTGGCATTTGTGACGGTACGGAATATACTATCGTCGATATTATGTATCTGGTTATAGATACGGGCCCTTGTGGTGATGGCAATGGCATGCTTCTTCCCGAGGCTTATCATGGCACCGGGGCCGCGCAGTTCACCATAGGGCAGCATTGCGCTGAATTTGCCGGAGTTTTTCACATTTACATAGTCACTTACTTTGAAGCTGTCACTACCGGTGCCTTTAAAGACCTTATTTGAATTAATAGTGCCGAGGCTGTTGTCGAGCCCAAAGTTCATTGAGAACAGGTCGATGGTGAACTTATGCCTGGAGTCTGCAATGTTCGCAGGATTCAGGTACAGGCCATTGGTACCGCTCCAGTTGCTGGTGGCTATACCTATATAGCGCTGGGCCTGTGAGATGAGCGGCAGCAGGGCTGCCAGGAGGATGAGTACGTGTTTTTTCATACGCAATGCTGTTTTTTGTTGTAGAAGCAGGGGCTGATGTGCATGAAAGGTAGGTATTTACACTTTAGCCCCTTGTCAAATAAATACTACACCATACAAAAATAGAGCCAGCTACCCAATAATGCTATACTACATTTATGGTATTTTTATTAAGTGGTGGTACGGATAAGTATAATAAAAAGAAGGCTGACCTGTGGTCAGCCTTCTTTTTATATGTTCGGAAACAGTTATTATCCTACAGCTATGCGCTTAAACTCAGTAACGGTAAGATCGGCTTCTACCGATTTCAGGTAGTCGGCCACTGTTTTGCTGTTGTCTTTTACGAAAGCTTGTGGCAACAGGGTATTCTCTTTAAAGAATTTGTTCAGTTTGCCCTGTGCTATTTTCTCTACCATGTCACCGGTCTTGCCTTCGGCCGTCACCTGCTCAATAGCAATAGCTTTTTCACGCTCCAGTGTTTCGGGGGCTATATTGTCGGCATCAACAGCCAGCGGGTTCATGGCAGCTATCTGCATGGCCACATCTTTACCGGCAGCTATTACACCTTCATTAGCAGGCTTGTTGAGGCCTACCAGCACACCTATACGGTAGCCGGCGTGTATGTAAGGCACTACGGTAGCCGCGCTTACGGTCTCAAAGCGGATGATGTCTATCTTCTCGCCTATCTTAGCCACTGTTTCCAGCAGTTTCTCAGCTATGGTTGCACCCTGCATGGTCTGGCTCTTCAGTTCATCAACAGTGGTAGCCTTAGAGCTTAAAGCGATATCTGCTATTTCCTGTGCAAAATCAATGAAGTCCTGGTTCTTGGCCACGAAGTCCGTTTCAGAGCTCAGGTTCACGATAACACCATAAGTATTGTCAGCAGAGGCCTTTGCTATGGCTACACCCTCTTTGGCTTCGCGGTCACTGCGGTTGGCAGCTACTTTCTGGCCTTTCTTGCGCAGGTAGTCGATAGCTTTTTCAAAATCGCCTTCGCTCTCCATCAATGCCTTGCGGCAATCCATCATACCGGCGCCTGTTTGCTGGCGCAGTTTGTTCACATCTGCTGCAGATATTGTTACAGTACTCATTATAATTTCCTTTTTATTGGTTTTAAAAATAAAGGTGCAAAATTCGCATTTTATCATTAAAGCCCCAAAAGAGGGGCTTTAAGGCTGTATTAATAATCCTTATATTATTAACGTTTTACAGAAGGCCTGCTGCCACCTGTACGATTGCCGCCGCCACCTGCGCCACCACCGCGGTTGCCACCGCCACGATTGCCGCCTGTACCGCCACCACGGTTGCCCGTGCCACGGCCTGCACCACCGCCTGTGCCTGCACCGGCACCTGCGCCACGGCGACTGCGGCCTTTGCCACCGCCTTTACCGTCTTCTTCTTCAATATCAAGGCCACGCATCCTTTCATTGCTTTCTTCCACTACGGTTTCTTCCTCTTCTTTCACCTGGCTGCGCTCCTGCAGGCCTTCCATGATGGCTGCAGTGAGGTACTGGGTAACGATAGCTATCGATTTGGTAGCATCGTCGTTTGAAGGTATAGCGAAATCTACTTTGGTTGGATCGCTGTTGGTATCCACCATAGCCAGCGTGGTAATGCCCAGGCGTTTTGCTTCGGCCAGTGCAATATGCTCATGGCTGATATCAACGATGAACAAAGCTGCCGGGGTGCGTGCCATCTGTGATATACCGCCCAGTACTTTTTCCATTTTTTCTTTGCTGCGGCTCAGGGTCAGGCGTTCTTTCTTGGTAACGCTGTCCATAGTGCCGTCCTGCAGCATTTTTTCAATGCTCTGCATCTTCTTTACACTCTTGCGTATGGTAGAGAAGTTGGTAAGCATACCGCCCAGCCAGCGCTCGGTAACGAAGGGCATGTTCACTTTTGCAGCAGCTTCGGCTACTATTTCCTTAGCTTGTTTTTTAGTAGCTACGAACATGATCTTTTTACCGCTCTTGGCGATAGATTTCAGTGCTCCTGCAGCTTCTTCAAGCCCGTCAATAGTTTTATTGAGGTCTATGATATGGATGCCGTTCTTTTCAGCAAAGATGTACGGCAGCATTTTGGGATTCCACTTCTTCTTCAGGTGGCCAAAATGTACACCAGCTTCAAGTAATTGCTGGTGCAGGCTTTTATTTTCTTCCATTTGAATAATTTCTTGTCGGTTAAATAATAAAGTACAAACCAGCGATTAACGTTTAGAGAACTGGAAGCTACGACGTGCTTTGCGTTTACCAAATTTCTTACGTTCTACAGAGCGTGGGTCGCGTGTCATGAGGCCTTGCTTTTTCAGCAGGGGCCTGTACTCAGGGTTCACATCGCACAGCGCACGGGCTATACCCATTTTTATAGCTTCGGCCTGGCCTTTGGGGCCGCCGCCCTGTACATTCACCACTATGTCGAAAGCAGCAGATGCTTCTACCGTCTTCAGCGGCAGTTCCACCTGGTTCTGCAGGTACATGATGGGGAAATATGCTTTGTACTCTTTGTCATTAACCGTGATGTTGCCGGTGCCTTTGCTCAGGTATATGCGGGCTACGGCTTCTTTACGGCGACCAACGGCATTTTTCTGTTTTTCCATTTATATTGAATGGTTTTTGCTATTTGGAATTAGAATTTTAATTCTTTTGGTTGCTGTGCTTTATGTGGGTGCTCGGCTGTTTCGTATACGAACAGTTTCTTCACCATGGCACGGCCCAGGCGATTTTTAGGCAGCATGCCTTTTACGGCGCGCTCTATCATCAGGTTCGGACGGCGATTCACCAGTTCACGTGCAGTTTCTGATTTCTGCCCGCCGGGATAGCCCGAGAAGGTCTGGTATTCCTTATCGTCCATTTTGTTGCCGGTAAGCACTGCTTTGCCGGAGTTGACAACGATCACATAATCGCCGCAATCAAAATGGGGTGTATAATAGGCTTTGTTCTTACCGCGCAGTATATGTGCGATCTTTGAGCTCATACGGCCCAGTGTCTGGTTGGTAGCATCTACCACATACCAGTCGCGCTTTACGATCTTTTCGTTGGCCGATTGTGTTTTAAAACTAAGATGTCTCATTTATTTGGTCAATATTTAATTTAATGCCTGCCTTCCGGGGCTGTAAGCCCCTGCCGGCGGGGTTTTTGATTTTGGGAGGGCAAAGGTATGCTTAGGTATCGAAATGGACAAGAAATTTATTAAGATTTTTTAGTCTGTAGTTATAATTAATTGATTATCAGTACAATTTTCTACATTAATTTTTATTTACCATGCATAACTTACCCCATAGAAGTAGGTTGGGATACCATGTAAGCCGGCCTTATATTTGTTATAGATAGGTATGGTTATGGGCAAAGCGCTTTTTTTAATATGGGTACTCTTCTTCCCGGCAGTTATGGTCATGGCTCAGCATTGGGATAGCGATGGTGATGGTATTGCCGACAGTACCGATGGCTGCCCCTACGTGGCAGGCCCGGCCCAGTACAATGGCTGCCCCGGCATACCGGTGGACCTCCCTGCTCCTGCTCCTGTATATTTTGCTATTGGCCAAAGCGGGCTTGACGAGGCTGCCCGTAGACATCTCGACCGCTTGAGTCGCATAGCCCTCGCCGACACTACTATATATGTGTACTTATATGGCCACACTGATAATACAGGCAATGCTGCTGTGAACATGGCTTTGTCGCTCCGCAGGGCTGCCCAATGCAGGCAATATCTTATCGATAAGGGCTTGAGTGCTTACAGGGTGATGGCAAAAGGCATGGGGGAGGAAGCGCCGCCGGCCGATAATAATACCGCAGCAGGGCGCAGGCAGAACAGGTGTGTAGTGCCGGGCCTTAAAAAGATGAAGAAATGATGCTTTTTAGAAACTATTGATGAAATCGTCGAAAGCGGCGTCCTGCGACTGTTTGTTGAACTGTGCTTTGCGCAGTTGCTTGCAGTTGGCACGCATCGTATCATATTCATCATCGCTCATAGCCACAAATTGTTTGATGTTGCACTCAAGCGCGTCGTAATCCGAGGGGTTGCTTACCCAGCCTATACGCCCTTCGCGAACGATCCTGGCCCCCTCGCCATTGCCGCTGAAGAATACCGGTATGGCGTTAGACATGGCCATGAATATCTTTGATGGCACAGCGCCATGTATGTGGGTGCGCAGGGGCACCATAGTGGCATGGTAATCGCTGAGCATGCGCGGTACTTCGGCCGCAGGTATCGACTCGTGGTAAAAAATATTGCGTTGCGGTTGCGCGGCTATCAGTTGCTGTATTTTTTCTTTTTCATAACCATCACCATAAATATGGAACTCTACGTTTAGCGCGCCGAAGTCTATATTGGTACAAACATCATACAGGCCCTGCGCTATGCCCAGGAGCCCTGCATACACTATTTTTTTCCGGCCTTCCGGGCGTGGTTTGTGTATGTAGCGTGATGTCTCCTGCAGGTTGCGGTAAAGGAATTGTTTTTTGGGTTTGGGCTGCAACTGTTTAATATGGTCCAGTATCTCCATCGACTGGCCTATGTATGCATCGGCCAGGCGGTACATGCGTTTTTCTATCCACTCCAGGAATTTATAAAATGCTCCTTTTTTGATGGCCTGAAGTTCCAGGGCCGAGAGCGGCCATAAGTCACTTACATTGAGAACGGTCTTTGCACCTGCGATACGGGATATGATAATACCCGCATAGCCCGATAACAGCGGCGGTGAACTTACAATCACCATATCGGGACGCTTAACAAAGAGGTAGGGTAAGCCCAGTATATACAGGGATATAGTATAAGACAGCATACTGGCTATACGCACAACAGGCTTCTTTGAATTGGATGGATAGATCCAGAGGCGGGTGATATTGATGCTGTTATTGCGCTCTTTCTGCACCAGCTTACCGCGAAAATCGGGGAAGATACGGCCTAGCGGGTAATTAGGCATGGCCGTGACCACCTCTACCTCGTGACCATGGTCACGCAGCATCGCGGCAAGATTATAAATACGGGTGGGCGCCGCCCCTTTTTCCGGGGGGTAAGAGATACATATAATGGTGATCTTCTTGCCCATCAGGTGCTTATGAGAAAATAAACCATGCCATATTATTGACATGGTTTTAATTTAGATGTTTACGGGAAACACAAAATCGTACAAATATAAAAGCTTAAAGCTAAACGCTTCCTTAATGGCTTGTTAATAAGATACCGTTTCAGGCAGGGTATATTTCCTGCCTTTGTTCTGTTCTTTAAGCCAGCTCACCAGTGGCTGAAAGTAGTCCAGCATGGCCTTGGCGTTCAGTTCGTCGCCGGTCGATTCTTTGAGCACTACCCTCCAGTCTTTGGATGCACCGGGATACATGATCTTACGGATAAAGTCGCCCACCTCTTTGTGCCCGTAATAATTGGTAGCACGTGGGTCCTGGTGCAGTATATCTTTGGCTATATGATTGTGCAGTTGGTACAGCAGCACATAGGAGAGTGCATAATCGTAATACTGTGCCGGGTCGTCATTGATATGTGTTTTGGTCGCAGCATCGCAATATTCCTCATCGCGGGGCGAGGGGGGTACTATGCCCTGGTACTTTTTGGCCAGCGACCACCACTCCTCGTTGAACTTATCGGCAGAAAGATTGTCCACATACAGTTCTTTCTCAAAATTGCTCATAGTTCCCGATGAAAAGAAGATGAACACTACGGAATTAAGCGCCTCTTTCAGCAGGGCCTGTATGCTGTCGGTCGGAGCATTGCCATCTATCAGCCCGCGGCCGGCAAGGAAAGGTTTTTGCATAGCAGCAAGGCCCATCATAGTGCCCAGCGCTTCGTGGTAGGCACGGTTAGCGCCCTGCCTCAGCAGCGGGGGCACATCAGGATTGGTATATGTGAGGTAATAGTAGATATGGCCCAGTTCGTGGTGCGCTGTTTCAAACCATTCAGCATTGGGTTCTACGCTCATCAGGCTGCGCACATCGTGGTCCAGGTCCATATGCCATGCCGATGCGTGGTTGTTTTTCTTCACACTTGAGTCGGCAGGGTAAGGGTACAGGCTCGATTTTTCCCAAAAGGTTTGCGGCAGTTTGGGGAAGCCCAGGCTCACGTACATATCCTCGCCATCCTTCACGATCCATTCTGCACTTTTGTTTTTCAGTACGCTGTCCAGGTTCACCCCTTCTACGGTCACTGCTGAACTCCAGTCCTGTCCCCAGCGGTTGGGCAGCCAGTGGGCCGGCAGGTAGTCGGGCACTTCCATCACACCATAGCGTTTGGCCATCTCGTAACGCATCCAGGTGTGCAGCTCGCGGTACAGTGGGTACAGCTCGCGCATCAGGCGGTCCATGGTCTGCATCATTTCATCGGTGCTCATGCCATAGTCCGATACCTGGTAGGTAAAGAAATCGTGGTAGCCGAGTGCCTGTACCGTTTTATTGCGCAGCTCGCGCAGGTTCACCAGGCCGGGTTTCAGCACCTTGCCCACTTCTTTACTCGCTTCCCATGCAGCAAGGCGGCTGTTCACATTGGTCTCTTTTTTCAATACATCGTCAAGGTCATTAGTGCTCACTTTCTTACCATCCAGCATATACTGGAAACCATATAGCTTTTGTATCTGCCCGTTCTCGGCTTTAATGCGTTCCTTCACCAGGTCGGGTATGGTCTGCGGGTTATTGGCTGCGGAGTATAGTATGTATTGCAGCTCCTTCTTTTGTATAGCGGTCAGTTTAGCACTGTCTGCCAGGTATTTACGGGCATTTTCAATATTCTCTTTGCTACCCGTGAAAACAGCCAAATTCTCATCGGCCTTTTGCGCGGCCATGCTGTTCGTTGAGTCGCCGGGTATTATTTCGGTATTCGATTTCCACTGCGCTTCCTGGTCGGCGGTGTAGAGCTTTACATAATCGCCGGTGTACTGGTCTATGAACTTTTGTGCATCGTCAGCATTACCGCCGCCGCCATTGCATGATGCCAGCATTACTGCGGCCGCTGCCATTGTGGAAAGGATATACTTCATGTGTGTAAATTTTTATAAAAGTAGCGATTTTATTATTGGTTCAGCCGCTGTGCGAAGTCGATAAGCAGTTTCGACAGGGCCGGTATATGGGTCATCGACAAAGTATCGGCCTTATCAAAAATATCATGGTAAAATCCTTTACCACCATTTGTATATATAAAGAACGAAGGCACACCGGCTTCTGTAAAATGATAGTGATCGCTGTTGGCAGCCTTACCCCTGCTTTTTACATCAGGCAGGTATTTGCCTGCACTGTTCAGATTTTGCAGCAGCGAAAATTCTTTAGGGAATTCCGTAGCGTTCACCACCGTTACGCCATTAGTGGCATCACCCATAATATCGAGATTGGTGAGGAAGCGTATGCGCTCCAGCGGTATCATAGGGTGCTGTACGAAATAGTGCGAGCCCAGCAGCCCAGCCTCCTCGCCGCTAAAGGCCATGAACACCATGGTATAATGCTGCGGGTGCTGTGCGAAATAACTGGCCAGGTAAAGCATCATGGCCGTTCCGCTGGCATTATCGCTGGCGCCGGGAAACATAGCCTGCTTACCCATCATGCCCAGGTGGTCGTAGTGCGCGCTGAAGACGATATAGCTGTCCACCGCACCGGGAACAAGGCCTATTATGTTCTCATTTACATTTTTCGCTTCGGGCAGCAGCACATTATGCACGCTCACGCTTGCGCGCCATGCATGGCGGGGCATGGCCGTATCCTCTACATAAAAAGCGGTGGCCTTCATGGTATCGGTAGCTACATCCCAGGTGAGCTTACCGTGTTGGGGTATGATGTAGCAGCCTTCGGGCAATGTGCGCGCAAAGTTGCGGCTGCGCATATTCATACGCTTGCAAAAGCTGTCCACGTTCTTCAGCAGGTGCACCTGGTCGCTTTTCCATGAGCGCAGTTTCTTTTCCCATTGGGCCGTGTCTTTTATACGGTCCATATCCACATGGTGTATCCATTTCTTTTTGGCATGGAATGACCTGCTGGCCACATCTATGATATAGCCGGCACCGGGCACCAGTTCTTTCTTACCCATCTTTAGCATCATATCGTCGGGAAAGATATTGACCGGGAAACTGTAGCGCTGCACATAGGTGCTGTCCACCATGGGCACCAGGCCTAATTCCTTAAAGCGGCGCTCCAGGTAATGTGCGGCTTTCTCATGCCCTTTGCCCGCATAGCCCCGGCCCTTCATATTGGTGGCACTGAGGGTCGTTATCTCGTGCTTCAGCCAGCGCAGTTCTTTGGGGTTTTCTTTTTGGGCATTCGCCAGCAGGGGAATTAAGCAATAAAAATAGGTACAATATCTACGGAGGTTCATCGTTACAATACGTATGGTAAATGTAAAGGAAAGTTTTTTTCTTCGCATGACCGAAACCTGCACATGTTTCAACGACCGATATATCTGTATATATTCCCCCTGCTATTGCTCGCTATAACACCAACCTTTTCTCAAACCATTAGTACAGTAGCAGGCAATGGCGCAGCGGGTTACAGTGGTGATAACGGGCTGGCCACAGCGGCCCAATTACAGTACCCCTTCAGCGTAGCTGCCGACCAGCAGGGCAATATCTATATAGCCGACAGGGGCAATAACTGCATACGCAAGGTAAATGCCGCGGGTTTCATCAGCACATTTGCGGGCACAGGCATAGCAGGATATGGTGGGGACGGCGGGCCGGCAGCGCAGGCCCAACTGAACGATCCGACAGGAGTGGCAGTGGACAACAATGGGCTTATCTATATAGCCGACAGGGGCAATAACCGCATCCGCAAAGTGGACGCTGTTGGCAGTATCAGTACCGCCGCCGGAACAGGGAGTGCAGGCTACAGCGGGGATAACGGTCCGGCGATTGCTGCAGCGCTGAACGGGCCACGCGGCCTCGCAACAGATGCTCAGGGTAATCTATATATAGCCGACCAGGGCAACCAGCGCCTGCGCAAAGTGGATGCAGGGGGTATCATTACAAGCATTGCAGGCAATGGCACTATGGGCTACAGTGGGGATAACGGTACTGCTGTTGCCGCACAGCTATATAACCCCGGTGGCGTGTGTGTTGACGCTCAAGGGAATATCTACATAGCCGATGTGGACAATGAGCGCATCCGCAAAGTGGATAATAACGGGATCATCAGCACCATTGCGGGCACAGGCACGGCAGGCTACGGCGGCGACAATGGCCCGGCCGTCTCAGCACAGCTTGATGAGCCCCTCAGCATGGCTATGGATACATGGGGCAACCTCTGTATTGCCGATGGATGGAATCACCGTGTAAGGATGATAAAACCCTCCGGTATTATCATCACCGTAGCAGGCGATGGCAATGCAGGGTACAGCGGTGATAGTGGCAGCCCGTTATTGGCACGGCTCAATCACCCGTATGGTATAGCCATCAATTCATCGGGCGATCTTTATATCGCCGATTACGATAATAATGTGATCCGTAAAGTAAGCAACCCTACCGGCATAGTTAATGTAAACCCCGGTACAGCAATCCTGGAAATATATCCTAACCCTAATAACGGCAACTTCAATATAGCGGGTATCATCGATGACACTAAAGCAAGGCTGGAAGTTTATAATGCTATAGGGCAATTACTCATGGTGGAGGATAAGCCCCTGGAAAAAGGGATGATTAGGGAACAGCTAAAGATGAACGGTGCATTTAGCACAGGGTTTTATTTGCTTCATATCAAGTCTCGTAATGGCACCACTGTACTACCATTCAATAAACAGTAACCCCGTATCATAAAAAGGGCTGCCTCGTGGCAGCCCTTTTCTTTTATATGGTCGGTAAGCCCAGTGCCCACCTGCTTTTAGTAGCGGCCGTAGCCATTGTTATAATAACCACCACCCTCGCAATTATGGTTATCATAACGGCCATTGTACCTCCTGTCACGCCTGTTGCGTTCGTTATAGTACCTGTCGCGCCTGTCACGGTTGCGGTAGTTACCGCCACGGTTCTCCACATACACTACATTCGTTCGGCCATTCGCCTGCTGGTTGCTGGCCAGGTAGCCTATACCGGCACCTATCAGTCCGCCTACGGCTGCGCCCGCAGCGGGGTTATATTTATTGATGGCAGCCCCTGTGAGCGCGCCTATACCGGCACCTATTATTGCGCCTGTTGCGCCATTGTTGCGGCCACCCTGGGCCATTGCTTCATTGTTCATGCCCATCATCATAATGGCGCCTATCATCGTTGCAAAAACTATCTTTTTCATATCGTTTGGTTTTATACCTGTTATCAATTTTTTTAAGAATTGCGCGCTCACAGGTATATATGCGAATGCCGTGCCAAACTTTTCCGGAACTGTTAAAAAAAAGGAAAATACTGCCGGGAAAATTATTCAAAAAAAGACCTTATCGGTCTCATTTTCTTTTGTTTGCATCAATGTATAAAAAGAGGATACTTACCGCCACCTTTTCACCACTAGCGAAGAATTAGTGCCGCCAAAACCAAATGAATTGGAAAGGAACAGGTCGAAATCCTGCTTCAGTGTTTCGGGTATGATATTGATCTTGGCAGAGTGCTCATCCGGCGTCTCGAAATTGATATTGGGCGCTATAAAACCGTTCTGCATCATCAGCATCGAGTAAACGATCTCGCTGGCACCTGCCATCCAGCACTCATGCCCCGTCATCGATTTAGTGGAGCTCACGGGCACCTTGCCGCCGAACACTTCATATATTGCTTCGGCCTCCGTGCCATCGCCTGCCGGGGTCGATGTTGCATGTGCATTGATGTATTGTATGTCGGCGGCGTTCACGCCCGCTTCTTTAAGGGCCCGCCCTATGGAGCGCGTCTGGCCTTCCACGCTTGGGTTCGATATGTGCTGGCCGTTCGATGAGAACCCGTAACCCAGCACCTCGGCCAGTATGGTTGCGCCCCTTGCCTCTGCCGATTCCAGGCTTTCCAGTATCACCGTAGCGGCGCCGCCGCCGGGCACCAGCCCGTCGCGGTCTTTATCAAATGGTCTTGAGGCTTTGGTGGGTTCGTCTTCACGAAGCGAAAAAGTACCCAGTGCATCGAAGTTAGGCATGGAGTAGATATTCACTTCCTGCGCACCACCGCATATCACACGGTCTTGCAGGCCCTGCTTGATGAACATGTAGCCCAGCCCTATGCTGTGCGAGCCGCTGGCACAGGCAGCGCTGATAGTGAAGTTGACACCCCGCAGTTTAAAGATGGTCGCAAGGTTCATGGTCACTGTTGAGTTCAGCACCTGGAATACCGAGCCTGAACCGACCATCATGGTATCCTTCTTTTCGCGTATCAGGTCTATGGCCTCGATCACCGGCTGTGCACAGCTATCGTTACCATATATGATACCCGTTTCGTTCTGCTCAAAAAAATCAATGTTCATGCCTGCCTGCGCCATAGCTTCTATGGTAGCCATATAAGCAAATTCGGCATGCTCCGGCATCATGATGCGCGAGCGGCGGTCCAGCAGGCCTTTGAGCTGCGGGCGCTCCACGAAACCTGTAAGGCCTGAGCGGTAGCCCATTTCCTTACGCTTCATATCTAGTATGATGCCCGATTTACCTTCGAATAAAGATTTGGCAACTTCCTCCCGGTTCTTGCCCAGCGAAGAGTATATGCCCAGACCTGTAATGACCACCCTGCTCATGTTAGCTCAAATTCTTTTTAGGGAAATTATGTGCCGCAAAATAAATAAAAATAAAGCATTGCAGGCATGATACACATCAGGCCTGCAATGCTTTATGATATTCACACTTATATAGTGTCCGGAACTTATTCTATAAATAGTTTTTGCACTATTGTTTTTCCCTTTAGCGATATCTTGCACAGGTAGATGCCTGCGGGCATGCCCGTGGTCGGGATGGTGCTTTCATTGCCTTTAAGCATTACGGTCTTTACCAGTCTGCCGTTCAGGTCATCGATGCTGATACTGGCATTTTTATCTGCAGGCCCGCTATAGCGCACCGTGAACTGTTCTTTCGCAGGATTAGGAAAAATTGCCACTTCATTGTCGTTACCTTTCAGCGGTTTTACAGCTTCGGGTAATATACAAGGCCTGAACTTAGACAGGAACAAATTTTCAGCACCCGTCAGGCGCATGGTGTCATTGCCCACTATAAAAGAGTCTACATAGTAGTCGCCGCCGAAATAGAGATAGCCCGCAGCATCAAAGTTGATAAAATTCACATCATCACCGCCGCCATTCAGTGCGGTCATGCAGTGGCTGTGTCCCGCAGTATCATACTCCGTTATAAATATAGGGTCGATATTACCCGGTATTAATGTAGGGTTGATCAAAGTATCATTATCAAATACAAGCTGGTCCGACGTAAAGCCGCCCGATAGCCACATGTTTCCGTTATGCGGTTCCCGGGCAATACATAAGCCCTGCTCATTGCCGGGTCCTGTAAATTGTTTGGCCCATATGGGGCTTCCGTCCACTGTGCTGAACTTTGCAAAAAATCCGTCATAAGGTTTAGGTCCGGGATTATACATAATGCTGCTGCCCACAGTGGCGGTACCGGTGTCTATGATACCGGCCAGGTACACGTTATTCGCATTATCGGTTTTGATGGAGAATGGCGTTACGTTCAGGTCGCCGCCCCCGGCCAGTTTGGCCCACTGCTCGTTGCCCGATGAGTCGTACTTGGCCATGTAGGCATTATACTTGCTGGCGTTGGCTGTCATTTTATACACCGTGTCCATGCCAAACACCGCATTGCCCGATATCATCCAGCCGGTTATATACACATTGCCCAGGTCATCTATGGTCATATCCGATTGCAGCTCTTCGCCATCGCTGCCTGCGCTCCTTGCCCATATGGTATTTCCTGCCGGGTCAAATTTTACCAGGAAGAGATCCCGGTGCCCTGATGTGCTGGTATTGGTGAGCGTATAGCTGCCAAAAGTTATGGTAGGTGTGGTATACGAGCCAAAGAAATATACATTGCCCGCATTGTCGGTACGCACCGGCCACGACAGGGTAGCGTTGGTGCCACCATCATTCTTCGCCCACAGCACATTGCCGTTGGGGTCCAGCTTGTATAGGAAAAAATCCCGCAGCGATTGATTGGTGTTCGTAAGCTTATGCCCGCCCAGCGACATGGTATCGAACTGGAATTGCCCTGCAACATATATATTGCCTGATGGATCGCAGGCCAG
The DNA here is from genome assembly GCA_001897835.1 of Bacteroidetes bacterium 46-16. Lineage (GTDB taxonomy): Bacteria > Bacteroidota > Bacteroidia > Chitinophagales > Chitinophagaceae > MKUN01. The sequence continues at coordinate 192,391 of MKUN01000045.1, forward strand.
GCCAAAGGCGGTACTGTACGTACCTGCCGAGCCCTTTACCCACAGCAGGTTGCCCGCACTGTCGTATTTGGTCACTACAAAATTGCTCGCCCCGCTGTGAAAGGTGTCATTGCCGAACACGATAGACCCCATAGTATAATTACCGATCGTGATGATATTGCCCGATGGGTCCATGGCTACATTATATCCTTCCACCGAGCCGTTGCCTGCGGTTACCATAGTGCTGGTACGCGTCCATAGCCATTCCTGTGCTATGCTTTCATGGGTGCAAAAGAGTAATAACAGGCAAATAATTTTTTTAAATGCGCTCATGCAAGGTAAGTTTATGTATTGGCTATTATAGACTATAAAATATTTTCGATGGTTGGTTATATGGCTTAATATTGCCTATAGGCAATTATCTTTGGCACAAACTTTGTCGCCTGTAACAAAAAACTTCTTATATGCGTATCATCAAAACTACTCTGGCTTTTCTCCTTCTGGGCCTTATTGCTTTCACAGCCTGCCGCAAACACAGCAATGCAACCGGAGTGCCCGGCGATGCCGAATATTTTATTTTCGGCTCGGTAGGTGGTTTTTGCCCCACAGTTTGCGCCCAGTATTATAAGATCATGGGCAATAAGCTGTATAAAAGCTATGTCGATACCGCCAGTCATATACAATACACCGATAGTCCTATGCCTGCCGATAAATATACTCTGGCATTGCCCGCTATGACCAATTTCCCCGCCTGGTTCTCACTGCATCCCAACCAGGATGTAAAGTGCGCTAATTGTGCCGACATGGGATTTATACACCTGGAATATAAGCGTGGTGGCCAGGTTTACCAGTGGAACATTGATTATCCTTACGAGGGCATTCCCGCAGAGATACAGGCCTATATCGACCAGGTATCCGGTATCATGAGCAACCTGCAATAGGTACTATATATAAGTTCGGTTTACATCATACGACAGGATGGTAATATTTTGCAAAAAATAGTATCATCCTGTCCTGCTTCATACATAATCAGTAAATTCGGCCCAATGAATTTCCCCGTGTACAGGCTGCGTGTATTAATACTCTTTGTCTTAAGTGGCATGTGCTGCGATACGGCTCTTGCAGCCCATTTGTTCATCCCTATGGATGCAAGCATGCAGGCAGATCACCTCAGGGCATATGGTGTGGTGTATGCTGCACTGCAGCGTGATGCCGATGTGCGCTGGCTGCTCAATTACAGGGGCGGCAGCTTTGTGATAGATGATGATGGCACTGCTGCACAAATGTGTAAGGAAAGAGGGGTAAGCTGCAGCGATATGGATAAGGCCGAATATAAGGCCATCGAGAAAGAAATGGAGCGTGGTGGCAATACCTTTAATATCGTGAAGCTCGAAAAAGCACCTAAAATAGCGGTGTATACCCCAACTAATAAAAAGCCCTGGGACGATGCGGTTACTATGGCCCTCACTTATGCGCAGATACCCTTCGATAAAGTATATGCCGACGATGTGCTGGATGGCGCACTCGATAAATACAACTGGCTGCACCTCCATCACGAAGATTTTACTGGTCAGTTAGGTAAGTATTGGGGGCAGTTTCACGGGGTCGACTGGTATGTGCAGGAGCAGAATACGCAGCAGGCCATTGCAGCACGTCATGGCTTTGATAAGATATCGAAGATGCAACTGGCCGTGGTACAGAAGATACGCGATTTTGTAGGTGCGGGCGGTAATCTCTTCGCTATGTGCTCGGCTACCGAAACTTTCGATATTGCACTGGCTGCACAAAACACAGACATTTGCGAAGACGTTTTTGATGGCGATCCCCTTGACCCCGATTACCAGGAGAAGCTCGATTATACACAATGCTTTGCATTCACCGGGTTCCGGGTTTACCCCAATCCCGTTCTATACCTGCATTCCGATATCGACGACTTTGGCGCGCATATCGGCCAGGAAGCTTTTGATGCCTTTAGCCTCAATGTTTTTCCGGCACGTCCTGATCCCATACCGGCCATGCTCACGCAAGACCATACCGCCACTATAAAAGGTTTCATGGGGCAAACAACGGTGTTCCGTACAGAGAAACTAAAGCCGGGTGTTTTATCGCTCGCTGGTTATCCTGCACCAGGCAGTAAATCATTTTACGAAGCACGCTATATACACGGCGATTACGAAAAAGGCACCTGGACCTTTTACTCCGGTCACGATCCCGAAGATTTTCAGCACCTCGTCGGCGATCCGCCTACCGATCTTAGTCAGCATCCCAATTCGCCCGGTTACCGGCTTATACTCAACAATGTACTGCTGCCTGCTGTTAAGCGTGTCCTTGTGCCTAAAATAGCTTGTTGCGACGTGCAGGTGGCTCCTGTGCCCGAAACAAAGCTGGAGACGGTACCCCAAAAAGTGCTGCCCGCAGATATCTCGGCCCCTGATACATATAATATATACCCTGCCGGCGACCAGTTAACGCTCAGTATAAACCACAATAGCACTGCGGCAAAGAATATTAATAATATAGAGCGCGTTGTTATTACTAATGCAGAAGGCAAAGAATTCATTAGCCAGCCGGTGAATGCGGCAACTGCAAGCATTGATATCAGGAACCTGCCGCCCGGCATGTACATGATCAAAATAAACGGCGACTATGCTGGTAAGCTAATGAAAGAATAGCCGCGCTGTTGACTCGCTTATACAGCCCCTTCAGGGCCGCCTGTTTGTAAACAGGCAACGTATATCAGCCATCTATCAGCACATCGCCCGTCATTTCCTCAGGTATCTTAATGCCCATATAAGCCAGTATGCTTGGTGCTATATCGCCCAGCTTGCCGGGTTTTAAAGCACCATGATAATCGTTCGATACCAGGAACAGCGGCACGGGGTTTAAGGTATGCGCCGTATTGGGGCTGCCGTCTTCGTTGATGAGGTAGTCGGAATTACCATGATCGGCAGTGAGGAATATGGCATAGCCATGTTCAAGCGCCAGCGGCACTATTTTCGATACGCAGCTATCCACCGTTTCTACTGCTTTTATAGCCGCTTCCCATACACCCGTATGGCCCACCATATCGGCATTGGCAAAGTTGAGGCATATGAAGTCGGCGCTTTCTTTGGCTATTTCCGGCAGTATGGCATCCGTCACTTCATAGGCGCTCATTTCCGGTTTCTGGTCATAGGTCGTCACCGTCTTGGGCGAGGGTATCATGATTCTGCGCTCCCCCTCGAAAGGTTTTTCACGCCCGCCTGAGAAGAAGAAAGTAACATGTGGGTATTTCTCGGTTTCGGCTATACGTATCTGTGTTTTGCCCTGCTCTTCCAGCACTTCGCCCAGTGTTTGGGTAAGGTCTTTGTTCTCGAATATCACGCCCACGTTCTTATAGGTCTTGTCATATTCGGTCATTGTCACATAATGCAGTTGTAAGGGGTGCATGTTTTGCTCCGCAAAGGCCTCTTGGGTCAGCGCTATGGTTATTTCCCGGCACCGGTCGGTCCTGAAGTTGAAACAAACCACTACATCGCCATCCTTTATAGTGGCCAATGGCTTGCCACCAGGCTCGCAGGCTATAATAGGTTTGATAAATTCATCCGTCACGCCATCGGCATACGATTGTTGTATGGCAGCCAGGGCATCCGCTGTATGTATGCCGGTACCATGTACCATAGCATCATACGCCACTTTCACACGTTCCCACCTTTTATCCCGGTCCATGGCATAGAAGCGGCCTGTCACCGAGGCCAGCAGCCCACCGGTTTTATCCAGGCAGCTTTTAAGATCACTAACAAAGCCCAAACCGCTCTTTGGGTCCGTATCCCTGCCATCGGTAAAGGCATGTACCGCAAAGCGGGGCACATGGTTTTTCTGTGCCAGTTCGCATAGCGCTTCCAGGTGTTTGATGTGCGAATGCACACCGCCATCGCTCACCAGCCCTATGAAATGCAAAGTTTTACCATCAGCCTTGGCTGCATTAAATGCCGCATTTAGTACCTCGTTCCGTTCCAGTTCACCATCTTTTACTGCCACGTTTACCCTTTGCAGTTCCTGGTATACGATGCGCCCGGCCCCTATGTTCAGGTGGCCCACTTCCGAGTTGCCCATTTGCCCCTCAGGCAAGCCTACGGCTTCACCGCAGGTCACCAGCTCAGTATGGGGGTATTTGTTATAAAGCGAGCTTACAAAGGGGGTACGGGCATTGGCTATGGCATCGGCGGCGGGCACTTTTCCATGTCCCCAGCCATCCATTATGATGAGCATTACTTTTTTCGGCATGGGCGCAAAACTACGATTTACCCTGTTCTTATATGGTGTTTATGGCCATTTATTGCGCCGTATTTTAACATTTAATATTAGAAATGTGGTTTTTTCTGTTATATTTGTATCCCCCTGCAGAAAAATAGCATGCTTTTTTGTAATAGATCGGCCGGCAATTATTTATCTGCGCATTGAAACGAATAGCCAAATTTGGCTTGGTTTTTGTGGATTTTATTAGTTCTGGACTCGTGAAGGGGGAATATATATATGAAAAAATTTTACAAAAAGGCACTTTTAACGGTTGCATGTTTCATGCTGGTTGTAGCCGCACAGGCTCAGTCGGTACTTGAGGACGTGGTCAATGCTGTACGCAACAGCAATGTCGCCGCCCTTGAGAAATATTATGACAACATCGTGCCCATTACCATCAATAATACACAGTCGGCATATAGCCGCACGCAGGCATCGCTGGTGCTCAAAGATTTCTTTACCCGCAATGTACCCAAAGAAGTCACCATACTGAACAGCGGTTCGGCTACGGCCAATTCGCAATTCGCTATTGGCACACTTACCACCACCAGCGGCGTAAAGTTCAATCTTTATGTCCTCCTCAAGTCAAAGGATAATCTTTTCTTTTTGCAGGAGCTGAGACTTAATAAATAATAATACTTACACTACCATAATAAAACAAGCGGGAACGATACCCGCTTGTTTGCTTTATTAGCCTATCCACTCATTCCTGCACATTATCTCATCACTACGGTCTTTCCTTTCGGGTATTTTATGGTGTAGCCTATTTTCACCTGTTCTGTTTCATTAGGCTTCAGGTCCAGCAGCCATTTCACTTCGCCAGTTGTTTCATCCAGTGTGCCGCCTTTATATTCTTTGTCTTCTATTTCTATGTCTTTGTCGTTGCTCACGGGCACCTGGTCCACTAAGGTCAGCGATATCGCTTCCTTCCGCGTGTTGCGCACACTTATGGTATACACGAAGGTCTCTTTTACATTGGTGCCTATGGTCTTCACGCTGCGCTTTGTTTTATCGATCTCCCTTTTCACCACGATCTTTTTGTCACGTCCCAGCGAGAAGTTCATTGTGTCTTTCACATTGCGCACATCTGCATAGCCCTGCCCCACGTAAGAGCCCTCATAGAAGATATTGGTAGTTGCCGGCAGGAGGTCCAGGTCTTCCCATTTGGTCACCTGCGCCTGCAGGAAGGCATCATGGTCTTGCTTGGGCACAGCATAGTAGCGGTATGTGGCGGGCAGTTCATAGCTCTTTATCGATACCAGGTGCTGCTGACCGTCGCTGGGCACATTATAAGGCAGCTCTATATCGAAGCTGGTATTGATACCGCTGTTGTCCACGTTCACATATTCATCCATACCACTAATTGTATATTCATCCGCACTGTTTTTGATATCTTCCATTTTTGCTCTTGGAGCGCCTGGCGCTATCAAAGGTGTTTTATATGCCGTTACAGAGCTTTCTCTATATATCTGTGGCGGCACATAAAAGGCCAGGTACCAGGGGTTCAGCACAGGTGCCTGTGCGCCTTCGCTGGGGTTGCCGGTCGAGAGCACCAGTTTCACATTATCCCATTTCACACCACTGTTCTGGTACACATTGGCTTTGTAATACAGCTTCACCGGGGCATTGATCTTATCCACCCGCAGGTCGTAGGTAGGTCGCCAGCCTGCATTGGGCACCACGTAGCTGAGCCGCACATCGGCCGTAGTGGCCACGGGAGCATAAAATTTCACCAGCAACTGCCCGCCGGGCTGGTAACTTCTCTTTTGTTCCTCGGCAAGCTGTTTGTTCAGTTGCGCGATATGTTCATCTATTTTGGCCAGTTTCTTTTCTGTCCTCTGCTTGTCGTCCAGCAGCTTGCCCAGCCTCGCGTTGATCAGCGTCAGCAGTTTGTCCAGCTCTGCCACAGATAGGCCATTGTTGTCACCGCTCACTTTACGGTTCCCCTGTATCACGCTTATCTGCTCTTTGGTAACGGCCAGGCCATTATCTGTTTCGCTGCGGGTCACCTGCATTAGTTCTATACTATCCTTTATCGCCTTTGCCTTGGGCGACAGGTTATCGTTCGAGAGGTAATTGTTCTGGAAGGTACTGCTCTGCACCGCCACATTATTGCTGGTGCTTATGCTCAGGCTTTGCTGGTTCACATCACCCGCTATATTGGTGAAGAGTACCTCGCTCTCGCCCTGAGGCAGCGTCACCTTTGCGCTGCTCAGCAGCTCGGCACCATTCAGGAATACGGTTGCTTGTTCAATATTGGCTTTTTCGCGCAGCCCGGCTTTGGTGCTGTATGCCCATAGTAGCAGGGCACTCATTGCAGCAAGGGAATAACTTTTCATAAAAATGATTTTATACGTGGATAGATAATTGCCCGTTCAGGTTTTTAAGGTGCGCTCCCTATTAGTATGACGATGTTCGCCGGTGATAACACTAAGTAGCCGGGCACATCATTCAAAATAAAGTAAGGCAAAACCCAAAGCACCCGAACGGATCATACTGCTTACCTCTTATAGGTGCAGGGCACAGCGCTATTCCATAAAAAGGCCTTCACCTTTTATTTTCCTTAACTTATTGAACGAAAAAAGAATTGAAAAAACTGATCAACTTATCAACCATTCAACCTATCAACTCGATCAACCCTCCTTCACGATCCGCAGCTTCGCATAGTTCAGCATGATCTTCTTGGTGCCATGCCCCCCTTCGAACTGTATCGATGCGATACGGTTGTTGGCGCCGCCCTCAAGGGTCAGTATCTGCCCGAAGCCGAACTTCTGGTGCTCCACCTTCATGCCCACCTGCATATCGCCCGGGTCATCAGCGCGAAAATCGGCGCTGGGCTTATGCTCCTTCACCGCAGGCTGTGCCAGTTTATCGGCCAGCTTCTTCAGCGAGGGCACTTTATCAAAGCTCTGGTTCAGCATATTGCCAAAGGCCCCTATGCTGCCGCGCGCAGTATTGCTCATCCCGGTGAATGAGCGGTCCAGGTATTTATCCGGTATCTCCTCTATAAAGCGGCTCGGCTCATTCTGCACCAGGCTGCCAAAGCGGTAGCGGCTGTTCGCAAAGGTTACCCACAGCCTTTCTTTAGCCCTCGTTATCGCTACGTAGAACAGGCGGCGCTCTTCCTCCAGGTCGCTGCGGTCATACAGGCTCATCGCGCTGGGGAAGAGGTTCTCCTCCAGGCCTACATTGAACACGCAGGGGAATTCAAGGCCCTTGGCCGCATGTATCGTCATCAGCTTCACCGCATCGGCGTTTTCATCCTTGTCCTGGTCGGCATCCGTAAGCAGCGTTATCTGCTGCAGGTAGCTGCCCAGTGTTTTATCGCGCAGTTCGCCCTCTTCGTCCGGCGTCTCTGTAAATTCTTTTATCGAGTTCAGCAGTTCCTGCACATTCTCATAGCGTGCCAGGCCCTCTACGCTCTTATCATTATACAGCTCGGCCACAAGGCCCGTATGCTTGCCCACCGCAAAGGCCACATCATAAGCATTCTGTTTCTCCAGCATCGTGCGGAAGCTGTGGATCATCGTCACGAAGTTTTCTATCGAGTTGCCCCCCGCCCCCTTTATGCCATGCAGCATCGGGTTCTCTATCACCTCCCAGAAGGTCTTATCCTGCTGGTTGGCCACCACCATGATCTTCTCTATGCTCGTTTTGCCAATGCCCCGTGCCGGGTAGTTGATGATGCGCTTGATGTTCTCCTCGTCCTGGCTGTTCACGATCACACGCAGGTAGGCCAGGAAATCCTTGATCTCTTTGCGCTGGTAGAACGATACGCCACCGTACAGCTTATAGGGTATGTTCATGCGGCGCAGGCTCTCTTCGAAGGAGCGGCTCTGGGCATTCGTGCGGTACAGTATCGCAAAGTCGTTATTGCGGTAGTGATTGCGCATCTGCTGCTCCTTGATGGCATCGGCCACAAAGCGGCCCTCGTCATTATCCGTCATCGTGCGCACCAGCGTTATCTTTTCACCCTCCAGGTTCTCCGTCCACAGGTTTTTCGGTATCTGGTTCTTGTTATTGCCTATCACCTGGTTGGCCACATTCAGTATCGCCTGCGTGCTGCGGTAGTTCTGTTCCAGCTTCACGATCTTCACCATTTCATAATCGTCCTGGAACTGTAGTATATTCTGCACCGTAGCCCCGCGAAAGGAGTAGATGCTCTGCGCATCATCCCCCACCACGCATATATTCTCATGCACTGCCCCCAGCATCTTGATGATGGCATACTGCGCCAGGTTCGTATCCTGGTACTCATCTATCAGTATGTATTTGAACTTGTGCTGGTACTTCGCCAGCGCTTCAGGAAAGTGCGTCAGCAGCACATACATCTTAAACAGCAGGTCGTCAAAATCCATCGCCCCGTTCTTGAAGCAGCGCTTTGCATAGGCGTCATATATATCGCCCATCAGCGGCCGGTTGCTCCGTGCATCCTCCTGCTGTATATGGTGGTCCATCCTGTAGGCCACCGGGTCCACCAGGCTGTTCTTCGCCGCGCTGATGCGGTTATATATATAGGCAGGCTTATAGTGCTTGTCGTCCAGGTTCATATCATGCACTATGCTCTTGATCACGCTCTTCGCATCATCCGTATCATATATCGTAAAGTTGTTGGGGTAGCCCAGCTTATTGGCCTCAGCCCGCAGTATCCGGGCAAATACCGAGTGGAAAGTACCTATATACAGGTTGCGCGCCTCCGTGTTGCCCAGTATATGCTCCACCCTTTCTTTCATCTCCGCCGCCGCCTTGTTCGTAAAGGTCAGCGCCAGTATATTAAAAGCGTCCACACCCTTGTGCATCAGGTGGGCTATACGCGTCGTCAGCACCTTCGTTTTGCCGCTGCCCGCACCCGCCACGATCATCAGCGGACCATCCATATGTAACACGGCCTCCCGCTGCGGCTCATTCAAACCCGCTAAATAATTATGCATGCGGCAAAAATAGTTAATTGCACAATGGCCCCATACTGCAAAATGGCCATCGTGGATAATTAAATACATAGCAGCCCCGCAGCCGGGCAGATATGATATTTGAAATTATGGATGTCCCGGCCCTCAGCCCCCCGTTTCATCCTTCACATTCCTTACCTGGTTCTCCTCCAGCCATTGGGCAAAGGTTGCCACATCGCCCGGGTAGTGGCGTATGATATCGCCATTGCGCAGCGAGAGGATGAAGAAGCTGAAACCGCTGTACAGGTAGGCCGATAACTCGCCTGCATCATAAGCAAAGCCCTCGTAGCGCCGGGGCTGCTTCTTTTTAAGCCTGCTGAAGAAGCGCATAATGATAGATTTTGGATAGGCTAAAGTAATAAAAAATATCTACTTACAAATAGTGCATTTTCAAGTAGTGCCTTTAGAGTAGATACTGAGCAACTTTTCGGTATCATGAAAGGCAAAAAGGCAGTGGCTAAATCTAAAAATACAGCGAATAAGGCAACAGATGCATCTGAATATATAAAGAAGTTAGGAGAGCGAATAAGAACCCTCAGAATCAAAAAAGGATATAGCAGTCACGAAATATTTGCCTATGAACACAATTTCCCTCGTGCACAATACGGTCGTTATGAAAGAGGGCAGGACATTAAATATTCTAGTTTACTAAAACTGGTTGAAGCTTTCGATATGACTTTAGAGGAGTTTTTTAGTGAGGGCTTTGAGTAATGAATACTAAAGACCCCATAGAAGCCGATTTTTGGGTTTTAAAATCCGTATCTGAGGAAGATAGATCATATATCAGTATAGTAGGGTATAATGATGATTTGACCACACGATACGAATATGATAGCAATGTCCCGAATCACAAGAATCTAAAGGTAGGTGACATTGTGATAATAATCGATAAGGAAGTAATACATGGATTTGCTAAAATAGCCGAGATTGAAACCGCACCTAATAGAAAGACTATTAAGCGATGTCCGGTATGTGGTGCCACAAATTTTGAAGCTCGGAAAACCAAGCAACCGGTATATAGATGTAACCGCGGTCACGAATTTGATGCATATGTATCCGAAGTTCAGGATATAGTTCAATACAAAGCTACTTACAGTACATTTATTGATGCCGATAGAAATACTTCAATTTCTTTATTACGTCCATATTACAGCAGTGGATATAATCGCAATATGTCCATTCAAAAAGTCGACCCACTTTTTTTTGCAAGTCATTTTACAAAGATACCCGGACAATTAGGAGACGAAACGAGGAATTATTTGCCACCCGAAGAAGCGTTAGAAATTAATGAACCGGAAGGGGTCTCATATAAACCAGACGACAATGATGAAAGGGAAGGAATTTTTAGACAAATAAAAAAACGAAGGGGCCAGCAACGATTTAGGGATGAATTACGTAAACGATATGGTTGTATATGCATGATTACGGGATGTAACATTCTGGATATCTTGGAAGCAGCCCATATTTCACCCTATAGAGGTGAAAAAGATAATGATATAACCAATGGTTTATTATTGAGAGCCGATATTCATACCTTATTCGATTTAAACTTGATAGGCATACACCCCGATACCCTGATAGTATATTTTGCCGATGAGATCTGTGATAGTGATTATCATAAATATAACATGAGCAAACTTATTGGATGTACCGAAACTAAAAAACCCAGTCGGGAGGCTTTGTTAATTAAATGGAGGCTATTTATAATGAAAAAAAAATAACTCAACTGCTGTTCAATTAGTTTGTCACTTTAGTCAAAGTACATTCACGTTTATTGAGAAGAATTTCACATTACTATATTTTAATCACAAACCAACCTTTTGAGTTCTATCTTTTGTCTTTTTATCTCGCTCTTTATTTGAATTTATTTTTTGCATTACAATGGTGTTGTAGTATGAATGTGGGTATCTCTGGTAACTATATACTTTTTTACACCAAATCAAAAGATAACAACATTTTGGGCTGTCAAAGTTGCACATATTGAATGTTGTCTTAACTTTGGCATAGAATTAGATATAATATTTTAGAACGGCATTTTGAATTTTAGTCATTATTAACGAACAAAAGAAAGGTTATGGAATCACCAATTGCAGTAGCTAATTATTTTATACAGAAAGCACAAGATTCTGGTAAGGCACTATCTCCAATGAAGCTGGTAAAATTGGTTTATATCGCTCATGGTTGGTATTTGGCGTTAACTGGAAAGCAATTGCTAATGGAAAGCGTTGAGGCGTGGAAATACGGCCCCGTCATACCGTCCATATATCATCAATTTAAGGAGTTTGGCAACAACTCGATTAATACATTCGCTTATGGATTTAACACGCAAGAAGGGGGCTTATTTATACCAAAAGTTAAAGACCCTGATGTTATTTCCTTATTAGACAGGATATGGGATTTATATTCTAATTTCTCTGCCGTAGAACTATCTACAATGACACATATGGAGGGAACGCCGTGGTATAAAACATGGCACGAAGATGGGGCCAAATCCATGCATGGGATATCTATACCTAATGACTTGATAAAAAGCCATTATTTAGAAAAAGTCAATTCAGGTGAAAATGGCGCAGCTCACTAATCTTGACCGCATACAAGCACCACCACAGACGGTAGTTGTTGATGAAAATAGCATAAAAGAAACGCCATTTAATTATGAAGTTCTTTTAGCTGAACAAAACGGGAAACATGGCATTGAGCTTAATAAGCATTTGTTTTTTGTAGCCAGAATATCCATATGGATTTTATATATATTATTCATAGTGCTATTAATTATTTGGTTTTTTCACCTTGTAACACCAATATCATGGCATTGGCTAACGCACGAAGAGATACAAGCGATTGAACGAATATTATATGCAAGTACATTGATATCATTAGCAGGCAAATATTTTTCCAAGTTTCAATTGCTTGATAAAAAGTAATATTTATTAAATTACACCAAAAACTAACACGGGAACAGGGTATTGAACATCTTAATAAGCAGATAGTAAGTGTTGTTACGTTGATGAACATTCCGACACATGGAATGACTTTAACAGGCTTTTGAATAAGAAATTTGGGCAGCAGGAACTGGCATTTAAGGAATATGACCTATTAGGGCCAAAACAACCAGAGCTATCAGACTTCAATCAAAAATTGGCAAAAGCACTCAACTTTAACCCAAAGGATAAAAAGCTAAAAAGATAATGACGATGGCGCGCCTACCTTGTTTTAAAATATAGGGCCTTTGAAAAGCCCTTTTTATTTGGCCCTATTGGTGTAAACTTCTATATAGTTACCGTATCTCTGTTCCATCCCCCCAATTTTTATCATACCCCCCAAATCCTGGTATCATACCCTTCTGCAAGGGGTATCATAAAAATTATTTTTGCTCCTTAGCCCGCCGCGGCGCAACTTTGCACAGCAGCAGCCCTTTTGCCCCGCAAAAGCCTGCTCGAAGTTCTTTGAAATACGGCCCGGCAAAGGTGCATCAGTTTACCTTTGGGCACATCTGGTAAATGATAATAATGCAGCCCCCGCGCGCATTTGCATCCCTTTACCCCCCATTCAAAAGTGAACACTTTTTCGCGTTTACTTTTCAATTTAGCTCCCTGCGTCACCCCGGGGGATGCATCAGCCGATAACAGTCACCGCTCCTTTGGAGAGGCCGGGTGAGGCAAAAACCAGTAACGACCAGAACCCTCCTCCTGGTCACCTTTGAAAAAGACAAACCAGTAACGACCAGAAATGATACTGAAACGTCATATGGCAATACAGTAGAGGTTTTCAGCAGGAGGGGCTATTGAAAACCGGAAATAAAAATTAAACCGGAAACCGGAAATTACCCCATTTTATATTTAACGTAAATTGCCCCTATGTCCGAAGACTTGAACATTATTACCGGCAGCAAAGAGCAGCAATACCAAAGCCTGCTGCCGCAAATAGAAGCCCTCATCAGTTACGAGCACGATCCCGTGGCCAACCTCGGCAACGTGGCCGCAGCCCTCAAAGAGCAGTTCGGCTGGCTCTGGGTAGGCTTCTATATAGTGCGCGGCGGCGAGCTCGTGCTCGGCCCCTTCCAGGGGCCCGTGGCCTGCACCCGCATACAGCATGGCCGCGGCGTTTGCGGCACGGCATGGGCGCAGGCCCGTACATTGCTGGTGCCCGATGTCGAGGCATTCCCCGGGCATATAGCCTGCAGCAGCGCATCGCGCTCCGAGGTTGTAGTGCCTGTTATAAAGGATGGGAACGTCATCGCTGTGCTCGATGCCGATAGCAGCAGCCTCGCCGCCTTCGATGATACCGATGCCCTTTGGCTCGGAAAAATATGCAGCCTGCTTGCCCCCAAAACGTAACCGCTTTTTAAATTTTCCCTGTTGAATTTTGAATTAGCTTTGAACTATGAGGAACTGTTTGAGCATTTGTTTATTAGTATTATGGAGTATTAACACATCGGCACAGTCGCCCAAGCGCGAGTTCCGCGCCGCATGGATCGCCACCGTCGCCAATATCGACTGGCCCAGCAGGCAGGGACTGCCCGCAGCACAGCAGCAGGCCGAGTTCATACACCGCCTCAACGACCTGCAGGCAATGGGCTGCAATGCCGTCATAGTGCAGATACGCCCCAGTAGCGATGCCCTTTACGATTCGCAATACGAGCCCTGGAGCCACTACCTCACCGGCCACCAGGGCCAGCCCCCCGCCCCCTATTACGATCCCCTTACATTTATGGTGCAGGAGGCACACAAGCGCAATATGGAGTTCCACGCATGGTTCAATCCCTACCGTGCGCTCGTTGATAGCAAAAAGAACCCCAATCCGCCCGATCATATTACCCGCCGTCACCCTGAGTGGATCGTGTCCTATGGCGGCAAGAGCTACCTCAACCCCGGGCAGCCCGAGGTGCGCGATTATGTTACAAAGGTCATCTGCGATGTGGTGAAGCGCTACGATATAGATGCCGTGCACCTCGACGATTATTTTTATCCCTACCGCATAGCCGGCAAGGAGTTTGGCGATAATGTATGTTACATCCGCTATGGCAAGGGCATGGATAAGGACGACTGGCGCCGGCAGAATGTCAATACATTCATCAAAAACCTCAACGATGAGATAAAGGATATAAAGCCATATGTCAAGCTGGGCATCAGTCCCTTTGGCGTATGGCGCAATGCCAGTAAAGATCCTGAAGGCTCCGCCACCCGTGGCGGCCAAACCTGTTACGACGATCTTTATGCCGATGTGCTGCTCTGGATGCGCAAAGGCTGGATAGACTACCTGCTGCCCCAGCTCTATTGGGAGCATGGTCACCGGGCTGCCGCTTTCGATGTTTTACTGCCATGGTGGCAGCAGCACAGCTATGGCCGTCATGTATATGCGGGCCTGGGCGTGTACCGCATGGCCGAGCACAAGGGCGGTCCCTATGCCAGCCCCCACGAGATACTCTGGCAGATACGCGATGTGCGCAGCAGCGGTGCTGAAGGTTTTGTGTTCTACAGCGCCTCCAGTTTCGATAAGATACCCGGCACGCTCAGGGATAGCCTGCAGCGCCGCACCGATCGTTACCCGGCCCTGCCCCCCACCATGCCCTGGCTCGATAAAAGCGCCCCCCCGGCCCCTGTGCTCAGCATGAAGGGCCACCGGCTCGAGTGGCAGGGCAGCGAAGGCAAGGAGAAGCTCAGGTATGTCCTCTACCGCTTCCCGGCCAATGAGCCCGTCGATCTCGACCGCAGCGACCGCATCCTCAGCATACAGGGCGAAAAGGAATATACCGATACCGACAGGGGCAGCTATACCTACGTCGTTACCGCCCTCGACAGGCTCTGGAACGAGAGCAAGGCCAGCAATAAGGTAGGCGCCGGGAAAGAATAAAGAACATAGCTCATTTTTCAAATCTTTTTTATAATTTTATGTCTGCTTTCCCTATCTGTACTAAGCAATATATTAGTGCGCAATATATAGACCATATATTACGAGCTAACCATGCGAGGTTATATTCACACTTACAGTTTTTGTTTATTTATAGGGGCCGTTTTGCTATCGTGCAAAATGGCCTAACTTTTTAATGTGTATAAGCTGTGGATTTTCACACTGCCATAACATCAGGCTACTGGATTGGCCGGATATTTGTGTTAACTTTGATATAAACGGCTTTGCTTATGTTTGATGATGATTACAGGGACGAAGAAAGAAGCTCGCTGGAGGAACTGCTGGAACGTTATGAATTGGTGAAGAGCGGCGAGAGTATAAGTATAATGGACGAAGAGGAGTTTGAAAGGGTGATAGAATATTATTTCCAGAACAGCAATGAGGAACAGGCACTTCTGGCCTGTGATATAGCCCGCACTTATTATCCTTTCTCAGCCAATGTGCTGCTGCTTAAGGCCGAGATATTGACCCAGGCCCAGAAATACGGGCAGGCGCTCAAAACGCTCGACGAGATGGAGCAGTATGACAATAACAACCTCGATGCCGTACTGCTGCGCTCCGATATACTGCTGGGCCAGTTCAAGTACGACCAGGCTGCCCTTTGGCTCGAGCAAAAGTCGGGCGACTTCGAGAAAAAAGAGAAGACCGAGATATTGCTGGAGCTCTCCGATGTATATGATGAGTGCGAGGAGTTCGATGCCGTCTTTGATACCCTGAAGCGGGTCATCAAGGTCGATCGCCGCAACGAGGAGGCCCTGCAGAAGATATGCTTCTGGGCCGAGTTTACCGAGCGGCTCGAGGAAAGCATCGCCCTGCACACCCAGCTTACCGAAGAAGATCCTTATAATGCGCTCGCATGGTTCAACCTCGGCGCCGCCTACCAGGGCCTCAAGCTCTACGAAAAGGGCATTGACGCCTACGAGTTTTGCGTGGCTATAGATGAGAAATTCGAATTTGCCTACCGCAATATGGCCGATGCCTATATGCGCCTTAAGTGGTATGGCAAGGCAATAGAAGTACTGGAAAAGCACCTGGAGATAGCCAAGCCCGAGGACGTGATCTTCGAGGCCATGGGCTACTGCTGGGAAAAACAGAAAGACTACCCGAGGGCGCGCGATTATTACAGGCAGGCCTCGCAGCTCAGCCCGCAGGACGATGGTATCTTCTACAAGATAGGAGAGACCTATGCCCGCGAGCAGCAGTGGGAGAAAGCTATGAAGTCTTACTCCGTAGCCCTGCACCTCGATAAGGACAATGCATCCTACTGCATGGCCATAGGCAATTGCCTCATGGAGCTGGATGTGAAGAGCGAGGCGCTGGTCTGCTACCTCAATGCAGTGCGCCTGAAGCCCGGCAGCAAGACCACCTGGGTGGCCCTGATAAAGGGCCTGTACCTCACCGGCTATTACGATGAGGCCCTCGTGCAGCTCGATGTGGCCCGTGAGCATTGCGGCGAGAAGGCCGACTTCCGTTATTACCAGGCAGCCATCATGTTTGAGCAGGGCAAGGCCAAAGAAGGGCTGTTGCAGCTCGAGAAAGCATTGCGCATGGGTCCCACAAGGCTCAAGGTCTTCACCGGCCTGAACCCCGAGTTCCTCAGGCGCAGCGCTGTGGCCGAACTGGTAGCCAAATACAAGGGCCGCAAGTCTTCCTAGCAGCCTTTACAGCATAGATATTATTATAGTAACGGCCCCTTCGGGGGTCGTGCTTATTAAGCTGTGGGCCTTTAATTCTTCCGCACTGTTTTGATATCGATCAGGTTCATCGGGTTGCTGCTGAAGCCGCTGATGTTGGGCTGCAGGAAGTGCAGCATTTCGTCATAAAAGAGGGGTATTACTGGTGCCTGCGCGATAACGAGGCTGTCCATCCTTTGGTATAGCTGCCAGCGCAGGCTGTCCGGGGCGTTCATGCTCTCATCATACCACTTGTTGAAGATGGCATTGTTGAAGCGCGTATAATTGGGCGGTGCGGGCAGCGGCCCGTAAAAGAAGGCCAGGTAGGTCTCCGCATCCGGGTAGTCGGCTATCCACTGTGCACGGAAGGCCACAGCCTGCGAGCGGCTCATTTGCTGTCGCAGTATATTGGGCTGCATGATCTCCACTTTGGTTTTAATGCCCACCTCCTGCAGTTGGGTGGCAATGAAGTTCACCACGTCCGACCAGTTATCGGGGCTGAGGATGGTAAGCGTGCCGAGGCCACGGCCATTGGGGTAGCCGGCAGCAGCCAGCAGTTCCAGCGACTTTTTAGGGTCGTAGTGATAACCGAAGCGCTCTGTGCTGTCGTAGCCCGGCATGCCTGCCGGGATAAAGCCTGCCGATGCCGGTAAGCCTATACCATTACGGAAATAGGTCACGATCTTTTTCTTGTCGATGGCGTAATTGATGGCGCGGCGCACCAGTACATTGCGCGTAGGCGCTTCTTTCAGCAGGACATTGGCCGTATCGGTAAGGAAGCCTATATACTCCGTATTGAGGTAAGTACCTTTTTGCAATTGCAGCTTTGAGGCATATTCTTTTTTTACCGAGCCGTCTTTATTCAGTACCAGGTCTTTGAAAGAGCCGTCGAGACCATTCACAAAATCGAGGCGGTGCTGCAGGAAGAGGAAGAACTCTGTGGCTTTGCTGTCGGCAAAGGATACCTGTACCGCATCCATGTATGGTAGTCTTTGGCCACTATTGTCGGTCTCCCAGTAATGCGGGTTCTTATAGAGTACCAGCACATTGCCCTCGTCCCAGTAATGGAATTGAAAAGGCCCTGTGCCGCAGGGGTGGCGCGAAAAGTCTTTGCCCCAGTGTTCCACCACTTCTTTAGGCACTATACTGCAATAGGGCATGGAAAGTATCTGCGGCAGGGGCCGGAACGGGGCCCGAAGCTTTACCTGTACCGTAGTGTCGTTAAGTGCAGTAAAAGGTTCGCTTGCGGCCACGCGGTCGTTGAATATCCAGCCGCCGCTGGATGCCACCGCTGGATCGATGATGCGGTTGAAGCTATAGACCACGTCGCCGGCTGTCATCCTGCGGCCTTTGCCGCCGGCGAACTGCGGCGCATCCTGGAAGAAGATATCGCTGCGCAGGTAAAAGGTGTAGATAAGCCCGTCGGCGCTCACCTCCCAGTGCGTGGCCAGCGATGGCTTAAGATGCAGATGTTCATCGCTTTCCACCAGCGTATTATATACCATATGGTCCGTCCACATGTTGTACAGGTTCTTCGCGAATGCAGGATCTATCGACTCCAGTGTGCCGCTGGAATAGTTGAGGCGGAAGACACGCTTGTCATCGGCTTTTTTACCCCGGTTGCCGCAGCCGCATAGCGATGCGATCACAGCGAGCGCAACAAGCGGGCAGATATATTTCCGGCAAAGTGTGAACATGTCTTAGTGCAAAATAAGCTAAGGACAGGGAACATTAAGAATAATAAAACAAGTGCTTCCTTACATTTGCAGACAAATAGCCTGATATGCCGACCAAACTTTCCGTGAACATCAATAAGATAGCTACCCTGCGCAACAGCCGTGGCGGTGATAATCCCAGCGTGTTGCAGGCGGCTATCGATTGCCAGCTGTTCGGTGCCGATGGCATTACGGTGCATCCCCGTCCCGACGAAAGGCATATACGCTACAGCGATGTGCGGGAGATAAAGCCTATCATCACTACCGAATTCAATATAGAGGGCAACCCGCTGGAAGATAAATTCGTGGCACTGGTACTGGAGACACTGCCCGCCCAGGTGACCCTTGTGCCCGATGATCCCGGCCAGTTAACATCCAACCATGGCTGGGACACGATAAAGAAAAAGGATTACCTGCGCGACATAATAGCCGTGTTTAAAAAGGCCGGTATCCGCGTATCGATATTTGTGGATCCCGTGGAGGCAATGGTTGCAGGGGCAGCCGATACCGGCACCGACAGGGTAGAGCTATACACGGAGGCATACGCAAAGAATTTTCACAGCGATAAACAAGCTGCTATTGCTGATTATATAAAGGCTGCGAAAGTAGCTGCTGAAAAAGGCCTGGGGCTGAACGCAGGCCACGACCTGGACCTGCACAACCTCAAATACTTTGCCCAAAACATACCCGGCCTCCTGGAGGTGTCTATAGGCCATGCCCTCATAAGCGATGCATTATATTACGGGCTGGAAAATGCGGTACAGATGTACAAGGGTAAGTTGGGATAAAAATATTCCAGAAACGCAGATAGTAAATAATAATACAATATTTATTAGAAGGTTTGTAATTAAAAAAAATCCGAAGTAATTTGGGGATGCTATTTGCTGTTAAAGACAATAAGAGGGCTGTTTAGCAAAAAATAATATTGTTTTTACAATAGTTTTAACACACAGCAACACAATATTTTATAGTTTTGTATTCAATTCACGCAATATATTTTATAAACAGCAGGTAGGGGTTTGACCAAGGTCGCTCAATTTAAGCCGCTGTGACATACACTACCGTAAACAATTCATCAAGTATTTGATGCGCTCAACTATTTCTATATGAATAGTTAAACGCATTGAAATACGAATGTTTAAATATTGCTTTTGCCAGCTTTGCGCCGCAAAATGGAAGAAGCAAATTATTAATTGCTTAAGGGAGCAGCGGTAGCTGTCCAATATATTGCGTATGAAAAAAATCTACAAGCTTTTATTTACTGTCATTACCGTATGCCTGTCTTTGCAGGTATTTGCTGCTGCCCCGGTGGCTAACTTCAGTGCCAGTCCCGTATCGGGCTGTGCCCCTATCGTGGTACAGTTTACCGACCTTAGTACAGGCAACCCCACAAGCTGGAGCTGGGACCTGGGGAATAACACAACCTCAACCATACAAAATCCGTCGACGACCTACATCACGCCGGGGGTATATACTATTACGCTTACGGTAAGCAATGCCAATGGTACGGATACCAAGACCATCGTTAATTACATCAATGTATTGCCCAGCCCTACGGTAAACTTCAAGGGTATCGACTCCGGTATATCCTGCCCTCCAAAGACCGTACAGTTCACCGATCTCTCTAACCCGAACATACCGGGCAACGTAAGCTATTACTGGGATTTTGGTGATGGCAATACCTCAACATTGCAGAATCCAAGCCATACTTATACGCTTGTGGGCAGTTATAATGTGACCCTCGTGGTTACCAATGCCTCAGGCTGCCAGAAGTCATTGACCAAAGCTGCTTATATACAACTGGTAGAAGCTCCTGATGCTAATTTCGATAGCCCCAACCCCACAGCATGCGGCGCACCGGGCACGATAACCTTCAACAATACATCGACCAACGCGACGAGCTATCTATGGAATTTCGGGGACAATACTACCTCGGTAGCCACTAACCCCAGCCATACCTACAACGCGCCGGGCACCTATACGGTGACACTGATAGCCACCAATGCGGCAGGCTGTACCGACACTATGGTGCGCACGGCATATGTGACCATTGTGGATGTACATTCGGCATTTACACCCAGTGCCTTTACGGTGTGTGCCGGTGTATCCGTGAGCTTTACCAACAACTCGACCAACGCTACTTCTTATAACTGGAACTTCGGCGACAATACGACATCTACAGCCACCAATCCCAGCCACAGCTATAATACGGCAGGCACCTATAATGTGCGGCTGATAGCCAAGAACGGGGCCTGTGCTGATACCTCGTATCAAACCATAACGGTGGAGCCAAAGCCGGTGGTGAACTTTACCGGTACTCCGCTGACGGCATGTATGCCACCGCTGGATGTGACCTTTACCAATACTACAACCGGTGCTACCAGTTATACCTGGAGCTATGGTGACGCCAGCACCAGTACCAATGCCAACGCAACACATGTGCATACCTATAACTCTTATGGCAACTTTACGGTGAAACTGGTGGCCACAAGCGCTGCCGGTTGTAAGGACAGCCTCACGAGGGTGAACTATGTGAAGATAACGCAGGCTACAGCCACGATAACGGCCACCCCTATATCGGGTTGTACCCCGCTTACCGTAAGCATGAGTGCCAGCCTCAATGCACCCAACGTGGTAAGCACTTTCTCCTGGGACTATGGTGACGGCAGCCCGATAAATACGGTAACTGCAAGCCCCACACATACCTACACCACAGCAGGCACTTATACCATTACCTATACTTTCGTGACCACTACGGGATGTACGGGAACAGCCACTAAAGTGGTGACGGCCAGCCCGCACCCGACGGCGAACTTTACACCCAACCCGATAGTGATATGCCCGAACCAGAGCGTTACCTTCACTAACCTGTCGACCAATGCCACCAGCTACTTATGGCTGTTTGGCGATGGCGGCCAGAGCTCAGCTACCAATCCCACGCATACCTACAGCGACCCCGGTCAATACACCGTGACGCTCATCGCTTATAATGGCGGATGTACGGATACGATGGTGTACAATTACATTACCGTGAACCTGCCGAAAGCTGATTTCACATTTGCATACAGTTGCGCCAACAGGCTCACCGTGACCTTCACCAATACCTCGATAGGCAATGATGTCAATTCATGGGATTTCGGTGATGCCACACCATTGTCGAATGCCGTTAGTCCCACGCATACCTACGCCAGTTACGGCACTTATACGGTAACGCTAACGGTAACGAACACGGCCAGTGGCTGTACCGATTACCAGAGCTATACGATAACCGTCTTCCCGCTGGTACCCGGCTTTACCGGCCTGCCTACCAGCCTGTGCCGCGGATCGAGCGTAAGCTTTACCAATACTTCGGTAGGCGGCAGTTCGTATAAATGGGACTTTGGCGATAATACTACATCCACAGCCACCAACCCCACGCATACCTATATCTCATCGGGTATATACACCGTGAAACTTGTTGTGACCGACAGCAGGGGATGTAAAGACTCCGTCATAAATCCTGCCTATATCAATGTGGGCGGCCCAATAGCCGACTTCATGGGCAGCCCTACATCAGGTTGTGCTGCGCTTACTGTCCAGTTCACTGATCAAAGCACATCGCCCCTGCCCATAACTACCAGGCTGTGGCGCTTTGGCGATAACACTACCCTTGGTGGTAATAATTTAACGCCATCGCATACTTATTATAATCCCGGTACCTACAGTGTTACCCTGGTGCTTACCGACCAGAACGGCTGTATGGATTCCTTCAAGCGGACCAATTATATCACCGTAATAAAACCACATGCAGGCTTTAGCAGCAATGATACCCTGGTGTGCCCGGGACAGAATGTACACTTTACCAATTCATCGACCGGCAACGCGGTACTGACCTACCAGTGGGACTTTGGTGACAATACCACATCGACACTTGCTAACCCGGACCATGCATATACTACGGGTGGCTTCTATACCGTGCGCCTGATAACAACAGATGGCGGCGGCTGTAAGGATACCCTGACCCGTGTGAACTATATAGACGTTTATGATTTCTCGGCCAGCTTCATCATGAGCGATTCATTCGCTTCATGCCCGCCGCTCATAGACAACTTCACCAACACATCAGTTGGCGCCAGCACCTATCAATGGACGTTCGGCAATGCCAGCTCATCAGTACTGCCTAACCCCAGCACGGTGTACACTTATCCCGGCACCTATACAGTGCAGCTGGTGGTGACCAGCGCTACAGGCTGTATGGACTCAACTACCAAACAGGTAGTGATCAACGGGCCTACGGGCACACTTAGCTACCCGCCACTGAACGGCTGTGAGCCCCTGACCATTACGCTCACGACCAATAACCAGAATACTACGCAGGTGACATGGGATATGAACAATGGCTATACAGAGACCAATACCAACTCATCCATCACTTATACTTATACGCAGCCCGGTATGTATATACCCGTCATCATACTAAGCGATGGTGGTAACTGTAATGTGGCTGTGCAGGGTACCGATACGATAAAGGTGGATGGCGTAGAGGCTACAATGGACCTTGCGCCGAGTATGCTTTGTGCATCAGGTACCGTACAGTTCACGGACAGTACATGGGGAACCATAACCGGCATCAGCACGCTGAGCTGGGACTTTGGTGACAATACCGTGGGAACGGGACATAACCCTTCACATTTTTATGCAGCTCCCGGCGTATATACCGTGCGTTTTATAGCCACTACATTGTTTGGCTGTTCAGATACGTTAACGAATACGGTAACGGTGCTGCCGCCGCCACAGGTTAATGCAGGCCCTGATGTGGCCATATGCCTTGGTGAAACAACAACTTTGCATTCCACAGGTGCTGTGAGCTATCTCTGGAATAATGATCCCTCGCTTACCTGCCTGCCCTGCGATACACCTATTGCGGTGCCAACGGGTACTACGACCTACGTAGTGACCGGTACCGATACCAATGGCTGTACCAATACCGATACTGTAG
Source organism: Bacteroidetes bacterium 46-16 (assembly GCA_001897835.1). GTDB lineage: Bacteria > Bacteroidota > Bacteroidia > Chitinophagales > Chitinophagaceae > MKUN01. The sequence continues at coordinate 215,873 of MKUN01000045.1, forward strand.
TGGTAACGGTGAATACATTGCCGGTAATGACTGCGAGCCCCGACCAGGACATATGCCCCGGTACCAGTGCACAGTTGACCGCCAGCGGTGCGCAGACCTACTCATGGTCGCCTGCAACCGGCCTGTCCTGTGCCAACTGTAACAATCCTGTGGCCAGCCCCGATACGACCACAACTTACATTGTGACCGGGGTGGTAGGTGCTACAGGCTGCAGCGATACGGAATCGGTAACGGTGAACCTGCTGCCGCAGCCGGATATAAGTGCAGGGCCGGATAAAGAAATATGTTTCGGCAAATCGACAACGATAAGCGCCAGCGGCGGGCAAAGTTATATATGGTCGCCTGCGGCAGGTCTGTCCTGTACCAATTGCGATACGCCTATAGCATCGCCAACAGCTACTACAACATATACATTGATTGGTACAGGCCCCAACGGCTGTACCGATACGGCAAACGTGATGGTAACGGTGAACTCCTTACCTGTAATAGATGCGGGCTCAGTACAGGCCGTGTGCGAAGACGAAACACTGCAACTGCACGTAACGGGTGCTAACACGTATAACTGGACGCCAACGGACTACCTGTCCTGTACGAGCTGCTCCGACCCTGTAGTAGCGCCGCAGGGCAATATCACCTATACCATAACGGGTATAGACGGCCATGGCTGTGTAGATACGACCACACTTGACGTAACCATCATACCCAGAACGCCGACAACTGCCAGCCTTGGAGACAGCATTTGTAAAGGCTCATCAACACAACTGAGCGCCAGCGGCGGCACCAGCTACTTATGGCTGCCTGCTACAGGGCTGAGCGACAACCAATCGGCAACACCGACAGCTAAGCCCGATACCACAACCACCTATATGGTAATCATAGGACAGGGACAATGCCATCCTGATACTGCTTATGCAACGGTAAGTGTATTCCCGCTGCCAACTGTGGAACTGGGTGATGACATGACTGTAGTGGCAGGAACGGTAGTGACGCTTAATTCGAATGCTGAGAATGCCACCCATTTTGAATGGACACCGGCAAACGACCTGAGTTGTACCGACTGTCCCGATCCGCAGGTGGCGGTGATCAATACGACCACCTTTACGGTCATTGTGACCAACCCGAAAGGTTGCGAAGCTACCGACAGTGTGACCATACGCGTGAAATGCGACAAGAGCCAAATATTCATTCCAAACACCTTTACGCCAAATGGCGATGGCCTGAACGACAGGTTCTACCCGAGCGGTAAAGGTATATCGGTAGTGAAACGCCTAAGCGTATTTGACCGCTGGGGCGAACTGCTCTATGAACGCCATGACATACCTGTGGATGACCCCTCGAACGGCTGGGATGGTACTTACAAAGGCGCACAGCTGAAACCTGATGTGTATGTGTACATCATCAGTGCAACATGTGCTACCACAGGCGAGATAATGGAATACAAAGGAGATATCTCTATAGTGCGATAAATGATCCGTGAACCTGAAAAAAACATTGTGATGAAAAAACATGTACAGAATATTATCGTAATGGCCTTGCTGCTATGTGGTATAAGCACACAGGCACAGGACATACACTTTTCGCAGTTCTACGAAAATGCCATATTGCGCAACCCGGGCCTTACGGGCATATTCAGCGGCGATTTCAAGGCCGGTGTGAATTACCGTACGCAATGGGGCAATATATCGGTGCCCTTTAATACTGTATATGCTACTGCCGAAACAAGGATAGCCGTGAACGAGGAAGTGGGCGACTATGTGAGTTTTGGCGTAGCCTTCTCTTATGATAAAGCAGGCAGCATATCCTTCAACAGTATGCAGGTGTACCCGGCCATTAACTACAACAAGTCGATGGAAGACGACCATAATTCTTACCTGTCGGTAGGTTTTGCCGCAGGCTATATACAGCGCTCTGTGGACATCAATAAAATGACCTTCAGCAGCCAGTATGTGAATGGTAACTACAGTTCATCCAATCCATCAGGCGAAAATATTTCGGTGACCTCGCTGAATAATTTTGACCTGGGTGCGGGTGTAAGTTTCAACAGCTCTATGGGCCCCAATAATGCGATCAACTATTATATTGGTGCATCGGCCTTCCACGTATTGCAGCCCAAGCAGACCTTTGCAGAGATAAACGCTTTTGCGCGCAATACCATGAAATGGCAGGGTAACCTGGGCTTTAAGGCCAACATAACTAAGCAGTACTCGCTGACCATGCACGTCAACTACTCGAACCAGAAGCCTTACCAGGAATGGATAGGGGGTGGTTTCCTCGGCTGGCGCTCGGTGAGCGAGCAGGCAAATAATTTTGCATTGTATGCAGGCCTTTTCTACCGGCTGAATGATGCCTTCATCCCTACGCTGAAAATGGATTACCGTACATACACTGTTGCGGTATCTTATGATATGAACAACTCTTCGCTGAGGCCTGCTACCAATGGGGTAGGCGGATACGAGGTATCTGTGTTTGCACGCGGCAGGCTTAAGAAGGATAAGCCGAATTACCAGAAATGCCCGCACTTTGAAGATGTGAACAATACCTTCAGGGATGAATAGGCCCCCGGCGGTTTAGCAGGAATTACGTAAATTGTAACAATATTAAGAGAGAAAGAGAGCAATGCATATAGAAAACGTCCCGCTGTTGAGCGGGACGTTTTTATTTTCGCTTGTTACACAGTGTATTAATTGTTGTACACGAACTTGAAGCCTATGCCGTGTATGGTTTGCAGTTCCACACCGGGCTGCTCTTTCAGGTACTTGCGCACTTTGGTAATGAATACGTCCATGCTGCGGCCCAGGAAATAGTCTTCCTTGCCCCATACATTCATCAGTATCTCATCGCGTTTCAGCACGCGGTTGGCATTGAGGCAGAGATAGCGTATCAGGTCGGCCTCGCGCTGGGTGAGCTGGTGCTCTTTAGCGCCGCCGCGCAGCACAAGATTGTTATAATCGAAATCGAGATTGCCCAGTTTGAACTCCACGGGCGTATCATCTTCTTTCTTCTTGGTGCGCCTCAGGAATACTTCAAGACGCAGGATGAGTTCCTGCATGTTGAAAGGTTTGGTGATATAATCGTCGGCACCGCTTTTGAAACCGGCCAGCTTGTCGTCATCCATCGATTTGGATGTGAGCATCAGGATAGGTATGGCCTCATTCTTTTCACGTATCTGCTTGGCCAGGTGCATCCCGTCTTTTTTGGGCAGCACCACATCCAGCAGGCATACATCAAAGTTGTGCTTCATGAACTGTTGCCAGCCGCTTTCGCTGTCGGGACAGTGAACTACTTCGAAGCCAGCATTTGCCAGGCTGTCTTTCATAACATAGCTCAAAGTAGGGTCGTCCTCTACCAGCAATAATTTTGCTTTATACGCAGGCATAATTTAATTTTTTTAAACAGTTAGTGGTATGGTAGTCAATGCCAGGGATAGAAAAATATATGCTATATGAATTAGCAATAGCCCCCGGCTTATCTATGGGCAAGAAAGAAAAACCAGGCGATCTTTTTCGATATTTTTTGGTGCTCTTATCCAGAGTACTGATGTTTTATGCGGCACAATATCCATGGCGCAAATCCATCCGCAATGATGTTCCTGCAAGATAAGCAATCATTTTTGTGCCTGCATACCTTTTAGTATGTGATTTATTTAAAGAAATATTAAAATTTGATGATTTTTAGCGCTTTTTAGCTACCCTGCCGGGGTTAAGCGCAATAAAAGACTCCCAGCTAGCTGTTTTTTTGGCTGGGGGCAATTTGATCTTTACCGCAGCGGCATCTGCCGTGGGCAGCCGGCTTTGGTAATGGTGGCAGAGGGCCACGGCCACGGCATCGGTGGCATCCATAAAACGGGGATCTTCCTCAAATTTCAGGGTGTGCTGCAGCATTTGCCATACCTGCTCTTTGGTGGCGTTGCCCCGCCCTGTAATGGATTGCTTGATCTTTCGCGGTGCATATTCTGTAGCCTGTAAGCCATGCATCATGGCCGCCGCTATCGCTACACCCTGTGCACGGCCCAGCTTGAGCATGCTTTGCACATTCTTGCCAAAGAAGGGGGCTTCTATGGCCACTGCCACAGGTGTATGCAGCTTGATGATGCTTTCCATCTTGCGGAAGATGAGCTCCAGCCTTTCGGCATGGTCCTGTCGCTTGGCCAGTTGCAAAACCCCCATTTCCACAAGCGATATGTTACTTTTGTGCACAGCGATAAGGCCATAACCCATCACCAGTGTGCCGGGGTCAATACCAAGAATGATGCGGGGCGATTGCTGCAATGAAAAAAAGTATTTGAACAAAAGTACCAAAATATGGCTCAACTACCTGCCGGGCGCTGCAATATCCATATTGCTGCTATGGGGTATATACCTGCAGGCCAGGCAGCAACTGGGTAAGGTGGACAGCAGCATATGGTGGCATACGGGACCGGCCTATTTACTGTGGCTGGCCATATTATTACTGCCCATTAATGCAGGTCTTGAAGCAAAGAAATGGCAAATGCTGGCAGGCTCCGCACAGCCCACTACATACGGGCAGGCGCTGGCCAGTTATTTTGCAGGTATCGCTTTCAGTATAGTTACGCCAAACAGGCTGGGCGAATATCCCGGGCGCATCCTGTATATGAAGCGGAAGAACACCTTCAGGCTCATCAGTGTATCGATACTGGGTATATTCGCGCAGCTCATTACCGTGTTCTTCTTTGGTATGGCGGGGCTTATTTATTACAACATTGCTTTTCCCGGCACATTATCACTGGTATTGCTGTTGGGCAGCGCCGTGCTGATCATATTGCTGATCCTTATTTATACGCAGTTCGAAAAATGGCTGCCCCTGCTGCAGCGTTTTAAATGGATGCACAGGCTGCACATATACAGGCAGTTACTGATGCGCACAAGAAATGATGAACGGCTTAAGATACTGGGTATCTCTATGCTGCGTTTCCTGGTCTTTACGGCACAGTATTTGATTTTATTACGGTGGATGAATGTATCTATGCCCCTGTATGAAGGTTTTTTCATCGCTTGCCTGTTTTTCTGGGCCATAACGGTGATACCCTCCATAGCCCTTGCAGAGCTGGGCATACGCAGCCAGGTAAGTGTATTCCTGTTTGGCAAGTTCTCAACCAATGTGATCGGTATCGTGGCAGCGGGCGCAGGCCTCTGGTTCATTAATCTCATCGTTCCTGCGGTAATAGGGAGTATATTGTTGCTTAGGCTGCGGCTGTTCAGGTGATACATTAATAAAAGAAAGGAAGAGCATTATGAGTGTGTTAAAGAAAAGTTTAAGTTTTTTGCTGGTAATGTGTATGGCATGTGCTGCCGATGCACAAAATGATTTTTGCGGTATTAAAAATACTAGTTTCAAAGAAGGCGAAAAGCTCACCTTCAAGGTATATTATAATATGCTGAACATATGGGTGGGCGCCGGCACGGCAGTATTTACTACCGACCTCGAGACGCTGAACGGGCGTAACGTTTATCACATCAAAGGCGGTGGAAGGACCTTCAAGTCATACGAATGGTTTTTTACCGTGCGCGATGTATATGAGACCTACATAGATGCTGAGACCATGCTGCCTGCAAGATTTGTACGCAATGTGGATGAGGACGGATTTAAGATATACAACAATGTAACTTTCGACAGGAAGAAAAATAAAGCCACCTCTACGAACGGTGTTTATGATGTGCCCGCTTGTGTGCAGGATGTACTATCCACTATTTACTACGCCCGCAATATCGATTACAGTAAATATAAGCCCGGCGATAAGATACCCTTCAGCATGTTCCTTGACGATAAGGTGTACAATCTCTACATCCGCTATGTGGGCAAGGAGCGTATAAAGACCCACTATGGTACCTTCAATACCATTAAAATAGCGCCCCTGCTGATAGAGGGCACTATATTCAAAGGGGGGGATAAAATGTCGGTATGGGTAGGTGATGACAATAACCACCTGCCTGTAAGGGTAGAGAGTCCCATACTGGTCGGCAATATCACTGTTGACCTGGTGGATGCGAATAAACTGCGCAGCCCGCTGAGCTCACTTGTGAAAAAGAAATAACTATTTGCTGTCTTTTTTCAGTTTCAGCTCGTAAAAATCTTTGCGGCGGTCTTTCAGGTTGCGCACACTGCCATAGGCATGCAGTTCGTCCAGCAGGTTCAGATCCACATCTGCTATCAGCACCATTTCTGTGTTGGCAGTAGCCTCGCTCTTTATACCGTTGGAAGGGAAAGCGAAATCGCAGGGGGTGAAGACGACAGATTGCGAATACTGGATATCCATGTTCTGTACTTTCGGCAGGTTGCCCACGCTGCCGCTTATGGCCACATAGCATTCGTTCTCTATGGCCCTTGCCTGTGCGCAGGCCCTTACACGCATATAGGCATTTTGCGTATCGGTAAGGAAGGGTACAAAAAGTATTTGCATGCCCTGCTCGGCGAGCAGGCGGGGCAGTTCGGGGAATTCAACATCGTAGCAGATGAGTATGCCTACTTTACCGGCATCGGTCTCAAATACTTCCAGTGCGTTGCCCCCCTCGATACCCCAGTATTTTTCCTCGTCGGGCGTGATGTGTATTTTCTGGTACTGGTCTACTGAGCCGTCGCGGTGGCAGAGGTAGCCTATGTTTTTCAGCCGTCCGTCCTCTACACTGGGTATGCTGCCGGTAATGATGTTCACATTGTATTTAATGGCCAGGTCGGTGAATTTTTGTTTTATAGCAGGGGTGTGTGCGGCGAGCATACGCATGGCATCGGCCTCTTTCATGTCGTTATACTCAGCAAGCAAAGGGCCGTTGAACAATTCGGGCATTAAGGCAAAATCGCCGTGGTATGCTGCTATAGAGTCGATAAAGAACTCCACCTGTGTGAACATCTCCTCGATATCCCGGTACAGGCGCATCTGCCACTGTATAAGGCCCAGCCGTACATAGGTCTTCACCCTTAAGGATTGTACGTCTTCCCGTGCATGATACACATTATCCCATTGCAGCAAAGTGGCATACTCCCTGCTCTGGGAATCTTCAGGCATATAATTCTTCAGTATTTTCTTTACATGAAAATCGTTGGCCAGCTGGAAAGAAAGCACCGGGTCATAGATCTCCTTTTGCTTTACCTTTTGCAGGTATTCTTTGGGCGATATCTCATCGGCAAATTTGTGATAATTGGGTATGCGTCCGCCAAATACAATAGCGCGCAGGTTCAGGTGCTCGCAGAGCTCTTTGCGTGCATCATACAAACGGCGGCCCAGGCGCAGGCCCCTGTAATGCGGGTGTACAAATACTTCTATGCCATAAAGCACATCGCCATCCGGGTCGTGCGTGTTGAAAGTATAATTACCCGTAATGTCTTTATAGGTATGCGAGTCACCGAATTTCTTATAATCCACGATGATCGATAAGGCACAGCCTACTACCACACCATCGGCCTTAATGACCACCTGCCCTTCCGGGAAGCGCTTTATAAGGTTCTCAATGCTTTTCATGCTCCAGTAGCTACCCTGCCATGCCGGGTAAGAGGCTTTCATAGCCTCAAGCAACTGCTCATAATCATGTAATTGCAGGGTGTCTATCTCTACGTGTTTTACGGCCATTATTTTTTTATTTATTTGTGGAGGGCTTTATATACAGAAAAGAAAGTAATAAAATCATGCTAGGCTGTCAAATGTTTTATTATTTTAAAGTGAGTGCTGTTTGCATCATCGCCTCCTGGGCTTATAATCCATTCGTTACTATATTACCTTTACCCATTACTTTTTTCTATCTTTGCACACCCTTATTAAAACAGTACTTTAGCAAATTATGATTTCCCTCGGAGGCAAAGCTCTGGACCTGGTGACATTCGAACAGATCATGCTGCAGCAAAAAACGGTAAACGTTGCTGCCACGGCGATGAAAGATGTGAAGGGCAGTTTTGAGTTTTTACAGAAATTTTCGAAAGGCAAGCTGATATATGGTATCAATACCGGTTTCGGGCCTATGGCACAATACCGTATCAACGATACCGATCGCAGGCAGTTGCAATATAACCTGATCCGCAGCCATAGCTCAGGCATGGGGCAATTGTTATCGCCCCTGCACACGAGGGCCATGCTCTTGTCCCGGATGCATACACTGCTGCTCGGCTATTCGGGCATACACCCCGATACAGTGCAGCTAATGGCCGACCTGCTGAACAACGAAGCATACCCCTGTGTATATGCCCACGGCGGCGTAGGTGCCAGCGGCGACCTGGTGCAACTGGCGCACCTGGCACTTGGCCTGATAGGCGAAGGTGACTTTTGGTACAAAGGCAAGGTAGTGCCGGCAAAAGAAGTGTATAAGAAACTGAAGCTGCAGCCATTGCAGATACATATACGCGAAGGGCTGGCCATACTTAATGGCACATCGGCCATGACTGGTATCGGCGGTGTGAACGTGATCATGGCGCACAGGCTGGTGGTGTGGAGTATGCTCCTGTCGCTGATGGTGAACGAGATGATGGAAGCCTATGACGACCATTTCTCTGCCGAACTGAACAATGTGAAACAGCATAAAGGCCAAAGGCTGGTTGCCGAATGGATGCGCATACTGGGTGAGGACAGTAAATTATTACGCAAGCGCCATGAACACCTTTATGACAAGAAGGTGACCGAAGATGTGCTGGAAGATAAAGTGCAGGAATATTACTCGCTGCGCTGCGTGCCGCAGATACTGGGCCCGGTAATAGATACGGTAATGAGTGCTGAGTCTGTTATTATTGACGAACTGAATTCGGTGAACGATAACCCTATTGTTGACCGAAAGGCAAAGAATATATTTCACGGTGGTAATTTCCATGGCGATTATGTGGCCCTGGAGATGGACAAGCTGAAGATAGCCGTCACAAAGCTCTCAATGCTCGCTGAGCGGCAGCTTAACTTCCTGCTCAATCCGCACCTGAACCAGAAACTGCCGCCTTTTGCCAATGCCGGTAAGCTGGGCCTGAACTTCGGTATACAGGGCATGCAATACCCTGCTACCTCTACAGTGGCCGAGAACCAGTCGCTGAGTATGCCAATGTATATACACAGCATACCCAACAATAACGATAACCAGGATATAGTGAGCATGGGCTGCAATGCCGCCCTGATGTGTAACCGTGTGATAGAGAATGCTTATGAAGTGCTGGCAGTTGAAGCTGCTGCGCTTACTCAGGCCGTGGATATCAGGGGCCTTGCCAATAAACTGGCCCCATCTACCAAATGGATGTACAAAGGTGTGCGGGAGATATTCCCCTTCTTTAAAGAAGACTTCTCAGCCTCATCCAACCTGCAGCAGCTAAAGGGCTGGCTGATGGAGACGGATATTGTAAGCCACTTCAAGAAAAAAATATAACCCGGACACTGATTATGCAGAACAAATACGCACTGGTAACGGGAGGCTCGCGCGGCATAGGCAGGGCAGTATGCCTTAAGCTGGCCGATATGGGCTACAACATACTGGTGAATTATAAAGGCAATACCGAAGCAGCTGAAGAAACGGCTAAGCTGGTGCGCGACAAAGGCGTGGCTGCCGAGATCATGATGTTCGACGTGGCCGATAAAGAAAATATAAAAAAAGTATTGGGTGGCTGGGTGGAAGCCAATACCGATAAACTGGTAGAAGTATTGGTGAACAATGCCGGTATCCGCCAGGATATACTGATGATGAGCATGAGCGATGAGCAGTGGGACAGCGTGCTCGATACCAGCCTGCAGGGTATGTATCATGTTACTAAGCAAGTGCTCAACAATATGTTGATGAACCGTTATGGCCGCATCATCAATATGGTATCGCTGAGCGGTATCAAAGGCATGCCGGGCCAGGTGAATTACTCCGCAGCAAAGGCGGGCATGATAGGGGCCACCAAAGCTCTTGCCCAGGAGATAGCCAAACGCAACGTCACTGTAAATGCCATTGCTCCCGGCTTCATCAAAACCGATATGACGGAGGAGCTGAATGAAAAAGAACTGTCGGGTATGATACCGATGAAGCGTTTCGGAACTGCCGAAGAAGTGGCCGACCTTGTAGGCTTCTTCGCCTCTAAGAATGCATCCTATATCACCGGCCAGGTGATATCCATCAACGGGGGCTTATACACTTAAATTAATGCAAACATTTCCTAAAGTGCACTTTTGAGGGAAGGAAAGTGCTAACTTTATAAAATGCAGACAATAACTGTAGAAATAAATGATGCTGTTGCACTAAAAACATTACAAAGCTTAGCGCAAAAGCATTTCATTCGTATAGTTGAGCAAACGGATATTGATTCTCCGGCTTTGCCCGGGACACCACTTAGCGTGGCCCAGTTTAAAGCATGGATCGAAAACGCCGAACATAGCCCCACAATTTCCTTAAAAGAGGCCAGGTCAAGATGGCAAAGCAAGAAAAAACAGCTTACGAAGTAAAGCTGACCGCAAATGCTTTGCAAAATATTGATGAGATAACAGGCTATATAGCTTTTGTTAACCATCAATTTCTGAATGCTGCTAAGGTCGGTGATGCAATATTTGCTGCTATAGAACGGATCGGGAATACTCCTTTTGCTTACAAAGAGTGCCCGGAGATGCCGACTAAATCCAAAATGTATCGTCAGGCAGTGTGTTCATCCTGGCTTATTATCTACAAGATATCAGGCATGAAGATCATTGTGCTTGGCATCATACACAAATCTCGTAAACCTTCAAAAATAAGATCCCTTAAAAAGCAGGATAAGTAAACTACCCGATAGCTTGTGCGAGGTCGGCAATAAGGTCATCCATATCTTCAATACCCACGCTGAGGCGTATGAGTGAATCAACCAAGCCGTTTTTAACACGGTCTTCCCGGGGTATCGATGCATGTGTCATCGTGGCCGGGTGACCGATCAGTGATTCCACGCCGCCAAGTGATTCTGCAAGTGCAAAGAGTTCTGTTTTTTCCAGCACCTTTAATGCCGCATCTATATTATCGTCTTTAAGGGTAAAGGATATCATGCCCCCGAAGCCGCGCATTTGCTTTTTAGCAATGGCATGGTTAGGATGGTCTTCGAAACCTACCCAGCGCACTTTGTCCACTTTGGGATGTGCGCGCAGGTATCGTGCTATGGCCTCGCCATTCTCGCAATGGCGCTGCATGCGCACATGCAGGGTCTTAATGCCGCGCAGCACCAGCCAGCAGTCGTGGGGGCCGGGTACCGCACCGCAACTGTTCTGTATAAAACGCAGGCGCTCTTCCAGCCCGGCATCATTCATTACCAGCGCTCCGTGTACCACATCGGAGTGGCCGCCCAGGTATTTGGTGGCTGAGTGCAGCACGATATCTGCACCCCAGTCAAGCGGGTTTTGCAGGTAAGGCGATGCAAAAGTATTATCACAAACGAGGATCAGGTTATGCGCCTTGCTGATGGCGGCACAGGCTTCGATATCGATAACATTCAGCAGGGGGTTGGTCGGTGTTTCTATCCAGATCATTTTGGTCTTGCCGGTTACATAGTTGCGTATATTTTCCGCATCATGCATATCTATGAACTGGAATTTGATACCGTAATTGGCAAACACCTTAGTGAAAATGCGGTAAGTTCCGCCATACAGGTCGTTCGATACGATCACTTCATCACCCGGCATTAGGAGTTTGGCCACAGCATCGGTTGCTGCCATGCCGCTGCCAAAGCAAAGGGCATATTTACCGTTCTCAATATTGGCCAGCGATGCCTGCAACACATCGCGGGTAGGATTCTGGGTACGGGCATATTCATAACCTTTATGGTCGCCGGGCGAAGCCTGCACATAGGTCGATGTTTGGTATATGGGCGTCATGATAGCACCCGTTGTAGGATCGGGCTGCACGCCTGCATGAATAAGCCTTGTTGCCAGTTTATGTTTTTGAGAAGCCATATGCTGTATCGTTAAATGAGCTGCAAATATAGTTAACTCATGAGGAAAAGCCGGGGCCTGCCCGGATGGGGATACCCGGTACAGGGATAAATATTTTTATTATTTACACGCGGCGTATCCTTGACAATTCAAATTGTATCTTTAGGCAATGGAACAATCGCATGTTCGGCCGGGGGATAATTTGAACCCGAAGGAGCGGGAATATGAGAACAGCATAAGGCCGCAGACCATCGAAGAATTTTCGGGGCAGCCTAAGCTGGTGGAGAACCTGCGCATATTCATAAAAGCGGCCAACCTGCGCGGTGAGGCGCTGGACCATATCTTATTTCACGGCCCGCCCGGCCTGGGTAAAACTACCCTTTCGCGCATTGTAGCCAATGAGCTGGGCGTGAATATAAAAGAGACCTCGGGGCCTGTAATAGAAAAGCCCGCCGACCTGGCAGGTCTGCTCACCAGCCTCGAGGAGCGGGATGTACTTTTTATAGATGAGATACACAGGCTTAGTACGGTGGTAGAAGAATATCTATACGCCGCTATGGAAGATTTTAAGATCGACATCATGATAGATACGGGCCCTGCTGCACGTACCATACAGATCAATCTTAACTCTTTTACCCTGGTAGGGGCCACCACGCGCTCCGGCTTGCTCACTGCACCTTTATTATCGCGTTTCGGTATCAAATCGCGGCTTGAATATTATACGGCCGATGTGTTGCAGCGTATCGTGATAAGGGCTGCCGGTTTATTGAATGTGCGTATCACCAGCGATGCGGCTATGGAGATAGCAAAGCGCAGCCGTGGCACCCCGCGTATCGCCAATGGCCTGTTGCGCCGCATGCGCGATTTTGCACAGGTGCTGGGCAACGGTGTGATAGACGTAGCCATTGTAGAGCATGGCCTGAAGGCATTGAACGTGGATGAGAGCGGGCTCGACGATATGGATAATAAGATACTTACTACGCTGATAGATAAGTTCAAGGGCGGGCCAACGGGTCTGAATAATATTGCTACATCGGTAGGCGAGGAGGCTGGCACTATCGAGGAAGTGTATGAGCCTTTCCTGATACAGGAAGGCTACATTGTGCGTACGCCGCGTGGCCGTGAAGCTACCGAACGCGCCTACAAACACCTGGGCAGGAAGAAAGGTGGCGATGCGACCCTTTTTTAATAGTCACAGCAGCCCCTTCAAAGCGTTCTGTTTATAGAATGAATGACATGAGCATGAGAGCTTCATCGGAGCGACCGGTGCTATTGAGTACACATTCGCGCGTTGAGGTCGCACCTACGGAGCTTGTGTGTTTGGGGTATCGCGGCTATAAACAGGACATCCCTCTGGGATTAACATAATTCGATATCATGTTCAGCCCCTCGGGGCGCCCTGTTTATAGCTATATGCTGATTTCAATAATTAAGAGCTCCATTGGAGCGACCTGTATTGTTGATGGATATCCGCGAGTGTAGA
>MKUN01000046.1 GCA_001897835.1 Bacteroidetes bacterium 46-16
GCGGAATTGGTAGACGCGCTAGACTCAAAATCTGGTTTTCGCAAGGGAGTGCAGGTTCGATTCCTGTTCTGGGCACAGATTACAGCCGGTCATTCGACCGGCTCTTTTTTTTTGGTACAACATAGGTACAACATTTTACTTTTTACGAAAAGTATATAAGCACTTATAAAGGCTTAAGAGTTGTACCCTCGTTTCTTGTTATGTCAGTCTTGAAAGTACTAGCCGGGCTATATATCATTATATTTGCTATCAAAGTGCTAGGCGTTAATGTCATCAATTTTTTGCGCAAATGAACCAACTCTTGGGTACCTATATCAAATTAGATATGGCCTTAAACTGTTGCTTCAAGAGCAAGATGAAAATGCTACCCTTCTTATCGAGACCATTGATGATATAAGTATCACATCATCAATGGGAACAGATGTGTATCAGACAAAGTTTCATTTAAATAATCCGCCTAATATAACCAACGCAAGTACTGACTTTTGGAAAACCATAAGGGTGTGGAGTGAAATGGTCTCTACAGGCCAGATCAACCCTGATACTTCCGTCTTTACATTAGTAACAACTGCCGCTGCGTCTACCGGAAGTATCCTTGCCAAATTGTCTTTTAACGTAGGAAATGAGCGTGATGTTTCCGGAATAATCGTTGATATGATCGAGGTTGCAGACACTTCTAGTAACCAAACTAATCAGGCAGCTTATACAGCTTTTAAAGCTTTAACTGAAGAACAGCAAACTAAGTTAGTCAAGAGGATCATTGTCCTGGATTCTTCGCAAAATATAAATGAAGCTAAAGACGCCATACTTACGATTTTACGTGTGACATGTAAAAACTACGAGTCTCTGTTTGAGAGAGTTGAAGGCTGGTTCATTAACCAAGTCATTTTGCAATTGCAAAACCAAAGGCAAGGGATTTCATTTAGGGAATTGCAACAAATTATTTGGGATGTTATTGATAGCTTAAAATCTGATAACCTCCCAGCCGATTTTCTAAGTTCTATTGTAGGCGATGAAACCCAACTCTCGGCATACCGCAATATGCCGTTCGTAAAGCAGCTCCAGATAATCGGTGCGCAACCACAAACGATCAACCATGCGATCAGCGATTATCATCGGGCATTTAGTCAAGCATCAAAATGGCTGCGAGAAGGGCTCATTTCTCCAAACGACCAAATGGAATATCATGCTAAACTTCATGACGATTGGTCTAGAAAGTATTCAGCTCTTTGTGGAATTGTAGATGGCGAAGAAGAAAATCTTTCTGCCGAACGCGGCCACAACTTTTACAAAAATTTTTACGTCGCTCAATATCCGCCGATTCATATAAAAGAAAGATTCAAAGAAGTGTATATGGTTATAGGTAGCTGTCAGATGCTGTCAGATAGTAAAAAAATCGGTTGGCACCCTAAATACGAAACGCTAATATGATCTTGCAAGCTTGGACCGATAGGCCGATCATCACTGGCAACCTTTTTAATCCCGCATTCACTTGTGAGGTGTTAAGGGAATGTATTAAAGGTTACATGTCTGAAACGTCACAAAACTTTCCTTTTGCGCTATCCATTTTAGTTCTTCCGTTTGTTTTACCTGAACGCTACAGGATAACTTTACCACGAACGAAGGCAACAACAATGCATTCATGGCTGAATAATAATGAACACCTTAAAGTAGAGTTAGATAAGCATGTAAAAGGCCTTATACGTTTTTCAAAAGAGGCAATCATGTTTGGAGTCATCCACGATGTTCTTCGGATAGATGATCAAGGAAACATTGAAGCACTCGGAAAAAAAACGAAAGCATCTCTAGCCAGTGACGATGCTAACGACTGTCTCAGCAAGGCACTTATTTGGGGGAAAGTGTTGTCAAGAGCTGGGGATTCATTCACTATCTATTCGCTACTAGGTATAAAACCATAGAAAGTTTGTTATGCAGATACACAGTATAATACTCTATAATAAAGCAGGGCAGAAACGTGTTTTACCTTTTGAGCTAGGGAAGGTAAATATCATCACAGGTGAATCCAAAACTGGGAAAACAGCAATAATTGATATAGTAAATTACTGCCTTGGCAGTGATGATTGTAAAATTTCAGACGGAGTTATACGTGACACTGTCGAATGGTTCAGTGTTTTATTCCAACTCGATTCTGAGCAGCTATTTGTAGCTAGGCAAAATCCCAATAGTTTAGGGCAAGCATCGACGTCTCACATTTATCTTGCCAATGCTGACACAGTTGAACCGCCAGAATTATCACAAATAGCAAATAATTCTGATATTGAAACATTAAAGGATTATTTAACTAGGAAAATGCGGATTAGTGAGTTCACTAATACACCTGAATCAGGAACCAGAGATCCTCTCGCGGTTAATTTTAAACATAGTCGATTCTATTCTTTTCAGCCGCAAGATCTAATTGATCAACGCGAGTTTTTGTTTTACAACCAGGCTGACAACTACACGGCCCAGTCTATGAAGGACACATTGCCTTATTTTCTCGGTGCAGTACCGGAAGATGCAGTTCGTATTGAAAGAGAGATAAGTGCACTCAAGCGCGAACAAAATCGCCTAGTAAAGCAATTGAAGGAAAATCAGCGATTGGTGGAGGAAGGTAGTTCAAGAATTTTTGCATTAGTTGACGAAGCTAAAGCACTAAACTTGATAGCTGTTGATGCTCCAGTAACAAGCACTGAGGCAGCATTGGCTATATTAAATGAGGTTGTAAAACTTGATTTCGAGGCTGAATATCAAGAAGGCGAAAATGAAAACCTTAAAAAACTCATTGATGAAAAAAATGCACTTGGGAAGGAACTAGCATCAATAAAAGATGAAATAAAAGCAGTGCAGTCATTTATCGACAGCACTAATAACTATTCCAGTGAGGCATCTCAACAAGTAGCTCGCCTTCAAAGCGTCGGATTATTTAGCGAAACAGAGGCAAGCCATGACTCATGCCCGTTATGCAACAGCCAATTAACGCAACAGATACCATCCATCACGGCAATCAACCAATCTCTTTCAGAGTTGTCAGCTAACTTGACAACAACTACTACGGAAAGCCCGAGATTAAACAAATTTACCGATGATCTTCTTGTTCAGCGCGATCGTATCAAAGAACAAATGGAAACAAGACAGGCTAGTATCCAAGCAATTTATCGGGAGCAGGATGATGCGAATAGGCTGCGCAATGTCAATATTAGAAGAGGGAAGACTATAGGGCGTATATCGCTCTTTCTGGAAAGTTTTGAAATTGTTGAGGCTGACAACTCATTAGCATTGAGGGTTGAATTTCTGGAAGACCAAATTAAAGGTCTGGAATCCCAAATAAGCGCAGATGAAAGGGATGCCAGGATAAGTGCAATCTTAAACCATATTAACACCCAAATGACCACTTGGGGCCCTGAGCTAGACTTAGAGTATAAGGATGCTCCGTTAAGATTTGACATTAAAAAGCTAACTATTTTTATTGATCGAATTACGCGTTCTGTGCCATTGAATCAGGCAGGCAGCGGAGCAAATTGGGTCGCATTTCATCTTCTCATTCATTTTGCATTACACAAACATTTCGTGTTGGCAGGGCGACCTGTACCGCATTTCTTAATTCTTGACCAGCCTTCGCAAGCATATTACCCACCAGCTAGGGACAATGAGTATCAAGGCACAATACCTGAAAGTTCAGATGAAAGAGCTGTAAGGCAGATGTACGAGTTTATCTTTAAGGTGACCAATGAACTATCGCCAAACTTTCAAGTGATCATAACAGATCATGCAAAGTTGAGAGAACAGTATTTCCAAGATGCTATTCTTGAAGAATGGCGTAATGGAGAAAAACTAATACCTAATGGGTGGATAAATCAATCGTAAGCCGAGTAATATACGTCCGAAATAATGCTAGTGCTTATTTGATATTGAGCCTATCTGGATGCGGGTAGCGTATTAAATCCTTTAGCTCATCGCCAGTCAGTTTGTAGTAGACAGTAGTATCATTGCCGTTTATCTGGAATTCGCGACGTTGATCAAGGAATAACTGTTTTTTACGTAGCTCTTCCTTGTCCTCAAAGAGGTGCTTAACGAAGCAGCCAACTGGCAAAACTATAAAAACAGCAGTTGCGACCAAATTCACGACATGATTTCTTTTCATTTTCACCTCTGCTCAACTCTACCAATCTTTTCATAATAGGTCAATGATTTTATAAATTGATTTGCCAAAAGTTCGCGAAATTTAATAAGGTATTAAACGCGTTCAATTTTGAAAAATCAATCGGTTAAATGCAAGAACTGCGGTAATAAATCCAAGGGTAAATATTGTATTAGCTGTGGGCAGCGTACAGACACTAAGCGCCTCAATGCTATAGAAATAATAACTGAATTTTGGAAGCTTTTCACCAATGTCGAACACAGTTTCGTTAAAACACTCGTGGGTATGTATAGAACTCCTGGTCGTGTAATGGGCGAATATTTAGGGGGGAGGAGAAAGAGATACCAAAATCCAATTACATACTTTGCGGTAGGAATACTTTTATATTCAATTTTAGGCTCGCATGCGAAAGAGAACGGCTATTATGTTGGAACACTATTAGAATACAACCAGTATTATTTATATGCTATCCTTATTGTTGTCACGATCATCGGCTATGCATTCGCAGGTTATCCCAAACATCATTTTGTTGAGGTACTTGTTATATTGGCCTATGTCTATGGAACTGTCTTACTCACAATCAATCCTGCATTACTATACATTCAACTTCCACTTTTATTTTTACGCGACAGAATGGATTCACGTCTTTTTACCATCATTTGGGATATTCCGGTAATACTGTATGTAATCTACGCCTTTCGATCATTTTTTATATTTCAAAAGATGTCGCAGACCAGATTAGCTCTTACAGTTTCAGCAGCTATTGCTGTATATTTAGTTTTCATGTTCTTTTTTGTTAAGGCGGCATAAGTCACTGATGCTTGATTAAGATATCCTATAATTTGGATAATAACGTGGAAAAGATAAGCTGCTCAAAAGCACAAAGCCTCCGAGCATTATATTCAAACTAATCTTGCATATAGCGGATCATATTTATGGTTGCCTCACTCACAGCTTTGCTAACCGGCGCTGTATTAAGGCGTGCATAAATCTGTGTTGACGCAAGGCTCTTGTGATTGAGTGCGCTGGCGATGATCGGTAAACTGGAATTATTGATGGCCATGTAACTCCCCAATGTTCTGCGCAAATCATGTATCCATAAATCCTTTACCTCCATACGCTCTTTAATCCGTGCATAGGCACGCTTGGGGTCCACCAAATGACCTTTCTTTCCCCGCCCAGGAAACACATAGTCTATCTCAGGAGTAAGGTCTTTTTGCGCCTGCAATCGCCGCTTGAGAATTTCTATCGCCTGATCGGATAAGCAATAGATGTTGACATCATTATTCTTACTCTCACTTGCAGACAAACGCCAATGCCCCAACTCAAAATCTATCTGCGAAAACCGCATTGCCAGCATGGTTGATTTTCTCGCACCGATAAATAACGACAGTAAAAAGAAATCTTGGTAGAGCTGCTCTTCTTCCTTCAAAGCCTGCAAAAATTTACCAAGCTCATGCGGACGCAGAAAACGATCACGACTTTCACCTTTAAAACGCTTGATACCCAAGGTCGGATTGACTCCTGTAAAATAACCCTCCCGAATGCCAAAATTAAATGTGGCACTGACGATGTTCATGACTTTATTTGCCTGCTGTTTGCCACGGGCAAGGCCTTGCTCTATAAAGATTTGCTTGATCACAGTCCTGGTAATTTCACTCAACCGCAGATGGCCTATTTTCGGCAGCGTATGAAATTTTATGGTCGCCCGGCTTTCTTCCGGACGCTTAGTATTCACTAACGCATGCTCATTATAATAGCGCTCATAAAGCTCGCTGAATGTCAGCTCTTGTCGTTCCGCCACTTTGCTTTCATGAGGATTGACTCCTGCAATCAACTCACTGTTATATGTAATTGCAGCCTTTCTTGCCTGATCAACCGTCATGTCGGAGCTGCGGCCAAGTTTAAGCCTTTTCAACTTGCCACGGATTCTGCGGAAAAACATAAATGTCTTTACTCCGCTGGGATTCACCCTGATAATAAGACCAGGGGTGACGGTATCTCTGACTTCATACAGAAACGGCTGAAGGGGGAGGCTTTGTATCGAAGCCTGGTTAAACCGAATTTCTTTGATCATGTAATCCTCTCTTGGTAACAATCGGGTAACTTGTCACGTCAACAGCCCTCAATTGCCCTCAAGAGTATTTTACAAAAATGCAGGTAAGTTGTTGTTTTGAAATGTAAATATCAATGTCTGACAATAGCCATCAATATTCATAATTCGATTGACATGGGAGAGGTCACAGGTTCAATCCCTGTTACGCCCACCAATTTTTTCAACAACTTAGCATTGCATTAATACGTAAAGCCTGGCTTGTGGTAACTTGCTGGTAACTTCTGCCGTAACAGCCACGATTTTATCTGTTTTTTAGGTTGTTTGCAATGGAGGACCGCAGCGTTCGATCTGATCGCTTAGCAGTAATACACGGTTTCCATTTTTATGCTTTGGACGCCGTCATTGGATAGTCTTTGATTAAGTGCTATTTTTGCCCTTGTGAAATGGACAACCGCCATATTTGCGATTTATCTGCTGCTGCTGAGCCTTGTGCCATGCGCAGATAACGATATGTGCGAAAACGGCACGGTGACAAATTCGGAGCAAGCGCCTTCGGATGATAAAGAACGCGATACCTGCACGCCGTTTTGTATCTGTTCCTGCTGCCACAATATCATTTCTATCCCGTCTATTCCACGCATCGAACCTTTGCCAATCGTCACGCATATGCCCAAACCTGAAACCGGTTACGTGGCTAATGCCATTAAGGACATGACGATAGAGTTCTTCCAGCCGCCACGGCTCGGTTAATGCTTTCGCATAGCCATAGCTATGCTTTTTTTATTCACGAGCATTAACTAAAATTTCGATGAAACATATACTCATGGCTTTAATAGCCATCATAACTGCTGCGCCTGGCTATAGCCAGCATAGCTATCACGCCATTATTAAAGACACCAAAACCAAGGAACCGCTTATCGGGGCAACCGCACAACTGGTCGGCACCACGCTTGGCGGCAGCGCCGATGCAAACGGTCTTGTGACCATTCAGCAAATCCCCGCCGGCAGATATGCGATTATTTACAGGTTTATCGGCTTTGAAACACGCAGCGATACGCTGGAATTTCCGTTGGCCACGGCTGATACCGCGCTTGTCCTCCTGGAAGCAGAGGAAGGCGAAGATCTGGACGAAGTGGTTATCAGCACCACGCGAAGCAGCCGGACCATTGCCGACATGCCGACCCGCGTCGAATTTATCGCCGGGGAAGAACTGGAAGAAAAATCCAACATGAAACCGGGCGATATTCGCATGTTATTGTCTGAAAGCACCGGCATTCAGACCCAACAAACCTCGGCCACTTCTGCCAATGCCTCGATACGCATTCAGGGACTGGACGGCAGATATACGCAAATCCTTAAAGACGGTTTCCCGCTTTATTCCGGGGCGGCAAGCGGCTTGGGGCTGTTACAAACCCCGCCATTGGATTTAAAGCAGGTCGAAGTAATCAAAGGATCATCGTCAACGCTGTATGGCGGCGGTGCAATCGCAGGACTGGTCAACCTGATCTCCAAGACCCCGACAGAAGAACGGGAACTACGCTTTCATATCAACGGCACCAGTGCCAAGGGTATCGATGTCAACGGCTTTTATGGTCAACGGTTCGGCAAAGTCGGCACCACCATCTTTGCCGCCTATAACGGCAGCGCAGCTTACGACCCTGCGGGTATCGGGTTAAGTGCGATACCGAAGGTCGGGCGTTATACAGTCAACCCGCGCCTGTTTTGGTATCTGTCAAAACGTACCACCGCAACGATAGGCGTTAATACCACACTGGAAAACCGCGTGGGTGGCAGTATGCCTTATATCAAAGGCGAAACCGACAGTGCCAATACCTATTTTGAACGCAACGAAACCAAGCGGTTCAGTACGCAGTTGACGCTCCAGCATAAGCTTAACGAGCAAAGCCAGTTGACGCTTAAAAACAGCTATAGCTATTTTGACCGCACCATCACGATACCGGGCTATCAATTCAACGGGGTGCAGCAAAGCACCTTTACCGAAGTGAATTACACCACCGCAAGCGAACGACTGGAATGGGTAGCAGGGGCGAATGTCTGGACGGATGCTTTTGCCGAGAAACTGCCGACCAACGTGCCATTACGGGATTACTCGCAAAACACACTCGGGGTCTTCGTGCAGAATACCTTTCAGGCCACGCCGAAGTTTTTTGTCGAAACGGGTATCAGGGGCGACTATGTGATCGATTACGGCTTTGCGTTTCTGCCAAGAGTTTCATTACTGTATAAGGCAACCCCGAAACTAAGCACCCGTTTAGGCGGTGGTTTAGGCTACAAGCCGCCAACCATCTTTACGGAAGAAAGCGAGCGCATCCAATACCGCGATGTGCTGGGCGTGCATCCTGACAGTAATCGCCTTGAAACCAGCTATGGTGCCAATTGGGATATCAACTACCGCACAAGCTTTGCTGATGGTGATATCACATTCAGTATTAATCATCTGTTTTATTATACGCGGCTGAATAATCCGCTCATGCTGGTGCCAAGGGCGGCAGGTCTGTATTCCTTTGATAATATAGCCGGGCATATGGACAGCAAGGGCACCGAAACCAATATCAAACTTGGGTACAGGGACTTTAAGCTGTTCCTGGGCTATACATTTACAGACGCTTATATCCATCAGGCAGGCATCAAAACCGAAAACCCGCTCACCCCAAAGCACAGGGTCAATTCGGTTTTAATGTATGAAGTCGAAGACAAGTGGAAAATCGGTCTGGAAGGCTATTACATCGCCCGCCAGAAACTAAGTGACGGCACGACTGGCCGCGATTACTGGATAATGGGCTTTATGGCCGAAAGGTTGTGGGAAAGGTTCTCTGTCTATATCAACTTCGAGAACTTTCTGGATGCACGGCAAACGCGGTTTGATACCATCTATACCGGCACCCTGAATAACCCGCAATTCCGGGATATCTATGCGCCACTTGACGGCTTTGTGATTAATGGCGGCATAAAACTAAGATTATGATCGGAGAGATAGAGGCATTTATCATGGCATTCATCCCAAAGCAGAGCTTTGATTATATACAGGGTCAGCTTATCCCGGAATGGCAGAAGGCTTTCGGTGCCAACATTCTATTGATCGGGCAAACGCCGGAAGGCACCAGCGAATTACAACTAAGCTATGATGCCGGCCAGCCGATGCTTAATGCTGCCCTCGTCGGCCTGCAAAAGGCCGGCTGCGACATTGGAGAAGTATTTATTCACCTGTCACCGGAGATATCAAAGATGCGCAGCGTCTATGATGTCAAAAGCAGTTTCGACCTGACCGAAGCAATCAAAGCTACGCCGGGGGTGGTGGATGTAAATATTTCAGCGAACGGGTATATCAAGCTTGATACCGATGAAACTATTGCCGATCAGGACGGAATTGTTGTCAACGTTATAAGCGTATTGCAATCATTAATAAATTAAGCTGTATTCTAATATTATGAGAAAAGAAACATTCAAGATCGTAAAGATGGACTGCCCATCGGAAGAACAGCTTATCAGAATGAAGCTGGAACCGCATGAAGCGGTGAAAAAACTTGAATTTGACATTCCGAATAGGAAACTGGTTGTTTATCATGAGGGCGAAACCCAAGGCATTGAACATGCCATTCATGAGCTAAATCTCGGCTCCACGCTTGAGGCATCCGAAACGACAACTGAGAGACTAAGTAATGATGATGATTTGAGCGATAAAAAGCTGCTCTGGATTGTGTTTGCCATCAATGCCGGGTTCTTCATAGTCGAGCTGATAGCAGGCTTCATTGCCAATTCAATGGGGCTTGTAGCGGACTCGCTCGACATGCTGGCCGATGCCATCGTTTATGGCATGAGCCTGATGGTGGTCGGCAGTACCATCGTTAAGAAAAAACGGATCGCCAGACTGAGCGGCTATTTCCAGCTTGCACTGGCCATTTTCGGGATTATTGAAGTGGTGCGCAGGTTTACCGGACTGGAAGAAACCCCTAACTATCTAACGATGGTCTTAGTGTCCCTGTTTGCGCTGATTGGGAACGCTGCATCATTGTATCTGCTGCAAAAGAAGAAAAGCAAAGAAGCACACATGGAAGCCAGCTATATTTTCACGTCTAATGATGTGATCGCCAATATCGGCGTGATCATCGCCGGGGCGACTGTGTATTTTACCAGGTCGGTTTATCCGGATTTGATTGTGGGAACGATTGTCTTTCTGCTGGTGGCACGAGGTGCCTTCCGCATTTTAAAACTGGCGAAATAATAAGGGGGCATTGCCCCCTTTATTTATTTCCAACCTGACTTAAAGACTTATAAATGTAGCCGCCGTCTAATGAAGTTTTGTATCTTTACAAACTATTATAATATGACGAGAAGGTTTACTGCGATATTGCTCATGCTGTTATTCGCCGCAAATATTTGTGGTGCAACAGTGACACACCATTTGTGTGGTAAAGTGTTGCAATACATCTCCCTGACAGGCCATAAAAAGGATAGCAAATGCTGCTGCAAGGGCTCTGGCATGGATAAAGGGTGCTGCAAAACAACCTATATCAAAGTCAAAGTCGACGACGAAAAAACCACCGCCAAGGCGATTGTCTTTACAAAGCTCTGGTCTTTGAGGGCTCCCAGCCTGCCTGCGAAATTGTACCGGTGATCACCGGACGTCTATCTGATGCCTTAACCGAGAAAGAATACATCCCGCAAAAAGTCCGATGGCACCGGGAGGACCTTTTCATTTACTATTGTGTTTTCAGGATTTGATTGATCTCAAAGCCGCCATGGCTTTGACCCGATGATGCGTTGCTTGCAACGCAGATTTCCATTCAAATCATTTCTAAAAACAACAACAATGAAAAAGTTCATTTTTACAATCGCTGCCGTTTGCAGCCTGATCGCTTCACAAGCACAAACCGCACCTGATTTTACAGCGACCGACTGTAACGGCACTTCTCACAATCTTTATACTGAACTGGCAGCCGGGAAGGTTGTGGTGTTGACCTGGGTCATGCCTTGCGGCAGTTGCGTTGCAGGCGGTAATGCCGCTGAAAACGCCGTGGAAAGCTTCGCGACCAGCCATCCTGGTAAAGTGGAGTTCTGGATGATCGACGACTTTGGCGATACGCCTTGCGGTTCGCTAAGCTCATGGGCGAACACCAATGGTATCACTAAACCGGTATTCTTCGGCAATTCCGGAAACGCCATCGATGAAAACGATTTTGGCGGTACAGGGATGCCCCACGTGGTCGTGATCTCTCCCAACAAAAATATCGCTTATAACAAGAAAAACGGCGCGACCAATGATCAGTCCGGTATTACCGCAGCCATCACTCAGGGCCTTACCTTAAGCGTGGCCCAAATCAAGGCAGAGGATATCGACATCTCACCTAATCCCGCAACGAATGAGATTCGCATCTCATACAGCAAGGCTATCAAACAAATAAAGGTTGTCGCAGCAAATGGCCAGGTGGTTATTGAGCAAAGCTTTACCAGCAAACGTAACCCGACAATTGATATCAATTCGCTGGCAACCGGCGTCTACAATTTGCTGATCACCGATGTTGAAGGCAAGCGCGGTACGCAAAAAATTGTGAAGCAGTAAATTTTCGCAAATGAGAAAATTGTGGATCATTGCAGGCCTTGCCGCTGCAATGGCGGTGCTGCACGCCTGCAAAAAAGAAACGACAACAGCACCGCCACCGGAAGTTTATAATCCAACTGCCAAGACGATAACCGTCCCGCAATATGTGATAAACTATCTGGGCGAAATGCCGCAGCCAGGCGATAATCCTTTGACGGAAGAGGGGGTGTCTTTAGGACGTAAGCTCTTTTATGACAAAATGCTGAGTAACGACCGTACCATGGCCTGTGCGACCTGTCACAAACAGGAAAACGGCTTTGACGATTTCCGGCAATTCAGCCAGGGCACCAACGGCGCTTTCGGCGACCGCAATGCCATGCCGATCATCAATCTCGGCTGGGCGGATGCGTTCTTTTGGGATGGCAGACGGTCAACACTGGAGGGACAGGCCCATGACCCGGTCACCAATCCGATAGAGATGGCCAATACCTGGCCGGAAGTTGTCACACGCTTGCAATCACATGCGGAGTATCCTGCATTATTCTTTAAGGCGTTTGGAACCAGAACCGTCGACAGCAACCTAGTTGTAAAAGCACTGGCGCAGTTTGAGCGGACAATGGTGTCCTTTAATACCCGTTTCGATAAATATTTTTATCAAAACGATGCGACAGCTTTGAATGCATCCGAACAACGGGGTTTAATGCTGTTTACCGGAGACGCGTTATGCAACACCTGCCATATGATGAATACGCTCTTTACCGATCATGCGTTTCGTAACAATGGACTTGATGTAAACCCGGCAGATAACGGGCTGATGAAGTTTACGGGCAAAGCCGATGATCGCGGCAAATTCAAAGTCCCAGGCTTACGCAATATCGCACAAACTGCGCCTTATATGCATGACGGACGGTTTGCCACGCTCGAAGACGTCGTCAATTTTTACAGCAGCGGCGTTAAACAAACCAGCCCGAATATTGACGAGCACATGCCGCCCTTTGGCAACGGACTTAATCTTACTGCCCAGGACAAGGCAGATTTGGTAGCGTTTCTGAAAACCTTGTCCGATCAGGAATTCCTGGCCCGCAAGGATTTAAGCGACCCGAACTAACAAGGTATTGGTATAACAGATTGATTTGATATCCCCGGTTGGTGTAACAATCAACCGGGGACTATAGCGAAGGAAGATAATTATGGGCACAAAATTATTTATAAAGAATATGGTTTGCGACCGCTGCATTATGGTTGTCAAAAACCAGTTGGAAGAAGCGGGGCTAAATCCTACGTCTATAGAACTGGGTGTGATCGAATTGGCGGAAGATGAGGTAAGCCCTGAACAACATGAACAGGCAAAATTAAAACTGGAAAGCGTCGGCTTTGAACTTCTCGAAGATCGTAAGAGCCAGACCATTGAAGCGATCAAGACAGCCGTTATCGAATTAATTCACAGGCGCAATGATGACGATATCAAACTGAAACTCAGCGACCATATCGCCAGTACCTTGCGTTATGATTATAACTACCTGAGCAGCCAGTTTTCTGAGGCGGAAGGCATCACCATTGAACAATATGCCATTCAGCAAAGAATTGAACGTGTCAAAGAATTGTTAGCTTATGGCGAACTATCCTTAAAAGAAATCGCTTATGATCTTGGCTATAGCAGCGTTGCAGCCCTGAGCGGCCAATTCAAAAAAGTCATGCAGATCACACCGAGCGCATGGAAAGCCGGTAATTCGACCCGTAAGCCGCTGGATAAGGTCGGTAAGGATAAACCGACTCGGCAAAGCTAAAATCTTATAACTCTTTTCGAGAATCCTGTAACGGATGATAGCTTGAATGGTCGGAGCTTTGCAGTAAATGTAAGGCTATGAGCGATCAAATCATTCTCCCTCTTGTCGATGTAGAAAGCGAACACTGTGCGCTGATCGTCGATAAAGGATTAAGTAAAGTACCCGGCCTTAAAAGTCATAAGGTAGAACTCAATAATCATCGTGCAATAATAGAGGCTGACGACGTTCAGGAAGTCGTGCCTAAAGCTGTCAGTGCTATCCGTGACCTTGGCTATGGCGTCGACACCATCAAAAAGACGTTTCCTGTTACCGGCATGAGCTGTGCCTCCTGTGCAGGAAGCGTTGAAAGCATGCTAAAAGCGCAACCTGGCGTCATCAATGCCGGGGTCAATTACGCTAACAGCACGGCTAATGTGGAATATATTCCGGGCCTTGCCCATGCCGAAGATTTCAAAAAAACCATTCAATCCATTGGCTACGACCTCATCATTGATGAAAGCGATGAAGCGGCGGAAAGCCTTGAACAGCTACAGGCGCAGCACGCAAAAGCTTTACGCACCAAAACAATTCTGGCACTGGTCTTTTCGGTGCCTTTAGTGGTGATCGGTATGTTCTTTATGAATATGCCTTACGCCAACTATATCATGTGGGCGCTTGCAACGCCTGTCGTCCTGATTTTTGGCAGGCAGTTTTTTATCAATGCCTGGAAACAGGCCAAGCACCGCTCCGCCAATATGGACACGCTGGTCGCCATTAGTACCGGCATTGCTTATCTGTTTTCAGTATTCAACACTGTTTATCCGCAATTCTGGCATGAGCGCGGTCTACATGCCCATGTCTATTTTGAAGCGGCAGCGGTCGTGATTGCTTTTATTCTGCTTGGCAAAATGCTGGAAGAACGTGCTAAAAGCAATACGTCCTCGGCGATAAAGAAACTTATCGGATTGCAGCCGAAGACCGTTACGATTATTCATCATGGCGGTCATCAAATGGAAATTCCAGTATCGCAGGTGAAACCAGGCGACACACTTCTCGTCAAACCCGGAGAGAAAATTGCCGTTGACGGTATTGTCAGCAATGGTAATTCCTACATTGATGAAAGCATGCTGAGTGGTGAGCCGGTTCCTGTTAAAAAGGAAATCGGTGCCAAAGTTTTTTCAGGCACGATTAATCAAAAAGGCAGTTTACAATTCAAAGCCGAGAAGGTCGGCGGCGATACTGTACTCGCCCATATCATTAAAGCGGTACAGGAAGCCCAGGGCAGCAAAGCACCGGTGCAGAAACTGGTCGATAAAATCGCTGGCGTATTCGTGCCCGTCGTCATCGCCATTTCCGTTCTTAGCCTGATGGTCTGGACTATTTTTGGCGGCGACAATGCCTTTACCCAGGGCTTGCTCGCCATGGTTACAGTCCTTGTAATCGCCTGTCCTTGTGCTTTAGGCCTTGCCACACCGACGGCAATCATGGTTGGCGTCGGGAAAGGTGCAGAAAACGGCATTCTGATCAAAGATGCAGAAAGCCTCGAACGCGCTTATAAGCTGGACAGCATCATTCTTGATAAAACCGGTACGATCACCGAAGGCAAACCAGAGGTGTTCGATATTGCGTGGAAAGACGGCGCAGAGCCTTCCGTCTTGTCGTCCATTCTTTACAGCCTGGAAAAACAATCAGAACATCCTTTGGCCGAAGCTGTCACCCGCTATTTTGAACAGCATGGCGTTAAAGCCGTCAACGTTGAGCATTTTGAAAGTATCACAGGAAAAGGTGTCACCGGCATGTATCGTGGTAACCATTACCATGTCGCAAGCAGCAAAGCGATAGCGGAACACGGGGTTAAGATATCGGATGCCCTGCAAGGCAAAGCCCGGGCCTGGCTTAAAGAGGCGGCTACCGTCATCTGGTTTACCGATCATACCCAGGCACTGGCGGCACTGGCAATTGCCGACAAGATTAAGCCAAGTTCAGCCGAGGCTATCAAACGCCTGCAAGCGATGGGTATCACGCCTTACATGCTTACCGGTGATAATCCGCAAACGGCTAAAGCGGTTGCTGCCAGAATCGGGATTAGCGAATTTAAGGCTGAAACCCTGCCGGAAGATAAAGCGGCGTTCATCAAAACCCTGCAAGGGCAAGGGCATGTGGTGGCGATGGTAGGCGACGGCATTAATGACAGTCAGGCGCTCGCACAAGCGGATATCAGCATAGCCATGGGTAAGGGAACCGATATCGCCATGGATGTTGCAAGGATGACCCTTATCTCATCTGATCTGATGAGCATTCCTAAAGCCATCACCCTTTCAAGGCAAACAGTTCGCGTCATCAGGCAAAACCTGTTTTGGGCATTCATTTACAATCTGATAGGGATTCCTATTGCAGCAGGTCTTCTTTATCCGGTGAACGGCTTTCTCCTTAATCCGATGCTCGCCGGGGCAGCAAT
Organism: Bacteroidetes bacterium 46-16; assembly: GCA_001897835.1. GTDB lineage: Bacteria > Bacteroidota > Bacteroidia > Chitinophagales > Chitinophagaceae > MKUN01. The sequence goes on from MKUN01000046.1 coordinate 15,979, forward strand.
GGCTTTAAGCTCCGTAAGCGTTGTCAGCAACAGCCTGCGTTTGAAATGGAGCAAACTGTAATCTGAAAATCCTGTAACCATTTCCTGAAATTTTATAACAACTAATATTCAACAATTCATCAATTTTAAATGTTTAAACAATGGAAAAACTGAAATTTAAAACCAATATCAATTGCAGCGGTTGTATCGCCGCGGTAACACCGCATCTGAATAAGGCTGAAGGGATTAAAAATTGGGAAGTAGACACGGATAATCCCGACAAAGTTTTGACAGTGGAAGTAGAGGGTATCGATGCGGAAGATGTAACGGAAACAATCGAAAAGGCAGGCTTTAAAGCAACGGAAATCGAATAGCATATGAAAGCAATGTGGCGTTTGGTTCGCAGATTTTTTACTAAAAGCTGTTGCCGATAGCAAATCACTGGAAGGCACAATTAAGGTTGATGAATAACTTGCAAACAGGGGTAGCAATGGAAAATCATAATTCGCATAGCAAACATAAAAATCATTACCTGAGACTGGCTCTCATGGTAGTGATATCTTTCATAGCCATGTATATCCTGATGTATGCCATGGTTAATGACATGAAAAGCGTCTTGCCGAACATTAACCAGTTTTACATGGCAGGCCTCATGACCAGTGCCATGGTGATCATCGAACTGGCAGTCATGAGCATAATGTATGCGAACCGCAAATGGAACGCTGCTATCATCGTTGCAAGCCTAATCGCCTTAATTGGTTGTTATGCCGGTATCAGGCAGCAAACCGGTGTCGGGGACAAACAGTTCTTAAAATCAATGATACCACACCACTCTGCTGCCATTCTAATGTGCAGGCAAGCGGATTTGACCGACCCTGAACTCAAACAGCTTTGCGATGATATCATTTCCGGACAACAGGCGGAAATCGATCAAATGAACACTAAATTAAAACAACAGAAATAACGTTGACCCGTATTGTAACCATAGTTCTTGCCATTTGCATCCTGTTTTCCAACACGGGATGGGCGTTCACGACCCATTATTGCATGGGCGAACGCGTTGGCATGAACCTGGAGCATTCAGGGTTTGAAAACGACCTGCATGAATGCGCCAAATGCGGCATGAAAAAATCCAGCAGTGATAACGGTTGTTGCAAGGATGAGAAAATTATCGTGAAAGCGTCGGACGCTGCAACCATTACGCTGGCAAACTTTGAGATCACCCCCCTATGGGCTGACTTGCCAAGGCCGATGATAATGCTTCCCTATGATGGTCAGTCATCGATCAGCGTCACCACTAAACGCGTTTTTCGCCCTCATGGGCCGCCTGTTTTTTCAGGTCCACCGATATTTCTAAAAAACTGTGTTTTCCTGATTTGAATTTAAGTGAACCCATGCCGAATTCATCGGCGTAGACAATTCATTTAATAACATCAAATCAAGGTAACACAATGAAATACTCACTTCTCGGCTTAGCAGCCACTATATTTTTCATCTCCTGCGGAAACGGAGACGCCGCTAACACGTCCAATAACGAGCAAGCGCCTGTTACGGTAAGCAGCGAGGAAAACTACACACCGCCAGCCGGTGTCGATGCCAAAGTCAGCGCTTCGCTTAAGCCTGTCATGGATCATTATCTCGACCTTAAAAACGCGCTGGCAGCCGATAAAGGCAAAGACGCATCACAAGCCGGTGAAAAGCTGTTATCTGCACTCAATAGTGTTGATACGGCAACCATGACGGCGGAACAAAAGTCCAGCTTCAATAATGTCGCATCCGATATGCGCGAACATGCACAGCATATCGCCGATAATAGCGACAAGATCGATCATCAGCGCTCGCACTTTAAGATGCTTAGCGATGATACTTACGATCTGGCCAAAACATTTGGCGGTGGCCGCAAGTTATTTGTGGCTCATTGTCCGATGGCGCTTGATGGCAAGGGTGCTAACTGGGTAAGCGAATTCCCGGAAATCAGAAACCCGTATTTCGGCGATCAAATGCTCGAATGCGGGGAAGTCAAGGAAGAATTAAAATAATCACAAAACAAAAATCTATGAAGAATATATTCTTGGCCATCGCCATGCTTATCAGCGTGGCGGGCTATTCACAAATACAATCAGTCTCTTTAACAGCAAGCGGCTTGACATGCAGCATGTGCAGCAAAGCCATTTACAAAGCATTGCTTAAAGTACCGGGGATAAAAAGTGTTGACGTCAATATTGAAAAATCATCTTACGAGATCACCTTTGACAAAGGCGCAACAGTGTCTCCGGAAGCACTTAAAAATGCGGTAGAAGGTGCAGGCTTTGCCGTAGCGCAGCTTGACGTGATGGCCACCCTGCCGAAAACGACGATCAGTAGCGGGACGAAGATAACCCTGCAAGGTTCGACCTATCAGTTTGTCAAAGCGAACGGCCAGACTGTGCAAGGTGTTCAGAAACTGACAGTAATCGACAAGGCTTATCTGTCCTCTGCGCAGTGGAAACGCTATGTGAAGGAATTGCCAGCCAAACGCGAAAACGGGGTGTTTCTTGTCACCTTATAAAAGCTGCGCAATGAAAAAATCAATAATCACATGCACGGTGCTGGCTGTAGCATTTATAGTCAGCACCAGTGCAAACGCGCAAGAGCTTTTCGTTTACACGGAACCGGCCAGCAATATGCCTGCGCATTCGGCAGGGCTGCGTCTCAATAATTGGCTCATGAAGGAAACGGCAGGGGGCGCCATCAATTACCACCTGATTCCCGAAGTGATGGTGGGTGTCAATAAAAACCTGATGGTGCATGCCGAAAGCTTTCTCAGCAATCGCAACCGGGGCTTTGGGATTGAAGGCGCTTCTGTATACGCCAAATACCGCTTTTTCAGCCGCGACGACATTTACCGGCATTTCCGCATGGCGGGATTTGCCAGGGCAAGTTATAATAATGCACCTGTCCATCAGGATGAAATCGAAACCAATGGGCACAATTCAGGTTTTGAACTTGGCTGGATAGGCACACAGTTGCTTCACAAGCAGGCCATCTCAACGTCAATCAGTTATGAACGAGCCTTCAAGCCTGACGAGCAAGGGACAGAAGCAAGAGAATATGGGTCGCAGCATGCAGTCAACTACACGGCATCGATGGGAAGGTTGATTTTGCCGAAATCCTATAGCAGCTACGGTCAGACAAATTTCAATATCATGGTCGAGTTGCTGGGGCAATATTTACCCGAAATTGGCAAAAGCTATCTCGACATTGCGCCATCGCTGCAATTCATCTTTAATAGCCAGACCAGGTTTGACATAGGCTACCGTCACCAGCTTTACAGCAGCATGAGCCGCACTGCACCGAACGGCTTTTTAATCCGTCTTGAACACGTCATTTTTAACGCAATCAACTAACGCCTCGGATACTTGTTATATGAGAACGATTTTGGTAGAAAATAAACAGAGACACTCAATGATGAAATTTGCATTTTGGATCGTTTGGGTCATGTTGTTACTGACACCTGGGCTGGTTATGGCTCAGGACAGCAAGACGGTTTATACCTGTCCGATGCATCCCGAAATCCAGCAATCGACGCCAGGGAAATGCCCTAAATGCGGCATGGCGCTTGTCAAAAAAGCCATAAAGACCAAAGCTCCCGCTGCAAAACCGAAACCAAAACCCAAGACACCGACGAAGCCGAAAACACCTGCAGCAGACCCCCATGCCGGTCACGGCTTAAAGCCCGAAACAACCAATGCTGCGCCGCCATTGCCAGCGAAAACAGACGAGGCGCATGTCCATCACCAGTCGGGACACCAAGAGCAAGTCGTTGGCGTGATCAAAGCGCCACCGCCGCGCGTGGTGCGCTATGATCTTTATGTCGCCGATACCATGGTGCCAAAAATCGGCAGCAAAGGCATGCGCCATGCGATTGCCATTAACGGCTCTATTCCGGCGCCAACGCTTTACTTTAATGAAGGCGATACCGCCGAGATCTGGGTGCATAACAAAATGCACCATGAAACCTCCATCCACTGGCACGGGTTGATTTTGCCCAATACCGAAGATGGCGTTCCCTATCTGACCACTGCACCCGTCAAGCCGCATGGCTCACACCGTTTCTATTTTCCCATCGTGCAAAGCGGCACATACTGGTATCACTCGCATACCATGAACCAGGAGCAGGACGGGATGTACGGCATGTTCATCATCAATAAACGTGAAGAACCGGCCTATAAGCAATTGCCGATCATCCTTACTGACTGGTCAGATTATCAGGGCGATGAAATCGAACGCAGCCTGCACAATCAAACCGACTGGTTTGCCATCAAAAAAGGCTCGGTGCAAAGCTATGGCGAGGCGATCTCCGCAGGACATTTTAAAACGAAGCTTCTTAATGAATGGAAGCGCATGCTGGCGATGGATGTAAGCGATGTTTATTACGACCGCTTTTACATCAATGGCAAATCCAGCAATGAACAACCGCAATACAAAGCCGGGGATAAAATAAGGTTGCGCGTGGTCAATGGTAGTTCCTCGACTTACTATTGGCTTACCTGGGCCGGAGGTAAAATGACCGTGATCGCCAGTGATGGCGAGGATGTCGAACCGGTAGAAGTTGACCGTCTGATCGTAGGCGTTGCCGAGACGTATGATATCCTTGTGACCATACCGGATGATAATCACTCTTATGAGTTTCTCGCCACACCGGAAGACCGCACCAAAAGCGCTTCATTATGGCTCGGCAGCGGCTCAAAAGTCATCGCCCCGCATCTGCCTAAGCTTAAGTATTTTGAAGGCATGAAGATGATGAATGCGATGATGAAAATGAACGGTGACATGGAACCGATGGCAGGCATGACCAACCAGGTCATGGATATGAATACTGTGATGTACCCTGAAATCACCGGCGGTACGGATGACACTTACGGTAACACCGTTAGTGATAGCAGCGCAGAAGAGACGACCGAAGTTATACCTTCGCATAATGATAATGCCCATGCCGGACATGATATGAGCGCTATGGCTGGTCATGACATGCAAAGCGGCGATACTACAGATCATTCAGGCATGCAGGGCGGTTATGTGGACGGCAAATGGCAGGATATGAATAGCGGACCTAATGGCATCAAAACCCTTAATTACGGCATGTTGCGGGCACCGCAAAAAACCACGCTTCCCAACTGGCCGACACGCACTATCCATTTTGAACTGACAGGCAATATGAACCGCTATGTCTGGTCAATGGATGGTAAAACCGTTTCCGAGACTGATGTGATCAAAATCCGCAAGGGTGAAAATATCCGCATGGTCATCACCAACAATACGATGATGCGCCACCCTATGCACCTGCATGGTCACTACTTCCGTGTCCTCAACGAAAACGGCGAATATTCACCGCTCAAGAACGTTTTGGACATCATGCCGATGGAAACCGACACCATCGAATTTGCGGCAACGGAAAGCGGTGACTGGTTCTTTCACTGCCATATCCTTTATCACATGATGGCTGGCATGGGGCGTATCTTTTCTTACGAGAACTCACCGATCAATCCGCAAGTTCCTGATCGCCGATACGCTCTTAAAAAAGTGTTCGAGGATGACCGCAAGTTCTACCTCAAGGCCAATGTTGGTTTGGAAACCAACGGCAGCGACGGTGAAATCACTTACGCCAATACCCGCTGGATTGCTGGCACCGAATGGCGCTTGGGACTTAAACCGGAATACGGGTATGAAAGCGAAACCTATGTTGGCCGTTACTTCGGCAAAATGCAGTGGCTATTGCCGTTTGTCGGCTTTGACTACCATTACAATAATCGAGAGAACGACAACGAACGCAACCTGTTCGGCCAAACCAGCAATCAGAATAACCGCCGCACCATCATGGGCGGTGTAAGATACACGCTGCCAATGCTGGTCACAGCCGAAGCCCGTGTGGATGGCCTCGGAAAATTCCGCTTCCAATTGGAACGCGAAGATATCCCTGTGACAAGCCGTTTGCGCCTCAATTTGATGGCTAATACCGATAAAGAATATATGGTTGGCTTGCGCTACGCGGTCGGCAAATACTGGTCTCTTTCCACTCACTACGATAGCGATATGGGATTAGGGGCAGGGCTGACCATCACCTACTAACCTGCCACCCCGGACGCCAGGCGATTCGGCGATCAGACGACAATTCATGTAGACAATTATATCGCATAATAGAGTTGCCATATAATAATGTTGCGTTGCAGCGTAATTAAATTTCCTCGCATTTTGATGCAGTTAGATCAGAGGGAATTGTTTTGACATCCTGGTTTGATTGGCATATCAAACACTGCTTTTCTTTTAACCCAGAAGAGTATCTCACACATATTCAAAAAGAAATCAGGAGACATTATGAGTACCCTTCCGGATATCGATCCGCTGCTCACCCGACACCAGGCTGCCGCATACATTAATTCAACATACAGCACACTCGCCAGCTGGGACTGCCGCAAAAGCTACAACCTGCGCCCCATCAAAATCAGCAGAGGCATGGTGCGTTACCGCAAATCACACCTGGACGCATTCCTCAAATCAAAAGAATTTAACGCGGAATAAATAAGTGGTGAACGCCTAAACGTCCACCACCCGTTCCATTCAATTTCTTATATCCATACCTTCCAACCCAGACGGAAAGCACAATGAAAATTGAACATGCTCATACAATACCGTTGCGCGAAATTTTATTCAAGCTCGGATTGAAACCCCTCAAAAACCACAAAAATACCCTGGTATATCTCTCACCGTTTTCACTAAACAAAACCCCCACCTTCAAACTATATACCCACACCAATACCTGGCACGACAGCGCCTCGGATTGCGGCGGCACGACCGTTGAATTCGCTCAGGCGCACCTCAAAAACCACGGCCATCATCACACAGAAACCGATGCGCTGCGCTGGCTCAAAAACATCTCATTCAACGCAACGCTTGCAGCGCAGTTTGCACCAAAACCGCAACCTGATTTCATCATCAGAAATATTTTGCCGCTCACTCATGTCGCCCTGCTGCGGTATCTTGATAAACGCAAAATTGAACGCCGCTACATTGCCGATCATTTTCGCGAACTGCGTGTGTTCAATCCAGCCACACGCAAACTTTTTCGCGCCATCGGCTTTCGTAACGAAGAGGACGGCTATGCCCTCTATAATCCGGCCACCGAACGCTTCACCAAACCGCACGCCATCTCCTTTATCCGCGGCACAACGCCAAAGCCCGACAGCATCCACCTGTTCAAGGATATCTTCGACTATCTATCTCTGCTTAGCGCCAGACGCAGCCACCTCCTTGAAGGCGATGCCATCATTCTTAACCGTTATAGTTCCCTGGACAATGCCGTCGCCTATATCCGCAATTACGGCTATCTGAACTGCTACTTATGGCTTGATAATTCTGCCGACGGCTTCAAAGCCGCAAAACTGCTCACACCTATCCTCTCTCTTGAAGACAACCTCATCATCAAACGGATGAACAGCCTTTACGTCCCTTATCAATCCCTTAATGACTGGTGGATTCATAACCCGAAAAACCTCATTGGCAACCGATAGCCCAGGAAGATTTCAAATGAGATTTCTCAGCTATGAGCTAACGCGCAAACTCTTGGAAAACGGCAAACCCGAAAACCGAGACCAAGACCATCCACCCGTCGTCAAACTCTTCCTGCCCAATACACCCTGCACCTGGCTGCTCAGCGAAATTGATTATCAGGAACCCACCATCGCTTTTGGCCTGTGTGATCTTGGCCTGCATTGCCCCGAACTCGGCTATGTCAGCCTAACAGAACTCGCAACTATTAAATCACCTATCCTCAATCTTTCTGTCGAGTGCGACAGATATTTTACCGGTCGCTATCCGCTCTCCGTTTACGCGGAGGCTGCAAAACTATGCGCCGGCATCACCGAAGACAAAATCATGCTCGCCCGCATTGCCAGTAAATACAACTTGTAACCGCTCGCCGCGTTCAGCGGGACGAATAGCTTTTCCTACCAGCCCTCATCAAACCATCAGTGATGATGTCATGACAGGTCATTAACCGAAGCCGCTCCGCTTCACCAACTATTATTTTCCTCTGCCTTACGGCATTCACCCGCCCAACCAAAATAACAGCCGGTTCGGTCGCTAGCCCTTCGGCTTGCACATTCCCTGTCATCATCACTTTTTTTTAGAAAGGCTTATCCAATGCAAAGCACATCCGACAACCCACAAACCACAACCCGCCGTGATATTCATCAACAAGTCACAGATACCATCATCCGCCAGCTTGAAGCCGGTACAATTCCCTGGCACCGCCCATGGAAAGGCGCTGATCACAGGCTCCCGCCACTACCGCTTAATTACTCAACCAACAAGAAATACCGCGGCGTCAATATCCTGCTGCTTTGGTGTACCTCCATCGAGAAGAACTTTTCATCGCCGGAATGGGCCAGCTTCAAACAATGGCAACAACAAAAAGAACTCATTAGGAAAGGCGAGAAGGGGTCACTCATCGTCTATTACGATACCATCGAACGCGAAGTTGATGGCGAAATCAAAAAAATCCCCTTCCTGAAATCCTCCATCGTCTTCAACCGCTGCCAATTGCAAAGCTATCAGGAACCAGTCGAACCCGTCGAAACGCACGAACCGCTTCTTGCCCTCAAAATCGCACCCATCGATGAATTTGTCGAAAACACCAAAGCCCATATCGCTCATATTGGATCATCCGCCTGCTATGTCCCGAAAGACGACATCATCTATATGCCGGATATGGAGAAATTCATCACCACGGAAACCTGCACCGCAACCGAAGGCTATTATTCAACCCTCCTGCACGAACTGGCTCACTGGACCGGTGCCGAAAAACGCCTCAACCGGACAAAAGGCAAAAAATTCGGTGACGAAAATTATGCGGTAGAAGAACTCACAGCCGAACTCACCGCAGCGTTCCTATGCGCTGAATTTGATATCACCACGCTGGACAAAGGCGATCATGCAGCCTACATCGCCCACTGGCTGAAGGTTCTTAAAGACAACAAGCAATTCGTCATCACTGCCGCAAGCGACGCATCAAAAGCCGCCGATTATCTATACGGGTTGCAATAAAAGCAAAAAGCCTCCAGTTAAATGGAGGCTTTTTTAATAATCAGTTCAGCATTTATTTACTTTCATTAGGTAAACTACAGTCATAGCTCGGGGGAGATAATTCATGTCCGGTTCAAATGCGTTTCTAATCATCAGCAAAAACGAGTGCTATATTAACTCTCTTACGGCCTATCTCCACCAGCAAGATCAGGAGGCTGATATCTCCGTAGCCAACTTTGAAAAAGGCTTTGACGTGGTCAAGAGCCAGCTGTCCGGCAACAATAAGAAGTTTTCTTCCATCCTGGTAAGTTCGGATGTGCTTGAACCTAATCTGGAAGGATTATTAGAATTACTGACCAATCTAAGAAATCATGCTGGCAGCTGCCCGATCACACTATTTCATTCTGGCTCAATAGATGCAGAAACTCGGAAGGCAATTTCAGAACGAGTTGATTTTTTCAAAGGTATGCAACGCATCGATTTATCAAATCCTGATCAGACGGATTTAAAAAAGGTCATTCCTTTTCACTAAGGATTGCATCTACGAGGTTACTGATAATGGCCTCTTTTTCAATAACGCCATTTGCTTTCTCTACCAAAGCAGATAGTTCAGTAAGAAGAAGTTTCTCGGGTTCGGAAAAGCTATATAATAATTCAGACAAGGCATGCCACGAAACCTGCTCCATAGATGTGTTCAGATTGACGTTGTTTTCCACCAACCCTCTTTGTATGACTGAATGGGATGGGTTGCTAGAAGGAAATTCTAACGAGCGTTGTGGCCACTTCTTTAGCGAGTTTCGAAAACGAAAATCGATCGCTATTCCGATGGGTAGCTCTTTAATCAAAAGATTGGAATTAATTGCGTGAACGATTTCATAACATTGTTGAAGTTCATGCTTATCGATAACAATTGTTTCATCCGCCCACTCATATGGTATAGGCCCGTCCTCTGAAAAAACAAAGGATGTTGGAGTATAGAAACAATCTTCTTTGATAGTTAAATGACCTATGTGATAGCAGTCCTTATTACTTATAAAGGAATAGATAACGGGCTTACCTACCGGCCAATGTGTATGGGGAGCAGTGAGTGCAAAAGCATATAAGATAGACGCATCACTTGCGATCTCAACAAGTTTTTCTCTGATAGTTATCATATCAGAAACATTGTCACCGCTTACTGATGGCTTAACACCATAAAATCTGGCTATTCGTTCCACAGCCAATGAAGGATCTGGCGAAACACGGGTTGTGTAAATACTTTGTACAAAATCTACATTGTTGAATAAAGAATTTAGTTCAACACCAGTTATTGGATTAAGCAAAGTATTGCCTTGAAACATAAAAATTATTTATGCCCTTTATTGTGGCCGGCACAGTACCAATCTTTGCAGGAGCCATTTGGTAATGCCTGAGATATGAGTTTGGCTAACAATAATTGAGCACGATCTTTAGGCAACTCTTTGACCTTTTTCAAAACGTCATTTGAAATAGCTGTTTTCAGAGTATTTTTCATAGGATAATATTTTAAAACAATTTACTCAATTCATTAGATTTATTCAAATAATTCTTCAATAGGTGTCTTTTCAGCTGAGCATCAGAATTTGAGATTGGTGCAACTTAAGTTTTTAGAGTAACATTTATAGAATTGACAACAGGTTTGTCGCCGTCCTCGATAGCTCGATATCGATCATTAGTACAAAAAATAAGCCTTGGAATGGAAGCCATTAGCTCATGGACTAAGATATTAAGCTTATAACCCTTCAGTTCGACACTATGGGTTGTAAATTCCATTAAAATGCACTCTTCCTTCGGGTCATAAACACATGACACCAAATAACTGTAATTCAAAAATTGCATTTTTCCGTCGGGCCAGACGAATGCCAGATTGCGAATGTTCCCCGCTGTTGAATAAGCATGCGAATTATCGTCACTGACAGTGTTGTCAGCTTCGACACTATCCTTGTTCTCTTCAAACTTGATCTTAAATTCCTGGCTCATAATCATCGTAAGTTAGTGATTGGTTCGGCCCCTGTGGTAGCTTATCCCGAGTATAATCGACCTCTTTCGCTTTCTGGACTTCCATGACCACCTGCTGCAAATGCTGATCATGACTGCTGCGCACCAACTCAAGCGCCGATTGCCTGTCACCTATCTGCGAAGCGTAATAAAGCAAATCTTCCTTTTCGTCAGTGTAAATATTGACCTGTTCTCTCGCGCGTGACACAGACACATAAAACTGCTTGGCATTCGTAGCCCCGAATGTAGCCGCAGGCTGCACCACGAATATCGCATCAACCGTTCTGCCTTGCGAGGCATGCGATGTGATACAATGGGCATGGCTGATATGACCAAAATCATCGGCAATTTTATATTCCATACCGCTCACCGGATTGGTCAATGTCATCCCGCCAGCTTTACTCACAGCACTAACGTCAAGCACCATCCCGTTATCCAGACGATGCTTGTTCCTGTCAAAACCATTCTTGGTAATCTGCACCTGGTCCCCTTTGGCAAGGGCGATCTCCATAGGCCGGTACACTTCAAATTGCCCAGGCTTATCCAAATTCAGCGGCATCATCTTACCTTCCTTGTTGGTAATCGTCACCGCATCCGGCTTTGCCATGATTACTCTGCACATTTGCCCGCGCTTAATCCCTTTCTGATTTTGCAAAAACTGAACAACCTGGTCGGCTTCATAATGACGCCAGTCGGTTTTTTCGGCTTCCGTCAGGCCCAGGCTTTTCAAACGTAAAGCAGCAATCTCCTTCTTGCCCAAAAATCCATCCTTTCGCAATCTCAACCGCAAAGCTGCCGTGATCTTTTCGCCTTCATCATGCGTCGGTGAAATCATCAGCACATCTTTGCCCGCTTTCTTTGCCGCCATATAATCGTCAATTAAAACATCGTGACCCTGGCCGCCTAACGGTCTGATCGCGCCGATCTGGTCAAGTTTGTCAAAGCCGCCGGATATATCCCCTTTTGAAAGATCCGCAACCGCTCGCCGGTACATCACATCCTTCTGCCGGTAAATCTTGTCAACCTCAGCAGTCCGGATGCCGCCCACCGTATTCAAAATCCGCAATGCGTCCCCTCGCACCACGCTGGCATGCTGCCGGGTATCACCACCTAAAATAATTCGCGCTTTCTGACGCGTGACAAGATCGAGGAGAGATGCCATATCCTTCGTGCCCAGCATCCCGGCTTCATCCACCCATAAGACCTGGCCTTTCAAAGCCTCCTGTTTCTTTTCATCTAGCAGCAACAAAGCGACCGTTTCTGCCTTTGTAAAACCCTCCTCGCGCAACACACCCCGCGAAGCTCGTGCCGTCGGCGCAACCGTCACCACCTGCTTCCCGGCTTTCCCGATCAGAGAAATCGCCTCTTTCATCAGTGTGGTTTTACCCGCCCCGGCAGCACCCCGCACAATCGACACCATATCCGATGTCGTCAGCACATGGGCAATCGCATCGCGCTGCTGTCCTGTTGCCTTGATTTCCGGCGCTTCTGCATAGAGCGGTGTAAAACGGTTCCTGCCTGCATTCGCCAACTGCACCATCCGTTGCTCTTCCGCCAATACCTCCACAGTGGTACAAAGCAGATTTTCACCTTCTTTGACATGGATAAGCGCCTTGCATTGCTCAAAGCCAGTGGCTATCTCCTGCAAACTCACAGAACTGCCAATGCTGTAACGCATCGCTGTTTCTATCAATTTGCGCCTCGGCACAACGGAAGCACGCTCAAAACAATGCGACAAAGCATAGTCTATACACTTGTCTGCCGTTGCGTATCGACCAGGATGTTTCTGCCCACGGCCATCACGAATGACTGCATCTTTTGTTTCCTGTCCGCCAAGAAGCCGGATTTGACTTTTCCATTCTGCTTTCAACTCTTCCATGGTCAGACCCGTTTGCTTTTTAGACCGGGTTCGTGCTCCTAACTCGCTCAGCTCTTTGGCATCCGTAATACCTTTTTCTTTTGCTACCCGGCCAATCTCATCCGTTCGTTTGGAAAACAGATCAATGACTTCCTGAGGTATGCCGTCAATCTCAAAAGACTTAGCCGTCCGTCTGACCTGATACCCAAGAGCTACCAGGTTATCGGCGAGCCGTTTATGAAACATCGCCTGGTAATAGGGCATATCTTTATTGATCTGGCGAAACTGACACGCCTTGACACGGGTCTCGGTTTCATCCCAGGTCAGATTGAAGACGTAACAATGAGCATGCAAATGCGGGTCCGGAACAAAACCATCCACCGGCCTTGCCGTCTGATGCACAAAATCAACCCATAACAACTCACCGGATACGCGGTCTGTCGACTGCCCGGCTTTGCGAACACGGACCCGTGCATCCGCCTCAATTTCCTGCATGGTTGCAGCAACGCTACGCTGAAAAGCCTCCAGCACATGACCGTCATTAACCAGCGCATGCAACACACTGACCGACTTGGGGACGTGGAAATTAATATCATAGCCAACTGTCCGGTCCTTTTTTGTGCGCGGTGTCAGCGGTAATCCCGTCTGCGGATGCCGGTTCTCACACAAAGCAAAAAAGGCTTCCCTCGTTGCCGGACCCCCAATGCCCAGCCTTTTTGACAGCCGTCCCTGAAAGACCCCGTTCAGTTCCTGATCGTCCAAATAATAGTCAGCCTTCATCAATGCCCCGGTAAAATAATCCTTGGCATGATCTGCTGACTGGCTTTGTATCATTCTAATCATGGCTGCTTTTTTACTGATCTTCCGTCCTTCGCATCATCTGCCTTTGATCTCATTCACCCAGGTCATCTCTCAGTTTCATCTTGCAGATAGCTACTGTGATCACCTGCAACAACACTCTAAACACAGTCAGCTGTGCTAGGTCACACTTTCTGTATCCATCAATACCCATAAAACTTTTTCTATCAGACTTCTTCCCTAAGCATAGCTTAGGGGTCAGGATGCGACCACAGCACCACCGTCGTCATCCTCATCATCGTCTTTATCGTCAATGATAAAGCTGTCCATCAACTTTTGACGGAAGACCGGATTGTCCGGCTTTTTCATGGTAAAACGCACGCCTCGGGCACTGTCGCTCGGTTTGTCATTCACGAAAACCTCTTCCATTTCCTCGTTCATAATCATCTGGTCAATCTTATCCATGATGAAATGGTCGCCGATAAGATAGGCGATACTGTAGCTAAGCCAGTACATTACAGAGCAAACGAGTAATACCAATGCAATAGGTTGCTTGCAGATGAAAAGGATAAGGCCTGCCAGAAAGACAGCGCCGGACTCATAGTAAATTTCAATGGTTCGTATATTCGCCCGGCCTTCCTTTTGCCAGCTCAGGAAGGTCTTATTGATATCCCCTTCATATTGGCTAAATCTGCTGAAATCAAAAACCGACGGATTACGCTTTACTTCTTGGTAACGCTTGTAGGAAAAAAAGATAAATGCGAAAGTGTAAATGTACCAGGTACTGAAATTTTCAAACAGGAAATCCCAATCAGTTTGTCCAAATCTACGGGACAAGACATAAGGGACGACCAGAAACGCGACAGCAAATAATGACACCAGAAGCCGGGAAAAATAGCGCTCGCCAAAGTTTTTTCTCAGAAAAACTTCGACAGGAACGCGTAACAAGGAAGATAAGGCAAAGAGCCAGTTGAGCAAATTCGATTTGACCAGATTTTTGCGAATGACAACTTCGCTGTAATAGATGTTTTTTTTCATTTATATAGTTTTAGGGAATGACTGTTTGTGAAAAGCTGATTTTACGATGATTGAATTCATCTTTTTCCTGATTGCCCTGGAGATGAATATACCCCTCGACGATAAACTTGTTCATCGGACCGCCGGTTCTCAGTGCGACAAGCTCTTCCGGACGCACCATCTGCTCAAGGCTGTATTTTTGCGTTCGGGAGGAAGAAAATTCACTCGCCATGGCCGCTGATTTTGATGTATCAACGGCATAGGCTTTACCGATCAGATCAGAGGCATATTGATTAGTCTCAATGTCCGCGTTAGCATGGAAAATCTTAGTGCCTAGTGTACCAAGAAAGCTTTTAACCCGGTAATTGGCATTTGTCCCTCCCATATTGGCAAAATAATTCGGCAGATTTTGAGAAATATAAACGGTCGCAATCCGGCTTGAACGGGCGGTCGCCTGATAATCGGCGTCATGTTCGTGGAGAAAATTCTGGGCCTCGTCCGCCCATAAAAATACCGGCCTGCCGTTCTCACCCACGCGCCTGCGTTCCATCGCTCTTTGCCAGATATATTTAAACATCACCTGACAATCTTTGCCCATCTTGTGATAATCCTTTACGGGTAAATTGAGCAGGATGATTTTTCCCGTCAATGAATCCTCCGGAACAAACGTTGACGCGTAACGGCAGAAGAGGGAGTAGGTAGGTTCCCTTAGCAGATTGTATAAAAAGCCCAGTAAATTAAAGTCGATAATAGACCGGGTTTTGTCCGCCAGGTTTTTATAGGTGTCATTAAAGAAGTTAACAATAAAATCCATCCGGCGTACGTCAGGCAGCGCTTCCGATGCCAGCCGCGTGAACTCGTCATCTGTCTTGATTGCTTGATATTCGTGTGACGGTATCCGCGAACGCCAGCTCTTGACCTGATTTTGAATATTGTCCATTGCCACGTCAAAAGCTTTTTTGAATGCTGTTGGATTGTCAGGATCTTCTTTCGGGAGCGTTTGAATACCGGCACCAGTGATGCCTCTTTTAGGAGCAGACTGAGCAATATCATATAACATTTTGACGGTGACACGGCCATAAGCGATCAGGCAAAGATCAATCGTGTTGGCCAGCAGCATATCAAGTGCCGTTTGCCAGAATTTGTCGTCCTTGCTGGAATCGCCCGCATCCTGCCCAGCGCGGATAACAGTTTTCAAAACCTGGACGAGATTAACCGTCAAAGAACTATTGACGCCTATATGACTTGATTCATATTCCAGGAAATTAAAACACTCCTTACCACCAGGTTCAACGATAACAAGGTCATGAAGCCGATTTGTTAAACGGCAATACTCCGTCCATAGCTCTTTTTCATCATGCTTTGCCGTTAGGACCAGTCCGCCATAATTATTCCTGAGAAATTTCAAGGCAATAAAACGTCCTGACCCAGATGTTTTACCTGACCCAATACCACCGAAAATTTGCACGCCTTCTACACTATCTCTCACCGTCCAGCATAGCTTGCTGTCAGTCTTTGATAAATCAATGATCGTTTTATCTAAATCGAATTCCATTTGTAGTGAAAGGTTTACCGCACAACATAGTAAAACGATTTGAAATACGCCACGGGAAAAACACCGTTTTTTATATAGGATTAATACTTTATATTGCTTAGTTCAAAATAGCATGCAATGCGCGCAAAAATGCCTAAAGATTTAGAGGCGTTATTATTTCAACTCGAAAACGCTGATGATATTAAAAAAGTCCAGGATGAATGGGCAGAATATCAGGCTGCCAACGAAAACTATGAGAAAAATTACCCTGTTCAGTTTGCTAATCTCGTAGAGGCCAACCTCAAATTCAAAGAAAACAAGTCTATCCCGACACCTGCAGAACAGATGCAGGATTTTAAAGAGCGTATCAAAACCCGCATTGATGACCTGCTGGAAGAAAAACAGCACCATGACACATATGAATTAGAAGAAGCAAACGACAATATCAATCAAAGGGAGGCAGAGTATCTACAGCAATCAAAAGAGCTGAAACTGACCTTTGACACTCAAACGCCAGTAGCTTCAAAGCAGGAGACGGCCAAAAGCAAGAGTGGCCATGACATCGATAAATCCCAAGAATTAGGCATCAGCTGGCTAAAGCAGCATCAGCAGCAAGAAGAAAAACAGCACAAACAAGAGGAAAAAACCGAGGGCAAAGAACAGGATATCAAAGGCTATGATTTCAAACTGATCTTTGCGAATATGAACCAGTCGGACAAATTGGAAAACCTGGACCTTTCCAAAGACGAGTTGGAGAAAGAAGACCTCGATCTTGAATACGAGTAGGCTTATTCCTGTTCCATTTCCAAATCATCATGATTGATGTCTTTGTTAGGGGATACGTCATCCTGATCAACACCACGCGCTTTCAGCCAGTCCGGCTTAAACTGGCGCTGCATATCTTTATCCAACTCATATTGGCGATAACCATTTTTAAAGCCAGCAGAACGCATCGTGGTTTCGTCCAAGGATTTTTCCAGACGAGCGGCAAGTTCGGGCATTGCTTCAGACAAAAAATAACCTTCGTTGAACCCTTTCAAATAATCCGCATCTACGGTCAAGTCGTCTAATTCTTCCGTCATGATCAAAAGGTGTTTTTAGCATTGGTTTCAAGATAAGCGAGTATGGACTCCCGGTCATAGATGATGATCTTACGTTGTGGCTGAGAGTATCTGATCTTCCCGCTATCGCGTAAATTTTGCAATGAGGTTTTACTCTTGATCTGCAATAACTTCATTGCCTCTTCGCCAGAAATCCACTTGTCGGAATGCCGCTCTTGCTTGTCGCTTAAGCGGGCGACAACTTCTTCAACAAGCGTATAAAACGCAGCTTCCTCCAAACAGATGACTTGCATAGTGGCTGATTAAAGCCAAAATAAAACTTTTTCCGGAAGCGTGAAATAAAAATAACGTTGGTATTTTTATAGTACCAAAATTATGTTTATGGCAGACAATCCGAATAAACGCGGTAAAAATGAAAGGAACAAGGTATCTAACCAATCATGGGAACTTGACTATATGAAAGACAAGTTCAACGTCAGCGGTCAACAGGTAGCCGGTGCTAAGCGAGCAGTTGGCAATGATCGCAAGAAGATTGAGGAATATCTGAGAAACCTTGGAAATAATAAATAAGGGAACGATCTTAATATAAAAGAGAGGGCATGGTTTCATGCCCTCTCTTTTATATTTATTAAACGGGTTACTTTCGCTTGAAGTAATACACTCTTGTCAAATGCCCGTCCGTCATTTGCGAACTCCATGAAATGCTGAAATGATCATTATCGATTTTGGTAAACGTGTTGCCGAAGCCTAATGGATTAGGGCCATCTGCAAAGGTAATGCCTCCATAAGCGATCGCCCAATCCTTTTCACTATACACTGCGCCCTTTGTACAGGTGTCTTTACCTTCGTCTTTGGTATATTTTTTATCTGATCTTAAATGGTAAATGTCATCCATCTTGCAGGGAATGATACCAGCCGTTATTTTAAGATTCTGCGGATCAATCTTGGGTTTTAAAGTATCAATCCCTTTTTCAAACATCCAATCGCCGACCAGGAACTTTTCCTCATCTTTTAATGTGGGCTGATTGTTGTTATTGTTGTTGCCGGAGGGCGTCGTATCATCTTTTGAGCATGACGCCAATAGCTGTAAAGAAAGCAACGCTATAAGAGCTGTGGAGTATGGTTTCATAATTGATTTTTAAAGTGGTTATTTTTTGAATTCTAAATGATTAACATCGTAAGCATCAGACCAAGTCGTTGTGTCCTTGTAAGTCAGGTGGATATAGTTGTCTTTGAACTCGACAACATCGTAGGTGATCGTCGTTTGACCCATCACCGGCTTGATCTCGAAACTGATTGATTTATTAGCATTTTTAAGTTGCCATTGGCCATGCCTGGGCAAATACATATCAAGAATTGGACTGGCAGCAGAACCATCCTTATTGCTGTGATCAAAACTATAATCATTATTGAATGTCATATAGCTCGTAAAGGAGGCATCCCATTGCCCGACGCCATGATCGTGATAGGTTTGGCTAACACCACTTGCATCCCGGACATTGCCGGAGGCTTTGTCAAAGACCAGCGTGTAATAAGAGGTCAGTTCCCATTTTGACTTGAGCTTGCTTTCGTCAATGACGTTTGAAGGCGAGGGGCCATTGGGCTTAGGAGGTTCCGTGTCGTTCTTAGAGCAACTGCATAACTGCATGGAGATGGCAAAGATTGCCAGGTGTAATACACGCTTCATAATTTATTGTTTAAAGTGATAAAACATCTTTTTGCTGCAACGCACCCCTACCAGTATGAGGCACGAAGCAGCTCTTTTATTTAAGTAGTTCATTCAGGTTGCGAATTCTTCTTAAAAGCTGATACACCGTCGTCGGATGCCATCTGCTGTTATTAAATGTTGCAACTCCGGCACGATTCAGCTCCACCGCAATAGACCGTATCGACGTATGACCATTTGCCTGTATCGTCTCAATCACTGGCCGCATCGAAACCGCAAACATGTCCGCTTCCATCTTGTTGACTTTTGACAGCACATACCTTCCATGCCGCCCTAACTCCACACCCTTCCTTTTAGCTGCCTGTAGCGCTGCTGATGTCCGTTTGCTGATTTGCTCACGCTCATACTGCGCAAAAACAGCAATGATGTGTAAGATGATCTTATCCGCATGCGGATTATCCACCACTTTGAACTGTACATCTTTAGCATCCATTAAAGCAGCAATGAAAGCGACATTGCGACTTAAACGGTCCAGCTTCGCAATCACTAATACCGCACGTTGCCGTTTGCACTCTGCCAGGGCAGATTTCAGGTTATAATGCTGGTTACTCCTAGAAGAACGGATCTCGACAAATTCTTCTGCCAGCATCCAGCCATTCGCTTCAACAAAATCAGCAACTGCTTTTTGCTGAGCTTCCAGAGATAGACCACTCCGTCCCTGTTGCTCTGTTGATACCCGGTAATATGCGATTGCCTTTTCCATTGCTCTTCCTCAATAACGCCCACCCAGCTGTACAAAGGCAAACCAACGTTTACCTTTGTACAGATTTTCGGTTTGGCAAGACTGTTTTCTTTGAAAGACGATATATAAAACGCCCGTCCTTAGCAAGCTTTAGGAAAGCAATAAGGGCGATTCAGCACTAAAAAAATTAGTGTTTGTTCATAGGTAAACGTTGGTTTACTTATGAACAAATAAATTTCTTGCAATTTCTTTGGAAGTAAGATATTAATCGTAATATTGCAATTGAAGGTTAAGGCCATGGGCGCTACAAAGTCAGACTTATTTACAAAGAAGCAAAATGATTTAGCTAACATGGCTAAAGCGATAGGGCACCCTGCGCGTATTGCAATCCTGCAACAGCTTATTAAAGTAAACGCCTGTATATGCGGCGATCTTACAGAAGAACTGGGTTTAGCACAGGCCACCGTGTCGCAACACCTTAAAGAACTAAAAAATGCTGGCCTTATTCAAGGCACCGTTGAAGGGGTAAGCGTTTGTTACTGTATCAATCCGAAAGTCTGGAAGGAATACCAACAAATCCTCTCTGGATTTTTTAAGGAAATCTCCGAAAAGTCGGATTGCTGCTGACATTTTTTTTAATCAAATCAATCGCAATATTGCAATAATACTAACAAAGGAAACTAGTATGAAAATCTCAGAACTGAAAAATCATCTTGCCACTCTGTCGGCTATTAATTTTAAACTGCCTGACGGCTCATATCTGCCAAGCCATTTCCATGTTACGGAAGTAGGATTAGTAAATAAGCATTTTATAGATTGTGGTGGCACCGAACGTAAAGAAACAATTGCCAATTTTCAGCTATGGGAAGCTGGCGACTACGATCATAGATTAGCACCACAAAAGTTTATCCATATCCTAAATCTATCCAATAAAATATTGGGCACCGAAGAACTGGATATTGAAGTTGAATATCAACAAAACACCATTGGCAAATTCGGACTTGAATTTGACGGCACCGATTTCTTGCTAACCCCTAAGCAAACAGCTTGTTTGGCACAGGATGCTTGCGGTATTCCCGATAAGCAAAAAGGATCGCTCATTGAAATTTCTTCACAATCATCATGCTGCACACCAGGTGGCGGATGTTGCTAAGGATAACTCATGAAAAAGATACTTGTATTATGCACCGGCAATAGCTGCCGAAGCCAGATTGCCGAAGGATACCTACGTCACTTTGCCGGGAATAAGGCCGAAGTCTATAGTGCTGGCGTTGAAACTCATGGCGTAAACCCCCGCGCTATCGAAACGATGGCGGAAGATGGCATTGATATTTCAAAGCATACATCCAATAACATGGACGAATACCGTGATGTGAATTTTGATTTTGTGATAACGGTATGCGATAATGCTAAAGAGCGTTGTCCATTCTTTCCTTCGATGGCAAAGAAGTTCCATCGTAATTTCCCTGACCCTGCAAAAGCTAAGGGTAGCGAAGAAGAAATCAAACAGCAGTTCCGTGACGTAAGGCAACAGATCAAGGATTACAGCGTAGACTTCATCAAAACTAATCTCTCTTAAGGCATATTATGACTGCAAATAATTGCGCCCCGGCGCACGGACGAAAACAACTTAGCTTTTTAGACCGTTATCTGACCTTATGGATATTCCTGGCAATGGCTATCGGGGTTGCCTTAGGATATTTCCTGCCATCATCATCCGGCTTTATCAATTCATTTTCCAGTGGTACCACCAATATACCGCTTGCCATCGGGCTTATCCTAATGATGTACCCGCCATTGGCGAAAGTGCGCTACGAACGCATGAAGGAAGTGTTCAAAAACACTAAAGTATTAGGTGCTTCACTTTTACTAAACTGGGTCATCGGCCCTATCCTGATGTTTGTCCTGGCAATAGTGTTTTTACGCGGTTATCCTGAATACATGACAGGTCTTATCCTGATCGGTCTGGCCCGTTGTATCGCGATGGTTATCGTTTGGAACGAGCTAGCAGAAGGCAGTCGCGAATATGCAGCCGGACTTGTTGCCTTAAACAGTGTGTTTCAGGTGCTGCTTTACAGCCTTTACGCTTATATCTTTATCACGGTATTGCCGCCATTATTAGGGATGGAAGGATTGACCGTTGATATTTCAATAGGTCAAATTGCCGAAAGCGTGGGCATTTACCTGGGTATACCGTTTGCCGCCGGAGTTGTCAGTCGCTATGGTTTAGTTGCTTTAAAGGGCGAAGAATGGTATCAGAATAAGTTCATCCCTGCTATCTCACCCATTACCCTTATTGCACTCTTATTCACCATTGTCGTCATGTTCGCCTTAAAGGGTGAAACGATTGTGCAGATACCAATGGACGTTGTGCGTATCGCAATTCCTTTGGTTATCTATTTTGCTATTATGTTTCTGGTCAGCTTCTTTATAGGTAAGGCAATGGGTGCAGATTACAGCACAAATGCTTCTATCGCTTTTACCGCTGCCGGTAACAATTTTGAGCTGGCGATTGCGGTAGCCATTGGGGTATTTGGCATTAATAGCGGACAAGCTTTTGTTGGAGTAATAGGGCCATTGGTGGAAGTACCTGCTTTAATCGCCCTGGTGAATGTTGCCTTCTGGCTAAGAAAAAAATATTATACTACTCAAACCACATAATATATGAAGATTGCCTTGTTTAGCGATATACACGCCAACCTGCCCGCACTTGAAGCCTGCCTTGCAGATATAGACAGCAAAAAACCAGATGCTATATACTGCCTTGGTGATTTAGTCGGATATAATATTTGGCCTAATGAAGTGATAAACATCATCAGGCAGCGAGGTATTCCTACCATTGCAGGTAATTATGATTTCGGCATTGGCCGCATGAGTAACGATTGCGGGTGCGCCTATAAAACTGATGATGAAAAGGATATGGGTAAAATATCCATCTCCTACACCAATAGCATCGTCCAGGAGGAGGAACGGCAATATTTGCGAACACTACCTGCCCATATAAGGGTAGAATTTCAGCTTAATGAAGATAAACTTAACCTACTGCTAGTGCATGGCAGCCCGCGGAAGATCAATGAATACCTGTTTGAGGACCGTGATGAAAAAAGCCTATTGCGGATCATGGAAACCGCCGAGGCGGACATCATGTGTTTTGGCCATACACACAAGCCTTATCACCGCATCATCGGCAATGAAGAAAGCAATCATTATCGCCATGCTATCAATATTGGCTCTGTAGGCAAACCGAAAGACAATGATATACGCGGCTGCTATGTCATGCTAACACTTGGTGAACGCAGCTCTGTAAAAGAGAAAAACAGCATTCTGGTTGAATTTATACGGTTTGATTACGATGTAGAAACAGCTGCAAAGGCGGTCGAAGATAGCCCACTACCAAACGCCTATGCGGAAATGCTGCGGTCAGGGGGTTAGCGTAGTACAGTTGCCTTCTGTTGAAGGTTCACAGCAGTTCAGACATAAGGCAACACCGTTAATCATCATGTTTTTGATTTGCCTGAGTTCTTCGATTTTCTGGTCAATACACTTCCACTTTGTCGTTGACTCGTTGCGATACCTCATTGCATGAGGCTTGGTTTTCTTCGATCATTGCCAGCAATTCTGCCGCTTCACTAAGAGTAAAGCCAAAACCCTTTAATTTTTTAAACAAAACATACTTTTAATTTAAGCATTTGCTTAAATAAGAAAATTCCTATCTTAGCGATATGGAAACGTGTATCCGGCAATTTGCCGATAAAGAGCAGATAAAACAGTGTAAGGAGAAAATTAAAACCTATGAATTCTCATTTAAAGAATTATCCAGTGTATTAGATCTAGCGGGAAATGAAGTAAGGCTAAAAATCCTCTATCTGCTTGAAGAAGAAAAGGAATTATGTCCTTGTGATTTAAGTGATATACTCGGCATGAGCATTCCTGCTGTTTCACAACATTTAAGAAAACTAAAAGACGGGAATGTAGTTGAATATCGAAAAGAAGGCCAAACAATTTATTATTTCATTAAGGCAAATCACATCAAAATCCTGAAGCCATTTTTTAAGCACATTAATCAAGCTCAAGAAAATAAATTAATAACATGAAAAAAATAGCGGTATTAATAGTAATTGCAGCCGTGTGCATAATTGGTTGCCTATCCCCAAAGGAAAAGTCAAACGAAAGCATTTCATTTTATAAAGTGCCTCTTGTTTGTGGAGCCGCTCCAGAAATCGGTTGCGGAAGCCGCATAAAGCCTATGTTTGTTGCTACTCAAAAAGAAAAAGCCGTTAAAGAAGCCTGGACTAACCGTGAAGGCACAGTAATAGCAATTGTCTGGAACGATACGAATGCAGCTAATCAGCAAAAGATAAAGGACCTCTTTATTGCAAACGATATCGATGCAGAGTTAATTAATGACACCTCAATTATTAAGGAGCAAAAAGCAAGTTTTAGAGATAAAGGAAGATGGTATAAAGGACTGGAGGTAGATCAGTTAAGTATAGAAGAAGCCGGGGTAATTGCTCGAAAAACAACTTCGTTTGCACTTCAAGAAGGGTACATCGATAGTAATGCGGCAAGTGAAATTAAACAGGATATTGAAAAGTATTTTAAGGCTGAATTAGTACAGGTTAGGACGCTCGATAATCTCACAAGTGATAGTACACAGGAGCGTTGGAAAAAACAAGCTTATGATATTGTTGTAGGTCATGTTGGAAAAGAGAAAGCTGATAAAGTTGTAGAAGCTTACGAAACGAGTCTATCAGAAATTAAAAGTTGCGAATAACTGCGGAAATGAAGCTTCACCTTCAAAAAATAGGATCGGTTGGGCTGTTTATTACAGCAATTACGTCTCCGTGCTGTTTCCCCCTTTTTGGGTTTATTCTTACCACATTAGGGATAGGTAGTTTTGAGCTGTTTGGAGAATGGTCAATGAAAATCTTCATGCTGCTAACATTGATGTCGTTAGTAGGATTACTTATATCCTATCGTATGCATAGGTGTATGTATGCGCTATTAGCAGCAGTTCCATCTGCTATTCTAATTATTTACAGTTATTATTTTATTGATGCTGAATATTGGATAAACCTTATCTACATCGGTATGTTCGGCATGCTTATAGCATCTGGCATAGACTATTATCGGATACGTTTACATAGAAAAAGAGCGAAAGTGGAATTACAATCAAATATTACTTGCCCGTCATGTGGTTTTCAAAAGGAGGAAACAATGCCTACCGATGCTTGCCAGTTTTTTTACGAGTGTGAAAATTGTAGAACAAGAATAAGACCCAAACAAGGTGACTGTTGTGTGTTCTGCAGCTACGGTACTGTGAAGTGTCCCCCTATTCAAATGGATAAGTCTTGCTGCACATAACTTTTTGCGTATGAAATTCATTATCAAAATTGTTTCATTCGCCATTATTCTGATAGGACTAATTCATACCTATTTTGCTTTCTTCTGCCATTATATGGATATTGATAATCTTTGGTTCCTTGGAGCAGGCTTTGCTATAATATTTGCGGGATTGCTGAATTTGGTAGCAATTGATAGAGGCGGATCAAAGTTTACAATTACTATTGCCTTAATCGCAAATGCTTTAATGTGTGGGATGTTTTACTATGCAATTCCAATACTACACAGTCTACAGGTATATATTGGAATTTCTCTTTTCTTTATAATTACAGTCACTTTTTTAATCCAGATAATAAAACTTAGAAAAGTCTAAAATATTTTATCTGGGCTCTCATTTCTTAGGTGATGTATTGGGTGGAATTGTGTTGGGGTCTTCTTCTGCGGTACTTTGCTTTTGTTGTTCATTTTAAACTAGGCAATTTTGGGACTTGTGGTAGGTTTGACTTCACGATATTTACTTAAAAAATTGAGTGACTGACATGAGTGAGCTAAAAGAAGTAGCAAAGGTTTTCTTCAAACTTGGCTGCATCGGCTTCGGTGGCCCTGCCGTGCATATTGCTATGATGGAAAAGGAGGTCGTCCAAAAAAGAAAATGGATGAGCCATGAACATTTCCTTGACCTTATAGGCGCAACAAACCTGATACCTGGCCCGAACTCTACAGAAATGACCATGCACTGCGGGCATGAGCGGGCAGGCTGGAAAGGGCTTATCGTTGCGGGGCTTTGCTTTATTATTCCTGCCGTAATCATCACATCATTATTCGCATGGGCTTACGGTAAATATGGCGACCTGCCAGTAGTTGCCCCGTTCTTATATGGCATTAAACCGGCGATCATAGCGGTTATTATATCTGCCATGTATTCACTTGGTAAAAAAGCCCTAAAAACCGTCGAATTGTGGGTTATAGGTATAGCCTGCAGGCTCAATGTCAAATGTTGACAACTCTATGTCGCAATCAACCTGATTACCAGATAAAGTCTTGAATTTACCCTGAATTAAGCCTTTGATTTCGATGATCTCATCTAAGTCCATGATTGCATTACTTGCGTCTTTTAACTCATCTGCGATCTCTTGCAACTCGTCGTCGTTTAAATCGAATTGTTGCACCAGCTGGTACATAGGAGAACGTCGCAGAGATTTCATTTCACGTTCAACATCGCGTAATGCTTTAATTACCTTGAGATTTAATAAATTCCTGTGTGATGAGGTGAAAATATTTTGTTCGTTGCTACCTAAGTAGATTTTATATTCATAAGTTATTATTTGATCGTTTGCATCCTTCAGTGGATAATACTTGTAAGTGATTCTCAAAGTCGGGGGATAGTCATTAACGACAGCATCTCGAAATTTTGCCAACAGCTGAGTATGCCGCTCGTATCCTTGTACCTCGATTGAAATTTCTATTTCCTGCCCGTTCTTCATTGGGTCCACCAAACTGTCGTGAAAATCCGACAACTGCAAATAGCGGTCTTGATCTGAAAATGAACTGTCAAGAATTAACTGGAGAGCTCTTAAAAAATTGGTTTTACCGCAATTGTTTTCGCCGACAATCACCTGCTTATGCGAAAGGTTTATATTGACATCAAGAAAATTGCGATAGTTTTTGATCTGCACTTTAGATATGTAAGGGGTATTCATAGTATTCAAGTTTATCAACCTTAAATGTAAGAATTTGACATGTCACTTTACAGCTAATGCTAATATTAACTGCCAGATAACATGTCAGCAAGATGTCACATAACATATTATCGGTTCAACTAACATGTCGGTATTTTATATCATTTAACGCAGGCGTCCGCGGGCAGATGTTAATCCGTGACTACGTTTGCCTATTAAGATGTTCGGGATATTGGAGCCGGCTATTTAACCGATAACGGCTTCCAACGCATCATCAACGTCCTTGTGAATGAAATTAGCCTGGTAACCTATAGTCGTTTTAATGTCAGTATGCCGGTAAAGCTTTTGCAACATCTGCACCGGTATCTTATCACCTGAGATGTTACCAAAACTATGTCGGGCGATGTGCATTGTGAGAGGCTTATCAATCCCTGCCGCCGGAGCGACTTCGGTCCGCAATAACCTATCAATTACGTTAATCCTGGACTTGATTTTCATTTCAGTATCAAACTTGCTAGAAAGATCAGCATAGCGGATATCATCAAAGACCAGATCGGTCTTATCACGTCGCCTCTCATAAGTTTGCAGGATTTCCTGGACTTTAGCAGATACTTTCAAAGAGTCTGATTTCTTGTTTTTACCCATCGTATAAAACAACCTACCATCTTTAAAATCTGACCATTTTAAACGTAAGACGTCGGACACACGCATACCGGCAAAATAGAAGGATATCAGCCAAAGATTTCTCGCATGATTTGCATCACCGCTGAGCTCTGCGGTTTCTACCTTCGTCACTTCTTCCATCGTCAGACCGATCTTGTTTGAGTCAGGAAACTTGATCTTTATTTTTCCTTTACCAAACGGATAGAACTTGGCATCGCAAACCCCATCCTTGATCGCCTGGCTGAAAACCGACCGCACCGTCACCAAGTTATTAATCGCTGTCCTTTCGGAAACTCTGTTTTTAGCGATAAGATGCGCCTTAAAGCGTTGAAGCATCGAGACTGTTAATTCCTGAAAGGATATATCTCTGCCCAAAAAATCCTTCAAATGCTTGACGTTTGATTTTTCACTATTCCAGCGATTGTACTTACCGTCATCTTTTAATCTCTGGATATACAAATCCGCCTGCGCAAAGACACTGTTGCCCGTATGAGGTTTTACTTTTTTTGTGATCGCCCTGGCTGTCACCATCTGCTTGGCTGTATCCATTTCAAGAGATGTATTTGTGACCTCAAGGACTTTAGCGGCGATAAAGGCATTCAGCCTAACCGAATTACCATGAGATTTTTTCACTCGCTGGGCGCTGGCATCCCAATCCTTTTCATTAAGGTTATGGCCAAGATGAATGAAAGAGGTCTTCCGATCCCTCGTAATACGAAGGGCAAGGGGAAAACTGCCATCTTTGTTTTGCTTCCGGCGCAGCACGACCTTGATCGACGTCATAAGAAGAATTTAGCTTTGGGACAGCATCAAAGATAAATAATTGGTACAACATAGGTACAACAAACGGCACTTTTACCTGGAGTTACGTGAATGCAGAAAATTAGTAAACCCCGTCAATAAAGGCTTTCAGCACCACATAAAACCATATGAAACCAAATAGCGCTAGACTCAAAATCTGGTTTTCGCAAGGGAGTGCAGGTTCGATTCCTGTTCCGGGCACAAAGGTCAGAGTGGGAGTGGAAGCGAGAGCGACACCTCACTCTGACCTTTCTTCAATACTCAAACCCACACCCACACTCGCACTAAATTGCTATGTTCGATTTTGAAAACCTAGAAGTTTACAAGAAGGCAAAAGCTTTTAATGCCATCAGGAACAACCGGGCTGCTTTTGTTGGAGGGCAATATGGATATACACCTGGGTTTGGTCCATTATTGCAATGGTAATATAAGCTATAATTTTTTCTTATGAATAAAATATCATTACCAAAAATAGTGATTGGTAGCATCCCAATTTTATTGATAGCCATTTATTTGATAACTATAACTAATAACGCTTACCAAAATGCTAAGCAATTTTATGAGCAAAGTTTTTCGTCTATTATTATAAGCAGTAGTACATATCAAGGTAAAGCGACAGAGTTTCATCTGGCAAATGGCTTGAAAATATATTTTTGGCTTTCTGAACATAATATTCTCCAGATTGAAGACTCAGTAGAAAAGGAGGCTAATACGTATAGCTATAAAGTTTATCGTAAAGGAATAGACGGGCAATATCATTTTTTGGCAAAATATTATTATGAAAAGTCACTTTGAAGTTTACTGGATAGTTAGTACTCTATTCGGTTGGAGATTGGAACAAAATGATGCAAGCCACTTCTGCAGTGGCACCCACGAATACAGTCGACCAAAAGAGAATGAACGAGGTGATGGATAGAGGACCTAAATATTAAAATAATATGAAAGTTTTAGTAACAAATTGGGTAAACATAGTGGGGATTTTTTTAGCACTCCTCGCATATACTTTTTTAAATTCATGGATAAATTACCCTGCAACATTTGTTCAAGCATTATTTGGAGCATTTTTATTAATTATTCTTTATGGGATAATGTTTTGGGGAGGATTTTTAATAGCGATAACCATATTAGATTTGGTATTGATTGTACCCAATCCAAAGCATTTAAAATTAAAATTAATAATAGAATGGGTTGTAATTAGTAGTCCGTTTGTATATTGGGCTCTAAAATATGAAGATCAAAGAGTAATGTTTTTAATAGCAGTAATTACTTTTTTAATCACACAACTAATAAGAGAGAAATTAATAAACAAAGCCCTCGTTTGAGGGCTTTGTTCTTCCTTGTTCTGCTTTGCAGAACTTAATACTTTTGCAGTTCCACCGGATGTTCCGCAGGGCATCCGGTGGAATCAATAAAACCCCTTCTCCGGAGGTACTCAAAGGTAGAAGCTAAATGCTATTTACGGGAGTCCATTCCTGGCCCGTGTCAAAATATACTATCCTGTTTGTACAATAGATACATTAGCCCATCAGAAATTGCCTTAACTTGGTGCCATCGGATAGTAGATCTGTCAAGATGAATGCCGTTTATTTACTCATTGAGTTTCTCCCTTCAGAGGACTCAAGGAGTAGAGCAGATGTATAGCTTATGAAATTGAAAGCAGAATATAAGGGTATGAATTTAACGCCTGTGATAATTAGCTACCTGCGTCATAATTTAAAAATGGATATTTAGCGATGTGCATTCCTCAAAGAACGACTGTCTCTTATTCAATTTCTAATAAAGTACGAAACCCTTATGACGCCTCCAATTGAAATATCATTAAGCAAAGTCAAAGTAATTTGGTTGTTTGCTGGTTGTGTTCTATTTATAATTTTGGGTGCCTTTTTTGTTATTGATCCGGAAATGATGGTGTCTCCAATTATGAGAAGTCCTGAAGTTGTTTACATTACAGGTATTACATCCTTGGGCTTTTTTGGCCTCTGTTCGATTTTTGTTGCTCAGAAGCTGCTGGATACCACTCCTGGATTAATAATAGACCAAAATGGAATAATTAATAATACAGGTGCAATAAATGTCGGCTTAATAGAATGGAAGGACATTACCCGAATTGAAACGATGCAAGTTATGTCTGCAAGGTTTATTGTATTATATGTGAGCACACCTGAAAAGTACATTAATCGTGCTAAAAATATGTTCATAAAACAAGTCATGAACTTGAACTATAAAAAGTTTGGTTCGCCGATCTCGATTACATCAATTTCTTTGAAGATGGATTGGGATGAGTTAGCAAGACTCATTTTTGCGGAGTTTGAGAAAAGGAAAGGATATTAATGATGTTTATTCTTTACTCATTGAGTCTCTCCCTTCAGAGGACTCAATGAGCCTCAAGGGATACAGCAGATGTATAGCTTATGAAATTGAGAGCAGAATAGCAGTTCCTCCG
>MKUN01000047.1 GCA_001897835.1 Bacteroidetes bacterium 46-16
ATGGGGGGCGGGGATGGGAAAATTGAGTTTTTATGATACCCTGATTTTTGGGGTATGATACCCTGTTTTCAGGGGTATGATACCGTTATTTTTGAGCTTAAGTTTTTGATAATGAAGGGTTGATAAAATGGAATGGAAATGGGTGGGAATTTGGCTGAATCAAGGATGAATTCCGGTTGCAAAGCGGAGGGATTGGTGTGACACGAGTCGTTAGAGACTCGCGCCAGAGGAGTAATTCGCCAATCTGAAGATTGGCTACCAATGTGACGTAGACAGAGCCTACACCGAACGGGGGGGATTTATCGGAGCGAGTGGCACAAGTTCGCTATGCATATGGCTTAACTGCAAACTTGCGCCAGCGAAGGAATGCTGTTTCTTTTATTGCACTCTTCCTGTTTTCCATTCGTCACGGTGTTTGCGCAGGGGATGATCTTTTGATTTGTTGAAGATCATGGGGCCATTTTCGCGGCCTGCCCGGCGTTCCCGTTGCTGGTCTTTGGGAAGGTGCATCTCCTCCCGGCATTCCTCGCTGCAACAGCCTTCGTATTTAGCGGCACAGTCATCACACTGTATAAAGAGGAGGTGGCAGCCATCGTTCTTGCAGTTGGTATGGGTATCGCATGGCTTACCGCAGATATGACATGAAGCTATAATATCGTCGGTAATACGTTCGCCGAGGCGTTCATCGAAAACGAAATTCTTACCGATGAATTTAAGCGGCAGGCCCTGTTCTTTAGCTTTTCGCGCATATTCGATGATGCCGCCCTCTACATGGAAGACGTTCTTAAAGCCATTGTGCAGGAGGTAAGCGCTGGCTTTCTCGCAACGGATACCCCCTGTGCAGTACATGATGATGTTCTCGTCCTTTTTGTCCTTTAGCATATCCACTGCCATAGGCAACTGATCGCGGAAGGTATCGGAAGGAATCTCTATGGCGTTCTCAAAATGACCAACCTCGTACTCATAGTGGTTGCGCATATCAACGACTATGGTCCCGGGCTTTGCGGCCAGTTCGTTGTATTCAGCGGCCTTGAGGTATTGCCCTTTTTTATTGACATCGAATGCAGGGTCGTCGATGCCGTCGGCAACGATCTTATGACGCACTTTGGCACGCAGTACCCAGAAGGATTTACCATCATCATCGACCGCTATGTTCAGCCTGATGCCATTAAGCTCGGGGGCCATGGCATACAGCGCATCTTTGAATGCTCCGAAATTACTTTCAGGAATGCTTATTTGGGCATTGATGCCTTCACCGGCAATATAAATGCGGCCAAATACATTCAATGCAGTGAACTTAATATATAGCTCGTCGCGGAACTTTGCAGGGTCTGCAATATGGAAATACTGGTAGAAGGACACTGTGATACGCGGCTCGGTCTCGGCCAGCATACGCTGTTTCAGTTCCTCATTGTTTACGCGGTTGTGTAACACTGGCATGGTGTACCTTCCTGTTTTTAGGATGAGAAAGTGCAAAGTTAGGGAATTAAGGACTGGAAACACGTAATTTAGGATCTGTAAAATGTATAAAATGAGGATGATATTGGTCATTTTATTTTCCTGTTTTTGCTATACAGCATATTCCGGAGCGCATGATACACTGACGGATGTATATAAGGGTATATTGAGCACTAAGACAGGTAAAGGTCTTGTGACTGAACTGCGGCTGAGCCATGAGCCTTATGCAGATGAGGGCACATTTGTATTAATAGAGAAATATGCGGGGTATCCGAATGCAGGTGTATTGAAGGGTCAATGGACGGTGCTGCGGGGAAGCGCTACAGATAAAAATGCAGTGGTGATAGAATTGTATAACGGAACAGGCGTACCAGAGCGGCATTACCTGAAGCTAAAAAACGGAACAATAAAGATGCTGGATGAAAAGTTAATGCCGATAAAAGGCAAGGGGAATTATATCCTGCAAAAAAGATAAAGGATCAAAGCCACCTGAGGGGGTTGCGCCTGCTCATGAAGATGTAGCGCTTCATATTCATCCAAAAGGCCAGTATCATATAGATAACGATAGGGGACCCGAGCGTAAGGAATGAAATGTAAATGAACCAGAGGCGGATACGGGAGGTGGCCACACCCAACTTATCCCCGATAGCAGAGCATACTCCGAATGCTTTCCACTCTATAAAGTGTTTGATGTCGTAAAGGCGGCGGTGCATATGGGTAAAGATAGAGAAAAATTCCAAACCATGATTTACATGATCTTTGGGATTTAACAAGACCTTTAGCTTACATCAACTGGCCCGGGACAGGGATGTGTTACCGTGAGATTGCTTCGTCGTGACGAGGCACAAGGCCGGGTGCTCCTCGCAATGATGCACGAAATAAAAGAAAAGCCCACCATTTGGCGGGCTTTTCTTTTACGTATTATCAGAATTATTAAGCTGCAAATTCCTGGCGAATGACGTTAAGAGCGCCACCTGCCTTGAACCATTCTATTTGCTGGTGATTGTAGGTATGGTTCAGTTTTACTTCATCGCTGCTGCCATCGGCGTGGTGCAGCACCATGGTCAATTGTGTGCCTGGTTCAAACGAAGTGAGACCAAGAATATCAATGGTATCATCTTCCTGCACCTTGTCGTAGTCTTGCTTATCGGCAAAGGTAAGGGCAAGCATACCCTGTTTTTTCAGGTTGGTCTCGTGGATGCGGGCAAAGCTCTTGACCACTATCGCACGCACACCGAGGTGGCGGGGCTCCATAGCGGCATGCTCGCGAGAGCTGCCTTCGCCATAATTCTCGTCACCAACTACTACACTGCCTATCCCTTCTGCCTTATATGCACGGGCAGTAGCAGGTACTTCGCCATACTGGCCACTGAGCTGGTTCTTTACTTTATTGGTCTCCATGTTAAAGGCATTGATGGCGCCTATCAGCATGTTGTTAGAGATATTATCAAGATGGCCGCGGTATTTAAGCCATGGGCCGGCCATGGATATATGGTCGGTAGTACACTTGCCGAATGCTTTGATCAGGAGTCTCATACCGGTAAGGTTCACCCCTTCCCATGCCTTGAATGGCTCAAGCAGTTGCAAGCGGTCGCTTGCAGGGTTAACCGCTACCTGTACTTTACTGCCATCGATAGCCGGGGCCTGGAAGCCAGCATCCTCCACTGCAAAGCCTTTAGGGGGCAGTTCATAGCCGCTGGGCTCATCGAGCATTACTTCTTCGCCTTTTTCATTGGTAAGCGTATCCTTTAGCGGGTTGAAGCTAAGGCGGCCTGCTATAGCAAAAGCGGTAACTATTTCCGGTGATGCTACAAAGGCGTGTGTGCTGGACAGGCCATCGTTACGTTTTGCAAAATTGCGGTTGAAAGAGGTAACGATGGTGTTCTTACGGGTAGGGTCATCTATATGACGGGCCCACTGGCCGATACAAGGTCCGCAGGCATTGGCCAATACCACACCGCCCATCTGGTCGAAGGTGTCGAGCATGCCATCACGATCGATGGTGAAGCGCACCATTTCTGAACCGGGGGTAATGGTGAATTCGCTTTTAGCCTTAAGGCCTTTTTTCATGGCATTACGGGCTATGAAAGCCGAGCGTGAAATATCTTCATAAGAAGAGTTGGTGCATGAACCTATAAGAGCTACTTCTACGGCATCGGGCCAGCCATGCTGCTTTACCGCATCGGCCATCTGGCTGATGGGGGTAGCGAGGTCGGGGGTGAAGGGGCCATTCACATATGGCTCCAGTTCATCGAGGTTAATTTCTATGAGTTGATCGTAGAAGGTATCAGGGTTTTCATACACCTCGCTATCGGAGCGTAAATGCTCGCGGATACCATTGGCCAGTTTGGCAATCTCTTCGCGGTTGGTAGCACTGAGGTATTCGCCCATTTTATCGTCATAAGCAAAGAGTGAGCAGGTAGCACCTATCTCCGCGCCCATATTGCATATTGTGCCTTTACCGGTACAGCTGAGTGTTTCGGCACCGGGGCCAAAGTATTCTACTATAGCACCTGTACCACCTTTAACAGTGAGGATGCCAGCTACTTTCAGGATAATATCCTTAGCAGATGTCCAGCCATTCATTTTGCCTGTAAGCTTAACACCTATGAGCTTAGGCATTTTGAGCTCCCATGGGAGGCCAGCCATTACGTCAACAGCATCGGCACCACCCACGCCTATGGCGATCATACCGAGACCGCCTGCATTGGGTGTGTGGCTATCAGTGCCTATCATCATACCGCCGGGGAAAGCGTAGTTCTCCAGCACCACCTGGTGAATGATGCCTGCGCCTGGTTTCCAGAAACCGATACCGTATTTATTGGATATAGAAGCAAGGAAGTCATAAACCTCCTTGTTCACTTCATTTGCAGTTGCAAGATCTTCTTTCGCACCTGTTTTGGCCTGTATCAGGTGATCGCAGTGTACAGTGCTTGGTACGGCCACCCTGTCGCGACCACAGGTCATGAACTGTAAAAGGGCCATTTGTGCCGTGGCATCCTGCATGGCAACACGATCGGGTGCAAAGTTCACATAATCCTTACCTCTTTCATAAGCCCTGTTCGCCACTTCGTAACTGTGTGCATACAATATTTTTTCGGCCTGTGTAAGGGGGCGGCCCAGGAGTTTGCGTGCGGCAGCTATTTTTTCGGGTAGCTGGCTATAAACGCGCTGAATGAGGTCAAGATCGAATGCCATGTAAGGAAAATTTTGTTTTAATCGTTTTAAAAGACGGTGCAAAATTATTTAAAATGCAAGACAATTTAAAATGAAAATGAAAGCATATCGTATTGACATAAATACTATGCTACCCATAGTGCTTGATATTTATGGCTATTTGCAAAAAGGTAATATGTTATTATTTTTTTAAAGTTGTCCGAATGCTTTAATTTGTAGGCATAGAGGAGGGAGGATAAAGCAGTTTTTATGAAAAAGACATTTTTATTCGCCACGATTTTCATTTTCGCCACTGTTGTCATTGTTCAGTATTGTATGGGGAAAAAACATCCACGGCGGTATGTGAAAGAACAAGCAGTAAAAGAACTAAGTGACCATGCAGGATCCCGTGATAAGGCAGAACGCCCGGTAGTGGCCTATACCGACAACTTTAGCGACAGCGCAATGTGTTTCCCGTTGAGGCATGATAACATCTACTCATTATACAGCTATGTGATAGACCTGAAGGATGAGCGGATAATAGACAGGTACAAGCCGATCTTTGACCGGAATGATTACGAGTTTACGGGCTATGCATGGGAGGGCCTGCTGAAACAGATACTCAGCACTGCAAGTAAGGAGGTAGCCGCAAATACCTTCATACATGCACAGGAGGATATTATCTGTTTTACAATTACACGCTACCAGGTAAAGCAGGCACTGCCGGAATATATCTGCCCGATATTGAGCAGCCAGCAACTGTTTGCCTCATATATCAGGAAAGCAGACCGGAATTATGTGAATAATTATTAGCAAAAATAGCATGTATGATAAAAAAATATCCCGCTGAGCAGCGGGATATTTTTTTATGATCATTTTGTTTTCTACTAAGGGAAGATACCGAGTTCTTCGTAAGCAACGCCCACCTTGTTGATGGCTACTATGAATGCTGCTGAACGCATATCGGTAGCACCGGAGCTGAGCAGCGATTCGCGGATCTCGTGGTAAGAACCTATCATAGTATCTTCAAGGCCTGAGTAAACGAGGTCTACTTCATCGGGGCCATGCATGATGAGGCTGCGCTCTTTATCAGTAACTTTTTTGCCTATCAGGCTTTCAACCGAATTGAGGATGAAAGCATTCTGGTTCTCACTGAAGCGCTTGTCCATACGGCCAAATCGTACGTGACTGAGGTTCTTGAGCCACTCGAAGTAAGAAACCGTAACGCCACCTGCGTTGAGGTACATATCGGGCACTATGATAGCTCCTTTTTTGTTAAGTATATCGTCGGCTTCCGGAGTGAGGGGACCGTTGGCGCCTTCGCCTATTATCCTGGCCTGTATGCGGGCTGCGTTAGAAGCGTTGATCACGTTCTCAAGAGCTGCAGGTATCAGGATGTCGCACGCCTGTTCCAATACTTCGGCACTGTTCTTAAAGTCTATGGCACCTTCGTAACCCAGGATAGAACCTGTGGATTTACGGTATTCAACCACTTTATAAAGGTCAAGGCCTTTTTCGTTATAGATACCGCCTTCATGCTCTGCAAGGCCTACTATGATAGCGCCTGCATCGTAGAAGAATTTTGCGGCGTGGTAGCCCACGTTGCCAAGGCCCTGCACGATCACTTTTTTACCTTCAACACCAACGTCGAGGCCAAGTTTTTTCATGTCTTCCGGCGTATTGCACACTTCGCGCACACCGTAGAACACACCGAGGCCGGTAGCTTCAGTACGGCCACGAACGCCACCTTGTGTTACAGGTTTGCCGGTAACACAGCCCAGTGCATCCACTTCACCGGGTTTCAGCGAAGCATAAGTATCGGCTATCCAGCTCATTTCGCGCGCACCTGTACCATAATCGGGGGCAGGAACGTCGATGCCGGGGCCTATGAAGTTTTTCTTCACCAGCTCTGATGCATAACGACGGGTGATCTTTTCGAGTTCAAAAGGAGTATATTTTTTAGGATTAATCCTGATGCCGCCTTTAGCACCGCCAAAGGGCACGTTAACGATGGCACACTTATAGGTCATCAATGCAGCCAGCGCCATCACCTCATCCTGGTTCACATCCATACTATAGCGTATACCACCTTTGCAGGGCAGCTTATGGTGTGAGTGCTGTACGCGATAGGCCTCAATAACCTCGATGCTGTCGCCTATACGTACCGGGAATTTCATTTTGTAAACCGAGTTGCAGGCTTTTATCTGCTCCAGTATACCTTTCTCAAACCTTGTAAATGAGGCAGCTTTATCAAAGTTGCGCTCTACGCCCTGGAAAAAGCTGTAGTGTGCTTTTTGAGCCGTGGCGGTTGCTGTTTCTGACATATTTTGCGAGTTAAAAAAATGGATTATTGGTTATGAATTATCAGTTAATTATTCTTTTCTATTTTGGTCATTTTGCGATCGAGGCGAACCAGGAATATGATAATGCCGGCAAAGATAGTGGCTAATACTGTAACCACCACGTAAATCTTGCCATTTGCCCGCAGGGCATCTGCCATCTCCGGCTCTTGTGTTTGTGCCCGTGCAGTGAATGCAGCGAGCACTAATAAAATTGCCGTAATGAATGTTTTACGCATTATGCTAATTGTTTTCGAATGCAAAGCTATTTTCTTTTTTAAACCTGTACAAATGCAGCCTGATCCTTAGTGTCGCCATCCAGAATCCGAGCAGCATCCAGCCGGTAACGGCGGGGTAGAACACGAGGCGCATATTGCTGTCCAGGTCGTATTGTTTAAATGCAGGGTTGCCGCCATTGCCGGGATGCAGGCTATCTACCATACGGGGCAGGATGAATATCAGTGGTATCATAAGAGCATAGGCAAATATGTTGTAAACGGCGCTTATTTTAGCGCGCTTTTCTTCATCCTTAAGGCCATTGCGCAGCACCAGGTAGGCAAAATAGATGAGCATACACATGGCTGAGCCCAGTTGTTTAGGGTCATTGCTCCATGCCTCGCCCCATGTGAATTTTGCCCATTCCATACCGGTCAGCATGCCATATACGCTGAAGGCAATGCCGGTGATGGCATAGTGGGCGGAATAGATATCGTCCTGCAACCTGCCACTGCGGAGGTATTTGATGGCATATATGCCCGAAGCCGTAAAAAGGGCTATCATGGTGAACCACATGGGCACATGAAAGTAGAGGTTGCGAATGGTCTCGTTAAGAATATCGAGGCGGGGTACGGGGATAAGGAAACCGGCTATGACGGTATAGCCTACAAGTAAAATGCAAAGAATCTTCCACCACCAGGTACGCATGGGGCTTTAAAAATTTTGCCAAAGGTAGGGGTTTTAACGTGGAAATGAGAAAATGTGTGATCGCTGCAATTAAAATGTTTTGAAACTGAGTGCATTAGTAATACAAACATCAGGGGTGTAGTCATCGTTAATAAACAAAATGCATAGAAAATTAATCTATGTCTTAGGTTTCGGCCGTCTCCATAGCTTCTTTACTGTAGGCTTCCGTGAGCTTACGCTGCAGGTCGCCGGGTACAGGGGCATAGTGGTCGAAACGCATGTGGAAACGGGCCCGGCCCTGTGTAAGGCTGCGCAGTGTAGATGCGTATTGATACATCTCGGCATGTGGCACCTGCGCTTTGATCACGGTAAAGTGCCCTTCGCTGTCAAAGCCTTCCACTATACCGCGCCTTTGTTGCAGGTCGCCCATAATATTGCCGGTAAGCTCATCGGGACAAAGTATTTCAAGATGGTATATAGGCTCCATAAGCAGCGGGTTGGCCTGCTGGAATGCCTCGCGGAATGCCATAGTGCCTGCTATCTTAAAAGCCATATCATTACTGTCCACAGCATGCATCTTGCCATCGAATACGCTTACACGCACATCGCGTACATAAGAGCCTGTTAAAGGGCCCCGGTGCATTTTGTCCATGATGCCTTTCAGGATGGATGGCAGGAAGCGCTGATCGATAACGCCACCTACTATGCAGTTGTAATAGACCAGTTTGCCGCCCCAGGGCAAGTCTACCTCTTCCCTGCCGCGCACATTAAGTCCATTGGGGTCGGGCATGCCTTCATGCCAAGGTTCTATTCTTATCGATACTTCACCAAACTGGCCTGCACCACCTGATTGTTTTTTATGCCTGTACGAAGATTCTGCTTTGCTGCGTATGGTTTCGCGGTAGGCTATTTTGGGTTTTGCATATACCACATCGAGGTGATAGTTGTGTTCCAGTTTCCATTTTATCACGGCAAGGTGCATATCGCCCTGGCAGTGCAATAATGTCTGGCCCAGTTCGGCAGAGACCTCTACCAATAGGGTAGGATCTTCTTCTTTTAACTGGTGCAGTGCTGCAGCCAGTTTTTCTTCTTCTCCTTTTTTGCCGTTCGCAATGGCTATGCTCATTCTTGGTTCGGGGAAGACGATGGGCTGCAATTCTATTTGTTTGCCTTTTTCGTGCAGCGTGTTATTTACATGGGTGTTGCGCAGTTTGAGCGTGGCACCTATATCGCCGGCTACCAACTCGGGCACGGGGTTGCGTTTGTTCCCTTCCAGCACAAAGAGCTGGTTGAGCTTTTCGGTGACGCCCGTGGTTTCATTTACCAGTTCCATACCGCTTTTTACAGTGCCTGAGTACACTTTAAAAAAGCTGAGTTCACCGATATGAGTTTCGTTCACTGTTTTGTATATGAATATGCAAACCGGGCCTTTGCTATCGCAGGCTAGCGTATCGCCTGCGCGGGTGGTTTGGGCGGGCATCTCGCTGGCAGGAGGGCACACATTGTCTATATAGCCCATCAGGCGGGCAACACCCCTGTTTTGCAGGGCTGATGCGCAAAAGACGGGGAATAATTCATGGCGTACCATGGACATGTGCAAGCCTTGTTTCATCTCGTCCTCGGACAGCTCGCCCTGGTCAAAATATTTTTCCATCAATCCTTCGTCATTCGATGCTATGGCTTCAATAAGCTCTTTATGGAGTGCCTCGGCTTTTGGCCTTTCCGCTTCGGGGATGTCCAGTTTTTCCGGCTTACCACCCTGATCATTATACTGGTACAGTACCATGTTCAATACGTCGATAATGGCACTGAAGCCGGGACCGGCGTTGATGGGATATTGGACCAGTACTACGTGATTGCCAAAATGGCTTTGGGCCTCCTGCACGGTCTTGTCAAAATCAGCCTTGGGGTGGTCGAGCTGGTTGATGAGGAAGATCATCGGGGTTTTGAATTTTTCGGTATACTCCCATATGATATCTGTGCCTACTTCAACCCCCGTGCTGGCATTTAAAAGCATTACGCCGGTATCGGCTACACGCAGCGCGCTGATCACTTCGCCTGAAAAATCATCATAGCCCGGCGTATCGAGAATGTTGATCTTGTAGCCGCGCCAGTGGGTATGCATTAGTTTGGAGAAGATGGAGTTACCGCGTTCCTTTTCCAGGTCGGTGTAGTCGCCAACCGTATTCTTTTCCTCAATGGTTCCGCGCCGATGGATAAGGCCTGCTTCAAAAAGCATGCTTTCAGCCAATGTCGTTTTCCCGCTGCCGGAGTGTCCCAGCAATACAATGTTTTTTACGTGAACAGTATCGAATCCGGACATAACAAATGGTTTAATAAATTAAACAATTGATGCGCGGCGGCAGAAATACCGGGGAGGAGTGCGTCAAAATACCAATCGAAAGAAGTGAAATACGTGTTGTCCCCGCAGCACCCTATCTAAGCTAAATTTAATGAATAAAAATTAAAAATCCTATGGCACAGACCGTATAGTTTAGAATTGCCGTTTATAATAAGCAAAGCGGTAGTGCCATGCAAAGCTAATGCCAAAGCCGTCCCATACGGCATTAGTGATCTCCGCATATTGTTTGCCATTTGAGAAGTGGTGGTACCCAAGGCCAA
This sequence comes from Bacteroidetes bacterium 46-16, assembly GCA_001897835.1. Lineage (GTDB taxonomy): Bacteria > Bacteroidota > Bacteroidia > Chitinophagales > Chitinophagaceae > MKUN01. The sequence goes on from MKUN01000047.1 coordinate 10,479, forward strand.
AACGTAAGTTATTGGTTTTGAATACCCGGAGTTCCACACCCGTAGTAGAGACAAAGGTGAAATTGAGCGCTGAACGGCTATATTCAGGGAACATATAAACAATACCGCCACGCCCCTCGGTGAAGATGCTGCAATGGCCTTTGTGTAATAGGTAGATATCAAGCACCGGCCGCAGGCCCAGCCCGATAAAACTGTAGTTATCAGCGGTAAATTTATACACAGAGGCTTCGCCGCCCAACGCTGCCCAGCGGCTGATCCTGTAGATACGCCCGAAATCAAATGTATTAAGATAGTCGGTATAGCCGGCCTCGCGGAAAAGACTGTACGTGACATAATTATTGGAGGAAAGTACCTGGGCTTTGCTTTTGGAACATCCTGAAATTGTGGGTAGTAAGATCAGGGGCAGTATATATTTGGCGACAAACTTCATACCAGTTCAATATGGTATAAATATTATTCCAGTAGAAATAAGAAAAGGCGAACAGGACCCTGTTCGCCTTTTCTTACGGGTTATACTGTTATCGTAGCAGGATCACGTCCCCGGTCTGTTCCACCGGTTTACCATCAGTACATTCAAAACGGATGTAGTAATAATAAGTTCCCGGTTCCTGCGGAACTCCTTTGTAATTTCCATCCCAGGAAGGGATCTCATTTGCTGTGCTGAATACACTATTGCCCCAGCGATCCAGTATCTTGAATATGCGTATGTTATGATGCTTATTGGTGATGGGGCGAAAAACATCGTTCCTGTCATCGCCATTAGGGCTGAAAGCTGTCGGGAAATATATCTCGCAGCAAGGCTTTAATTCGATATGCCTGCTGTTACTGGCTGTGCAGCCATAATTATCATATACGGTAAGCACCACATCGCGTGAGAACTGCAGCAAGGCCTTAACGATAGAAGAATCACCATCAATGGTGAAGAACTGGCCGGGTCCCCACATGTAATAGTAATTGCCTGAATGTGTCCTTGCTGAGAACAGAACAGTGTCATTGGCACATATTTCGGCTGGCATGTCGGCAATTGTGGCATCGGGTAGCGGATGTATATCAATATCGGCTGTCGTGGTAAATGAAGGGCATTGTTGTTGGGAAACGACCGTAAGCGATACGGTGTGCAGGCCCGGGCTTATCCAGCGCAGCCTGTAGGTGCCATCTGTATTAGTGGGTGTTCGCAGTACGTCACCACCGCTGAAATCCCATTGATAATTGGCGATACCAGGGCTTGCCACAGGGATAGTAATGCTTACTGTATCGCCTGCACAGGCCGAGGGCGGAATACCGATCTGTGCTTCAGGGATGCCGATTACATCTACGGTATAAGAGGCAGTTGAGGTGCAGCCGCCATTGGCAGCACTAACCTCCAGTATAATAGTGTTGCTGCCGGGCTGCGTGAATTTAATAATTACAGGGCCCTGGCCGGTACCACTCACGATAGTAGCTCCAATGGGTAATATCCAGTTGAATATGGCCCCGGCAACTGTAGTGCCGGTATAAGTAAAACTAAGGGTTGCGCCCTGGCATACCTCATTGCTGCTGGCAGTTATGGAAGCTATGGGGCGTTCTTTGATGATAAGCTGCATCACTGCGCGGTCGCTTTCGCAACCGTCCACGGCCTGGCTCACATACCAAACAGTTATGCCCGGTATAAGCGTGGATGGTACCGGTGCAGTATGGATACCTGTACCACCGCTTGCTGCAGTATACCATGTAAGATTTTGCCCTTCCGCAGTTAGTGGTATGGCATTATCGTTTTGGCAATAGATGATGTCCTGCGTTACCGGGGGGGCAGGTTTGGGATTCACTGTTACCGGCACCGGCAGGCGGGGGCTTTCACATCCATCCTGTGTTTGCGTTACATAATAGGTTGTAGTGCTGCTTGTATTAGTTATGATCACAGGGCCTGCAGGATCGCCTGTGCCGCCAACAGCCGATGTATACCATGATATACTATCCCCAATGGCTGTAAGTTGGCCCGCCGGGCCGAACTGGCAATATTGGGCCGCTGATGTAACGACAGGAGTGACAGGTTGTGGTTTTACCAATACATTAAGCGGGCTGCGCTGGCTTTCACAACCAAGTGTGCTTTGGCTTGCATACCAGGTAAAAGTCCCGGCCGCATTGGTCGGTGGTACAGGAGCTGAGGCATTGCCTGTGCCGCCCGTTGCTGTGGTATACCATAGTATATTTTGCCCTGTGGCGTTTAAGGCTACACTATTATCGAACTGGCAGTAAGCAATATCACTAGTAAGCGGCGCATTAGGTACCGCGTTCACATTCACGGTTACACTGCCGCTTAGTGCCTGCACGCAAAATGTAGTATTATCCTGTATGCTCTGCAGTGAGTATGTGGTAGTCGTTCCCGGGCTTACGGCCAGGTTAGCTATGCCTGATGCACCAACAACAATATTTTGCTGGCTGGCATTTTCGGTATAAATAATTGTAGTGTTGGGCGTGGCGTTGAATGTTATTACCGTACTGTTGCCATTACATATTGTAGTGTCTCCGGATATGCTGCCCGTCATTGCCGCAGGCTGGCCGATGATGACCTGCATGCTCAGTACACAGTTCTTTGAGTCTGTTATAGTACATGTGTAGGGGCCTGCAGTAAGACCCATGGCAGTGGCATTATTGCCACCGTAGGGCGACCATGAATAGGAATAGCCGGGAGTGCCGCCCGATACATTTACCGTTGCACTACCGTTGTTGCCACCATTACAATCTATATTCGATTGGGAGACTGTTGCCGTTAATGCCGGGGGCTCTGTTATAGTAAAGACCTGGCTAACGATACAATTGTTGGCATCTTCCACTGTGCAGGTATAAGTGCCTGCTGAGAGGCTGCTTGCTGTGGGGTTATTACCACCTGTTGGCGCCCACGAATAAGTATAGCCGGGCGTGCCACCGGACGGGCTTACGTTTGCGGCTCCATTGTTACCTCCATTGCAGCTTACATTGGTTTGCGAGGCAGTAAGATTTATTACCGTTGGCTGGCTAATGGTGAAGGTTTTTAGTATGGTGCAGCCGTTATTATCGGTTATTGTACAGGTATAATTACCCATGCTAAGTCCGCTTGCAGTGGCATTGTTGCCACCGGATGGTGCCCATGAGTAGGTATAAGGTGGTGTGCCGCCTGAGGGGCTTACTGTTGCAGTGCCATTGTTGCCGCCAAAACAAGTTACGTTTGTTTGCGAATTGCCCGCTGTTAAAACAGTTGGCTCCGTTATCGTGACCGTGCTATTGGCCATGCAGCCGTTATTATCGGTTATGGTACAGGTATAAGACCCTGCGGTAAGACCGCTTGCCGTAGCCCCAGTACCTCCGGATGGCGACCATTGATAAGCATATGGTGCGGTACCCCCTGTAACACTTACCGTAGCGTTGCCGTCATTGCCACCATTACAGCTTACATCGGTTTGTACATTAGTTATTGTCATGGCTGAAGGCTGTGTAACTGTGGCAGTGGCCATTGCAGTGCAACCTGTTTTGCCATTAAGAGAAGTAGCGACAACGGTATAGGTACCCGGTGCGAGGCCGCTTATGTTTTGATTTGTTGAGGTAAATGCAGCAGGTCCTGTCCATGAAAATGCATTTGCCGTATAGCCATTTGTAGAGCTTGTAGCCAGGTTGATGCTGCCATTGCCGGCACCATTGCAGGATACATTGGTAACGTTTGGCGATAACACCAGGCAAGGACTGGTATGCGGTGCAAATACGATCCCGCGAAATACATACGTTGCAGGAGCAGTAGCCAACAGGGTGAAAAGGGAATTAGCGCCATTGTCCACTACTTTTATGATACTGTTAGGGCTGGTGGCGCTTGTGGTCGCATATACAGTATAGGGAGATGTTGTAAAATCAGCAGTAAGTCCGCGGGCCCCCTGTCCATTTAAAGTATAGGCGAGGGTAAAGGAGGATGCGACATTCGGGCGGGTATATTTTGTAATGCCCAGGCCGCCATCATCGGCAATATAGCAGGTAAGCCCGTCTGGGCTTATTGCAAAGCCATAGTTACTCGAAGCGCCTGTATTGATGATGTTCGATGATAACTGCCCGGTTGTATTGGGCAGGTTATTACCTACCTGGTATATGCCGCGCGTACCGCTGCCGGTTGAAAAATATAACTGCCCGTTATGGACATTAAGCTGGCGGTTATTGGTACTTGTATTTGAAACTACGGTATTACTGTTATCCGTTAATATTATGCCGCTGTTAGCTCCTGAACCATAATAATTGGCACCGCAGATAGTACCTGAGCGTATATTATTCGCATCGAACAAAGTGGTGGTAACGCCAAGTTTGGTATAAACGCCGGCAGCACTAACAGAAAATAGTTCCCTGTTGTAGCTGGCTACTGCTGTACTGGCCACTGCTGCCGTTCCCGAAACTGCGTCGTAACCTGGTATGATGATATTGTCCCGTTCACCGGATAGCGATATTAATCCTTCCGACGTAGCCGATGCACTGGCTGTAATTTTAGGCGTGGCAGCCGAAGGGAGGGAAACCACATAGCCTGTAGCAACGCCGGCAGTAGTATATTCTACCAGTTGCAATGGTGTTGCAGCATTGGTTGTGCCAGGCCCTACACGCAAAACCACTAAGGTGCCTTGCGTAAACTGGGCTTTACAAAGAGTGATAGTAAAAAATAAAGATAAAACGAAAAGGAATGAGCGGGTAGAGATTTCTTTCATTATTTAAATAGTTACTTATGTATTATGATATTTTATGCAAAAATATCTCAAGCGCTAATATCTACAGGTATTTATTTATTATCAAATGGTTAATAGTTTAAATATTGATATTATATTAAATGTATTAGATTGTTTTATGTTGTTTAGCTATTTAACAATTTGGTAATGTCGGAACGTGTATAGTGCTGTTACAAAGCTCTTTTTTTGTGCCCGGAAGTGACATAACGCTTTCATCATTTCATGCATCGCACCTGCTCTGTTGTATTAGTTGGAATCCTGTTCCTGTTTTCCTCATTTGATAAAAAGAACATCCCCGTACATAGTTTTAAGCCGGAATCTCATATTACCGTTAAGGTGCCTGAGCCTTCGGATGTGGTATATGATGAGGAGACCGGGCACCTTTTCGTTGTGAGCGATAACGGCCTGTTATATGAATGCGAGGCAAGCGGGAAGGTCATCCGCAGATCGCCGGATAAAGGCATGGACTTTGAGGGCATTGAAGTAAAAGGCGACTACCTGTATATATCGGATGAATCGCCCCGCACTATTTATAAATACAATAAGAAAACACTGAAGATCGAAAACACTTACCATGTGCCTTATTTTGGTGCCCGGAATAGTGGTTTCGAATCCATTACCTATAATGCGACCAAACATTGTTTTGTATTGGTGAGCGAAAAAAATCCCATCAAAATATTCGAGTACAACGAGGATTTTCAAAGTCTGCGGGATTATTCTTTTCATGCAGCAAGGGATATATCGTCTGCACGCTGGTATAAAGGACAGATGTACCTGCTGAGCGATGAGGATATGTGCATATTCCGCTGCGACCCGAACACCTATGAAGTAAAGGAAAAATTCAAAATAGACATACTAAACCCTGAAGGGCTAACCTTCGATAAGACGGGTAATGTGATCATTAGTGCCGATGACCTGGAGCGCCTTTATTTTTTCAAAACCATACCTGCGAATAATGAATAAGTTTTTACGGATCGTTTTACTCTCTTTATTGGTGAGTAGCACAGCCTCGGCCCAGTTTACATTTACTGCAGGTGACAATATCCTGGAACTGTCGGGCCTCATAGGCGTATATTACAATTACCGTTTCCTGAAGCCCGCAGAGACCAGCTATAAAAAAGATCGCTTTGGCCTCAGGGATATGAAACTGGACCTCGAAGGGAAAAAAGGAAATAAGTGGGAGTATGAGCTTAAGGTAGATTTTGCCGACCTTGCTACCAACAGCGCTGCCGGGGGCATCGTAGACCCGGAGAACCCGGGCCTCGAATGTGCTTATATCATGTATAAGGGCCTGCCGGTGACTATAGAACTCGGTTATGATAAACTACCTTATTCCCAAGGGTCTATCGATGATATTTACAGCATTCCTTTTTGGTCGCGCGGGATATTGACTGACGGCAGTTTGTTCTCGCGCAGGGACCTTGGTCTCACATTAAGCCGCACCTTGTGGAAGCAAAGGATAAATATCTATGGTGGTATTTACACCGGTATGGGGGAGAATATATTTGCCAACCAGGGCGATAATGATGATAGCGGTGCGCCCGAATATATTGGCCGCATAGATATAGCCTACCCATCACGGTTCAGGTATAAAGAGATAGATGAAGTAGGGGTGCCCATACCCATGTTCCGTGTTGGGGCCAATGTACGCTATGCCAATAAGACACAACCCACAGGCGCTACTTTACCGGTAAATGCAGCAGGTGATTACAACCTGCGCCTCGTAGCCGGGGAAAAATTCGTTTATGGCTTCGATGCCAATTTCCAGTACCGGAATTTCTCCGCACAGTTCGAGACACAAATGCTCAGCCTGCGTCCCTCGCTTCAAACCGATCCTTTATTTGCAGGTACAGCCCTGGCAACAAATAATAAGGTAGTGAAGGCCGGTGGTTACCTGCTGCAAGGCAACTATTGCCTGAAAGCCGCACGTTCGGTACTGTCGGTACAGTACCAGGATGTGAACCTTAATGACCTGGTATATGGCAGTGAGGAATGGCTGTCGCTGGCCTATGGTTTCATGATCAACAGCTTTAAGAATGTGATCAAGATACAGTATTACAAACCTTTAACAGAAGATACGAAATCAGACCCGCTAAAATATACCGCACAACTGCGTATAGGCTGGCAATATCATTTTTAATTTTTAAACCCCGGCTTGCCGGCTGATATATGAAACGCATTTTATCCATACTATCCATATCGGTATTGTTCGCCTCTTGCATAAAGGACAGGGTTGCAGCCCCGGTTTCCCCGGGAGGGCCTATTAACCCGGGCGACCGGGTATTGATCCATTACTGGAACTTTAACGAAGAGGATACTGCGGTCATTCTTAAGCCCAGTTTTACTAAAGGCGGGGCAGGCATTACCTATACTGCTGCGTATATCGATGCTGTAAATCCCGGATCGGGCATCAATTTGCGCATGGGCGATGATTCCTTGAATGGATTGAGGGTACGTAATCCGTCTACAGATATTACCTTCAAGGTACCCACTACGGGCTATAAAGATCCCCTGTTCACGTTCGTCGTTCAGCGGTCCAACAGTGGTGCCCAGCAAAACACCATCACATATACGGTCGATGGTACTAATTTCATTTCAGGCGGCTTGTCGGCGAATGTTGTTAGCACGATGGTCGACTGGACCGCATTCAGTATAGATTTCTCTGGTATCCCGGGCGTCGATAACAACCCCAATTTTGCGATCAGGATCTCATTCAGTGTTGGCAACGATGGGGCATCGGGCAACAACCGTTACGACAATGTGACGGTAGATGCGCGGCCTGAATAATTAACGGCAAAGGCTTAACTTTGTCCGCTAATTTGATCCAATGAACAACACTGTCCGGGTTCTCTTTTTTTCCTTATTAAGTTTTAGTGCCCACGCACAGGCGGGGCACGGTCATAATGATTGCTATAAGACCCTCAGCCGCGATGAAAGCGCCATACTTGCACAAGAACATTTAGATGATAGTATTGCAGCACATAATGTGCCTGCATTTAAAGTGGTAAATACGGCATTCGATGCTATGCCCGCAGGTATGGTAAATGATATGCAACTGCGCGCGACCGGCGATCATGTTGTTGGTTCTTTTTCAGGACTTGTTAATGCCAGTCACTACCTGGTATTGATAAGCACACAGGAGGATCTTGCCGCATGGCCTGTGAACGGGATCTATTACCGCCCGGGTGAATTGCTGGGAAATGGTATTGTGCTGACTGATGATCGCGCGACGGCATTTGTGGCTGAAGGACTTACACCCGGCCTGCAATATTATATTACTGTATTTGCAGCGAATAGTAACAGCGCTACAGGTATGCTGTACAATACAAGCCCTGCATACAAAGGCAAGCTGGTAATGAAAGCAACTGCAGGCCTGAATTACTATTTCGGCAACCTGCACAGCCATTCCAGCTACTCCGATGGTAATAAAGATACGCCGGCCCTGATACCTGCGGATGATTATGACTTTGCCCATACCAGCCTCTGCATGGATTTCCTTGGGATATCCGAGCACAACCATTTCTCTGCTACTAATAATCCCGGTATGCACCTGGCCGACTATCAATTGGGTATCAACCAGGCCAATCAATATACCACCGATCATCCCGGCTTTCTTGCATTATATGGCATGGAGTGGGGGGTTATCAACAATGGCGGGCATTTACTGATCTATGGCGTAGACAGCCTCGTAGGCTGGGATAGCGTCGGCGGCAATCCTAACTATGATATTTTTGTTGGTCAATATGACTATATAGGTCTGAATGGTATATTCCGTACCATAAACAGGTTCGCGCACAATAAAGCATTTGCTTCTTTTGCACATCCTTCTAATACCGATTACGACAGCCTGCGCTATATAGCCCTGGATACTGCTGCAGATAATGCTTTGGTGGGCAGCGCAGTGGAAAGCGGACCTGCTTTCAGTACCGATACTACATACTCAGATGATCCTAATTCTATGAGTTACCTGAGCTACTTTAGAGCTATGCTGGCTAAAGGTTACCATATTGGCCCTTTTGTTGATCACGACAACCACTACCTTACATTTGGCCATGCAACTAAAGCCCGTCTTGCCGTATTGGCACCATCTCTTGATAAGGACGACTTTTTTGATGCCATGCGTGCTATGCATTTTTATGCCACGGAATTATGCGATACTAAAATAGATCTTGATGTATCGGGACAAATGATGGGCAGCATATTCACGCATCATGGCGCACCGGCGATATCAATTGCTGTATCCAATAATACCTATCCCGGCACACCGGATATTACCATTTATAAAGGTATCCCGGGCAGTGGTAATAATGCCGTGGCTATAGCTAATAATACAGGCGCAACATACAGCTATACGGATAATGCTCTTGCCAATGATAGTACGGCATATTATTATGCCGATATTGTTATGAATGGCAAACGCAGTATAACTGCGCCAGTATGGTACACCCGGCAGGATACCGTGGCAGCGGTAAATACCGTTCCCAATCTTTTGCTGAATAGTGTATCAATAAAGGGCAACCCTGTTCAGGACGGAATATTGCATTTAATAGTACATGCAGCACAAGGCCAAAGGTTAAACCTGGCGATAAGCGATATAGCCGGGCATGTATTGAAGCATGAAGAAACAGGCGTAGTGGCAGGCGATAATGATACGGATATGAATATGGCGGGTTTTGCACCAGGTACTTATATTGTGACCATACACTTTGGCGATGAAAATATAAGCCGGGTTATCGTCAAACAATAAATTAAAAGATTAAGACCACTTTTAATAAAAAATGCCCCGCATCAGCGGGGCATTTTTTATTAAAAAGATTATATGATTTATTAGTGGATTGCTGCTTTGGTAACTGCAGAATAAGTGCCGTTACCCAGTTTCACGATATACATACCTGCAGCCAGGTTCATACCTGTAAGGGTATATTGCTGTGCACCTGTTGCTGCATTTATAGCTTCGTTGTGCAGCATGCGGCCGGTCATATCATATACTTCAACATTGTATTTGCCTGCTGCTGTTGCAGTAAAGCCAAGTGTCATTTGGTTCGTTGTTGCATTGCCTATTACAGATAAAGGCATTTTGTTGTTGCTTACATTGGCTACGCTAACTGGAGAGTTGTTAACATAAGACAGGTGGAAGTTGTCGATAGCCGAAGTTGGACGGTTGCCGCCGCCTGTAGTGATATTTAATGCTACTACACGTATCCATATTGGCCCGCTCATGCTGTCGAGGTCTGTACCGAAGTCAACATTGATCGTATTGTTGCTGAATGTATTGCCACCTGTGGTCATAGTGCCTGTAGCTGCGGCTGCTGTAAAGCTGGTAGGATCTGCTCCTGTTCCCCAGTCAACGGTCCATGTGGTGGTCCTTGGAGAGCTTGTATCGAGCGACTGCAGGTCAAAAGAAAGTTTGAAAGCGCCCATATGTTGGGTATTGGCGATCTGGATGCACATTGCTGCACCTGAATCGGAACCGCCGAAGGTTGCATTAGAGTAGCCAACCTGGCGAACGCCCAGTGCCCTGTCGCTGGCTGCAGCTTGTGTAGCTGAGTCAACCTGGCCTGCTGTAGCTGAGGCTACGTTGCGGAAATTACCGCTGTTATAGCTCCATTGGGTTGGTACCAGTACAAGTTTAGTAGGCGATGTATCCCTTGTTACACCGAGGCTTGAAGCGGTAGCGGAAGTGAATACATGCCAGCCTGTTGGAAGGCCACTGGCTATGTTGTCAAAATTCTGGTTGTAAACAGTGTCCGTAAGTGTAACGGAGTTGTAAGGTTGGGCATTAGTTGCGTAGGTAATTCCTACACATGCTAAGAGGAGTAGTACTAATTTTTTCATAAGTCGGTTTTTTTTATTGTGGCAAAGTTCGGGCTATTTTTTGGTTAATGGTACATGTAGGGTTAAGAAATTATTAAGGGCCAGAATGAAAAATGGCCGTTATTTTTCATAACAGCCATTTTTCATTTATTAGTTTAAACTCTGTTAGTCTTTCGATACCATAACATCGTCCAGTTCAAAAGTAGTGGTCTTTGCCGGGTCTGAACCTTCATAAACGAAGGCTACATATATGCTGCCATTATAACCATTCAGGCTTTTGAAACCCGAGCTGATGAATTGAGATCCGTAACCGCTGGTGTGGCCTGAACTGATAGTGAAACCGGTAAGTTCAGTCCATGTGCTTGTACTTGGATCACCGCTGCCTGAATAATTTGATGAAATATAAACTTTCAGTGTAGCGCCATTATCATATCCGTCATCCGATTTGAAACTGAGCATAGGATTAGTAGCACCGTCCAAATTTATTGCAGGGGTGATCAGCCAGCTTTTTACAGTAGCTGAGCCAGTGCTGAAAGCAGATATTTTTGCAAATTTTGTTGCGCTGCCCAGTAAGCCGCCTTTAAATAACACGCCACCGGTCTCTGCATAATTGGTCCATCCCGGTGTTGATAATATTTCATTATTGGTATTTACAGTCTGGAAGTCTTCATTAAAAACAACCTTGCTTGGATCGATGAAGACCGCACCGTCACAACGAGGTCCTGTAAACTTCACATCGCTGGTGTCCCTGAGCACTAATTGTGCAGTGCTATTGTACACTGTATATATGGCTGTGATGCTACCCCTGCCTGATGGTGTCAAAGCAGACTGGAAGTTAGAATAGCCGCTGGTGCGCAGCACTACTGTAGAGCTGCAATCTTCAAGATCTAGGCTGGTACCTGATGACGGTGCCGGCGCAGCATAAGGCTGAAAAACATCACCCGCCACAAATTCAACACTATCTATCTGGATCAGGCGGTTTTCAAGGGCTACATTTGCACCACCTGCTATTTCAGCAAAAGTGACCTTTATTGGCGTTACGGTATTGGGATAATTGGCTTTTACCAAATAGTTCTCAGCCAGCGTGCCGGGTATACCCGATATCGCACCTGTATTATCAGGAGTGTAACCAAGCTGTGGCAGGCTGTGGTAAGTACCAATGTATAGGCCCTTGAGCTTTATATATATCTTCCGTCCTACAGGGTAATCATTAAAAAGATCGTAAGCATCTATCAGCACTGCAAGGCCTGTCGAGCCGTCGTCTATAACTATTTGTTTGTAGAGGTTACCCGATTTATCATCGCCTACCACTACGGCAGAGATGGTCCAGTCGGAATCTATCCTTACTGGCGAAACGCTGGTCGACGGGTAGTTGGCAGGTAACAGGTTCAGCACCTTCTGTATGGTTGCATTTACAGGAAGCATTGGGTCGTAACCGCTTTTATCCGGAGGGCCTGCATAATCTTTTTTCAGGCAAGATGATAATGTGATCGCGCTTAATAAAATAAATCCGAGCGCTAAACGAGAACTTTTCATATTATTTATTTAAAAATTTTTTGAATTATTTAGAATTTAAGGGCCAGGTTAGCAAAGTAATTGCGGCCATAGCCATAAAAATATTTCGAATCAAATTTGCCGGGTTCACTCGAGCTAAAGTCATAACGAAGCTGTTCATAGCCAAGGTTAATGATGTTCTTATTGTCCAGTATGTTGTTAACACCTACGCTAAGGTACAGGTAGGTATTGCTACCCAGCTTTTTGTTCAGTTTTGACATTTTAAAGGAATAGCCTACAAATAGGTCGGTAGTGAAGACAGAAGGAAGTACTTCCTGGTCGAATATCTTATGCCACAATTCCGATTCCCTTGGTATAAGGTCTGCAGCCCTTTCAGATCTGCGGTCAGGTGCTATATCGGTATAGTTCCTTTCAACATAATTGAAGTTCAGGTTGGCATACCAATGATATTTTGAGCTGTAGTGGAAACCTAAAGTGTATGCAGATTGCGGGCCTACATATATGCTGTAATTGTTGAGATATACGGTATGCACATCCGATGGGTTAACGAGCGTATCATTCTCATTATAGATACTTACTTGCGGATCATTGGTGAAGAACGATTGACTTAGTACTGCAACACCTGTAACATCAAGCGATGAGGTCAGCTTTACATTCAAAGCAAGTTCCAGGCCTATGTTACGCGTGTCCATACCCTGGATGATGAAATCTGTAAAACTTTGGAAGTTAGGAGCGTTATTGTAGTAGCGGTAGCGTTTGGTGATATCCGTTATGTCGGTGGCATATCCTACTACGCGGGCATTTACACGGGGCGCTTTCATTAGGTAGCCGCCCTCTATACTTTTAATTTTTTCGGTAGTTAGGTTGTCTGCAACCCCGTTCCTGATGGTAGGCGCTATATAAGCATTCTTAATGTCAGGTGCATTGGTGCCGATTTCCCCGTTCACAAACAAATAATTTCGTCCGTTTATTTTATACGTGGCACCGCCTTTTATCTGGTAGGTAAAGAAACTGTTTTTGGCATCATTGCCTAAAGATGTTTCTGCAAACAGACCGTTGCGTACTAAGCCTTCTCTATAAAACGATGTTAAACCAGCCTGTGCCGAGAGGAAGAAATCAAACTTATTGTATTTCATGGTTGATTGACCCCATAGTTGCCCTTTGTTAAGATGATTTATATAGTCATAGCTATATTTATCACCTACTTTTATCAAGCGGTTAGGCTCATCAAGGTTGTTTTGCGTATATAGTCCGCCGCCAAGGTTCCGCGAAGTAAATTGGTTAATGTCCACAAAGAAATCACCGCCCAGCAGGTCCTGCAGTTCGCGGTAGTATTCATTTTGTTCAGAAATGAATGATGCACCTCCGTACAGGGTGATGTGTGAGTTTAATGTATGCTCAATATTAGTATTGAATACCCATTTTTTCTGGTCGGTAACATAGTTACTAACTACGTATATTGATCTGTTGCCTGTAACGTCATTACCGCTTACTCCATTCACATCATGTATGGTTTCTTTATTGGTTCTGTTCACGTCATAAAAGCGGTCCCAGTTTACCTGTAATTTATCAGGGTCTGCTTTTATTGCAGCTTCTATTTCATTTGCAGCTGCCGGGTTAGCTGTAGCGCTTAATCGATAATAACTGGGTAGGTAGCGATAGTAATCCGGCCTTGGGTCTGTACCAGTATTCCAGTCAACAGATGAGCTATTGTCTTTACCGAATTGATAAGCTATTGATGTATTCCACCTTGTCTTTTCCGATGGTTTATATTCATAATTGAATATGAAAACAGGCTGGAAGTTATTGACAACTTTCGCATTGCGTTTTTCCCCGTCCTGGTAGCCCCAGTTTGGATTGTAAAAATGTGATCCTGCCAGGTCATATGCTTCCTGTACTGCAGGAGATGCCTTGCCCCTGCGTGTAGGTGCACCAAAAGCGGTGAGATTGAACTCATGCTTTTTATACACTTTGCTTACAGCGCCATAATAAGAATAGCCATCATAAAAAGTGCCGGGTACATAACCTTCTTTCGCCCACCTTTTTGAAGCAGACAGGGAATAGGCCCAGCCGTTTTTCATCAGGCCGCTGCTGTGCGTTACCATCAGGCGGTTCCTGTAGCTGCGGTTCGAGAGTGAATAGGATATCCTGGTCTGCTTACGCTGGTTTATAGCAGTAGCGTCTATGTATTGAGAGCCGCCAAGCCCACCGAAAGTATACTCGGAAGGCTTTAGTCCGTAGGTATAAGTGCGGCCGCGCAGCACATCATTGAGGCCACCCCATTCCGACCATGAAGCTTCACCGGTTTCCGCATCATTCATCGGCACACCATTGATCTGTATCTCGTTTTGGCTGTTGTCATAGCCGCGGGGGCGAAACCAAAATGCACTAAATACATAGGATGTGGCATTGATGAACGGATCGCGTGATGTGGTAAGCACACTGCTTACATTTTGTGTGCTTACACCATCATCGTCAGTAGATATGTTGCCCTCATCCATGGTGATGGTCGGTATTTCTACGCTTGCAGCTTGTGCGCCTGCTTCGTTTAATGTTACCCCGATATCTCCGAGGTCAGTTGTAGCATTATTGACCGATATATCGATAGTGTCGCTTTTAACATTGTAGCCTGAAACCACCATTTGATAGGAGCCAAATGTTACGTCGTTAAAATTGAATTTGCCTTCGGCATCAGATGTTGTAATGAGCTTTAGCTTAGGTATGGTAAGTTGTACATCCCGTGCAGGTTGATTAGAAGCGGCTCTTAAAAGCTTTCCCTTTAGTATGGCTTTGTTTTTGCCCGTCTGTGCGCTTGCCGTGAATGCAAAAAATACAAACAATAAAATTAATGGTTGTAATCGTAGATACATATTAGAAATGCATTGTTTTCAATTAAATAAATGCCTGCAAAAATACTATACTTTATCTAAGCTATGAACAATTAAAAGGATTAAGTAATTGTTATGTGGAATATTCGCTCCATTAAAAAACAGCTTTTTTTGTTCCTTTGCAAAATTAATTTAAAGAGAAGATGTTTTCCAAACGGTCCTTGTTTATAGTAATGTTTGCTATGTGTTTAAAAGTTAACGCATTAGCTCAAAAAAAGCAATATCACGTTGTAGCGGTTGCTTTTTATAACCTTGAGAATTTTTTTGATACCCAGGACGATCCCAATAAAAATGATGAGGAATTCACGCCTACCGGCAGCCATCATTATACCAACGAGATCATGAAGCAGAAGGCCCACAACCTGGCCACTGTTTTTCAGCAATTAGGTACCGAGATGACACCCGATGGCCCTGCACTAGTTGGCGTGGCAGAAGTTGAGAATAGCCATGTGCTTGATCTCTTACTCAGCCAACCCGAGATAAAAGACCGGAATTACAAATATGTTATATTTTATGGCCCCGATGCCAGGGGTATCAATACGGCGCTTATTTATAATCCTAAATACTTTACCGTATTGGATGCGCATCCATACCATGTAGACCTGGGTGGCAGTGGTGGCAAAGAATCTACCCGCGATATACTGCGCGTGTCAGGTTTGCTGGAAGGCGATACTGTGCATGTAATTGTTAATCACTGGCCATCAAGATATGGCGGGGAGACGGCAACGATACCGAAACGTGCTATAGCGGCGGGTGTGGATAAAAGGATCATTGATTCGTTAATGGATGTAAATGCACAAAGCAAAGTTATACTCATGGGCGACCTCAATGATGACCCGATTAGCCCCAGCATTACCAAAGTACTGGGTGCTAAGGGAGAGCGTGATGAGGTGAAACCCAAAGGCATTTATAACCCATGGGTATCCTTCTATAAAAAAGGTATCGGTACACTGGCATGGAATGATGCCTGGAACCTTTTTGACCAGATCATGATCACTGCCCCCTTCCTCAAAAAAGATGATGAACATTGGCAGTATTACAAGGCCGAAGTGTTCAATAAAGAATTCCTCCTCGAGAAATATGGCCAGTACAAAGGTGCCCCGCATCGTTCATTCTCAGGTACTACATGGATAAATGGTTACAGCGATCACTTCCCGACCATAATATACTTAGTAAAAGCTACTAAATAGCTGAATGTAAGGTGTATAAAAAAAACAGGCATGCATTATATGCACGCCTGTTTTTTTTATACTACTTAATTTATCCTTGCTGCTTTATGAATTGCACTTCGGCATGTATCTTCACTTCGTCACCGGCTACAATGCCGCCGGCTTCGGTCACTGCATGCCAGTGCAGGCCATATTCCTTCCTGTTCAGTTTGCCGTCTATCGAAAAACCTACCCTTGTATTACCCCATGGGTCCTGTTGCATACCTCCATACTCTACGTTCAATACGATTGGTTTCGTCGTCTCGCGTATGGTAAGCTTACCCTCCAGTTTATACTGGTCATCACCTGTTTTTTCAAGGCTGCTTCCTTCGAAGATCATTTTCGGATGGTTGGCCGCATCAAAAAAATCTTCACTTTTCAGGTGTGCATCGCGCTGCTCACTGCCCGTATTTACAGAGTCGATATCTGCACTAAAACCGATTTTTGCAGTGCTGAAATCATCTCCTTCCGTTTCAACATTTGCATCAAACTGGTGAAATTTACCGGTAACGTTGGCTATCATCATATGCCTTACCTTAAATTGAATTTCTGAGTGTGCCGGATCTAATGTCCATTTTGTTGTTGCCATAGTTTTGTTCTTTTTTTATTGTTTGTTAGTCTGTATTTCTCATTTTTTCTATTAGCTCGTTGAGCAACTTTGCCTCTTCGTTGCTGATGCCTATGATATTTGCCGAAATCTCGTCCATGATCTTATTGGCTTTATCCAGGGTCTGCAGGCCTTTTTCCGTAAGGGCCATGATCGTTTCCCGCTTATCTTGTTTTGATGTGCTTCTTTTTACCAGTTTTTTCAACACCAGTTTATCCACTATCCGCGGCACATTCGAGTTCTTTTCTATCATACGCGAAGCGATGTCTTTCACGCACATCTGTTCCGGGTGTTTGCCTTTAAGTATCCGCATCACGTTGAACTGCTCCGAGCTTATACCCGTTTCCTTTAATACCGTACTGAAATTGCTCTTCATCCAGTACGCGGTATACAGTATATTTAAGCCCGCTTTATGTTTCTCGTCATTAAAACGGGTGGTTTTTAATACATCTTCCAGTTTCATTGTTCAAAGCTTTTCTGGTTTCTTATGCAAATGTATGTATGTACATGCAATTTTTAAAATCAGTTTCCTTTATGCAACTATAGCCACATATATGAATTTGGGAAAGACGGGCAGAAAAGGGCTTAAAAAACCTCGCCAAGGTTTACAAAAAAGCCCCTTGATCCATTTAGGCCGAATGCGTAATCAATGGCCAGGTTTGTGCCCGAGTATTTGTTCAGTTTTATGCGTATGCCTGCTCCTGCCCCCGGAGCGATCACCTCGAACTTATTTGTTTTCTCTTCACTGAAGCTTTCCGCATTGGCGAAGACCACAGCGCCTAGCAGACCATTACGTAAAATATCAAAGCGGTACTCCGATTCCAGGTACAGCATATGTTTACCTCTGAACCGTCCCTGTATATATCCCCGGCCGGTATTTACAAAAGCATCCCAGCCCGTACTGGGCAATTGGAGGTAAGGGGTATGCCCAAAGGTCAGCCAGTAATAATTCCATATGGCCAGGATATTCCGTCGCCTGCCGGGTAGTTTTATATACTTCCTGAAATCAGCCTGCACAGAGGCCCAGTTACCGTCGCTGCCCATAAAGGTATAATGCGGCCGGTAGGCGATAGCTGCATACAGCCCGTTTTCCGGGTTTATGGTATTTTCCCGGTCATCATAAAGGATATTTGCAGAAATGCCTGATGAAACGGAGGTTTTGGTCAGCCCATAACGTTGAAAGTCGGTTGTTTTGCCTTTGGGAGGATCCTCTTCATTTATATTCCAATAATAATCAAGGTCATAACCAATGCCTATATATGTTTTTTCAAGTATTGACCTCAATACTGTTTGGTGCAGCCTTAGGTAGGAGTAGTCGATCATATACCCGTCACGGGGATGGCTATGCCCCCCAAGCCCGTATGTATAGGAAGGGTAGTACATATACCG
This sequence comes from Bacteroidetes bacterium 46-16, assembly GCA_001897835.1. Lineage (GTDB taxonomy): Bacteria > Bacteroidota > Bacteroidia > Chitinophagales > Chitinophagaceae > MKUN01. The sequence goes on from MKUN01000047.1 coordinate 28,609, forward strand.
CCAGTCGGTAACAATGTTGAAGTCATTGTTCCTGGTCCATATGTTGGCTTGTATGGGGAATATGACTTGCTTATAAGCAGTATAGGCAATGCTGGTAAGGATGGTTGACGCCCTTTCCTCCGGCATGTCCCATGTATAAAAGGCCGCATTGGCAAAACCTACAATAGCAAAACTTGTCTGTAGCGAATAACCCACCGTCGGCAGACCTGATATCCTTATTTTTTTTGAATTTATACTGGCAGTATCAGAAGGCATAGTAACATCTTTTTTCAGGATAGTCCGCGCTATATCCAGTATATCTTTTTCGTTCGGATGTCCGGGTAAGTGCTCTTCATTCGTATTGGTCACAGTTTGAGCAAAGGCACTTATGCTAAATAGTAACAATACGATTATTGTAGATATTTTTAATTTCGTCTGCAATTTGCTATAAAGCTGTTTACTCAGGTGCCGATGCCGGAGGGGTTTTAAAAATGGCTCGCAAAGATAAATTTTCATTTTTTTCTTTATGTGCCTTTATGCCTTATGTATTGTTATATTTTTCTCGCCACTGGCGGGTTTATGTTATTCTTAAGTTTTACTTTTCCATTTTAACCTGCGAAAAAATACTTTAAAAGTATCAACAATGTGTAATATTGATAATAGTTAATGTTTTTAGGCTCATAGCATTGGTTTGGCATACGCTATAATACCTCTTATGTCGAATAAATTTATTTTTAGCTTAATACCCTAAAGTACTTGACTTATATTTCCAGATTATTATCTTTACCCTCGTATATTTGAGACATATCTCATTTATTGAGGGTATATTAGAAAGTTTTTGTTAATCTTAATAGTTTCAAGCAATAACGTCACACCTATGAAAAGAACAGTTACGCGTTTTCTTTGGGTTGTATCAATTTTGGCTATGTTGCCGGGCTTTGCTTTGGCATTGCCTACGTTTACGGCAGGCAACACAGCAAGTTTTACAATTTGCCAGAATGCATCGGCAGTATCTCTAGACGCCTATTTGGCCGTTGACGATAACACTCCCGGTACACTTACATGGTCCGTTAACTCCGGCCCTGCACACGGTACCCTGAATGGTTTTTCGCAAACACAGCCATCAGGCGGCTTCGGCATCACGCCCGCCGGTACTTCCTACACACCAACCGTAGGCTACAGCGGTAGCGACAACTTTATCATCAGGGTGGTGGATGACTTGGGTAACATTATCAACAAGTCATTTACAGTAACTATTACACCATTGCCGGCCCAACCGGGTAACTTTGTTACGGCCACAACATCTGTTTGTGCAGGTCAGAACAATGTTACTTTTACGGTTCCCAGCGATCCGAACATTACATCTTATACATGGGGCTATTCCGGTAACGGGGGTAACATTGCTGCTGCAGGCAATACAGCTAACATAAGCTTTGCGGCGAATGCTACTTCAGGTACGGTAAGCGTATTTGCAAGCAATGCCTGCGGTACATCGGTTGCACGCACCATCGCTGTAACGGTAAATACCACACCCGCACAGCCCAGTGTGATAACAGGCAACACTACAGTATGCCAGGGTGCTACCGGTGTTTCCTACTCCGTTACCAACGATCCTAATGCTACATCTTATACATGGCAGTATACCGGTGCCGGCGGAACGATCAACGGTTCGGGCAACGCAATAACGATCAACTTCAGCAATACGGCCACTTCAGGTACACTTTCTGTAACAGCTACTAACAGCTGCGGTACATCAACTCAAAGGACTTTAGCCATAACAGTTAATTCATTGCCCACTACTCCTGCCAGCTTTACAGCAAGTACGGCAACGGTGTGCCAGGGTGCAACGAATGTTGTTTATACAGTACCTAACGATCCTACGGCTACAGCTTATAACTGGGTATATACAGGTGGTGGCACTACAATCACTAATGCAGGTAACAGTGCTTACCTGAACTTCGGTGCTTCGGCCACTTCAGGTGTTTTGAGTGTTTCAATAACAAATGCCTGCGGTACCTCTTCTACCTTAAGTATGCCGATAACAGTGAATGCAACGCCTTCACAGCCGGGTAGCTTTACCACGTTCTCCACTACGGTTTGTGCCGGTCAGAGCAACGTACAGTACTCAGTACCCAATGTTGCAGGTGTTACCTACACATGGGCCTACTCAGGCAATGGTGGTAACATTACTGCAGCAGGTAATACCGCATATATATCATTTTCTGCAAGTGCCACATCGGGCGTAGTCAGCGTAACGGCTTCGAATGCTTGCGGCACATCTACTGCTCAGGCGGTAGCGGTTACCGTTAATAATGCACCAGCTCAACCCGGCAACTTTACGGCCAGCTCGCCTACAGTATGCCAGGGCCAGACGGGTGTAGTTTATACAGTACCTAACGATCCCAATGCTACCTCGTATACCTGGAGCTACTCCGGTACTGGTTATAATATAAATGGTTCAGGTAACAGCATTACCATGGACTTTACCAACACTGCTACTGCCGGTACATTGTCAGTAACAGCAACCAATGCCTGCGGTACCTCTACTGCACGTACTATTAATATTACTGTTAATTCGCTGCCCACGCAGCCAAGTGCGGTTACAGGTAGTGCTACAGTATGCCAGGGTCAGACAGGTGTATCCTACAGCGTTACCAACGTTGCAGGCAATACATATAACTGGTCTTACTCAGGTGCCGGTGGCAGTATTAATGGTGTAGGCAGCAGCATTACCATGGACTTCAGCAATACCGCTACTTCCGGTACGCTGAGCGTTTACACTACAAATGCCTGCGGTACATCTGCCACAACGGTATTTAATATAACAGTTAACCCGCTGCCAGCCCAGCCGGGTAACTTTACAGCCAGCACAGCTACAGTATGCCAGGGCCAGACCGGTGTTGTGTATACCGTGCCGAATGTAGCAGGCGTTACTTATGCCTGGAACTACACAGGTTCTGGTGGTACTATCAACGGTACAGGTAATAGTATTACAATGAATTTCAGTAATACGGCTACTTCCGGTACTTTAAGTGTTACGGCAACCAATGCCTGCGGTACATCTACTGCACGCAGCATAGCCATCACGGTTAACCCGCTGCCTACACAGCCGGCTAACTTCTCTGTGTTTACCACGCCGGTATGCCAGGGCCAGACAGGTGTAGCTTATGCAGTGCCTAATGATCCTACGGTTACTTATACATGGACTTATTCTGGTGCTGGTGGTACTATAAACGGTACAGGCAACAGTGTTACCATGGATTTCAGCAATACGGCTACTTCGGGTACACTGAGTGTTACGGCAACCAATGCCTGTGGTACTTCTGCAGCACGCACACTTGCTATCACGGTTAATGCCCTCCCTGCACAACCCGGCGTAATCACAGGTACTACACCTGTATGCCAGGGCCAGACAGGTGTAGCTTATACCGTTACTAACGATCCTACTGTTACTTATACATGGACTTATTCTGGTGCTGGTGGTACTATAAATGGTACAGGCAACAGCATTACCATGAATTTCAGCAACACGGCTACTTCAGGTACACTGAGCGTTACGGCAACCAATGCCTGCGGTACATCTACTGCACGCACATTTGCCATCACGGTTAACCCGCTGCCTTCACAGCCGGCAAACTTTACCGTGTTCTCTACTTCAGTATGCCAGGGCCAGTCAGGAGTTGTTTACACAGTGCCTAACGATCCTACCGTTACCACTTATAACTGGACCTATTCCGGTAATGGTGGCAGCATCACAGGTTCAGGCAATAGCATAACCATGGCCTTCTCTGCTACGGCTACTTCAGGTACATTGAGCGTAACAGCAACAAACGCCTGTGGTACTTCAATAGCAAGGACCATAGCAATAACAGTTAATACAATACCTGCACAGCCACTGGCTTTCACTCAGGGTCTTACCACTGTGTGCCAGGGCCAGACAGGTGTTATTTATACCGTGCCTAATGATCCCAACGCTACATCATACAACTGGGTGTATTCTGGCTTAGGTGCTACCATCACGGGTACTGGTAACTCGGTTTCAGTTGACTTCAGCAATACGGCTACCTCGGGCACAATGAGTGTTTCTGCGGTTAATGCCTGCGGCAGTTCTATAGCACAGACATTAGCGATCACGGTTACACCGATACCTGCTCAACCGGGCAACTTTACAGTTTCTTCTTCTACAGTATGCCAGGGTCAGACAGGTGTAGTTTATACAGTGCCTAACGATCCTACTGTAACAAGCTATACATGGAATTACACAGGTACTGGTGGTACTATAAATGGTACAGGTAACAGTATTACGATGAATTTCAGCAATACAGCTACTTCAGGTACCTTAAGTGTTACCGGTACCAATGCCTGCGGCACTTCGATCGCACGTACTATTAATATCACTGTAAATGGTGTACCTGCCCAGCCATCGAACTTCACAGTATCGAGCGCTACAGTATGCCAGGGTCAGTCAGGTGTAGTTTATACTGTGCCGCTTGATCCTTCTGCTACATCATATACTTGGACCTACACCGGAACCGGTGCTAATATCTCTGGTACTTCAAATTCAGTTGTAGTAGATTTCAGCAATACTGCTACCAGCGGTACACTGAGCGCAGTAGCTAACAATGCCTGCGGCTCTTCACTGCCAAGGTCTATAAACATTACTGTTAATTCATTGCCTGCTGCTCCGGCCAGCTTTACCATCAGTTCTGATACGGTTTGCCAGGGCCAGAATAATGTTGTTTTCGCTGTACCGTTCGATCCTGCGGTTTCATACACATGGAGCTATTCAGGCTTTGGTGCTACCATCATAACAGCTAACAATACAGCTTCAATAAGCTTCAGCGCTACAGCTACATCAGGTACGGTTAATGTATATACAACCAACGCTTGCGGTAATTCAACTGTACTTTCTAAGATCGTTACGGTTAAGCCTTTGCCTGCACAGCCTGCCGCATTCATTACTTCGACTGCGTCAGTATGCCAGGGCCAGACAAACGTAACATATACAGTGCCAAACGATCCTACAGTAACATACGTATGGAGCTATACAGGTTCTGGTGCTACCATCAACGGTACTGGTAACAGCGTATTGGTTGATTTCAGTGCGACAGCTACTTCGGGCGTGTTGAATGTGACTGCGACAAACTCTTGCGGTACTTCAAGCCCAAGGTCAATAAATATAACAGTTACGCCGCTGCCAAACCAGCCGGCTAATTTTACTACATTCACGGCTACAGTATGCCAGGGTCAGAACAACGTGACTTACACTGTACCTAATGATCCTACTGTAACGTACACATGGACTTATTCAGGTGCAGGTGCTACTATCACAGGTACAGGTAACAGTGTGATCATCAACTTTGCAAATAATGCCACATCAGGTACATTGAGCGTTACCGCTACCAATGCCTGCGGTACATCAGTTGCAAGAACGATCAATATCACGGTTAACCCGCTGCCAAACCAGCCGGCTAACTTTACTACTTTCTCGGCTACAGTATGCCAGGGTCAGAACAACGTTGCTTACGCAGTGCCGAATGATCCTACTGTAACATATAACTGGACTTACTCAGGTACCGGCGCTACTATATCTCCATACGGTGATAGCGTATCGATAAACTTTAGCAATACTGCTACCAACGGTACATTAAGCGTTACAGCAACCAATGCATGCGGTACATCTGCTGCAAGGACATTATTAATAACAGTTAACCCGCTGCCTGCTCAGCCGGGTGCATTCACTACATCCAGCCCTACAGTATGCCAGGGCCAGAATGGTGTAGTATATGCCGTTCCGTTCGATCCTACTGTTACCTACACATGGACTTATTCAGGAACAGGTGCTACCATCAATGGTACCAGCAATACGGTAACTATCGATTTCAGCACAACAGCTACTTCAGGCACACTGGTGGTAACTGCTAACAATGGTTGCGGAGCTTCTACGCCACGCACTTTGGCAATAACAGTTAACCCGCTGCCTGCACAACCACTGGCCTTCACTACTTCAAGCGATACGGTATGCCAGGGTCAGACAGGCGTGATTTACACAGTGCCGCTTGATGTTACTGCTACTTCTTATACATGGCAGTTCTCGGGCACAGGTGCTACAATAACAGGTACTACCAACAGCGTACTGGTTGACTTCAGCAATACCGCAACATCTGGTACATTAAGGGTGTGGGCCAACAATGCCTGCGGTGCATCAGCTACTCCACGTACAATTAATGTTTTTGTAAGGCCGCTCCCATTGCAGCCTGCTGCCTTCACTACTTCCAGCCCTACAGTATGCCAGGGCCAGAACAATGTGACTTATGTAGTTCCTGCAGTTGCTAACGCAACTTCTTATACATGGACTTATAGCGGTACTGGTGCTACAATAACACCATTCGGCGACAGCGCGATCATCAACTTCGCTAATACGGCTACTTCAGGTACATTGAGCGTAACGGCAACAAATATCTGTGGTACCTCACCAGCAAGAACACTGGCGATCACAGTTAACCCGCTGCCGAACCAACCTGCTGCTTTCACAGCCAGCACAGCTACAGTTTGTCAGAATACAAACGGTGTTGTTTACACGGTGCCTAATGATCCTACAGTAACATACAACTGGGCTTACTCAGGTACAGGTGTTACAATAAATGGTACAGGCAACAGCGTAACAGTTGACTATGGCTTTACAGCTACTTCAGGTACACTGAGCGTAACAGCAACAAATGCCTGCGGTACTTCAATAGCCAGGACCATAGCTGTGACAGTTAACCCGCTGCCGGCTACTCCGGGTGTATTCACTGCATTCACTAACCCGGTTTGCCAGGGTCAGACAAATGTGGTTTATACAGTTCCGAACGATCCTACAGCTACATCGTACACATGGACATATAGCGGTCTTGGTGCTACAATAACAGGCACTACCAATAGTGTTAGCATCGACTTCAGCGCATCAGCCACTTCCGGTACACTTACCGTAGTGGCAAACAATGCCTGCGGTTCTTCGCCAACACCGGAAACGCTGGCTATCACGGTTAAACCGCTGCCTGCCCAGCCTTCGCCATTCACTGCTGCAACAACAACAGTATGCCAGGGCGATGACAGCGTGTTCTATGCTGTAAATAATGATACAAGTGTATCCTACATCTGGTCTTATACCGGTGCAGGTGCTACTATACTGAATGCTAACCTGGCAGGTACTTATATCAACTTTGCCAATAATGCTACTTCGGGTACGCTGAGCGTCTCAGCAGTAAATAGCTGCGGTCTTTCAGTAGCGCGTACTGTGAATATTACAGTTAACCCGCTGCCAAACCAGCCAATGTTCTTCACTACGTTCAGTGCTACGGTATGCCAGGGTCAGAACGGTGTAGTATATACCGTGCCTAATGATCCTACGGTAACTTATGCATGGACCTATACAGGCACAGGTGCTACAATAACACCAACTGGCAACACAGCTACTGTTGATTTCAGTGCAACTGCAACATCGGGTAGCATACAGGTTACTGCAAGCAACTCTTGTGGTACATCTGCACCTACTTCTGTTGCAGTAACGGTTAACCCGCTGCCAAATCAGCCGGGTGCATTTACAACCTTCACCAACCCTGTATGCCAGGGCCAGTCAGGTGTGTCTTATGCAGTTCCGTTCGATCCTACTGTGACTTACACATGGACGTATACTGGTACAGGTACTACAATGACCACTTATGGTGACAGCGTGGTGATCGACTTCGGTGTAACAGCTACTTCAGGCGATCTGAATGTTACTGCTACTAACGCATGCGGTACTTCGATAGCACGTACAATGACCATCATAGTTGACCCGCTTCCTGCACAGCCAGGCCTGTTCACAGCAAGCCAGGCATCAGTATGCCAGGGTCAGACAGGTGTGGTTTATACAGTGCCTAATAACCCGCTGGTTACTTACAACTGGACCTACACAGGTACAGGTGTTACCATCAATGGTACAGGTAACAGTGTGACACTTGATTTCTCTAATACGGCTACTTCTGGTACACTGAGTGTAACTGCAACCAATAACTGCGGTACTTCAGTTGCAAGGCTCATGGGTATCACTGTTAATCCGCTGCCGGCTCAGCCTGCTGCCTTTACGGTGTTCGATGCAAGTCCTTGCCAGGGCCAGAACAACGTGGTATACACAGTGCCGAACGATCCTTCAGTTACATATACATGGACTTACAGCGGCTTCGGAGCTACCATCAACGGTGGTGGTAATAGTGTAACGATCGACTTCAGCACTACTGCTACTTCCGGTACACTGAGCGTTACCGCTACAAACGGTTGCGGTACTTCAGCAGCCCGCACACTTGATATCAACGTAAGGTTACTGCCAAACCAGCCGAACGGCTTTACAGTGTTCAGTGATACTGTATGCCGTGGCCAGACAGGTGTAGTATACACTGTTCCGCTGGATACAGCAGTTACCACTTACAACTGGAGCTACACAGGTACCGGTGCTACCATCAATGCATCAGGTAACACAGCTACAGTTGATTTCAGCGCAACGGCTACTTCTGGTATGTTGCAGGTTACTGCTACCAACTCTTGCGGTACATCTGCTCCACGCAGCATAGCAATTACAGTTAATATACCACCTTCAATCACTACCGAGCCTGTTGACAGGACAATTTGCCAGGGCAGCAACACTACATTCGATGTTGTAGCTACAGGTACTAATATTACCTATCAATGGCAGGTTAATGATGGTACAGGTTGGACTAACCTTTCAAATACTGCACCATATGGTGGTGTTACAACTAACTCACTGTCGATCACTACAGCTACATACCTGATGAACGGTTACCTGTATCGTGTGATCGTAAGCGGCGCTTGCAATCCTCCGGATACATCGAACGTAGCTACACTTACAGTGAACACTGCACCTACTCTGGTATCTCAGTCGCCAAGCGTTACTGTATGCGAAGGTGATAACGCACTCTTCAGCATTACAGCAACAGGTTCTGGCCTCAACTACCAGTGGCAGGTTGATGACGGTACTGGTTTCGTGAACGTACCAGCCGCCGCTCCTTACAGCGGTGGTACTACGGCCACACTCACCATTACAGGCGCTACTGCAGCAATGGACGGTTATCAGTACCGTGTGATTGTAACAGGTACTTGTGCTCCTGTAGCTACTTCAGGTACAGTTACCCTCAATGTTAATACACTGCCGGTTGTAGTTACCGATCCGGTTGACGCTACAGCTTGTGCCGGTTCTTCTGCTACATTCTCAGTAGGTGCTACCGGTACAGGTATCACTTACCAATGGCAGGTTGATGATGGTACAGGTTGGGTTAACCTTACCGATAACGCAACATACAGCGGTTCTACTACTACATCGCTTACTGTAAGCGGCCTTACATTCGCAATGGACGGCTACCAGTATCGTGTGATAGTGTCAGGTACTTGTCCTCCACCGGCAACTTCTGCTGCAGCAACACTTACCGTAAGCACTACTGCTTCATGGACAGGTGTAATAAGCACAGCATGGTCTAACCCGGGTAACTGGAGCTGTAACGTACTGCCAAATGCTAGCACTGATGTATTCATTCCGACTACTGCGCCTAACATGCCGCTGGTAGATATTCCGGATGCGATATGTAATAACCTGAGCATCGATCCTGCAGCCAGTGTTGCCTTCACAGGTGTTGGTAACATACTGGAACTGAAAGGTAGTGTTACCAACAACGGTACATTCGATCCTTCTCTGGGTGAGGTGGTACTGTCAGGTGATGTTAACCAGTTCGTACCGGGTGCTGTTTACCAGAGCTTAAGGCTCGATGGTGAGTTCGATAAGACCATCATGGGTATCAGCTCAGTTACCGATAGCCTCGTACTGAATAAAGGTTACCTGATAATTGGTAATAACGACCTCACTGTTACTACATCGGCAGCTATATACGGCGGTGATTCTACATCATTCATCGTAACAAATGGTACCGGTATGGTGATAGGTGTGAATATAGGCGTGGGTGGTAAGACAGGTAATATTAAATTCCCTGTAGGTGCAACCCGCACATCTTACACTCCGCTCACAATGGCTAACAATGGTGTTGCTGATGCCTTCAGTGTACAGGTTTACGACAACATCTTCGAGTTCTACACCAACGATATCCCGACCAGCCTTGCATTGACTAACAATGCTGTTGGCAAAACATGGATCGTTCAGGAAGGAACACTGGGTGGCTCTAACGTATCACTCACACTGCAGTGGAATGTTTATGACGAACTGCCTGGTTTCGACAGGAATGCTTGCTACGTTTCGCATTACATCGATCCGGTATGGCATCCTGGTACTACAGGTCCGGCATTCGGTTCTGGTCCGTTCAACTCGGCGCTCGCTGGTATCACTTCATTCTCACCATTCGGTGTGGCAAGTGCAGGCAGCCCGCTTACAGTTAACAACACTACGAACAGCGGCAACGACATCGTACTCTTCCCGAACCCTGTTACAGGTTCTGAAATGTTCGTGAAGTTTGCAAATGCACCGAAGGGTGATATGTCTGTCCGCATCATCGACATGCTTGGTAAGGTCGTAGGTATCTATAATGTTGATGCAATGCAGTTCAAGGGCGGCGTAATACCGGTTAAGGTTAGCGATCTTGCTCAAGGCGACTACATGCTGCAAATGACAGATAAGAATAACAAGCCTTTGCAGACCATCAAGTTCACCAAACAATAAACTATTAAGGTTTACATATTAATAAACGGCGCAGTATCTACTGCGCCGTTTCGCTTTCCTGGTCCCCGGTAAGTCTGGTTACGGTGCTTCCCCCTTGTACAAAAACAATAAAGACAGGCTGTAGCCTGTCTTTATTATAATATGCATAGGTCCTTTACTGACCCTTTTCGATCTTACTTAACAATAGGTCTCAAAAGCCTGCAGCAGGTTTGCTGCGATCATTTGGGCCGGGCGGCCTTCTATCATATGGCGCTCTACCATATGTACTACTTTGCCGTCCTTCAACAGGGCTATCGCTGGTGAAGACGGAGGGTAAGGGAGCAGGTAGTTCCTGGCTTGTTTTACCGCATCCACATCGTAACCGGCAAAGGTGGTAACGATATGGTCGGGCTTCTTGGTAGCATTGGCTACAGCCATTACTACGCCGGGCCTGGCGGTACCGGCGGCACAGCCGCATACAGAATTTATGAAAAGAAGGGTAGTGCCCTCTGCTTTCATGGCCTCGTCTACATCGGCAGTATTTAATAATTCTTTAAATCCGTGGCTGGTAACTTCAGCCTTCATCGGGGCTACTATTTCTAAAGGATACATCTTACAACTTGTTTTGCCTGCAAATTTACGTCATCTTCATGTCAATTGAACAATATACAGATAAGTAAAATCAATCTTATCCGAAAAGAGTATAATTTTATTACTTTATCACCGCTTTATAATTTTTTATCGATGAAAAAGATACCGCTGATCATTGCTGCACTACTGCTGTTCGGAGCCTGTAATAATGAACCGGGTAAAAGTACAACAGGGAACGATAGCCAGGCATTTACCCGCCTGCTTGATAACTATTGGCAGGAGCGTATGCAGCTCTTCCCCCTCGAAGCTACTGCTAATGGTGATTACCGTTACAATGATAAGCTCACCATCACAATAGCGCAGTCCTTTCGTGATAGCACTCAAAGGTTTTATCAGAAGTACCTCGATGCATTACATAAGCTCGATAGTGCTTCCTTAAGCCCCGAAGAGCAACTTAGTTATGGCTTGTTTAGTTATGAGATGAATATGAATCTCGAGGGCCTTAAATACCCCACACATTATATGCCCATCAACCAGTTCTGGTCCTTCACGCTCGATCTGCCACAACTGGGTTCGGGGCAGGGCAACCAGCCATTTAAAACAGTGAAGGATTACGATGACTTCTTAAAGCGCCTTTCTGTATTTCCTGCATGGACGGATACGGCTATCTTTAACATGAGGAAAGGTATGGCCGAAGGCTGGGTATTGCCTCAAAAGCTTGTGGTCAAAATACTGCCCCAGCTAAAAGCAATAGTCGTAAAAGACGCAGTACAAAGCATCTTCTATGCACCGGTGAAGAATATGCCCGATAGCTTCCCTGCAGGCGATAAACAACGCCTTACCGCTGCTTATACTGCTGCAATAGATAGCATCATCGTCCCCAATTATGCCCGCCTGCACAATTTTTTCGAAAAGGAGTATTTACCCAAAGCGCGCAGCACAAGCGGCATAAGTGCCATCCCGGGGGGGGCTGACTACTACAAATATTGTATCCGTTATTGGACCACTACATCGCTTAGTCCCGATAGTATATACCAATTGGGCTTGAATGAAGTGGAGCGCATTACCTCCGAAATGAATAAGGTAAAAGACGGGACAGGTTTTAAAGGTGACATGAAAGCCTTTTTCGAATACCTCAATAAAGACAGCCGCTTCTATCCCTTCACCGCTGATAAACAGGTTTTAGATAGCTTTTGGAATATAAAGAAACAGGAAGATCCGCAATTGAAACGCTTATTTGCACATGTACCTAAATCGCCCTTCACCATCAGGCAGACCGAAGCATTCCGGGCCGCATCTGCAAGTGCGGAATATAACCCGCCCTCCGAAGATGGCTCACGCCCCGGTATTTTTTATGTCCCTATACTCGACCCTAAAAAATTTAACGCAGTTGGCATGGAGACCCTCTTCCTGCATGAGGCCATCCCCGGCCATCACTACCAGATAGCCACACAGCAGGAAAATACGAACATCCCGAAATTCCGCCGCTTCCTATGGTATGGGGCCTATGGCGAGGGCTGGGCCCTTTATTCCGAATCGCTTGGTAAAGAACTAGGCCTCTACCGGAATCCCTACCAATACTTTGGCCACCTCAGCGATGCCATACACAGGGCCATACGCCTTGTAGTGGATGTAGGCATGCACTATAAAGGCATGACGCGCGAAGAGGCTATTAAGTACATGATGGACCACGAGCGTGCTACTGAAGCCGAAGCTACTGCCGAGATAGAACGTTACATGGCCATCCCCGGCCAGGCGCTTTCATACAAGATCGGTGGGCTCACCATCAGGGCCGAGCGTACCAAATACGAACAGCAACTGGGTGATAAATTCAATATCGCTTCTTTCCACGATGAGGTATTGAACGATGGCTGCCTGCCATTGCAGGTATTACAGGATAAACTGGCACGGTGGGCTAAAAAACAGCAATAATGATACACTTTCGAATAACGGGCAGGGCTTATATAGATGCACATACCAGCAAACGCCCCGGTGAGACCAAACTGGGCGAGAAAGTGGCTTGCGTACATAGTGATGATTGGGAAGCAGAGCTAAAACGTAGTGAGGCAAAATTTGTATTGCTGGGCATACCTGAAGATATTGGTGTGCGTGCCAACTACGGTGTAGGTGGTGCGCACACCCTATGGGAGCCCGCACTAAAGACCCTGCTAAATGTACAGCATACCGATAAACTACAGGGCGATTCATTATTGGTCTTAGGGGCCTTCGATTTTCGTGAGCTTATGCACGGTGCTGAGCATAAGGATGCAACGGAATTAAGAGCCCTTGTTGCACAGGTTGACGAAGCCGTTGCCCCGGTGATCAAAAAAATAGTGGCATGCGGGAAAATACCAGTAGTAATTGGGGGCGGGCACAATAATGCTTATCCTCTTTTGCAGGGCACCGCGGAGGTAAAGGGTGCCATAAACTGCATTAACCTGGATGCCCATAGCGACTATCGAAAAATGGAAGGTCGTCATAGTGGTAATGGCTTTCGCTATGCAAAAGCTAAGGGTTTCCTCGACAGGTATGCCGTGATTGGCCTGCATGAGAATTATAATGCACAGGAGATCGTTACCGAGTTCGCTGCCGACCCGGCGCTGCATTGTTCCTTTTACGAAGACATTTTTATACACAACAAATTAAGCTACACACAAAGCATCCGCGATGCGATCGTACACACTTCAGCCAAACCAGTGGGTATCGAACTGGACCTTGACTGCATAGAGTACACCTTGTCTAGCGCAGCAACCCCCTGTGGTATTACTGCTTTACAGGCCCGGCAATACATAAATACCTGTGCTGGCTTTTGCGATGTCGCATACCTGCATATAGCAGAAGGCGCAACAAAATTGCGCAATGGTAAAGAAAGTAGCTATACTGCAAAGCTTATTACGTACCTCCTTACCGATTTCCTGAAAGCTGGTTAATGATCTGCAGTTTTTTTTACACCAGGCAGGTCTTGCAATATAATATTTATTACACATGTGTTTGTTTTAATAGGCTATATTTGTGCGATATAAGCATTCTGATAATTGATTATATTTACTGTAGCTATTATACATTTTTCACCATACTGCTCAAAATATAATTTCTATGAAAAGGTTTGCCTTATTGCTTTGCATCTCATTGGCTGCACATATGTCTGTTGCACAAAACATCAATAAAATATTCAAAGAGGGAATTTTATTACATGGCCCCGATGTGCAACCGGTATCTAAAGCTACTTCAGGCACTGGCTCTCGGCTTGTGTCCTACGCTTATCTTGTGAATGATGCGGTCAGCTATGTTTATAGCGATTCATTCCATCTACAGTATTCTGGTACGCGCGGGGGCGACTTCATTCATATCCCCATCAAATATGATACGGCCCTGGGAATGCATTATAACACAGCAACATCCTTGTGGGTAAACCAGGTACAATACACGCAGAATTTTGATGCTAATAATAATTTGACCGATCAGACGCAAAAGGTCTGGTATGCGGTCACAAGCATATGGGTCAATTATATGCACAATGTATATACTTACGATGCAGCAGGCAATATGCTCACTAATATTAGCCAGCTATGGAATACACCGCTCGCAGCCTGGGATAATGATAATAAGAACAGCTACACTTATGATGCGAACAATAACCAAATAACGAACACTTATCAGGCATGGAACACCGTAAACGCGGTTTGGGACAACAGCCAGAAAACGACAAATGTTTTTAATGCTGCCAATAAAATAACGGTATCTATTTTCCAGCTATGGAACACCGCTATGGCAACATGGGATAATTCGGTAAGGCATACTTATACTTACGACGCCAATAACAATAAACTGACTGACCTCAACGAATCATGGAATGGAAGTACCAATATGTGGGATAAATATTCCCAGAAGCTGTATACCTATGGACCTTCGAATGAACTGTTGACGCAGGTAAACCAGGACTGGAACGGAAGCACATGGGATAATGTTAAAAAGTACAACTACAGTAATTTCTCAGGCATCAACCCGATGTTGGAGATCGATCAGAACTGGAACAGCAATACCTCCTCCTGGGATAATTTTGAGCGTTATCAGAATACCTACAATGCTTATGGCCAATACCTCGACCGTTACCAGGATAGCTGGAATGTAGGGGGCTTCTGGCAGCCGGTATCTGGCGATTTCGCTTACCGTTTTCATTACGAAGAATATAGCACCGATGTAAAGAATGTATCGGCTATCGGCGGCTCAGCAAATGTTTATCCCGTACCTGCCAGCGACAAACTGAACATCGACATTACCTGGGACGAACCGCAGGCATTTACAATAAACTTGTTTGATATCCAGGGCCGCATTAGTCGCTCATGGCAGATGCCTTCGTCAAAAACATTTCATCACGCTATCCCTGTTGCAGAACTGCCTGCGGGCACTTATTTCCTCAGGATTGATGGGACCCAAGGCCATATAGTAAAGCAATTGCTGATCTTTGCTAGATAAATAACAATGCATTGATATAAAAAGGCGGGAGTTCATCCCGCCTTTTTATTTTTCTATCAGAACATCGTTGATCACAAGCGCATCAAGCCCGGTGGTATAGAAAACGCTTAGCGCATCTTCTACCGAGTGTATGATGGGCTTACCCATCACATTAAAGCTGGTGTTGAGCAATACAGGCACACCCGTTATTTCGTGGAAGGCTTTTATCAACTGGTAATAGGCAGGGTTCCATGCTTCTTTTACCGTTTGCAGCCTGCCCGTATTGTTTTCATGCACCACTGCAGGTACTTTTTCCAGCGCTTCTTTTTTAAAGCGCAGCGTCCGCTCCATATAGGGGCTTTCCTGGTAATGCTCAAAATACGCCTCGCCGTATTCATGCAATACAGATGGGGCAAAGGGCCTGAACTCTTCCCTGAATTTTACCCGTTCATTGATGATATCCTTCATCTCTTTTCTCCTTGGGTCGGCCAGTATCGATCGGTTACCCAGCGATCTTGGCCCAAACTCTGCTTTGCCTTGCGCCCAGCCTATTATTTTACCGGCAGCAAGCAGTTCCGCAACCACTTTGTATTTATCCGTCCCCAGTTTCCTTGTTTTACCGCTTCCGCTGAATTGCAGGAAATGTTCCAGGCCGATACCGCCTATTTCAGAACCGGTATACGGCGATACTATTTTGCTCTTTTTGCTGTCAAACCCAATGTCATTATAGCAGGCCAGCATAGCAGCCCCAAGGGCATTGCCGTCATCGGCTGGGGCAGGGGGTACATAGAGCTGTTTGAATTTTGTTTGGCTCAGTATCTTCCCGTTATAACTTGAATTTAACCCGCAGCCACCGCTCAATACAAGGTTTTCCGATAGCTTCAGTTCATAGATGTTGTTGATCATTCCGGTCATCCACTCCTCGTACACCAACTGGCCATTGTAGGCTAGCTTGGCCTGGAAGGGAAAGTCCTTGATGCCGCCTTTTGCTACTGCTTTTATTTGTTCATGTATGGCCCTTGTACCTTTCTTGTCCTGGCTATAGATAAGGTGGCAGCCATCCACATGGTACAAAGAGGAGAGCAACTTGTGCAGTTCTTCATCGTATGCACCATAGGCTGCCAGCCCCATTACTTTCCATTCCTCGCCCTTTACGGGATCAAAACCGCATACGTTCGTCAGGAAGGTGTAGAAGCCGCCCAGGTTCTCACCCGTTTTCTGCCGGTCTGCAAGGCTTATCTTCCCCTCCTTATACCTGAATATCCTGAAGCAGCCGTTCTCGCCGCCGGCATCCACTACAAAGCATACGGCTTCCTCCATGCCCGATCCGTAGCAGGCCAGCCCTGCGTGGGTGGTATGATGATCGTAGCGTATGGTATTT
>MKUN01000048.1 GCA_001897835.1 Bacteroidetes bacterium 46-16
AGGCAACAGCTCACCGCACTGAGGTCTTAGGAAACCCGGCAACGATAAGTGCGCCCACGCCGTAGCATGAGCGTTCTCACTTATGTCCCATTGCCATTTGAAAGTTCCTAAGTTTCAGTACGGGACTTAAAGCTTAAACGCTTCAAGAATATTTTTACAAAGATACTATTTCAGGTAGTAATTCACTACCTGAAATGCACAATATACACAGTATTGAAAATGATTCACAGACCGGTACTTCTTCATGATCTACTTTTTTCCTTCCAACTTCCAGGTATCGCATACAAAGCAAATTACTTTACGAGTTGCCGTTATATTTAGAGTTAACCTTTAATCCTAAAAAACCACTGAATCGTTAGCTTTATGTTTTTGGGAGAAGGTATCGGGTTCAGCCGTGATCAACCGCGCCTTTTCAGCCCTGTTTCGATGGCTTTTTTTACAAGTTCAGATCACCACAATAGATTCATAGATATTAGGTTGTAAATTATATGAGAATATTTTTTGTGAGCACCCCCTATCATATTTGATATTTGCATGTTAAACTAACAATATGCTACCAAAAGAATTAACTAAGGATCTGCAAGTGCGGCTTAGCTCAATACAAGGCCAGATTGGAGGCATAATTAAGATGCTTGAAGCAGATAGTGACCCGGATAAGATACTTAACCAATTCAAAGCTGCTGACCGTGGATTACAAAAAGCCCATTATCTTCTTCTTGACGAAGTTTTTCGTAAAAGTCTTGCCCTGAAACTTGTTCAGGTAATGAATGCCTGTCCCGGTAATTGTCAGGATGCCGACAAAATTGCCTACATGAAAAAGCAGTTTCCTTCATTCGAGTTTGACCAATTAAGCTCTCAAATCAAAGAAATTAATGCTATAGACAAGCGCTTGGAAAAGCATAATAAAAAAACGTCTGAAAAAGGTTTGGAAGACACCCCCCCTGACAGTTGAACTTTGACATCAAAAAAAATTTAATTATGAACAGTCAAAATCTTAGAGAATGTATTGAAACCTGCCAAAGGTGTGCTACCGAATGTAATGTATGTGCCAATCATTGCATTGGCAGTTCAGAAATGGCTAATTGTGCCAGATTGTGCCTTGATTGTGCTGACGTCTGTAACCTATGTGCAACGTTCTGTGCAAGAGGGTCGCGATTTGCAAATCAAGTGGCAAAATTGTGTGCTGACATTTGTGAAGCCTGTGCTGAACAATGCGGCAAATATGATAATGACCAATGTAAACGCTGTGCCGAAGAATGCAGAATGTGCGCTGAGATGTGCAGAAGCATGGCTGCTTAATTATTAAATTCAAAAAGAAAAAAATTTAAATCATGAAAAGAAAAGTTGAATTATTTACTGCCGGTTGTCCTGTATGTGAACCCATAGTTGAAATGGTAAAGTCGATGGCTTGCAGTTCCTGCGAAGTGGTTATTTATGACCTGTCTAAGCCATGTGATACAAACGAATGTGTCGATAAGGTTAAGACGTACGGCATTAAATCGCTGCCGGCGGTTGCTGTTAATGGAGTTCTGCTTGATTGCTGCCAGAATAAAGGTGTATCGGTAGATACATTAATAAAAGCTGGACTTGGAGAACCAGCAATAATGTAAACTTTAAGAGATCAACTTTAATCAGAATTAATCACGTTAAAGTTGATCTTATTTATAATTTAAAAACTTTATTATGGCAACGGAAGTAGTGCAGTTAAAAGTATCAGGCCTTATGTGTTCCTTCTGCACTATGAGTGTAGAGACCGCTTTAAAGCGTTATGAGGCTATCAAAAGCGTGATGGTAAATCTGGTACATGGAATTGTTTTGGTGGAAGCTGACACCGCTAAAATGCCTAAGGATGCCATTGCAGAGGCGGTTGAGAAGTTGGGTTATACGGTGTCGGCAACGGAAGTGCAGCAATATCAAACTGACGAATCCTTGTTTAAGTTTATTAAACAACGTGGCGCTATTGGAATGTCCGTTTCTATATTAGATCTTCTAATTGATCCGCTAAATCTATTCGGATTACCACAGCACTACAGGGCGTGGTTTAGTTTAGCTGTAGCCACTTTTGTTTTGTTCTGGGTAGGCTTTCCTATTCTCAGGAAAACAATTATGGCTATAAGACAACGAGTGATTAATGCAAACGTGTTGCTTTCTACAGGTGCTTGGGGCGCTTTTGTAATAGGCATACTATCACTTTTTAACCCAGCTTGGCCTAATTTCCTTCCTGTGGCAGCCTGGCTGATGTCACTACACCTATTCTTTGCTTATTTTAAATTAGACACTCGGAAAAAAGCGGCGGATGCTGTTCGAAAACTACTGAGCCTACAACCGGCAAAAGCAAGAGTGAAAAGGCTCAATCAATGGGTTGAAGTGTTAACCACCGATGTAGTGGTTGGTGAAACGGCTGAAATAAAACCAGGAGAACGTATTCCTTTAGATGGCTTAGTAATAAGTGGAGCCTCTTCTGTTGATGAATCCAGTTTCACCGGTGAATCCAGTCCTGTTTATAAGCAAGAAGGTGCAGAAGTGATTGGAGGTACTATGAACTTTGACGGGGCAATACAAATTAAAGTGACCAAAAAAAGTGAGGATGGTTTCCTAAATCAAATAGTTCGCATGATGAGTCAGATCAATGAAAAAAAGCCGCCTGTCGAACTTTTGGCTGACCGTCTAATGAACTATTATGGCCCCGTAGTGTTTATTATAGCTATTGTTGCAGCACTCGCATGGTTGCTTATTACCGGTAGTGTTTACAGTGCTACAATTGTCTTAATCACAACTATCATAATGGGTTACCCTTGTGCTTTGGGCATTACTACTCCAATGCTGGCCGCCATAGCAGGTGGTAAAGGAGTATCAATCGGTCTTTTAGTAAAAGCAAGTGAAGTATTTTATGGTCTTTCAAGGGTAAATGCTATTGTTTTTGATAAAACTGGCACTCTTACTTATGGTAAACCTACCGTTACTAATGTTGTTCCTTTAGGTATCTCTGAAAGAGAACTTTTAGGTATTAGTGCCGCAGTAGAAGAAAAATCTGAACATCCGTTAGCGCAAGCAATAACCTTCTATGCAAAGAAAAGTGGTGTATTATCAATGGATGTAACAGATTTTAAAACTGTTGCGGGTAAAGGTGTTTATGCTTCTGTCAATAGAAAGCCCATCATGGTTGGAAGCCCGAGATTTTTGAAAGAGAATGGTGTTTTAATTGAAGGCGTCGCAAAAGATAAATTAGATACAATTGGCCGGGAAGGTAAAACGGTGATTGGCATTGCAGAAGAAAACCAGTTGATTGGCTTGATTGCTCTTCAAGATACACCACGCAACCATACGGCTGAAGTAATGAACAGAATAAAGGCTAAGGGAATCAAAATAGTCATGTTAACCGGTGATGCTAAACCTGTTGCGGAAGCCGTGGCAAAACGAATTGGAATTAACGAAGTAAAAGCCGAGTTATTGCCTATTGATAAAGTTCATGCTATTGAAGAACTACAGCAAAGGGGCTATAAAGTGGCGATGGTGGGTGATGGCATAAATGATGCACCCGCATTAGCACAATCTGATGTAGGTATTGCTATTGGCGCCGGTACTGATGTAGCTATTGAGTCTGCAGGTGTGATACTTATTGGAGATAAAACCATAGATGTACTGAATGCTGTTATTTTAGGAAAGGCGAGTTACAGAACACTTACATACAATGTTATCATAGCTGTCATTTTTAATATTATAGGCATGATACTGGCCTCTCTTGGCCTTATTTCACCTTTGTTGGCGATTGTAGTGATGATAGTAAGCATTTTTGCTATCCTGCTTAATACCTTAAGAGTTAGAACCATAAAAATGGAATCAGTATCTGATAAAATTAATGCTCAGGCGTTAACTCAATCAGAGTTCAAGATTCCTAATATGGTTTGCGAGGGATGCGCTCAGAAGATAACAAGTGAGGTGACCAAACTTCCTGGAGTAACAGAAGTAAAGCCAAAGGTGATGCAAAAGCAAGTTGTGGTAAGTTATGAAGGAGATAAGCTGACACAAAACCAGATAAAGGAAGCAATAACTAAATCAGGGTTTAATGCCATAGAAATTTAATGAAGAAGCTTAATCTACATGAAAGATACTAATCATACTATTAAAACTATTTCTTCTAACGACTACCGCATCCAAGAAGGCATAGCTCGGGGTACGGAAATTGAGATAATTGTAGATGGTAAATCTATCAAGGCTTACGAAGGTGAAAGTGTAGCTGCATCCATACTTGCCACTGGGAAACGTTCATTGCGTACCACATCTAAAAGCTATGAACCTCGTGGGCTTTACTGCGCCATAGGGATTTGTTTTGATTGTGTTATGACCATTGATAACATACCAAATATTCGCGCTTGTCAAACCTTTGTAAGGAATGGGATGATCATAGAAACACAACAAGGCGAAGGAAAATGGAGGGTTGAACCATGAAAAAAATAAAACCTGTTGTTGTCATTGGCGCTGGCCCCGCAGGAATGGGTGCTGCCATTGAACTTGTCAAAGCCGATGTACCATGCATGATGATAGATGAAGCTCCAAGACCGGGCGGACAAGTGTATCGTCAACCTCCTACGAAGTTTCAAACGCAGGAGAAGTATAAATTAAATTCGGAACAGAAACGGGGAAAAGATCTATATACACAATGGCTTGAAGTCAAAGATAAAGTCAATCTGCTTTCTTCCACGTCCGTTGTTGGTATTTGGAACGAAAAAGAGGTAATATATTCTTCTGAAGGGATAAGCGGAATAATTGAAGCAGAACAGATAATCATTGCTACAGGCGCATACGAACGGCCTGTTCCTTTTCCCGGGTGGACCTTACCTGGAGTAATGACGGTAGGCGGGGTTAAATCTTTTATTAAAACAATGTTTGTGAAGCCTGGCAAACAGGCCGTTATAGCCGGAACTGGTCCTCTTTTAATTAGCACAGCTAACAGGCTACATGAAATTGGAGTAAATGTTATGGCAATTCTTGAAGCAGGAAATCCTCCCTGGACCTCAGGTGCTTTTTCAAAGGAATGGCAAGAAGTAGATTTCGCTCAAGATATTGCAAATGATTTGGAAGAATTAAAAGGAAACAATATTCCGCTACTGTTTAATCATACAATTTTTGAAGCGCATGGAAAAAGCGAAGTCACAAGTGTTACATACGGTGAAGTAGATGCTAAAGATTGGAAACCATTAAACGATACCAAACGAACTATCAATGCAGACCTTGTTGCTTTAGGATTTGGGTTTGTTTCAAATACTGAATTATCTATGCTTGCAGGATGCAGGCATGATTTTCACCCAGGAATAGGATGGTACATTGTTAGAAATGAAATGATGGAAACAACTGTGCCGGGAATTTTTTCAGTTGGTGATGGTGCATTAATCGGAGGAGCAATAATAGCAGAACAGGAAGGACGCATTGCAGGAATTAAAGCCGCTCAAAATGCAGGTGCTATTACTGCCGGTGATGCGGAAAAATATTTTGAAAAACACCTCTCACGACTTCACTCCTTTAAAAGCTTCCGTATATCAATAAATGAAGCGACTGCAATGCGCAAAGGCTTGCTTTACCTTCCCAAAGTTGAAACGCTGGTATGCCGTTGTGAAGAAGTAGTTTTTTCAGATGTGAATACCGCTATCAAAGAAGGGGCTGGAGACCTTCAGTCGGTAAAGCTGCTTACTCGTCTTGGTATGGGACCCTGCCAGGGGCGTAACTGTGCATCCTCAATGGGAATGTATCTGTGTGAAACACTAAAGAAAACACCGGAGCAAATAGGACGAATAAATTCCCGTCCTCCGGTTAAACCTGTAACTCTTGGGGCTTTAGCTAAAATGATAAATGCAGAGGAAGAATTAAGCAATCCATTTGATGCTATTACTGCAGGAGGTAGAATATGAAAAATGCAGATGTAATTGTTGTAGGTGGTGGGGTAATTGGGTGTGCCGTAGCATACTACATCGCTAAAAAAGGAATACCTGTAATGCTCGTTGACGAGCCCAAAAGGGGTCGGGCAACGTCTGCATCAGCCGGGGGCTTATGGCCTCTGGGGGAATCAATTGGTTTAGGTTGTGGTGTAATATTTCATAAGGCTATGATAGAAAAAGGACTGATTCCTCCTGACTCTCATGTTCCCCCACAACTTCCTAAAACGTTTCTTGATTTTGCAATTCAATCCAATGCGATGTTTCCATCACTTGCTATTGAATTGCGTGAAACGAGCGGTATTGATTTTGAATACGAAGAAACATCCCTTCTTTTCCTGATGTATGACGAAGGCGATGTAGCCTTTGCCAAACCCCTTTATGCTAATTGTCCTTGTGGTAGGTCCCGTATTGACTGGCTCACCCCCAATGAACTCAGGAAAGTTGAGCCTGCAATAACACATAATGTGTTGGGCGCACTACGGTTTAATGGAGACAATCAGGTTAACCCTTATGCTCTTTCCGATTCCTTTCGTGAAGCTGCAAGAAAGTTAGGCGCTCAAATAATTACACATACAGAAGTAAAGGGAATTAAAGTTTCATCTGGACGAATTACAGGAGTAGAAACGACAACAGAATTTATTGGCTGTAAATATGTGGTAAATGCTGCCGGTGCATGGGCAGCGCAAATTGCAAAAACAGCAGGAATTGAATTACCTGTTTACCCGGTGCGGGGGCAGATAGTAGGAACAGAGGCACTACCAGATATAATCTCTGCTTGCATATCAACAAATGACTGTTACCTCGCTCAAAAAAAACATGGTGAAATAATTATAGGCAGTACCACCGAAGAAGTAGGTTTTAATGTTGGTGTTACGCCTTCTGCCATCAAAGAACTTACTGCTGGTGCAATTAGGGCTGTCCCTTTTTTAGAATGGGTTAAAGTTAAAAGGGTATGGTCAGGGCTGCGCCCCGGCACTGCCGACGAAATGCCTATATTAGGCTCTGTTAGTGGTCTGGAAGGATACATAAATGCCTGTGGTCATTTTAGAACAGGAATACTCAATTCACCCTTAACTGGACTTCTAATTTCTGAAATTATAAACGGTGAAAAACTCTCCATCCCCATAGAACCATTCCTGCTTTCTGATGAGCGATTGAATGGTTCGATTACATCAAATCACAAAGTGTCAGTTTTTAGCCAGGAGCAACAAACGATAATTATTTCCATCAAAGGAATGACTTGTGAAGGATGCGTAACAAATGTAAAGAAAACGCTTAATTCTTTACAAGGTGTAACAAAGTTTGAAGTAAGCCTTGGTGACCATCAGGCCAAAATTTCGTACAATGCAAAGGAGATTTTACCTGATACAGTAATAGCAGCTATAGACGAGCTGGGCTATAAAGCACATTCACCTTTGGCAGCAAAATGTATCGGCTTATGAAAACTACCAAAATAGAAGTTATAGAAATAAATAGGAATCGAGAACAACTTCTTTGGGTTCTATCGGCAGCCACCTTCATTATCTTTTTTCAATTATACATGGTAGCGCCTCTTATCCCCACCTTATCTGTATTTTTTAAAGAAACGGAACAGCAAGTTGGTTTAATTGTTCCTGCCTACTTGATACCGTATGGTGTGTCAACACTTTTTTATGGATTGCTGGCAGATAAGATTGGACCCCAAAAGATAGTGTTAACCTCGCTTCTTCTTTTTGTTATACTAACAGCATTTACATCTTTTTCTCAATCTGTAACGCAACTAATGACCTTGCGATTTCTTACAGGCATTGGAGCAAGTGGCGTAGTGCCTATTGCATTAGCCTGGATAGGGCAGTCGTATTCTTATAAAGAAAGAGGAAGACCTCTTGGATGGCTTTTTGGCGCAATGGCAGGTGGCGGTGCGTTTGGTTCATCAGTGGGAGTAATACTTGAGCCTTATGTAGGTTGGAGAATACTTTTTTTAGGAGTAGCTTTGATTGCTGCTGTGATATGGACAGTATTATGTTTTACTCATAAAAAAGGGGTAGCTTCACAACGAAATAAACAACCACTTACTTTAAGAAAAGTTTTTAACGGATATAAGCAATTACTATTATTAAACCGAGGTAAAACGGTATATGCTTATGTTTTATTGAATGCTATTTTCCATGCTGGTGTCTTTACATGGTTAGGACTCTATTTTAAAAGAACATTCAATTTAAGTGATGTACAAATTGGATTGGCTATTATAGGTTATGGTTTACCGGGATTTTTATTAGGGCCTTACATTGGCAAGCTCGCTGATCGTATCGGCAGAAGCAAATTACTGCCTTTAGGGTTGTTTATAAGCGCTCTATCTTCTTTCATACTTTCCTTTAATGTACCATTAAGTTTAGCTGTAATAGCTGTAACTCTTTTATCGTTAGGGTATGACCTAACGCAACCTTTGCTGGCAGCAATAATAACACAAGTAGGCAAAGAAAGACCAGGACAAGCAATGAGCTTAAATGTATTTATGCTTTTTGTAGGATTTGGATTAGGAAGTTTTTTATTTGGCTTAGCCCTCCAGCTAAGTCTTATACAAGCCTTAATAATATTTTCAATTTTTCAAGTAGCACTATCATTTATTGCATTGTATCTTTTTAAAACAGAAACACATACCAACTTTTTAAAAAACAAAACACAGACGATAAAAGCAAAACAACATATTTTATAAATTAAATACTCAAATTATGTTTAAGAGTAAACGATTATTTAAAACCACATTCACCTTCCTGTTACTAACAATCGTATTTGTAACATCTTCCTGTGCTCAGCAACAAAATAAAAATATACCTGCTGCAAAGGAAAAATCTCAACCAGTTGCTACTCAAAAGATTAAAATGTCAATTAACGGCATGGTGTGTATGGCTTGTCAATCAACAGTCAAAAAAGCAATTAAATCGTTAGACGGCGTTACAAATGTTGAAGTAAGTCTTGAAAATAAAAATGCCATTGTTACCTATTATCCTAATCTGGTTAAGCTCGAACAAATTCAGAAAGCAGTAAACGATAAAGGCTATACTGCCGGTAAACCCCAAGAAGTGAAGCAATGAGTTTAGAACAATTCGTTCAACAATTCAGCGAAGCGTTGGCGAACGGCTCTGCTTATAGCCTGCTCATCGCAGCAGGTGCCGGGGTTATCACTACAGGTGTGTGTCCCTGCACTTTACCTGTTGGACTTGGCATTGCCGGATTGGTTAGCGGCAATACTGAAAGCAAGTCAAATAGAGGTTTTATGATAGCACTTGCTTTTTTCATAGGCATTGTTGTTTGTCTTTCTATTTTAGGGGCTTCAGTTGGACGATTAGGAATGTTTCTTACAGAAACTTTTGGACAGTATTGGGCTTTGGTTATGGCGGCAATATCTGCTACGGCTGCGCTGCTTACCTTTTATGGACCAAGATTAACGACCACAAAACTTGCGGCTTTGCGTAAACCGGGGTTAGGTGGTGCTTTTGTA
The DNA here is from genome assembly GCA_001897835.1 of Bacteroidetes bacterium 46-16. Taxonomy (GTDB): domain Bacteria; phylum Bacteroidota; class Bacteroidia; order Chitinophagales; family Chitinophagaceae; genus MKUN01. The sequence goes on from MKUN01000048.1 coordinate 9,415, forward strand.
TATGGACTGATCTTTAGTTTGGGAACGTCTGTTGCTCCCTTATTGCTACTCCTTTCTGTCGCGGCTGCAACCGCTAATCCTTTCTATGGTTTTCTCCTTGCTTTTGTGTTTGCCATTGGTCGGGGATTGCCGTTTTTAATTGTTAGTGCCTTTGCCGGTGCGGTAACAAAGTTTGCTCAACTAACCTGGTTGAGACGAAGTATTCAAATAGTAAGTGGCGTTGCTCTGCTTTATGTATGCTATTATTACATAAGAGTATTTATTGATTTGCAGTAGCAAAATCAATTATAGAAAATCAGCTACAGTGCATTGATTACAACCAATATCACCAGTTAGCTTCCTTTCCGGAAACGCCATTGTAATTGTTTTCAAAGTAAACTATAACGTACCCTTTATTTCTCTGAGTTCACTTCTGTAATTATCGGTGTGCACCTGAAAGTGCATTGCATAGGGTTGAAAATCTACACGATCAGTCCTAAGGTATCAACTCATTTGCCTGTTATTGTTTTCTATTTAATGTCTTCTTCCAGACTGTCTATCCTTAAATTTAAAAATCCATGGGCTTCATTTGTCATACTCTCCTTGCTTCAAACCTAAAAGGTAGCACATGAGAACAAGCATAAAAAATCGGGACAACTAATGTAGTTATTCTAACCAACTAAACTTTTGTATGCATAAGCATCCATTAATGTAGTGGCTTCTGATGCATCTAATAGCCTAATCTTTATCATCCATCCGTCAGTAAATGAAGCTGTATTTACTAAATCTGCATGGTCTTTTAAATCTTTATTCACTTCAATTACCTGACCGCTTACCGGCATAAATAAATCTGATGTTGTTTTAACTGCTTCTACAGAACCAAACACTTCATCTTTACTGAATTGCTTACCGATGTTTGGCAGGTCAACATAAACAATTTCGCCTAATTCACTTTGAGCAAATTCAGTTATGCCTATTAATGCTTCGTTGTTATCTAAAACCTTTAACCAGGTGTGTTCTTTTGAGTATTTGAAGTCGGTTGGGAATTGCATTTTATTTGGTTTTGATGGTTAATAGCCTTTCCGCAACATATCGGCATATTCATTTGGTAGCGGACTGTCTTCAACTGCTTTTGCAGCCTTTTCTACATCGTATTCAAACCGGATAAACTCTACCTTAACTGCATCTTTATTTGTTATGCTACTATCTGAATTGATGGTCAGTATTACATAACAACCTTTTGGATTGCCATCTTTTGGCTTGCCCACTGAACCGATATTAATTGCATGACGGTAATGAGCATTCTCTGTTGGCTGTGTTGGAAGTATTCTGTGGTAAGGCTTATGAGTGTGACCGAAACACATTATGTCTGCATCTGCCTGTTCCATTATTCTTAATAAACTTTTCTCGTCCCTGTCTTCAAACAAGTATTCATTAATCTTCCTTGGGCTTCCATGCACTAACAATAAGTTGAGCTTATCGTTATTCAACTGGAACTCTACTTTGATGTGTGCCGGTAGGATTCTTAAATATTTCCGTTCTTCCGGTTTCACGATGGAGTTGGTGAAGCTGATGGAGATTTTGCCCATGTCTTTCTCAGGCTCGGTTGTGTAAGCACAACCGCATTCATCGCTCATTAAGCCAATGCCCTGGTCGTAGTTGCCTGCAATGGTGGGTATACCTCTATGCCTAACTTCATTTATGACTTCATTGGGCCAAATGTTGTAGCCTACCAAATCTCCAAGACAGTAGATGGCATCCGGCTTTTGTTCTTCAATGCTTTTTAAACAAGCTTCCAGGGCAGGAAGGTTCGCATGAATGTCTGAAAAAAGTGCAATTCTCATGGAAAGATTTATTAAGCGTTTTGTAATTGTTGTTTTGTATAGTATTTTCTTTTAAACCAAAAAGCCACATTGACCAATGCAATTAAAGCAGGCACTTCTACCAATGGTCCAATAACACCGGCAAAGGCCTGACCGCTATTTATGCCAAATACACCTATTGCTACTGCAATGGCTAATTCAAAATTGTTACCTGCTGCTGTAAATGCTATGGATGCGTTGGTTGAATAATCTGCTCCCATTTTCTTGCCTATAAAAAAGCTGACAATAAACATGATGGCGAAATAGATAACTAAAGGAACGGCTATTCTTACGACATCAAAAGGTATCTGAACAATCAATTCTCCTTTAAGGCTGAACATTACAACGATGGTAAAGAGTAAGGCAATCAACGTTATCGGTGAAATCGCTGGAATAAATTTCCTCTGATACCATTCTTCACTCATTGCTTTGCGAAGCGCTAATCTTGTTAACACACCTGCAGCGAAAGGAATACCGAGATAAATAGCAACGCTTTCTGCAATTTGGCCGATAGTTATATTAACTTCTAAACCTGTAATGCCAAAGAGTGGCGGCAGTAAGGTTACAAATACATAAGCATAAACACTGTAAAGGAATACCTGAAAGATGCTATTGAGTGCAACCAAGCCGGCTGCATATTCCCGACTGCCTTCTGCCAATTCATTCCATACGATAACCATTGCAATGCAACGAGCCAAGCCAATTAAAATAAGTCCTACCATATATTCAGGATACCCATGTAAAAACACAATGGCAAGAATGAACATAAGGATTGGTCCTATAATCCAGTTAAGAAGTAATGACATTCCTAAAACCTTTGTGTTCTTAAATACTTCTTTCAGCTTTTCGTATCTCACTTTTGCAAAAGGTGGATACATCATTAGTATTAAACCTACTGCTAAAGGAATGTTTGTGGTACCTGATGAAAAGGAATTAATAAATGTTGAAGATGTTGGAAAGAAGTAGCCTATGGCTACTCCTGCGCCCATCGCTAAAAAAATCCACAAGGTTAAATACCTGTCTAAAAAACTTAATCGCTTTCGTTCGTTTGCCGGAGCACAATTGTCTGTTGCCATAGTTTTATTTAAGTAAATAGAATTAATTACAACAATCGGTACCGCAGCACGCCTTTTCTTCTTTTGTCGGCTTTCCTGCATACACTGTAATGCTTCTGATACCTGTTCCTGATTGTTTAAATGCTGCGATTTGGTCTTCTGATAAATACTGGCTTAGAATGTCGTCAGGGATAATAATAGCTTTGTCTTTTTGAACGGTAATGTTCTTGAAACCGTTAGTCTCAATTAACTCTAAGTACATTTGCTTCTGAATAGCACCGGCTACACAACCAGCATACATTTCAGCAGCTTCCTTAATTTCTTTTGGTAACTGGCCTTCTAAAACAATATCAGAAATAGAAAAGTGTCCGCCCGGCTTTAATACCCTGTAAATTTCTTTTATTACTGCATCTTTGTTTGGGACCAGGTTGAGTACGCAATTGCTTACAATAACATCCGCTGTATTAGCAGTAACAGGCATCTTTTCTATATCGCCCTGCCTAAAGTCTACGTTATTAAAGCCACGTGCTTCTGCATTTTTTCTGGCTTTGTCTATCATTGCAGGAGTGAAGTCAATGCCTATTACTTTTCCTGTTTCTCCTGTTTCATGCCTTGCAATAAAGGCATCGTTTCCTGCACCACTTCCCAAGTCAATTACTACATCACCCTTCTTAATTTTGGCAAACTGTGTGGGTAGTCCACAACCTAAACCTAAATCAGCGTCAGGATTATATCCTTCTAATTGTGCATAGTCGTCTGCCATGATGTTATAAATTTCTGTTGAACAGCAACCTGAGCCACAGCATGAACTTTGATTTGTTTCCTTGTCCTGTGAAGCTATTTCAGAATATTTCTGCCTTACCAATTCTTTTACTTGTTCTTGCGCTTTCATTTTATTTAAATTTTTAAATCTATCGAAATATTACGATGACATTGGTCAAAAAAAACATTAGCAACATTCGTCGCAACCCTTATAGCTGTTGAAAAATTGATTAATCCAAATTTGTGCTGCCTTCCACTCTTTATCGTTAATGCAATAGCATACTTTTGCTCCATCAATTTCTCCTTTGATTAATCCCGCTTCCTTTAATTCTTTTAAGTGTTGGGAAATGGTGCTTTGTGAAAGAGGTAGTTCATCCACTATATCTCCACACTGGCAGGTCGCTTTTGTTGCCAATAGTTTCAATATTGCAACTCTTGCTGGATGAGCCATTGCTTTAGCATACCTGGCTAACTTGTTCTCTCTGGCACTGAACTCGTATGATTTTGTTGCTCCCATTCTGATCGCAATATTACGATATAATATCGGATTGGCAACTTTCGATTGAAAAACTTTGTGCTTTGATCCTATTTATGAATTCACTTATTGCTAAAAATAAAAAAAATGCGACATACATCTTTGACAATCAACTAAATGTAAAATTATATCATTTTAAATTTGGCAGACACCCCTCCCCGGGATGCATCTTTGCGCACTAAATTTTTCACATGAAAAAGAACTGAAAATCTTGGATGCCAGTTTGAAATATGCATTAAAATTAACCAGTGCTATAAAAACATACTTAGAGAATAATAAAACAGAATTGGCTTTGGGATTTAGCAGTTCATGCAAGGATTGTGTAGATATATGTGCTTTTACCGTTTCACTAATTGACCGAGGTCTGTATATCAAAACAAATTTAATTGCTATTTGAGAGAAAGTTTGTACACAGTGCTTAAAATCTGTGAAGGGTTGCGCTCTTCCGAAGCAGGTTGTAGGTACTGAATGTCATTCTTGCGTAACAACCTGTAAGGTGCTGAAGAGTGTGGAAAAATTGACCAAATGGAAAAATCAACGTCATGGGTACTATTTTAAGGACATGCAGAACCATACGCCTTATCCGATGCACAGTTCACAAAATCTGGAAAGGTTTGAAGTCTATGTGGGTTGTGAAAACATGTTTGACTTTAGACAAAACAACCCATCATAGATTGCCAAGACCCGTTGGGTCCATACTTAGATACTTCATCTGTTTGGGTCAACGAGAGGGAGGGAAATATATGTCGGTGTTTGATTTAAATTAACTCAATATTAATGCAACTATGAAAAAAGCTACGAAACAAGAAAAGGATTTGATTATTGAGATTTTAGCCAAATCCTTCGATACCAATTCCAGCGTGAATTACATTATTAAACAGGATAATAAAAGAAAAAGAAGAATACGTGCTTTAATGGATTACTCTTTTGATGTGTGTACAGCCTTTGGTGATGTGTTTCTTTCCGATGATAACAAGGCATGCGCACTCATCGTTTATCCTGACAAAAAAAAGACTACCCTAAAATCAATATTGTTGGATATAAAACTTATCCTTCATGCCGTAGGCGTTGGCAATATAAGTAAAACTTTAAAGAGGGAAAAGCTAATAAGTAACATACAGCCAAAGATCCAAATGGCTTACTTATGGTTTATTGGCGTTGACCCCATTGCACAAGACCAGGGAATTGGCAGTGAGCTACTCCAAGAAATTATTGATTACAGTAACAGTAACGACCGCCCAATTTATCTGGAAACATCAACGCTTAAAAATTTGCCCTGGTATGGAAAATTCGGATTTGAAATTTACAGTGAACAGGATTTGACATATCATTTGTATTTCTTCAGGAGGGATGTAAAATAGTACGACAGTGCTTGTATTTGGAACACAAATGCACATTGTCACATTTATTTTTGTGAGCATAGAGATAGTTATCTTTCTCTATCTGGCAATATTTCGTTTAGCCCGTCCGGATGATAAGACCACTACGCTTAACCTGATCCTTATTTTTTTACTGCTTACCTACAATATCACAGGAGGCCTGCTTCCCGATCCTAAACTGCCTGGATCATATTTCTTGCAGAACGTAATTGCGTATGCGACCGGTTTCATCACACCATGTTACTTTCCGTATTATGTCTATAAAGTCTTTGGTTTAACGAAGATGAAATTTCATGCCTATAAGGGCGTCTATTTATTTCTGATTTTACCATACTGTATTTTCATTCTGGTCTTTTGGTTTACAGAGGATTTGAGGGAGACGCAAAATCTATTGATCTTTCCTGTACTGTATGGCATCTGGGTAATTGTCTCCTTAACTAAAGCTATTCATCATAAATACAATTACGATCTTTCAAACATCAAGGGTAGGCAGGAAATGGTTGTGTTCTTGTTTAGCTTAACACCGTGGATAGGTTTGCCAATCATTACTTACTTTGCTTTAGGTCAGGCAGTTGAGGCTTTAGTTACAAACATAGGGTTCCTACTTTTGTTTGGATTGCAAGTAATAAGGAATATTAAAGAGCTAAGAACAGAGCATGAAAAACTGATAGAATCAGAGCAGCGCCTGAGAAGCTGGAATACTGATCTTAAAGATGAAGTTCATAAGCGTACTAAGGAACTGGAGAAAATAAATGAACAAAAAACGAATAATTTTATCAACCTCGTTCATGAAACCAAAACGCCTCTAACACTGATAAAGAATTATCTGGATGAGTACATCAGTAAATATGGCACTGGCGAGGAATTGAATATTATAAAGGGAGGGGTAGATAAACTGACTGCTGATGTAATCAACCTATTCGATATTGAACGTTTTTCAAAGGGAATTGATACATATAAGCATAACCATGTTTCAGACTTTAGTGGCATCCTTCAGGATAGCCTTCCTTTGTTCAAGCATTATTGTGTTAAACATAAAATCGAGTGTTCAACGTGTATTGACGAGAATATTTTTATTAAGGCAGATTCCAACGCGATTCATCGGATAGTTAATAATATTGTCGAGAACGCCATTAAATTTACCGATCCCAACGGCGAAGTGCTTATCTCGTTAAGTAGTCAGGAGAATGAGATAATCTTTTCAGTAGTGGACACGGGCATAGGCATTTCGGAAGATTTGCAAAAGAAAGTTTTTGACCCTTATTACCAAATCGGGTATAAACATACCAGCTTACAAGGCATGGGTCTTGGCTTACCGATAGTAAAGAAAGTAGTTGAAGGAATTGGCGGCACCGTATCTATCGAGAGCAATCCAGCTAAAATGCGGGGTACAAAAGTTATCATTACGCTACCCAGGTACACACCCACCGAAAAGGACAGACCTGTAAAGAAAGTGGAAACATTGAATAAACTCAATTATAGCTTCAATTACGATGAAGTAAATGATACTGATTACGATTCGCAAAAAAGAACAATACTACTGGTAGAGGATAACCTTGCGATGACCAATTTCCTTTCCAACAAACTCCGGGTTAGCTATAATGTATTTGTTGCTCATAACGGCTCCGAAGCGTTAAAGAAACTATTTGGAATGCCTGTGATGCCAGATCTCATACTATCCGATGTCATGATGGATAAAATGGATGGTTATACTTTCGCAAAAACTCTTTCAGAGCAAGATAAATACAGTCACATACCCATTGTATTTTTAACCGCTAAATCAACACCTACCGACCGCCTGAAGGGCCTACGGCTTGGCGCAATAGACTTCATTTCAAAGCCATTTTCATTTGAGGAATTGAGCCAGAAAATTGAAACCATACTTGATAATATCTTAAAGCAGCAAAAGGCGATATTTAACACATCCATTGCCGCTTTAAAAACAGGCAAAAGCCACGACTCTGACAATGTGGCTCAATCTTCGATTTCAAAATTTGAGCAGAACTGTAAGCTATTTCATCTAACGACCCGTGAAACAGAAATAGCCCGGCTAATATTTAAAGGGAAAACATATAAGGGCATAGCAAGGGAACTGTTCATATCTGAGAAAACCGTAACAAAGCATATCCAAAACATCTTTGCGAAAGCCGAGGTTTCCAATAAGATAGAACTTATAAATAAGCTGAGTAAATAGCCACAAATCATTGATTTACTACTAATTAAGTACGAAAATAGTAGGAATTGCGTATAGGTTGCCCTAATAGCCAATCCTACCTTTGTAATGGCGAATAGTCGCTAAAACTAAAGTAAGGGATATGCGTGAAGGTTATGTATTAGAGTGGCTGGATACTTTGGTTACTGTAACATTGAATCCAGTAAAAAGTAAAATAGATATTGCCGTGTCCGGTGATATTTCAAAAATCACGGACCAGGTAATTACTCAAAAAGACAAGGTTCAAACTGCCATTAAGTCCACCGTATTTAGCCTTAATGACGAAGCAAAAATTAGGTGCTTGATAAAGAAATATCATTCAAGCCTGATTACGTTATTAGATCAGGCATTAGAAGACCTGGCGCTCATTAAGGACAATATTCCTTTAAAGCAGGTATTAGACACCATAATTGTCTGCATTGATGAGTTGCTCACTTTAATTGAGCACAGATTTACAAGTTATTTAAGTGTAGACGAAAGAGTACCGGCTACCTATCTTGCTGTTCTCAAAAAAGAATTGACAAAGAGGCTATCGGCGGTAGATAGAAAGCTGCGTGATTATAGCATGTATCTGCCTGCCTTTAGAATATTAAAACAGGAATTAGAGAAGTTTATAACTCAGCCATCCAATAAGCATACATATATCTTTCAGGAAATACTTTATATAAAAGACTTATGTCTGGAACTGGAACACCTCGAACCAGTGGATGAGGCTGCTGTTTACTCCAGGCTTGATGAATTACTCATCAGCATGAACTTCAATAGCAAAACCTACATTTATAGCCTGACACAGAGGTTAGCAGCCAGTATTAACGACCTTGAAAAATCCGACGAAAAAATGGATAGGCTTTTATTCTATCTCAAATTGTTTAAGCAATACCACAAAAAGCCCGGAATAGTATTTAATCGGAAAGACGCGGAGTTGCACAAGCAAGTTTCCAATTGGTTTACACAGGAGGTATTTTACCTTGAGAAGCAGATACATTATTCAATCGTGCCCATAAAGGGAGTTGCCGCTCCTAAAGAAGTTGTTCAGAAAGAGAAGCCCAAACTCCTGTCTATACTTTCAGTTGATCAAATGGCATTGATATTAAGAGCAGCAGACGACCTGAAAGTTGTTATGGCACGCTCTCTAAACAGTGTATTTAAAAATATTGTTCCATACCTATCAACTCCTTACCAGGAAAATATATCGTATGATAGCATGAGAAGCAAATCTTATTCAGCAGAAACAAGGGATAAACAGATCGTCGTAGAAACGCTCCAACAGATGATTAAGAGAATAAATGAATATTGAAACCTCAGCGCTGCTTATCCAGTTTCCATCCCGTGTCAAAATGAGAAAGGCTTGCACGTTCAACTTTCTTTTCGGAAAGGTCACGTTTCATCAGCTTGGCAAAAGGTGTGATGTTCTTATATGCGATAGTATATTCCACAGTAGCACTTTTGTCGTCTTCCTGCAACTGAATGCCCGTAACTTCTGCTAAGTCCATATCTGCCACCTTCACCACCTGTACATTATCATACTTCTCATCTATGCGAATAAGGTAAGGCTTTGCCTTCTCCGTAAAATGGACAATAGGTTGTCCCACGTCTTTTAGCTTCTGCGTTTTATCTATAGTTACCAATCCTTCTGTCTCCAATCCTGCCTCCAATAGCTTCCTGGCACTTGCCGGATCACTCACATTAACCTCATACTCGTACACCTTCGGGTAATTCTTTTCAGAACGTATAATCGACGCTGCTTCTTCTTTCTCCAGCTTTGTCTGGCTGCAAGATGCCATGAGTAAAATGGCAAGTCCTAATACACTTACTGTTTTCATAACAATGCTTTTTAGCTATTCAACAATAATAGTCAACTAATTTCCTACCCCTAATTTAAAAAAAATAATCGGTTTTCCGCCTCTGGAATAGCTGATAATCATAGGGGTACAAGGGGTACAACTTTCAATGCAAGAAATGTTGGACTTGAAACGCCTTGCTCGTCTTCGTTTTTTTGCTATCAGAACAACAGAATACAACGGCTTTCAAAGCCGGGATGAAAAGTGTAAACGAAAAAAGCAAGCGTATGTTAAAAAACATTTCATGGTCAGACTACATTATTGCAGTTGCCATACTATTAGCCATCTATTACCTCTTTGTAGGTATGAAGTATTTCTCTGGTGAGATCAAGGATCTTATATCCGGGAAAAGAAAATTGAAGTTCAGAGCAGCCGTTCCTAACGATCATGCTGCATATAATCCGGACAATGAGCAAAGCCTTCAGGAAATCAGTGGTTTTGAGAAAACCACGGATGACGAATTTTCAGAAGTTGAGCATCTTATCGAACGCCTGAAAGCGGTAATAGCAGATGCTTCCCGCAGAAAACTCATTCCCCAGGAATTTAAGCAATATCTCAGCATGGTGCTGAAAGAATACCCTTCTGTAAGATACTCTCCCCTTCGTTCATCTATCAATGAACTGATCGTATCTGAGTGTCAAAAATATGGTGCTGTTACACTTAACGAGGATGAAGTGGAACTGCTGTGGAAAGAAGCAGTGTAGCAGACCTAATGGAGTGCGCTTCCCTGTCCCTCCCGGTGCGTAAGGGCGAAGTGTGGTAGGAATAAGCGGGACGTGCGACGGCGAAGCCACTCCATTTTTAATTAGTTGATTTCAAACTTTAATAAACGTGTGTTATGGAAATGTGCAGCAGGAAAACAAAAAAAAATAACCGTAAAAGGGTTATTATGATCTGTGCCGCTCTGGCACTATTGGCTATCCATTATGGGGCGTTTGCTCAGGATGGCATACAGGGTATCAACGAAGCCAACACTAAGGTGCGAAGCTATTTTGCAGCAGGTACTAACCTGATGTATGCAGTGGGCGCATTGCTCGGTTTGATTGGCGCAGTTAAGGTGTATCAGAAATGGAATGCAGGCGATCAGGATACCGGAAAGGTAGCAGCAGCCTGGTTTGGCAGTTGCATTTTCCTGGTAGTGGTAGCCACAGTCATTCAATCCTTCTTTGGAGTTTAAAAATTCAGGACGTATGCAAAGTATGCTAACGGAAAAGTTGTGGGCGTATATCGTCCACAACCACCCTGACCTGATGCTCAACTTACAGGAGGACTATTCAGTTACACGCTACCTGGAGGACAAGGTAGCCGCAGTAATGCCTATGGCAGCGCAGTTTCTTAGCGAAGAAAAGCCGCAATACATTATTGAGGAATTGTGCCTTCAAGCTATGACGGAAGATTTAAAGCCCTCCCGCTATCAATACATCCGCTCAGTTATCGAGGAAGAATTTAATAATGACTATCTGCGGCTGAAGGAAAACGGAACACTCATCTATGAAGTGGTGAACCTCATTGAAGCCTGCAAAAGCATCTTCAGGGATTTTGATTTTAACAGTGAAAATGAAGCAAACAGGCATTTGAGATATGCCATCATCGGACAGGTGCATGACTATCTCTCCTAAGCCAAAAGGAAAAGTGAAGAAAGAAAACGTGTGGTTATGGCTTACAATGTTTCTCAAAAGCTGCAGGATAATCTTGATGCTATCCGAATAGCGTTGGATTATCAGAACGGTCGCCCGCTTACAGCGGAGGATGTCGCCAGCCTGAAAAAATACGCAGGTTTTGGCGGCATCAAGGTCGTTTTATATCCTTACGGCACGCCAGAGGAATGGCAGGCTAATGGGGCTACCAAAGAAGACCTGAAGCACCACCAGGGTATTACGCAATTACATGAGTTGCTCAGGAAAAACTATGATGACGCAGCCTATAAAGAAATTGTCGCTTCATTACGACATAGCGTTCTGACCGCTTTCTACACACCAGAGGTCGTACCCCAAACATTGTATAGTGTGCTTGAAGCGCAAGGCATACAGCCTAAAAGGTTATACGAGCCTTCTGCCGGTTCCGGGGTATTTATAAGCGAGGCTGTAACAGCCTTTCCTGAACTGGAACAGATCACCGCAGTGGAAAAAGACAGGCTTACCGGATTGGTGCTTTCTGTGGTTAACAGTACACTCCCTATTAAAACAGCTACTCACATCACGGGATTTGAAGAAGCTCCGGTTAGAGACAATGGCGGCTATGACCTTGTAGTAAGCAATATTCCCTTCGGAAACTTCTCGGTATATGACGAAGCATTTCCAGACAAGGAAATATCTGGCAAAATTCACAATTACTTTTTTGCTAAAGGTCTGGATAAACTGGCCGAAGGCGGCCTTATGGCATTCATTACGACGGATGCCTTTTTGAACAGCTCTTCTAACCATGCGGCACGGGAATACCTGTTTGAGCGGGCAAACTTCGTGGGCCTGGCTGTAATGCCGGACAACCTGATGAAAGATACAGGTAACACAGAAGCGCCGAATCACCTGTTGATCGTTCAGAAAAATACAGCAAAGGAAAAGATAAGTTGGGAAGAAGATTGGCTGAATGAAGTACGTGAGAGGGAGAATGAGTTTGGCCGCTTTCCTTATAACTACTTCATATCTACGCATGATCATGATGTTGTCATGGGCAATGTGCGTAAGCCCGGAAAAAACCAATACGGCAGGGCTTCAGAAGTAGTATGGCAGGACGGTGATATTAACCAGATACGGGATGCCCTTTATGCCAGCCTTACCCATCAATTAAAAAATCGCTTCAACACCGAACTGTTTGCGAAAACACAAGCATTCGCCCTACCAGTTTCAGAAAACGAAGGCAAAAAGCTGACCTACCTGCCGATGCCGGAAAGCAAGGCAGAAATTCCGTCAGTACAATTAGGGTTATTTGATACCGCACCGGCAGAACAAATCAACCGGGCAATGGCCTATATCAACTCGCTCGATGAAACCATCGTACAAAAAACAACAGCTCGTATTGTCGGTACAATCCGTACCACTGATAAGCCAAGCCACGAAAATGTAGTATTGCTTACAGCAAAACAGCATAAAAGCAACCGATTTTTATATAAGCTCTATTCCAACGTCAAGGAAGTAAATCAACTGTCTGTAAACTGGATGGATGCCCGCTTATTGGGGCATGAACTTACAGGTATTTCCAATTACCTTAAACAGTTTGATCACAGTTTCAAATATGAAGGCGATCAAACATTGGAAGGTTTTTTCCGCTTTGAGCAAAAAACACCACTTCCTTTTATTGGCCTGAAATCTTATTACCAGGAAGGAACATTGGTGGTGCACATAGGCAGCGTCGGAACTATAGGCAGTCCAGATCCAGAATATAAACAGGCAGTTTTCCAGCCTCTCGGTCTTCAAGGTAATATTCGCTTTTATGAAAATTACACCGCATTACGCGATGCTTATCTCGAATTATCCGGCAAGGAAGTATCAGGGGAAACCATCACCGATGTTGACAGGGACAGCCTTAACACTACTTATGAAAAGTTCATTGCGGAATACGGGCTTTTAAATAGTTCCGATAATCGCAGGCGCATCCTGGAAGATACCGCCTTTGGTGTTATTACGCTTTCCTCTCTCGAACGCAGGGATGGCGAAAGGTTTGTAAAAGCCGACATTCTTACTCACGCTATTCATTATGTAAAAGAACGGTTCATTACCGATGATCCCATTGAAGCGCTGGCACACAGTCTTAATGATACAGGCAAGGTAGATGTAGGGTTTATCAGCGCCGCAATGGGGTTGGAAGAAAACGAGGTGATCGGTCGCCTGGGCAACCATGTATACATGAATCCTGCCAGCAATGAATGGGAAACTGCCGATCAATATTTAAGCGGCAATGTGGTAGAAAAACTAAGACAGGCAGAACGTCTGTTTAATGAGTTTCATGAGAATCCGCAATATAAACGAAGTGCTGAGGCCATATTAAAGGTGCAGCCGGAGCGTATTCCATTTGAACTACTGGATTTCAATTTAGGTGAACGCTGGATACCCACTTCTTACTATGAGCGTTTCGCAACAGCATTGTTTGAACAGGACGCTACTATCAATTATTTCGCTTCGCTGGATGCTTTCAAAGTAAGCATCGGGATGAACATCAAAGTATCGAGGGAGTTTGCTGTTACACCTAAAAGCGGTCGCACAACTTACGGCTACACGCTGATGGAACATGCACTGGAGAACACCACTCCCTTCTTTACTTATGAAGTAAAGGGGCCGAACAATACAACCATCAGGCTGCCGGATAATGAAGCCATACAGTTGGCTCACCAAAAGATTGAGCAGATTCGAAGCGGTTTTATCAACTGGCTAAATGAATTGCCCGATACAGAAAAAAAGCACTTAGAAAATCTGTACAACGATACGTTCAACTGCTATGTATTACGGGAGTTCGATGGCACTCACTTGAACTTTCCCGGACTTGATAAAAAGACTTTGGGCATTGAAGACCTATACAGCAGTCAGAAAAATGCAGCATGGCGCATTATACAGAACAGGGGTGCTTTGGTTGACCACGAAGTGGGGTTAGGTAAAACGCTTACCATGATCGTTTCCGCTCAGGAAATGAAACGCTTGGGCATTGTACATAAACCCATGATCGTTGCACTGAAGGCAAACGTTAACCAGATTGCCGAAACTTATAAAAAAGCCTATCCAAAGGCCCGCATACTGTTTCCCGGACAAAACGATTTTACACCAGCACAGCGGCTACGGCTCTTTCATGAAATAAAGAATAACAATTGGGATTGTATCATCCTTACACATGATCAATTCGGAAAAATACCACAGTCACCAGAGATACAAAAAGAAATATTCCAGGCAGAACTGGACAATGTAGAACGTGATCTGGAAACGGTCAAAGAGCTTAGTGGTGAAATCTCTAAGAAAATGCTTAAAGGCTTAGAGATACGCAAAAACAACCTTGAAGGCAAGCTGAAGGGAGTGCTTAAAGATATAGAGGAAAAGAAAGATGCAGGTATCAATTTCAGGGATATGGGCATTGATCACCTCTTTGTGGATGAATCTCATAAGTATAAGAACCTCACGTTTACAACCCGTCACAACCGGGTTGCAGGCTTAGGCAATATGGAAGGCAGCCAGAAGGCGCTTAACATGCTGTTTGCCGTCCGTGAGTTGCAGAGCCGGTTTAACAGTGACTTGTGTGTAACCTTCCTGTCTGGCACACCCATATCTAACAGCCTTACAGAGATGTATCTGCTGTTCAAGTACCTGCGTCCGAAAGAAATGGAGCGTCAGCATATTGAGAATTTTGATGGTTGGGCAGCCGTATTCGCACGTAAGACAACAGACTTTGAGTTTTCAATAACCAATGAAATCATAGCTAAAGAACGCTTCAGGCATTTTATTAAAGTGCCGGAATTGGCTTTATTCTATAATGAAATTACCGACTACAAGACGGCGAAGCATATTAACCTTGACAAGCCTGATCTGAATGAAACGTTGGTGAATATAAAACCAACACCCGAACAAGTCGAGTTCATCAAAAACCTGATGCAATTCGCTAAAACAGGTAACGGCGAACTTATTGGACGTGGCAGGCTAACGCCTGAAGAAGATAAAGGCCGGATGCTGATTGCCACCAACTATGCAAAAAAGATGGCCGCAGACATGCGACTGATTAGTGAATGGAAGTACAGCGACCATCCTGATAACAAGGTAAACGTCAGCGCCCGCAAGATTGCGGAAATCTATAAGGAAAGTATGCAGCATAAGGGTACGCAGATTGTGTTCTCCGACATTGGCACACCTAAACCCAACGACTTCAATATCTACGATGCGCTTAAAGAAAAGCTCGTGAGGGACTTTGGCATTCCTGAGCGTGAGATCACATTCATACACGACTGGACAGATACAAAAAAGCCTGAGCTGTTCCGAAAAATGAACCGGGGCGAAATACGCATTTTATTAGGCAGTACCGAAAAAGCCGGCACAGGGTTGAACGTTCAGCAGCGTGTGGTGGCTATGCACCATCTGGATATTCCCTGGAAACCTTCAGAGCTGGAGCAACGCAATGGCCGTGGCGCACGCCAGGGCAACTTGATTGCTAAAGAGCATTATGAAAACAAGGTGCGGAACTATGTATATGCCGTAGAGCAGTCGCTTGATAATTACAAATTTAACCTCCTGAAAAATAAACAGACGTTCATTTCGCAAATGAAAAATTGTGAGCTGAATGTCCGCACTATTGATGAAGGCACAATTGATGAAAAGAGCGGGATGAATTTCTCCGAATACATCGCTATTCTTTCCGGTGATACATCGCTGTTAGAAAAATCAAAGCTGGAAAAGAAAATAGCTGTAATGGAAAGCCTGAAAGTATCTCATTTCAGGGAAGTGTCCCGTAACAAATACCAGTTGGAAACCTTGCAAAACGAGCAGGTTTCTACGGTCAAAACACTGGACAAGCTACGGGCAGATGAAACGGCGTATAAAAGCGTCCTTCAACTGGATAAGGATGGAGTGAAGGTCAATCTCATTAAACTGGATAACATCAGTTCATCAGATAGCGAAGCTGTCGGCAAGCATATTATCAAACTGTACCAGGACTGGAAACCAACTGATGCAGGTGAGCATACTGCACAGGTGGGTACATTATATGGCTTCAACCTGTATATCCGCAGGCAACAGGATGCCTACGAAGAAAATGGCGTTTTTGAGTACCGCTACTCAAATAGCTTTTATGCCCAAAAGGACAATGAGGGCATTAAATACACCTATAATAATGGCCTTCCAAATACAGATAATCCTAAGCTGGCCGCAAGACATTTCCTTAATGCCATTGACCGGGTGGAAAGCCTGAAAGATAAATACGAACATACATTGGCCGACCTGACTACAGCTATACCGAAACTGGAACAGCTTACTACGAAGCCTTTTTTACAGGAGGCAGAATTATCACAAATGAAAAGCGAACTGGCTAATCTGGAAAGGCAGATAGCCATTAAAATACAGGAAAAGCAACTGAAGCAGCAACAGGTAGCAGAAAACCAGCCAGACGAAGTGGCTGAAGTACCTGTCATTCAACTAAACGAAAAACTCAATGGACAAACTGTTCCGAAGGAAGTAATACTTGCCACACAACAAATGGCAGAACGTCCCCGAAGCAGAATGAGATTATAAACCAATTAAAGGAAATGGTTATGGCAAATAGTGTATATCAGATCAACAAAGGAATTAACCAGAGCATAGAGTTCAAGGGTTTGAAAGCGCAGTATATCTGGTATCTGGGCGGTGGTGTTGTTGCCCTGCTTATCGTCTTTGCGGTAATGTATATCATCGGCCTACCTACATATCTGTGTATCGTCCTTATCCTGTCCGCAGGAGCATTCCTTGTCATGAAGATCTATGCCATGAGCAATAAGTATGGAGAGTATGGCCTGATGAAAACCCTTGCCCGTAAGCATGTCCCGAAGCTCATCAAGTCGCGGAGCAGAAAAATTTTTATAGGACTAAAAGTAAAACAATCATGAAAAGAGAATTGCCGGTGTATAGCATCGAAGGAACCGACTTTGTGGTTGATGTAGCTAACCTACAGCTTAGCGAAAAGGCAAACCCTGAAAACGTAATACCTCTGGCAGACATGCGGGATGTAGGCGATGGATATGTATTTGACTACAGTCCAAAAGAAAAGAACATACCGATGATGTTCAGTGATGATACGGATGTAAGAACAGTTAAAATACCTGAGTTGGTACAGCTTGACCCTGTTGGAATGTCGGAAAAATATGGCTGTTCCACCCACGAGATGCAGGGCAAAACAGATTTTTCATTAATGGTGGATCAGCAGGCGCTTGGGAGAAGATTAATGGGACAACTGCCGACGGTAAATATTGCCGGTCATACCTTCTTTGTTGATATCCGCATGGACATGCTTCGTCCTAAAGACGATTTTCTTTCCAAAGGAATTGTATTAAGCCAGATTGATCATTTCTATGATGATGACCGTAGAGTTTATACCATTCCTTATAATCCAAAGACGCACGAATTTCAAGATCTGGACTACGATAACATTACGTCTATCCCCAAAGACCTTATCGTTGTTTCGTTCCCTCACGAAAGTATGTTAGACCCGGTAGGATATAACCGGAAAGGCGGCTGGGATGAAACATACGGATTAAAAGAAACCAATGTAAAATCTCATTTCGAGGCTAAGCTCGTGGATTGGAAGGAAACAGGCATCGAAACAACGATACAAGAAAATATCAATAAGCAGCATAAACAACAAAAGCTGCCTAAACAAACCGATAAAGAACAAAAGGCTGGCAAGCGGCAACGCAGAGGGCCAAAGCTATAATGCTGCAAGGATGCAGTAAGTGACAACAGGTAAAATAAAGTGAGATGGAAAAAGTGTTGGATGATATATTACCGATAATGGATGTGGAGCATGACTGCATCCTGAGCAAGCAAGGCGATGTAACAGTCGTTTTTAAGGCAGACCTGCCGGAAATATTTACCCTTTCCGATCAGGAATATGAAGCCTTTCACCAGGCATGGATAAAAGCGATTAAGCTGCTTCCCAAATTCAGTGTGTTTCACAAACAGGATTGGTTTCTCGAAAGCAGTCATAAACCCGATTTCTCAAAAGAAGATACCAGTTTCCTTAGCCGGGCAAGCGAACGTTTCTTTAATGAACGTCCTTTTCTCGCACATACCTGCTACATCATGCTTACCAAAAAGCCGGAAGGCCGGAAAACAGCCAGCTCGATGTTTTCAAGTCTCTTGCGGAAATCCATAGTGCCGGAAGAAACTTTGAGGCCGCAGATGTTACAGGACTTTCTGGACAGTACGGGACAATTCAAGCGAATCATGGAGGATAGCGGGTTTGTGAAGCTGACAAGATTAAGAGAAAAGGACCTGCGCAGCCATAGCCGTAAAATGGGATTGGTAGAACAGTATTGCTACCTGTCTGAGCGAAATGATAGCTTCCTGATGGGCGATATCGTTTTTGATGAAGCGATGCGTGTGGGCGATAAATACTGCCAGTTATATACGCTGGGCGATGCAATAGATCTTCCTGCACTATGCGGCAGCCGCATCAACTACGATAAATACAGTACAGACAAAACGAAGTTCAGTGTTGGGTTTGCTTCTACGTTAGGGCAGCTTTTGCCCTGCAATCATATCTACAATCAATACATCTTTATTGAAGATGCACAGAAAACCATCCAAAAGCTGGAGAGTAAAAGGCTGAGGCTGCAATCTCTTTCTGCATACAGCAGGGAGAATTTAATTGCAAGAGACGCTACGAACGATTTTCTGAACGAAGCCATCAGCCAGCAACGGTTGCCGGTTAAGGCGCATTTCAATGTGCTTGTATGGACAGACAATAAAGAGGAACTCAAAGACCTGAAGAATATGGTATCCTCTGCACTGGCACAGATGGATGCAGTAGCCAAGCAGGAAACCATTGGCGCTCCGCAGATATTTTGGGCGGGCATTCCTGGGAATGCCGCAGACTTCCCGATGAATGATACGTTTGATACGTTCGCGGAACAGGGAACCTGTTTCCTAAACCTCGAAACCGGCTACCGATCTTCTTTAAGTCCGATAGGTATTCGCATGGGCGACCGGCTTAAAGGGAAACCCGTTCATGTGGACATTAGCGACGAGCCTATGAAAATGGGCATCTGCACAAACAGAAACAAATTCATACTTGGGCCTTCCGGTAGCGGAAAATCATTTTTTACCAACCACATGGTACGTAGCTATTATGAGCAAGGTACGCATATCGTGCTGGTGGATGTGGGACATAGCTATAAAGGACTTTGCGACATGGTGAAGGGCTATTACTTTACTTATAGCGAAGACAATCCCATCCGCTTCAATCCCTTTTACATAGGCGAAGGAGATAGCCTTGATACTGAAAAGAAAGAAAGTATTAAGACACTGCTCCTGGCACTGTGGAAGAAAGACGATGAGGCATTCAAGCGGAGCGAATACGTTGCCCTGTCAAATGCCATTAGCGGTTATTACAGTTATCTGGAAAAAAATACTGCTGTGTTTCCCTGTTTCAACAGTTTCTATGCTTTTCTGCGGGATGAATACACACTGGTGCTGGAGGGTGACAGAGTAAAAGAAAAGGATTTCGACATAGACAACTTTCTCTATGTGCTGCGCCCTTACTACGAAGGCGGCGAATTTGATTACCTGCTGAACGCTACCGAAAACCTGAATTTGCTGCAGGAAAGGTTTATCGTATTTGAACTGGACAACATTAAGGATCACCCTATCCTGTTTCCGGTAGTAACCATTATTATCATGGAGGTTTTCATCAACAAAATGCGGAAGATGAAAGGCATCCGCAAAATGATATTGATAGAAGAAGCCTGGAAAGCCTTAATGAAAGAAGGCTTTGCAGAATACATCAAATACCTGTTCAAAACAGTCCGCAAATTCTTCGGTGAAGCAATCGTGGTAACACAGGAAGTGGAAGACATCATTTCTTCTCCGGTGGTAAAGCAAGCCATCATCAATAATAGTGATTGCAAAATCCTGCTCGACCAAAGCAAGTACCAGAACAAATTTGATCAGATACAGGAACTATTGGGGCTAACGGAAAAAGAAAAAGCATTGGTACTCTCGGTCAATAAGTCCAATGATCCCGCTAAGAAATATAAAGAGGTATTCATCAGCCTTGGCGGTATGATGAGTAAAGTGTACCGGACAGAAGTAAGTCTTGAAGAATATCTCGCATACACTACTGAACAAACAGAGAAGGTAAAGCTGATGGAATACGCTGCAAAGTTTGATGGCGACATACGCAAAGGCATTGCGGCAATGGCAGAAGACATTAGGAATAAAAGTTAATAAATATCCGATGAAACTGAGAAAACTGATACGGGATCTGTGCTGCGCAATTAAGGTAATTGTGCATTTCGGCAGGGAGCATCATGCCACCATTTCTATGATGTTGGGTATCTATGGAAAACAACCATTGCACAATGATATGGTTGCAGGAGTGGATACCATGCTGAGCATAACATCCTGTGGCAGCTTTTATAAAATCACACGCACCGATTACATCAGCAACATACCTGAGAACGAAGAAACCTGGCTTGCTACTTACGGATGGCATTCTAATGGGCATCTGATTGAAATAGGCGGTGATCGGTACTGCATTTTCGATACAGCTTCAAAATCGCTATACCTCGAAAAGCTAACCGAACAAGGAAAGACAACAATTGAATTATTTACTAAAATCTTGAAGCAATGAAAAAATATGTAAGAATGATGCTTGTGGCTCTTTGCATTTCCTTCACTGTTCTTCCTGTACAGCAGGCAAATGCTACACCCATAGCCATACTGGAAATCATCAAGGCGGCGGTTAAAAAAGTGATAAAGGCGGTTGACTTAAAAATTCAGCGTTTGCAGAATAAAACGATCTGGTTGCAGAATGCTCAGAAGACACTGGAAAACACCTTATCTAAGCTGAAGCTGGATGAAATTTCTGACTGGACGGAAAAGCAAAAAGAACAGTATCGTAAGTATTACGATGAGTTGGCGCAAGTAAAAGCAATTATCTCCTATTACCAGCGCATCCGGGATATTACCAAAAAGCAATTGCGCCTTGTGGACGAATACAACAGGTCATGGGCACTGATCCGACAGGACAGCCGCTTTACAGCAAAGGAAGTAATGTATATGGAAAAGGTGTATTCGGGTATTCTCGATGAGAGCTTGAAGAATATTGACCAGATCAATCTCATTATTAAATCCTTCACCACGAAGATGAGTGATGCCAAACGGCTGGAGTTGATCAACAATGCAGCCGACCAGGTAGATGCCAACTACTCCGATTTGGTACAGTTCAACAGGCAGAACACCTTACTAAGCCTTCAGCGTGCTAAGACCGAAACTGAAGTGCAGGCAGTTAAAAAATTATATGGACTTCCTTAAATCAACACGTATGAAAAAGATAATCTTATTTCTAATACTGTTCGTATCGGCAGGGAGCAATCTGAAAGCACAAACTTTTGCAGAATGGTTCCAGCAAAAAAAGACACAGAAGAAATACCTGATCCAGCAAATAGCAGCACTTCAGGTATATATCGGGTATGCAAAAAAAGGGTACAATATAGCCAAAGAGGGCCTAACAACTATCGGGGGCTTCACCAGAGGCGAATTTAACCTGCATACAGATTATTTCAATTCATTGAAATCTGTCAACCCCGAAATCAAGCGATATGCAAGGGTTGCAGATATAGTAGCCTTACAGCTCGAAATTGTACAAAACTACAACCGCACATATCGCAGGCTTAGCAGCAGCGATGCACTTTCAAATGATGAACTGGCATACATCCACAGGGTCTTCAGCAGACTGCTTGATGATTGTGATAAAACACTGGATGAGCTTATCACAATTACCACCGATGGAAAAATGGAAATGAAGGATGATGAGCGCATGAAGAGGATTGATATGCTTTACCTGGATATGCAGGATAAGCTCACATTCTCGCAGAGCTTTTCTAATGATGCAGTATCACTTGCAGCATCAAGGTTAAAGGAGAAAACAGATGTACAAACCAGCCGTGTACTGCATGGCATTAAAAACGAGTCACGATGAAAAAGATAATCGTAATTATATCGCTGTCATTCTTGGGTTTGCTTCCTGCTTTCCGAGCATCTGCGCAAGCCGATGAAATAGCACAGCTTTTACTCAATGTTGAGAAGCTGGCGCAATTCGAGCAGATCCTGAGTGACATGAAAAAGGGCTACCAGATTTTGGAAGGTGGCTACAACACCATAAAGAATATTTCCGAAGGCAACTTCAGCTTGCACAAGGCTTTTCTTGACGGTTTAATGGGTGTAAGTCCTACCGTGCGCAATTACAGGCGTGTAGCGGATATCACCAACTACCAGATCGCCTTAGTTAAGGAATACCGCAACGCTTATGATCGGTTCAGGCGGGACAATAATTTCAATCCCGATGAGCTGGCGTATTTGGGTCGGGTGTATGACAACTTGTTTAAGGAGAGCCTGCGTAATCTGGATGAACTGCTCACGGTCATCACGGCAGGCAAAGCCCGTATGAGCGATGATGAACGACTGCAAACCATTGACAGGATTTATGCCGACATGCTGGATAAATTAATGTTTCTGCGGCACTTCAATAATAACACTACAATACTGGCCGTGCAACGGGCGAAAGAACGCAACGATGCACAGACCATTCGTAAGATCTATGGGTTAAACAATTAAATAAACAGATATGGCAAAGTGTGGAAAGACCGCCTGGCTGGCGGTGGTGGGGTTGATAATGCCTTTTATAAGCCGTGCACAAGGTATAGCCGATGAAATGAGAGGAATGCATGGTGTATTGGAACAATTGTATGATGAAATGATGCCTTTGTGCAGCCAGTTGATCGGTGTAGGTCAAGGATTGGCGGGATTTGCTGCTATGTGGTATATCGCATCAAGGGTATGGGGACATTTATCGAGAGCGGAACCTATTGATTTTTATCCGCTGTTCCGTCCCTTCGTTATTGGATTTTGCGTGATGATATTTCCCTCCGTTTTGGGATTGATCAATGGCGTAATGAAACCTACTGTGACAGCCACTGCCGCAATGGTAGAAAATTCAGATAAAGCTATTTCGGTGCTCTTGCAAAAAAAGGAAGAAGCCATCAAGCAAACGGATGTGTGGCAAATGTATGTGGGAGAAAGTGGTAGCGGTGATAGGGACAAGTGGTATAAATACACACATGATAATGAAGACCCTTCAGAAGAAGGCTTTTTTGAAGGCATTGGAAACGACATCAAGTTCGCCATGTCCAAAGCCTCTTACAACTTCCGCAATTCGGTGAAGGAATGGATGAGCGAAGTGCTCAGGGTATTATTTGAAGCGGCATCCTTGTGTATTGATACGCTACGAACATTCCAGTTAGTCGTATTGGCGATACTTGGTCCTTTGGTATTTGGCATTGCAGTATTTGACGGTTTTCAGCATACGCTTACCGTCTGGATAGCCCGCTATATCAACATCTTTCTATGGCTACCTGTCGCCAACATCTTCGGAAGCATTATAGGGAAGATACAGGAGAAAATGCTGGAGCTGGATATATCGCAGGTGCAGGATTACGGCGACACATTTTTCAGCAGAACCGATGTGGCTTACCTGGTCTTCATGATAATAGGCATAGTCGGATACTTTACTGTTCCCTCCGTAGCGAATTACATTGTTCATGCAGGTGGTGGTGGCGCGTTAGGCCACAAGGTCACAAGCATTTTCGGCAGTTCTTCAAGAACGGTAGTCAATACAGCTTCAGCCGGTGCAGGCATGGCCGTAGATGCAATGGGCAGCGCGGCAAACCGTATGACGCAAAGCATGGCCAGTAGCGGCAATTCCAATCCTTATTTCGGTGAGGGCAGTAGTGGCAAATCTGGCTATATGAACGACAAGCTAAAAGGCAATTCATAATAATTAAAAGGGAGATATATGTTCAAGAAAATGAAAAACATTGATACAGCTTTCCGTCATATCAGGAGTTTTACCCTGGTAGTGATTATAGGTTGTGTACTGATATGCTGCTTTGCATTATACAAGAGTTTCAGCCTTGTATCCCAGATGCAAAGCAAAATATACATCCTTGCAAATGGCAAGGCACTGGAAGCCTACGCATCTGAACGGAAAGACAATATTCCTGTAGAGGCAAGAGATCACGTAACTACATTCCACAAACTATTCTTTACGCTTGACCCTGATGATAAAGCAATCACAGCAAGCATTACCAAAGCCTTGTACCTGGCAGACGGAAGCGCCAAACGAGCCTACGATGATCTGAAGGAGAACGGGTACTATGCAGGGCTTATATCCGGCAACGTCAATCAAACCATTGTTGTGGATAGTGTGGCGGTAGATATCAATGATTACCCATACAAATTCCGTTGTTATGCTACGCAGAGCATTATTCGACCGACCAGCATTACTACCCGTAGCCTGGTGACAGATGGTGCATTGCGGAATGTATCACGCAGTGACAATAATCCACACGGTTTCCTTATCGAGCGATGGAGTACGATTGACAACAGGGATTTAAAAACAGTAAGCAGGCGACAATAAAAATCAAGATCATGAAACTATTTCCAAAAAGAAAAAAGGACGATGCTGAGCTAAGGCCCAATGCGCTTTCCAAAGGAATAACAGCGGGCTACCAACGAATACAAGTTGGCTGGGCAAGTTGGATGATGAGGCGAACAGAGAATTTCTCACGGCGTACATGGTTTGTGCTGCTTATTCTTTTCGTTCTGTGTACCGGCACATACAGCATATATCTGGGCGTAAGTGCTTTTACCGGCAAAAAAAGCACTTCAATAACCATAACACCCATCAAAAAGCCTAAGCACGTAACTGAAACGGGAGAAGCAAATGTTGAACCAGCGGAAGTGTCTGAGGCTGAATACAGCCGCATCAAGAGGTTCAGGATGTATATGGATAGCCTGGCACGAAGTCCTGCGGGGAAAACTCTTTATGACAGCATAATCCAGCATCGTCCGGGACTTATGGACAGTGTGCGGTTTATTGAAAATTATTATCAACAATTAAAACAGAAATAAAAATGGAAAAGCAAGTAAAAACTCCGAAGGAGATCAGGCAGCGCAGGTTCTTATTGGTATTGCCGCTTCTCGCATTGCCTTTTATGACCATGATTTTTTGGGCGCTTGGCGGTGGCAAGGTTGAAAAGGTGGAAGCCCAGGCATCTGCAAAAAAGGGATTTAACATTAATCTGCCGGACGCTAATCTAAAAGAGGACAAGCCGATGGACAAAATGAGCTACTACAATCAGGCTCAACTGGATTCTGTCAAATTTCAGGAAATGATAAAGAATGATCCAAATTATAGGGATATTGGATTGACAGATACCGATGAATATCTGTCGAATGACGAAGATACCTTTCAGCAACCGAAAGGTTTGAATACATCCCTTCAGGGAAGCCGGGGACACAATGACCCCAATACTGAAAAGATTTACCGCAAGCTGGCAGAACTGGATAGGGAGATGAACAAGCCGCTACCGACATCATCAGACAATGACGAGTATGATACATACCAACCCACCTCATCGAGAAACCGGAATAGTGCCTCAGTAAATTCTTCTGATGTCGAAAGACTGGAACAAATGATGAACACGATGAATCAGTCGAATGGCGAAGATCCTGAGTTGCAGCAATTGAATGGTATGCTTGATAAGATATTGGACGTACAAAATCCCGAAAGAGTGCAGGAGCGACTAAGACAAACTTCTGAAGCGAATCGAGGACAAGTGTTTGCGGTATCATCTAAAAAGAAAGATAATAGTATCACGCTGCTTGATACCGAGCATATATCGGGCAACACAACAAATGGCTTCTATTCACTTACCGGTGCAACAGCTATCGAAGATTCGCAGAATGCCATACAAGCTGTTATTCACGAAACACAAACTGTCGTAGATGGCTCAACTGTCAAGTTGAGATTGGTAAATGATATTTTCATAAATGGCGTTCGCATTCCGAAAGACAATTTCCTCTTTGGAGTAGCCTCGCTGCGTGGTGAAAGATTAAGTATCAAGATTAACAGTGTACGCTTTGGCAATTCTTTATTCCCGGTTGAATTATCGGTATATGACATGGACGGCCTGGACGGCATTTATATTCCCGGAGCGATTACAAGGGATGTTGCAAAGCAGTCGGCAGACCGTTCTATGCAAACAATCGGGCTAACCAGTCTTGATCCGTCGTGGGGCGCACAGGCAGCAAGCGCAGGCATTGAAGCTGCAAAAACGCTGTTCAGCCGAAAAGTAAAGCTAATCAAGGTAACTGTGAAGGCAGGGTATCAGGTGCTTCTGCGTGACGAAAAGCAAAAACAATCCAACTAAATATTTCAATCACTTAAAAATTCCAGAAGATGAAAAAGATCAGTGCAGTAATGGCAATAGGAATTTTCCTGCTATTTACAACTTTCAAGGCTCAGGCCCAAACAAATACAGCCTGGCAAACCAAAGCAATCGAAACGTATCATGTAACAGTTGCTTTCTCCAAAACCACCAACATCATCTTTCCTTATGCTATCGTCAGCGTAGATATAGGAAGCAGGGATGTACTGGCGCAAAAAGCGAAAGGTGTAGAAAATATTTTGCAGATAAAAGCTGCAAAGGACAGTTTTTCGCAAACAAATATTAGCATCATTACGGCTGACGGCAAGCTCACGTCATTTCTTGTTGATTATGACAGCCAACCGTCAGTGCTCAACTTGGCTCTTACAGGCGTAGGCAGACAAAATACTATCTCCATTCCTTCAGAGAACATTAACCAGGAACAAATGGAGCATTTTGCTACGATGGCTGCGGAATCAAAAGCCAAAGTGAGGGGCATAAAGGATAAAACCTTCGGCATTCGCTTTAAGCTAAATGGAATATTTATCCATGAGGATATAATGTTGTTACGCTTCAATATTTCCAATCAAACCAATATCAATTATGATATTGATCAATTGAGGCTTTATATCCGCGACCAGAAGAAATCCAAAAGGACAGCAACACAGGAGATTGAAATATTACCTGTGCTCGTACAGGATAATACCAGTAAGGTAGCAGGTCAGTCGGACAATACGATTGTGTTTGTTGTACCAAAGTTCACCATTCCTGACAAAAAATATCTCGCCGTGCAATTAATGGAGAAGAATGGTGGTCGGCATTTGGAGCTGCATGTAAAGAACAAGAAGATTGTAAAGGCAGTTCCGATTGACTAACGCTGGAAATGAAGCCAATCATTGCCTCATATCCTCAATCAGCATTTATTCC
This sequence comes from Bacteroidetes bacterium 46-16, assembly GCA_001897835.1. Classification (GTDB taxonomy): domain Bacteria; phylum Bacteroidota; class Bacteroidia; order Chitinophagales; family Chitinophagaceae; genus MKUN01. The sequence goes on from MKUN01000048.1 coordinate 36,894, forward strand.
CGCTAAAAACTTGAATTATGAAAATCAGGAAAGACGACTATCAGGATGTCCTTGCACATCTAACAAACAAACGTTGGGAAGGTGAAGAATTTGTAGCATTTCTCACTGATGGTCTGCCAGTCAGTAAAGAAGAACTATACACCTTCTCTACGGAATATGATGCCAGGGAGTTCTGTTACGAGATGTCAACCGATATAGACTTTTACAACTTCTTGTCAATACGGTCGGCGTACAGGGCCATGCAGGAAGCTGCGGAAGATAGTAAGCTAATGATTGAAAGGGACGGCATCATTGACGTTTCTCTGATGGTTGCTGTTCGATATGAAAGATTAGAAAGAGAACAATTAAATAACAATCAAAATTCAGAAGTCATGAATCAGAAAAATTTTGAATACCTGCGTGACCAAGTAAAGTACACGGGGTTTGGTGAAGGGTTGGAAAATGACCTGAAGCAAAAAATTCAGGAAGGGAACCCGGAATTTAAGTTAGCCTACGAAACCAAGTACGGCAACGATACAGTTAACGCTACATTGAATTTCAGCCAATCCAAGCAAAGCGATATGTACTTCTTTAATTCCTATCAGGTGAATGTACAAAAGGAGAACACCGCTGAACCAATGGATCAAACCTTCTACATCAATAAAGGCAACAACATTACTCTGAAAGAAGCCTATAACCTGATGGAAGGTAGGTCGGTCAACAAAGATCTCACCAACAAGGAAGGACAAGTGTACAATGCCTGGGTTCAGATGGACTTTAAACAAAGTGATGATAATGGGAATTTCAAGCTGAAGCATTACCATCAGAACTATGGCTATGATCTGGAGGCTGTCTTGTCTAAGCATCCAATCAGGGAATTGAGTAATGAAGAATACAAGGCCAACCTGATGGATTCTCTCAAAAAGGGCAACCTGCAATCTGCAACGTTTCAGATCAACGGCGCAGACCATAAGCAATACATCGAAGCAAACCCTCAATTCAAGACAATCAACATTTATGATAGCAGTATGCAAAGGGTGGATAACCGGCAATCAAAAAAAGAACAACAATCTGAAGATGAAGGCCAGTCAGTTAAACAAGATGGTAAAAAGGAAAAGCAGACACCTGCTGAAGATGATGGCCCTGAGATGCCGAAGGCATCTAACAAAAAGAAGAAAAGGCAAAGCATCAGCTAAAGATTAAACAGACCAGCTTACCATAAGTAGCCGATGTTGGATGTGGGAAAGGGAAACTATTTATAACAAAAAAGCAAAGTCAAATGAAAAGTCAAATAATAGTGCTGTTAGTATTCATCATCAGTGTTTCAGCATGTAAGAAGGATAATAATGCAACAGTAACCGGAGAAGAAAATAAAACGGTGCTGCTACGATCAGGTTCAGGCTCAGTTATGCCAGATAATCCCAATAATACCTATGACAGCATAGGTTATTGGCATAACGAAATCGTTGCGTATGTGCAGGAATGCAAACAGCCTAACAATGAGCCGGATGTAGAAGCATCAACACAATGTATCCTCCGCTTTTGCAGGGAGAACCAACGACCCGAACCACCTGCATCCCTGTTTATTACTGTGGAGCAGACGGTACGGCAAAGCAATGAAAGCATTGAAAACCTTATTGCGAATTGTCCTTATGAAGAACCAGTAAAGGCTGCCCTGGATTCGCTGGTACAATTGATAAAGCGACTGTCAGACAACGCAAGTCCTTATCCGGTCATTAAAGCCACTATTATGGACTATGAGCACAGGATAATGCAGAATGACTTGCTTACTCCTGATGGACGCGGTATTGTACTTAAAGCCGCATCGGTAGCACGTTACTCTATTTATTATTGGATAAACGCACTCCCTCCTCCGATTCCAGTGGCCGCTTTTAAGTTTAAGAACATTGTGAAATGGATTGCTGCGGTAACAAGCGATATAGGCGGTGCTATTGTGAGCGGCAGTGTGGAGTATGCTGCGGATTGCAGCACCTATGCTTATGATCTGGTGACATACAGTATGCCTTAATTGTATACCCTTTAAAAGTCAGGTTATGAATAACAGCCTTGTGAACAGAGTGGAAGCTGAATTGAATCAATGGCGGTCAAGGGAAGAACGGTTTAGCAAACTGTTCTCCTTTAACCTTTCATCGAACAGAGCATTGCTAAAAGAAAAGCTGGATTACTATGACCGTATAGCGGCAAAGTACAAAGGCACGCAGGATCTGGACGAACGGTTTGTGCTTAGGATGTTGCGGCAGGAACGCAGCCGCATTGAGAAGCAGCTTTATCCTAACCTGTTAATAAGGCTGTTGCGACGGTTATTGGTAGCACCCGTAAAGGAACAAATTGTGATTAGGCAGGATAACAGGAAGACAGAACAAAACAGCCAGGCACTGCACCAACAGGTGCAGCGCACTGGCTTTCCTGACCTTTCGGCAAAAATTGATGAACAGATAAGGCAGGGACAACAACAGTTTTCCATTTCGGTTTCCTATTACCTCAACGATAAAGAAAGAGTAGATCACCAGCTATCATTTGTAAAAGACCAATCCGGGCAATATCATTTTGAAGGGTACAAAACGGCCTTGTATAATGAAGCAAAACCGGATGAAAAACGCCAGCAATACTTTAGTATGCGCCACGAGCATAATCTCAATACTTCGGAAGCCTATAACCTATTGTCTGGCCGGTGTATTCAGAACGGCGGAACCTGGTTACAGCTCGACCTTAACGATAAGGACCAACATGGCAACTTTCGTATCAAGCAATTTCATTCCGATTACGGATATGATCTTGATAAGGTACTAAAACAGCTTCCTTTGAGGGAGTTAACGAATACAGCCGAAACGGAAAAACTGAAAGAGGCTTTAAAGAATGGCGAAAAGATTTCTGTGAGTTTTATAAAGGATGGCAATGAACAACGCTTTTACATTGAAGCAAATCCACAGTTTAAATCAGTCAATATTTATGACGAGCATTCCAGAAAGATAACCCTACATACGGCATTAGGCAATAAGACAATGGATGCCATGAAAGTAACCCACAAGGTGAATGAGCAGCAACAGCAACAACATTCTAAAAAGAACGGTATCAAAGTAGGTTAAAAAGATATGGGCAATGGACAGGTTAAGTTACTTATCGGAGTTTTTTGAAGCCATAGGAACTGATCCACGCATCAGCATTACCCATATTGGAGTATATGCAGCCCTGTTACAATATCGGATGCAAAAAGGTTTCACTAATCCGATACAGGTATTCAGCCATGAGATTATGAACATCGCGAAATTATCATCGGCTATAACCTACCATAAATGCGTGAAAGAATTAAGCAGTTATGGATACATCAGGTATGAACCTTCATTTAATCGAACAAAAGGCAGCAAGATTTACTTTTCCGAAAGAAGCGATTGAAACTTAAAGTTAATAATAATCTAAGCCCGTGACGGCCTTTGTTATCTAAAAGGGACGTGTGAGATGGAAGATGAAGTGTTGATAAGAATAACTCCTGGCAAGGCGACAGAACTACTACAGAAAGATGGTATTTACGTCAATATGGAAGAAGCTCAGATTATACTCGACTTCTTGTACAGCATGGCAAATATCGTCGTGGAGCAGTTTGTCAGCAATAGGCAATCTGATGCCATAACCGCAACAAATGAAAATAAATAGCAGCTATGAAAATTGCAGACCTTTATATCAGGGTGAGTACAGATGAACAGGCAGACAAAGGTTATTCTCAACGTGACCAGGAAGAAAGGCTGCGCAGGTACTGCAACATCAATAACATCCAAATACGCAAGGTTATTTTTGAAGATCATTCGGCAAAGACTTTCAAGCGGCCAGCATGGCAAAACCTGTTGGTTGATTTACGGAAGCAAAGAGGTCATTCTGACCTTATCCTTTTTACAAAATGGGATAGGTTTAGCCGTAATGCCGGGGATGCCTACCAAATGATAAGCCTGTTACGCCATCTTGGAGTAGAGCCGCAGGCAGTGGAGCAGCCCTTGGATTTGTCCATTCCCGAGAACAAAATGATGCTGGCGTTTTATCTCGCAGCACCGGAAGTAGAGAATGACCGCAGGGCATTAAATGTATTCAATGGGATGCGACGTGCTAAGAAGGAAGGCCGCTGGATGGGCACAGCTCCGATTGGCTATCTGAACAGAATTACAGAAGATGGCAAGAAATACATTGCGCCGAAAGATCAGGATGCGAAAATAATGAAATGGGCTTTTGAGGAAATCTTTCGCAATAAGCTGAATACTGAACAAGTCTGGAAACAAGCCCGTGAGAGAGGTTTGAAATGTAGCAAGAATAACTTTTGGGTAGCAATAAGAAATCCTATTTATTGTGGATTGATTTTCGTTCCGCAACATAAGGATGAGCAAAGCCAGCTTGTGCCGGGACAACACGAGCCGATCATAACCACTACATTATTTTTTGATGTGCAGGATGTGCTGGATGGCAGAAAGAGAAAGGCGGTGAGTAAAAAAATAGTTTCACAGGATGACATTCCTTTAAGGGGTTATCTGATTTGTCCAAACTGCGGCAGGTTTCTAACAGGCAGCGGTTCAAAAGGCAGGAAGAAATATTATCATTACTATCATTGCAGTTCTGAATGTGGGGTACGTTACAAAGCAGATGACGCAAACAATTTAATGATAGAAGCAATCGGAGATGAAGTGCGTAATGTTCCGCAACTTAAACTGTTCAGGGAAATTATCACAGCTACCTATATGGATGTAAATCGGGTTGAAAAAACAGATCAGAAGCGTCTGATGTCTCAACTCGACCAGATAAAGCATCGTCTCTCAAAAGCTCGTGAACTTTTACTACGTGAAGAAATTGAGGGGGAAGACTATCGTACCATTAAGACAGAGGCCAGCGAAAGGATGGCTGATATTGAAGCGAAACTAAAAGCCTCGAATTCCTTTTCAGATAGTATGGAACTGCTTTGGGATCTTCCGATTTCCAAAGTTTCTCATTTAGATATTTTGTTTCAAAACGGAACTATCATACAGAAACGGAAAATTGTAAGTACAATGTTCCCTGACAACCTAATATATGACGGTGTTAAGCTTCACCGCACCAGGGTGAGCGCAGCAATCAGCTTGCTGACCACCCGCAGGAAATGTCCACGGGAAGCTGTTACAAAGAGCGACCAAACTTTTCAGGCTGAAAGTGTTCATCTGAACCGTAAACATGCCGTAGCTGCGTTACGGGACAGAATATAGTTACTATTTAGTGTCAGGCAACTTCGCCACTAACTTCCCATGTAGCCGCTCGTTAACTAAATACCCAAGAAAAGAAGCAAAGGAAGTAATATCCTGTCCTACACTTGCCTGCTCCAAAGCCTGCATATACTCATCCCTTCTTTCAACTGGTATTATAGTCCACGGGTAACCTCCCGAAGCCAGCATAGCATTCATCAGAAAACGTCCGATCCTTCCATTACCGTCCATATATGGATGGATAAAAACGAAGATAAAGTGTCCTAATACTGCTCTCACCGATGGTTCAGTTTCATCCTCCAGTAACTCAAAAAGTACAGGCATAGCATCTCTCATTGCATCTACATTCAAAGGGACATGCTTGGAATTACCAATGTACACTTGGTGGTTTCGATACCCTGCAAGATCTGTGGCTTTTAAAAATCCTGCGGCTACACTTGGGTCAAACAGTTGCCTGTACCATTTTGATTGATCCTTGTCAACCTGCTTTCCTGCATTTGCGCCCTTCAGTATAGCTGTGATGGTATCTTTCACCTGCAGGAAGGCTTGGTAGTAACCTCTGGCTGCCATCGCATCCCTTTGTTTCCGGTCTTCTTCGTTCTCCTTGCTGTTCCATTGGCCGCTGCTTACCCTTTCGATCAGTTCCGGGGTTACACGATACCGCTCTATGGAAAGTGAATGGTATGCGTCCGTAACGTAAATGTCGTCAACATCCTTTAAGTAGGCTTGCAGATCATCCGGTATGCCTGGTGCTTTAGGAAAGCTGGCAATAACAATCTCACGCATCTGCTCCCACATGAGCCTGATACGATTGGCGTAGGGAGAGCGTTCACGAGAGGACAGACTAAGGGTTAGTTTGGTTTCAAAAGGATCTTCTTCCCGTATATCATAATCAGCTTGTTTAAGGGTGTCAACAATTTGATCAGCTATCTTGTCTCTGTTTATATTTCTGAAAGCACCTGCTAACCTGCCTGCAAAGGTTGTATGCCCATTCTCCAGTAGGATAGGCAATACTTCCGAAGCATCTCTTATCAATGCAAGGGCTGCGCGGGCATCAATGGCATTTCTTGTATAAATACTTGGAGAGCTATAAACCAATGCAGCCGGCAGATTGTACATTCTAATCCCATTTGCTATGATGGTTTGATCCGCAGGCGGGACATTTGCCTTTAAATTGAACAAAGAAGTATTATGCGGTAAGGGGGTAGGGTTATTATTGCCCTGTGGCGAACGTAACATGAGCTGTTGCGGTACGGCACTGTTTCCTGCATGGATAAGAAGGGATTGGTCTGGTGATAAACACCATTCTTCCCCAAATTTGTAATTTAGGAATTTGGCAACAAAGTCCCAATAAGAGCTGTACCAGGAAGTTGTTTCTCCTGCTTTTTCCGCAGGGTCAGTAGGTATATACCAACCCTTTGTAACTTCCCGAATAAAGCCATTTTTAAGTAGTATCTCTCTGTATTTCCGATTGGGTATTTCATCGGTATGAATACCAACAACCCCATTATCCTGCAATTCTTTCAGAAATTTCAGGGATTCTACTAACCGTTCGCGTGGTGTTGCCATATCTTATTTTTATTGAAAGGATGTGCCTCCTATTAAACCGTGTCGCTTTTTGTCTATTAAACAAAGATGTGACAAATTTAGTAAATTTTGCAGTGATATTTCTATTAAATGTTGTTCAGTCTGGTATTTCTTTGTACCTTTACATTGTACCACACTTAATTTTTATAGTATGAAAATAGCAGACATTTATGTACGGGTAAGTACGGACGAACAGGCCGATAAGGGTTATTCGCAACGTGACCAGGAGGAACGTTTGCGGAAATACTGCGAAATAAACAATATCCGGGTCCGGAAAGTGGTACTGGAAGACCACTCTGCAAAGACGTTCAAACGACCAGCTTGGACTGGATTATTAAGCGACCTGCGTAAGCACAAAGGACATACTGACCTTATTCTGTTTACAAAATGGGATAGGTTCAGCCGTAACGCAGGGGATGCTTACCAGATGATCAGCACCCTTCGGCGTTTGGGTGTCGAGCCGCAGGCAGTTGAACAACCGCTTGACCTATCTATTCCAGAAAATAAAATGATGCTGGCGTTCTACCTCGCAGCACCTGAAGTAGAGAATGACCGCAGGGCATTAAATGTGTTTCATGGTATGCGCCGTGCTAAAAAAGAAGGGCGCTGGATGGGAACCGCCCCTATCGGGTATGCGAATAAGGTTACTGAGAATGGCAAGAAATATATTGCTCCGAAGGATATTCAGGGAGACATAATGAAATGGGCGTTTGAGGAACTTTCCCGTAGTCAGTTTAACACGGAACAGGTATGGAAAAAAGCGAAAGAAAAAGGCTTGAAATGCAGTAAGAATAACTTTTGGGTTGCCATAAGAAATCCGATCTACTGCGGATTAATATTTATACCAAAGTACAAGGAAGAAGAAAGCATGTTGGTAAAAGGACAGCATGAGCCGTTAATTTCTGAAACTCTATATTATGACGTTCAGGATGTATTGGATGGACGCAAGCGGATTTTAGGAACAAAGATTACGGCAGACGATAATATTCCGTTGAGAGGCTTCCTAATCTGTCCAAAATGCGGAAGGATGCTTACCGGCAGCGCATCAAAGGGAAGAACGCAATACTACCATTATTATCATTGCAGTTCTGCTTGTGGGGTACGTTACAAGGCAAAAGAGGCAAATGACAAAATGGTTGAGGAAATCAGGAAATATGTATGGCCTCTTTCAAGACTTGAAACATGCAAAGATGTAATCACATCAACGTACAAATCAAAAGAACGTGGTGAAAGAGATGAACAGAAAGATTTAAAGATGCAATTGCAGGAAGTGAATAGCCGGATTGTAAAAGCAAGAGAATTGCTTTTGTGTGGCGATTTAGAAGGCGACGATTATCATGCAATCAAATCCGAATGTGAGGAGAAGATCAATCGTCTGGAAGCAAAATTGAAAGCTGCTGTAAGTTTTCAAACAACGGTAGAGCCATTGTGGGATAAGGCTTTTAGCAATATCGCTCAGCTTGATATTTTGTACAAAGAAGGTACAGTAGAACTTAAAAGAAAGATAGTTGGTTCGATGTTCCCTGAAAATATCGTATTCGACGGTTGCCAACATCGAACCAAAAGATTGAACGAAATCATCAACATTATATCCTTGATAGATAGGGAATTAAAACCCAAAAAAAATGGGACAAGTCGTTTGAATTTTGACTTGTCCCATATGGTGATCCCGTTGGGACTCGAACCCAAGACCCATACATTAAAAGTGTATTGCTCTACCAACTGAGCTACGGAATCTTTTCGGGGTGTTTAGCATACTTTCATATCCTAAACGGAGCGCAAAGATAGGAATATCATGTTTTTTGCAAAAAGAATTTCATTCTTTTTTTACACAAACTACCAATATCCTTTACTGTAAAGGCTTTCGGAGAAATGGGGATTTCTATTATTTAAGATTTTGACCGCTTGTCCGCACATTCTCTGCATAAATGAAGATGGTATATACAGGGGCAAGGGATATATATGTCTTATAGGTAGAATGTCCGGTACTGTACCATACCCATCCTTGGCTTGTTTGCCGGGCGTACCTCTGGCTATACAGTGCGGTGGCGGCTAGAAATTGAACATTAGCTTCACGTTGATCAAACGCGAAGTAAGGCGGTTGGGCACGGCAAATGTCTTACCGCTGCTCTGGTCCTGTATCCAGGTATAAGATAGCGTATTCTGTATGCCCAGCAGGTTGAAGACTTCAAGGCTCGCCCAGATGCTTTTGATGTTTTTGAAGAAGCTATGGTACGGGTGGTCTTGCCTTGCGCCATCGAGCAGCAGGGCTGAGAAGCCTATATCCACGCGTTTATAATCGGGCAGGCGCAGGGTATCGGCATAGCGGGGAGCGCTCGGCGGTCCCAGCGGCAGGCCGGTGGCATACATCAGGTTCAGGTGCACTTTAAAGTTTTCGTGGCGGGGTATGTAATCTTCAAAGTACATACCGATCATAAAGCGCTGGTCGGAAGGACGGGGTATGAAACCGGGGTTTACCGAGGCACTGTCGGCACCGCTGGCACTCTTGTACACAATGTTGGAATCTTTCAGGTATTCAGACGTTTTTAAAATGCCGATACTGATCCATGAGGTGGCCCCTTTAACGATATCGCCGTAAAGGCGCAGCTCGCCGCCGTATGCATAGCCGGTGGCTTCATTTTGCCCGTGGTAACGGATGCGCACGTTATCGAAGATATAAGGTACGATATCCCAAAGGTATTTGTAATACACCTCGCTGGTGAATTTGAAGGGCCTGTTGAGGGCCTTGAAATTATAGTCGGTGCCCAGCAGCACATGGTAAGATTTCTGTGCCTTGAGGCTGGTGTTCACATTGCCCTGCAGGTCACGCATTTCGCGGTAGAAGGGGGGCTGTGCATATACCCCGGTAGCAAAACGGAAGACCACATCGCTTTTCCACTTGGGCTTATAGCCCAGTTGCAGGCGGGGGCTGGCAATAAATTCATTGTTCAGCAGGTCGTAAGTGAACCGGGAGCCGACGGACATAGTAAGGTCCAGCGAATCGCTGAAACGGAAATTATCCTGTACAAAACCGCTGAGTATGGTGTAGTTGAAATTTGACGATGAATTGTACAGGTACATCATCCTTAGCTCGGTGGTATCATAAGGCTGTGTAAAGCCCGCAGAGTCACGGCGCTGCCATTCGTGTAGCTGGTCGGCAATGCCGGTGATGTTGGCATCGGCACCCCATTGAATAAAGTGCTTGCCGCTGCTGTATGAGCCCCGGTGGGCCAGGTTGCCTACATTCACTTTCAGGTAATTGCGCGCATGGTCCTGTATAAGGCCTGTGCCCAGGTAAGTTTTTATTTGCCCGAAGCTCTCTTTGCCCAGGTCGGTCTCCAGTTCGCCCAGCAGGTATTCTCCGCCTATATCGTATGTTTCATACTCATTGGTCTGGAAACCTGATGCCAGCAATTTCAGTTTTAGCTTGTCATTAGGGCGGTAAGTGGTGGAGAGGCCTGCAAAGCGGGAGTCGAACTGGTCGATCTCGCTGCCATCAAAGAACACGCGTAGCTGGTAAGCTTTATTGATCAGGCCAAAACTACTGGTAGCCTCCTCGGGTATGAAGTTGAAGCGGTTGCGGGCATAGTTGCCTATGGCTTCCAGTTCCCACTTATTATTAAAGCGGTAGTTGACCAGTGCCTGCACATCGGTAAAGGATGGATTGTAAATACCCTTGGTCGGCTGCGACTGCAATAGGTATTGATTGCTTTTTTGTCTTGCGCCAAGGAGGTAAGTAAGTTTTTCGTTGTGCGATGCTCCTTCCAGGTGCAGGCTGCCACCCAGCAGGCTGGCCATTACCGAGCCGGCAAATTTTTTCGGGTGTTTGTAGGTTACGTCCAGTACGCTCGACATTTTATCGCCGTATTTGGCCTGGAAACCACCTACCGAAAAGTTGACATTAGATGCAAGGTCCGCATTTACGAAGCTGAGGCCTTCCTGCTGGCCCGAGCGTACCAGGAAGGGCCGGTATATCTCGAAATCGTTCACATACACCAGGTTCTCATCATAATTGCCACCGCGCACGTTGTATTGAGAGGTAAGCTCATTGTTGCTGCCCACCAGTGTTTTGATCACGGCTTCTATGCCGCCTGTAGGCGAGGCCATTACATTTACCTTCGATATATTCAGGGTCTGTATGCCGGCCTCATAGCGGTTGGCATCGCTTACCACTACTTCTTTCAGTGTATTGGCATCTGCTTTCAGGTGTACATCAGGCAGTGTTTGGTCCTGTCCTGCCTGGGTGTTGATCCGCCTGCGCTCTGTCTGGTAGCCTACGTATGAGAATACTATGGTGAGGTGTGCATCGGCAGGCACGTCGAGCGTATAGGCCCCGTCACGGTTGGTCGTAGTGCCTATACCCGAGTTCAATACAGATACGGTCACCACGTCCATAGCTTTATCATTGTTGTCCTTAACAATACCGCGCAGTTTTACTATCTGCGCAGCACCGATAAACGAACAGAAAAGAAGTATGATAAAAAAGGCCAGGATCTTACGAAGCATATACACCAAATAAACGCGGGTAAGTTACATTTATTTTCCTATTGCTTTCAGTTGCGCAATGGTTTCGGTTGGGTTGGGTGATGAGAAGACCGTATTGCCCGCCACCAGTACATCGGCCCCTGCTTCCAGTATGGAAGCCGCATTGTCCAGCGTTACGCCTCCGTCTATCTCTATCAGCGTGTTGGTTCCTGCCTTTGTGATCAGTTCTTTAGCCTGGCGTATTTTGTTATATGTAAGGGGCAGAAATTTCTGGCCGCCAAAGCCCGGGTTGATGCTCATGATCAGCAGCAGGTCTATCTCTCCTATGATGTCCTGTATCATCTCCACGGGTGTATGGGGATTTATCGAGAGGCCCGATTTCATACCCAGTGCTTTGATGCTGGTAAGTGTGCGGTGCTGGTGGTAGCCCGTCTCGTAGTGTACGGTAAGGTAATCGGCCCCTGCTTTTTTAAATGCTTCCAGGTAGCGCTCAGGCTCTTCTATCATCAGGTGCACATCAAAGGTCTTTTTCGCTGCCTTTTTCATCTGGGCGATAATGGGCATACCGTAGCTGATATTGGGCACAAAACGCCCGTCCATCACATCGAGGTGAAACCAGTCTGCGTCACTATTGTTTACCATTTCTATTTCCTGCTCCAGTTTCAGAAAGTTGGCAGAGAGCATGGAGGGGGCAATTATGGCCATATACTATGTTGTTTTTTTACCTGATATATACCAGCCGCTGCAGTTCTTTCCTGCAGAGGTAGTTCAAACTCTTTCCCGACGGGTGCCTCAGGTTGGTATTGTTATAACTGAACCTGAACCAGTACCTGTTACCCCTGCTGAGGAGATACTCGTCGAAAGGATTGTCTGCAAATTTAAATTCAAATTGGCTACCGGGCGCTATCGATACAAATTGGGGATAAGTATATCGCTTTACGAACTGCAGTTCGCGTATCACGCGGGCATGGGAGCCGTTAAAATTATTTACCGTAAAACCGAATTTGGTCGAATTGATCCACACCGGCTCTTTACAGCGGTTCTTTACCGTGAAGACATAAGTGATGTAAGCATCGTCGCTGAGCGTATCCTGCGCCTCTATCTTCATCAGCACACAGTTGCATACTTCCGGGCGCTTTTCATCAGGGGCGTTTTTTTCTGCTTCTTTTTTTTCACTGTTATGTTTTCTTCTTTGGGCAGTGGCGGTATTGCTGTATCCCGATAAGATGAAAGCAAGAAGGGAGAGGTAAAATATTTTGTAAGTAATGTTCAATTTCAGTTTTTTATTCCAGGTATTTGCTCAGGTTGCAGCCAAGATAATTGAATCTATGCAAATAATAATAATTAATTGACTCATTCCCGAAATTGTGGGTATGATGTGCATAAGCTACCTTATTTTGCCCCTAGTCGCTTAAGGGCCTCTGTTGCTTCAGTATACTTAGGGTTAAAAACCAGCACCTGTTTATAATCGCGTATGGCGTCGTCTTTTTTGCCCATCATTTCGCTGCATAGTCCCCTGTTGTAATAAGCGTTGGCATTGTTCGGGTCGGTTTGTGTCACTATATCATATTGCCGCCAGGCTTTTTCCAGCGAGTCCTGCTGCATCAGTATCCAGCCGGTATTAAAATAAGCATCGGCATACTGGCTGTTGTGCATGATACAGTTCTTGTATTCAGCCTTTGCCTGTTCATAATTGCCCAGGTCCTGGTAATACATCCCTTTGTCGTAAAGTGGCGATACATCAAGCGTATCTAGCTTAAAGGCATTGTCATAATATTTCAGGGCCACAGGGTCCTTCTTTGCACTGTACATTATACCCAGTTGTACAAAGGCATCTTTGTATTGTGGCGATACATTTATCGCCGTCTGGAAACTGGATATGGCTTTCGAGGTGTCCTTAAGGTCTTTATAGATCATGCCCTTAAGAAAATAGGCCTCCGGGTTATATATGTCCTGTCGCAATACGGTATTGATCTCGCTGAATGCTTTGGGGTAATCTTTGGCATAGAGGAATAGTTTGGCGATCTTAAGGTGGGCACGCGGATCGTCCTTATTGAGTGCAATGGCCTTTTGCAGCCATTGTATGGAACCCGAAATATCTTTGTGCTCGAAAAGCATATCGCCAATAGCACTGTAATATTCAGCATGGCTTGAGTCGAGTGAAACGGCTTTTTTAAGGTCTTGGAGTGCCAGCGTATCCTGTGCCATCCTGTGCAGGGCTATGCCCCGCTCATAATAAAGGCCCGCATTTGTCGAATCTTTTTTTATCTTATCCGTAAGGGTCTTTAAAAGAGGGTCTTTCGCGAACAGTCCCTGCTCATTGCCAGTGGTATTTGCTCCGTTGTTACAGGCAGCAGCTACCACTATTACCAGCAAAAATGTGACATGAATTACCCACCTGCTTTTCATACTGCAAACATAGCTCAAATGCCTGAAACCTTGCATTTAAGGCGAAATCATTATATATTAGAGCCCCCGCAGGATAAAAAATCAGTAAATCAATTTATCAATATCGTATTGTTCATTTTATAAACATAAATTATGAAATACTTATCATTTATTCTTGTGCTTATGCTCGCCGGCTTCACTTCGTTTGCCCAGAACTGTGCGAGCAAACATGCTGTTTTCAGGGTGCCGGAAGGTGTAACGCCTAAAGTACTCGACAGGCTGGGTACCAGCCCCGAGTTCCCGCCATTGCAAAACCGCAATTCAGTAAAAGAAATATTCCATAACCTGAAAGCTATGGGTGAGAGCAAAACGTATAAAGACGCTATCAACTCACTTTTCGTTGCCCTGGGTTATGATGGCGTACTGGATCCACGTTTTACCATTGAGGACGTAACCCCCGGTAAAGTGCCTTTTGGCGCCATAGGTATGTTGGGCGATGCTGCACACCACTATGAATATACCATCATGGTATTGCCGGGTGAGCAGATCATCAAGAGCTGGCATATACGTTCACGCAATGGTTGCGATCTTAACTTCATGTCGCGTTGTGGTAATGCATTTTATATGACATCGGCCTGTCCGGCCAGCAATCCTGCCAATATTAAGGTGGTGGCCCGCTACAGGCACGAAGGCTGCAACTGTGACGATGACCGGAATGACAACGAGGATACCGGTAATGGCTATCCTTTCCATTCGGTAATGAAGACAGATACCAAAGTGCTGGCTGATGAAGCTGCCGACCGTGCATCGGGTACACAAACCATATACATAGATGTGGATAGGGCTACCTTCCGCAAGTTGAACAACGAATAGTGTAGAACATATTCAGCATATAAAAACGGGGCATAAGCCCCGTTTTTTCAATTATATACATATGGCCGGTATTAATGATCACAATTACATGGCACGTTTTTATTAGTGTCTTTTTTAAAATGCATTAAAAACGACATTTTAAAACCAGTAATTATGAAAAACGTAAGCCTCGCCATTTTATTGGCTTTTGCCGCCTGCAGTTCCTACGCGCAAACACATGCTATTTATACTGTTCCGGGCGGCGAGCCTAAGACGATAACCGTTTTAGGCACCGATCCTGAATTTCACCCCCTGCAAAACCTGCACAGCAAACACCAGGTATATGTGAAGCTGAAATCGATGGGCAACAGCAGGCGTTATGGCAAGTACATCAACTCGCTCTTTACTGCTATGGGCTATAGTGGGGTAAATGACCGCCGCTTTACGGAGAGCGATGTGAGCAAAGGAGAGATACCTTATGGTGCGGTGGGAATGATGGGCGACGGCAGCCACCATTACGAGTATTGCATGCTGAATGTGGAAGGCGATCCTTATATACCCAGCTGGCATGTGCGTGCAGCTAACGGCGAAGACCTGTATTTTATGTCGCGCTGCGGTAATGCCTTCTATTATCCGCAGGCCGCCAAAAGACGCCCTGAGCCCGCAGCCTGCCCGGTAACGCGCGTACAGGTATATGCCCGCTACAAGCATCCCGGCTGCACCTACTGCGAAGAATGTGGTATCAATGATCCCGAAGTTACCGGCTCTCCATTTAAAGAAACATGGATAACAGAGACCGTAATGGTGGACGAAAAGAATGCTACAGGCTATACCGATACCAAAAAGGTATATGTGGACGTGGACAAAAAGACCTTCCGTAAACTGAAGAGTGAGCATTATGAGAATGAAGGCTACAGTGGCCGTGAAAGGCTGGGCGGTGGTAGCTGCTGCAGACCATGGGGATGGTAAGTATAAAGCTATTATGAAAAAGGGCCTTCAGCAATGAAAGCCCTTTTTTGTTTTATTAATGGCTTGTTAACCAGTTTTAAACGCAGCGTTAAGGGGGGCTAAATATTTCGCCACGCAGCAGAAGCGGCTAATCTTTGTGCTGTCAAACGACAACAACAAAAAAAGATCACCACAAAAACGCAATTGAAATGACTACAAAAATTTTACTCTTCGTCGCAATACTCGGATGCCTTATAGCTGCAGTGAACATTTAACCAAATAAGCAAAACGCAAAAAAGATCAAAAGATGATACCTCGCCTGATAGTTAAAGTGACTTTAAGATCATACCTCGGTATAGGCCGTGTGCTCGCTGCCATCGACAAGAAGAATAAAGAGATGAGGCAACAGCCCCTCAGCGATAAATATGTGCTGGTAAAGAAAGCCAACGCCCTTAAAGAAGCTTAATTAAGTTCCCTCTTTTCGCGGAGGTTCTTCCGCAAATTATTTTCCCGATTTTTTTTAAAATAGCTGTTTCAGTACATTATATACCACATGGGGCTTGCCCAGTGTGTAGAAATGCAGTACAGGCACCTTGTTTTTCAACAGGTCGCGGCATTGTGCCAGCAGCCATTCTGTGCCTACCTGCTCGCAGTCAGCATCAGTTTTTGCTTTCATCATTTCATTATACAGGTCCACAGGCACCTCTACGTTAAAGATGCTGGGTATCATGGTCAGTTGCCTTTTGCTGGTCAATGGCTTCAGGCCCGGCATTATCGGTACTGTTACGCCATGTTCGGCACAGCGGTTGATATAATTGTAGTAATGTTGATTTTCAAAGAACATCTGGGTGGTCACATAGTCGGCTCCCAATTCTATTTTGCGTTTCAGGTAGTATATGTCGGTATCTAAATTAGGTGCTTCAAAATGTTTTTCCGGGTAGCCGGCCACACCTATGCAAAAATCGGTCTTTACCCCATCCATAATATCTTCTTCAATATAGCTGCCCTTGTTCAGGCTGATCACTTGTTTTACCAGGTCTTCGGCATAGCGGTGCCCGTTGGGGTGGGGGGTGAAGAATTTCTCATTGGCAGCGGCATCACCGCGCAGGGCCAGTACATTCTTCACGCCAAGGAAGTGCAGGTCTATCAGTGCATTCTCCGTTTCTTCCCTGCTAAAGCCCCCGCATATCAGGTGAGGTATAGCCTCTATTTTGTACTTGTTCATCAGGGCAGCGCAAATGCCCACGGTACCCGGCCGTTTGCGGATCTCTACGCGTTCAAAACTGCCATCTGGCCGTTTTTTATAAACCTGTTCGGCACGGTGGTAGGTGACGTTGATAAAGGCAGGCTTGAATTCCATCAGGGGGTCCAGCTGCTTGTATATCGATTCTATGCTTTTTCCTTTGGTTGGGGGCAATATCTCCAGCGAAACTATTGGTTCTGTTGCCTCTGCAATGTGTTCGGTGACCTTCATATAAGTCGCAAAAGTATAATATTCTTGATTGTGCCCCAATTTGCATTAGGGCTATACATATGCCATATGTTTGGGGCATTATCTTATTTTTGCCTCAAACATCGGGCATTGAAGATACATACAAAGGGCTTAATAAAACGATACAGGAAGCGCACCGTGGTGAATAATGTATCTTTTGAGGTGAACCAGGGCGAGATAGTAGGTTTGCTGGGTCCCAATGGGGCAGGCAAGACTACATCTTTTTACATGGTAGTGGGCCTGGTAAAGCCTGATGAAGGTGAGGTATTCCTCGATGATACGAATGTGACCAAATACCCTATGTATAAACGTGCCCAGATGGGCGTGGGCTACCTGCCACAGGAAGCCTCGGTATTTCGTAAGCTATCGGTGGAGGACAATATCATGGCTGTGCTGGAGATGACCAGGCTCAGCAAGCAGGAGCAAAAGGATAAGCTGGAGTCCCTGCTGGATGAATTTGGCCTGGCACATGTGCGCAAGAACCCCGGCGATGTGCTGAGCGGGGGCGAAAGGAGACGTACCGAGATAGCCCGCGCACTGGCTGTTGACCCCAAATTCATCCTGCTCGATGAGCCTTTTGCCGGTATCGACCCCATTGCAGTGGAGGATATACAGATCATTGTGGCGAAACTCAAATATAAGAACATAGGCATCCTCATAACAGATCATAACGTACAGGAAACCCTCTCTATAACCGACCGTGCCTACCTGCTGTTTGAAGGAAAAATACTCAAATCGGGTACTGCCGAAGAGCTGGCGCAGGACGAACAGGTGAGAAAAGTGTATCTTGGGCAATCATTTGAGCTTAAAAGAAAAGATTACAGCAACATCGGACAATCCAAAGGCAATTTGTAGTTTAGTAACGGATAAGAGGTTGATATAACAATATCGTTAATTTGATTTGTCAGGATGAGCATTATTAGCCCGGCATTAAAAGGATACATGAAATTGCGCCAGAGCGCGATAGATAATTTCATGCTCAATCCTGTCGATACCCAGCAGCAGGTTTTCAACGCGCTGGTAGGCTCTGCGCAATTCACCGAATACGGTAAAAAGTACAATTTCGAAAGACTTAACGGTATTGCGGAGTTTAAAAAGGCGGTACCCATTACCGATTATGATACCCTGAAACCCTATATACAGCGCATACTGGAGGGGGAGCAAAATATACTCTGGTCCTCACCCGTCAACTGGTTCGCCAAGTCGAGCGGTACCACGAGCGATAAAAGTAAGTTCATCCCCGTAAGTAAAGAGTCGCTCGATGATAATCATTTTAGGGGCAGTAAGGATGTACTTACCATGTACCTGCGCCAGTTTCCGCAGTCCACCTTTACATCGGGCAAGTGCCTTACTATAGGGGGCAGTCACCAGATCAACCAGCTTAATGCAGAATCGTTCTACGGCGACCTTTCGGCAGTAATGCTCCAAAATATGCCGCTCTATAGCCAGTTGGTGCGTACCCCGGAGCTGTCTATCGCTCTTATGGACGAGTGGGAGCAGAAGATAGAGATGATGGCACATACCACCATACATGAGAATGTGACCTTCATAGCAGGTGTGCCAACATGGACCATCGTACTCATAAAACGCATATTTGAGATAGCGGGTACCGATAACCTGCTGGATATATGGCCCAACCTGGAGCTATATATACACGGTGGTGTCAGCTTTGTGCCATACCGCCGGCAGTTCGAAAAGATCATACCCTCGCCCTACATGCATTACTGGGAGACCTATAATGCTTCGGAAGGCTTCTTTGCCATACAGGATAATACGCATAGTAACGGTATGCTGCTGCTGCTCAACCACGGCATTTATTACGAGTTCATGCCCATGGAAGAATATGGTAAGGAACATCCCCAGACATTAAGTCTTAAAGAGGTGGAGCTGAATAAGAACTATGCATTGGTGATAAACACCAACGGCGGCTTATGGCGCTACCTGGTAGGCGATACGATACAGTTCACTTCATTATATCCCTTCCGCATCAAAGTATCGGGCAGGCTGAAGCATTATATCAATGCCTTTGGCGAAGAGGTGATCGTGGATAATACCGATCAGGCCATAGCGATGGCCTGCAAGGAAACCGGGGCCGTGGTCAACGATTATACTGCAGCGCCACTGTATATGACCGGTACCGATTCGGGTGCGCATGAGTGGATCATAGAATTTGAGCAGTTGCCTTGCCCGCTTGATGTTTTTGTAGCTGCTATGGATAAAGCACTGCGCTCTGTCAATTCAGATTACGATGCCAAGCGCCATAAAGATATGGCCCTGCGCATGCCGGTAGTGCATATCATGCCGAAGGATGGCTTTAAAAAATGGCTGAAGGATAAGGGCAAGCTGGGCGGTCAGCATAAAGTGCCGCGGCTGAGTAATGAGCGTAAGTACCTTGAAGAGATAATGCCTTATACCCAAATGTAATTTCCTTAAGACACTGTTGCCGTTTTATCGCCCGTATATCGGGATACAATATCGTAGGCTTTCATGTTTATATCCTGTTTTACTTGTCTTGTGGTTGCATCGCCTATTGGGTAAGGCAGGTGGTAGAGGATATTTAGCTGGAACACATTTTCTAAAAAACCGTCGAGCGATACATTTATGGGGTCCTGTACATGTGTAGTAGCAGTGATCATTTCTTTCAGGGCCGCAACCATTTGCTGCAACTGGTCATAAGGCAGTCCGTATTTAATATTGATGACCATATGCACACCGCTTGTCATGCGGTCAGTAAGATTTTCCAGGTTCTCACTCACGAGCTTTTGATTGGGGATGATGAAGGCCGAACCGTCGGCACTGCGCAGGCGGCTGCTGCGGAAGCCTATGCGTTCTACCGCGCCCTGGAAATTGCCTATGCGTATTGTATCGCCCACCTGGAAAGGCCTGTCGGAAAGCAGGGTGAAGGCTGCAAAGAAATTCTCCACGCTTTCTTTGGCGGCCAGTGCTATGGCTATACCACCGATACCCAGGCCCGTTATCAGCGCAGGTATATTGACATGAAAAACAGAACCGAGCATCCAGAAAAAGCTGATGGCCCATACGAGCAGTTTTATCATCTCTTTCACCAGCGGCAATAACTGCTGCCTGCTTTGGTTGTCGTTCTGCCTGGCCCGCTCATTTTGCACGAAGTAAACGAAATCGACAGTGCGCGATAATACCAGTGTGGCGGCAATGATGATGAACAGCAGGAATATATGGTCTGTCACATCGCCCAGCCTTATATCCAGTATATTGCCCAGGCCTTTATTACGGTGCATGATGATGACATTGTCGAGCACATCAGACAGGCGGGTAATGGCAATATAGAAAAGGATGAGCACGGCCAGCCATTCAATAGGTTTGCGCAACAGTTCGCGAAATACAGCCACATGCTGCTCTTTGCTGATGCGGCTGGCAATGTTGTGCCCTATGTTGGACAAGGCCAGCGCTATGGGCTTTTTGAGCAGCAGGGTGCCCAATATGATACCCACGAACCAGCAGTAGTCACCAACAGTTTCGCCCCAGAAAGGCTGATTGAAAAAACGGTTGTCTATGTCAAGCAATAAGGTCATATCGCATTGCAAATGTCTGTACAAACATTATACCGAAACGTTAAATTCCCTGAGGGCATCGTTCAGGCTGGTCTTCAGGTCGGTAGAGGCTTTGCGCTGCCCGATGATGAGTGCGCAGCTCACCTGGTATTCACCTGCCGGGAACTTTTTGGTATAACTGCCCGGTATCACTACACTGCGCGCAGGTACGCGGCCTTTGCGTTCCACAGGCCCTTCGCCGCTTACGTCTATTATTTTAGTGCTTTGGGTCAGTACTACGTTGGCACCCAGCACAGCTTCTTTTTCTACGATCACCCCTTCGACCACTATACAGCGCGAACCTATAAAGGCGCCATCCTCTATAATTACCGGCGATGCCTGCAGGGGCTCCAGTACGCCGCCAATGCCCACGCCGCCGCTCAGGTGCACGCCTTTGCCTATCTGTGCGCAGCTACCCACCGTGGCCCATGTGTCCACCATAGTGCCCTCATCCACATAAGCGCCTATGTTCACGTAGGAGGGCATGAGCACTACGTTCTTAGCTATATAAGCGCCATAGCGTGCCACGGCATGAGGCACGGCACGCACGCCCAGCGAGGCATAATCCTTCTTCAGCAGCATCTTATCATAAAACTCCATCGGGCCCACATCCCAGGTCTGCATGGGCTGTATGCCGAAGTAGAGGAGTATGGCCTGCTTCACCCATTGCTGCACCTGCCAACCCTTTTCGCCGGACATGGCTACGCGCAGGCGGCCCTTGTCCACATCTTCTATTACGGCGCGTATGGCCTCTTTATAATTTTCTTCTTTCAGCAGCTCACGGTTGGCATAAGCGGCTTCTATCATCTCCTGTAGTTGCATGGCTATCGTATTTCGGTGCTAAAATAATAAAAGTATGAGGGACTAATGTGTGTGCGCCGGCTATATCATGCCCTCCAGCTCCTCCTGGTTCCAGCCCAGGTAGAAAGTGCCGTTACCGAAGTCCCATACCGGGCGCTTGATGAGGGAGGGACGGGCCATCATCAGTTGTATGGCCTTTGCCTTGTTGCCAATGGTGGCTTTATCGGCATCGGGCAGGGCGCGGTAGGTAGTGCCTTTGGTATTGATGAGCTTATCGGTGGGGAAATGTTTTAGCCAGAGATCCAGCGTTTTTTTGTCGATACCGGCCTCCTTATAGTTGTGGAAGCTGTAGGGTATTTTCTTTGCCTCCAGCCATTGGAAGGCCTTTTTCATCGTGTCGCAGTTTTTGATACCGTATATGGTGAGCATGTGCGAATTTACTCTTTTATGAACTTTCTTACCGTACCACCATCAAGATGCAGGTAATAAACACCTGGCGCAAAACCTGTAAGGTTAATTTGGGTAACTGTGGCACTGCATTGCCGGTTGTAAACACATTGCCCAATAGCATTGGTAATGCTTATATTGCCCGCAGCCGCTGCTCTCTCCAGTTTGAGTATATCATGTACAGGGTTGGGCGAGATGCTGAATTTTTCTTTATTGCTTAATGCTGCGATACCCACAGGTGGTATGCCGCAGATATCCTGGGTCAGTTTGATGGATGTACTGGGGTCGTTATAACACCTGATCGGGCCAGCGGGTTGCAGGTTGTCCGAGAGGGGAATTGCAGCCGGTGAACCCGTAGGAAGGAAGCCTGTGCCTAAGCCGCCTATCCGCTCAGCATAGCCGGGGCCGTAATTATATACATATACGCTATCAGGGTCGCCGATACCGTGCACAAAAACCGTTTTCAGCACCGTGGTGTCATATAGTTCATTCCTGACGGAATCGACCACCATTCTAAAAGTGGAATCAGGATATGGAAATAGTAGCATACCTATATCGACAGGTATTACGGGTAAGTGTATGGTATCGCCATCGTTCACATTAAATACGTAGAGCGGGGTAAAGCGGCCGAAGATCTTATTGTAGATAAATACGGTGTCGGTATTGTTATAGAGGTAAATGGCAGGCAGGTCGTACACGTGTAATCCCTGGCTGTACCACGGGTCTTTAGTAAGGGCTTCCCGCAGCACCTTCCTGCAGCTTGTATTTGCTATGAGGGTATCGCCCGTATAGTAGCTGTGGTAAACGCCATATTGCTGGCTGTGGTACCATTCACTGCCCGCGGGAGCAAAGTTGGATTGAGCCCCGGCAAAAAGGGGTAATGACAGCAGCAGGGCAAGTATCGTGTTTTTCATAAGTCTTGATCTGTAAATATAGACGAGCGGGGAGGAAGCTTTGTTTGCATTACTGTAATAAAAAGGTCGGAAGCAGGTAAAATAAAAAGCCCCGCAAAACGCGGGGCTTTCTGTGGAAGCACACGGGTTCGAACCGCGGACCCTCTGCTTGTAAGGCAGATGCTCTGAACCAGCTGAGCTATGCTTCCTTTTTTTCCTCCTCCTTTCGGATCGGGTTGCAAATATAGGCAGCTTTCGCTTTCCTGCAAACTCATCCTTATAAAAAAATACCATTTATATGTTCTACAGGCTTAGGGTCTCACTGGCCCCATGTTTATAGCCATATTGGTACCATGTGGTGGGCTGCCCCATTTCGCGCCAGTTATAGGCCTCGTCGTCGTAGGGGAAGATACTTACCAGGCCAAAGCCTATTTTTTCAAGTATATGCCTTGAGGCCCCATTGTTGATATCGGTCATGGCGTAGATGTCTTTATAGCCTAGCTTGCCGATACCATAATGCAGGGCGGCTATGGCCCCTTCTGTGGCATAACCCCTGCCCCAGCTATCGCGGGCCAGTCGGTAGCCAAAGTCGATAAAGCCTGTATGCCCGTTGACGGTACTGGTCATATGTTTAAAGCCCGTCCATCCTATGAAGTCATTGGTGGCTTTGCTCAGCATTGCCCAGCGGCCTATGCCATGATCGGTATATTGCTGCTGTACATAGCGTATTGTTTCCCTGCTTTCTTCAATGCTTTTTACCGGCCGCCAGCCCAGGTAGCGGTGCACTTCCATATCCGAGTCCATGCGGAACATACCCTCATCGTCATGGGCGAGGAAGGGGCGTATGATGAGGCGTGGTGTTTCTATGAGGACAGCTTTATTCATTTTTGTTTTATTAAAGATAAAGGGAAATGGTATTGGGCCATTTCTTTCGCATATCGAAGTAGCTTTCAAGCCTTTTACAAGTAAGTTGTAAATCCTTGTAAAATTGTTAAAACTGTGTAAATATTTCCCCATTTTTGGCTAGTGATCAAATACCCCTTATTTCAACGCCATGCAGTCGGTTATGATAAATTATTTTTTTATTGTTTTCTAAATAATTAAAAGACAATACGATTTGCGAATAGTGGGAAATAGCGTATCAAACCGGGACATTTTTTTATAGCTCCGGAAATTTTTAGCCTGATTTTTGCCAGATACCCAGTAAAAAATAGGAAAAGATGTATCAGTTCAATATAATGCAGGATGACGACGGGCTCTGGCGCTTTGAACTTGATGGGATCAACCTGCTGATAGATGCTTATTCGGAAAAAGACGGTAAACATTGGATAAAGACCCCATCAAAAGCAATAGCATTCTTCAACCTGAGCGGCAACCTGTACGGCGTATCCAACGATATGAAAACCTTCCGCACCGTTGAAGATTTTTTTGATTCCATGCACGAGCAATACTCCATATTCAAAAGCAAGCATATCAAGAATATTTCATCGGGCAGACAACAAAATGGCAATAGCCTGAGTGCTGACCGCAGGGCCTGATATCCCTGGATATTATTAAGGCAATGAATGCCGCCAATGCTTTAGGGCTTTGGCGGTTTTTTTATTGTGTGCTGCGCTGTATGCTATGGCCCAGGCTGCGGTAGCGTGCTGCCGTTTGCTTGATGTAGATATAGAAGTTGTATTCGCTCACGGAGCGGAGCTGTTCGTAGGTGGGGCGGTAGCGCTGTATATAGTGCAGCAGGCTATCGCCCTGCAGGCCGGTTATCCGGGTCACCAGCTTTTCGTTGAAGGTGTAGTCGATATATTTCTCTTTCTGGAAATGGTCATACTCTTTCTGGAAGGCCCATATCTCGCGGTTGCGCTTGCTCAGGGCGCTGAAGGGGTGGCTTATAGCATCGATGGTAGAGAGGGTGGGGAAGTCGAGCTCATGCTTGTAGATCTCGTGGTAGCGCAGGCTGTCGGAATGGTAGTCTTTGGCCTGCCCGCGTATATTCACCTCCTGTAGTTCTATAGCGCCCTTTTGCATGATGATCTTGAAATAGGGAGGGATATTGCCTTTGGGTATGCGTACCCTTGTTATTTTATAGCCCAGCTTCCGGAACTCCAGCAATTCGTCTTTGGCTGCGGGTATGAAGAATTTGCCATCACTGCCTGTGGTGTAGCCGATGTTATTGTACACGTTATATACGCTCACATTCGCTACAGGGCTGCCATCGTTCGCATCCACCACTTCTCCTTTTATGCTTTGGGCCTGTGTGGCAAACACAGCAGTTAAGAGCAGCCATAAACAAAGTATCGGGATACGCAAAGACATAAACGGGATAAAATTACAGTTTAGCAATCAACACTGCGGGCCTATTTTGTTAAAAAAGATAAAAAGGCTGTGATGTATCTTTGCGCGGCAATGTACAGTATCATACGCAAGCTCCTTTTTTACATAGCGCCCGAGCAGGTGCATTACATGGTCATGAAAGGACTGCGTTTTGCCTGCGCGCTGCCCCTGCTGGGCGGCTGGGTGAAAAAAAAGTTTTCTGTCCGCGACCCGCGTCTTGAGCGCGAGCTGTGGGGTATTAAGTTTCCTAACCCCGTGGGCCTTGCAGCAGGCTTTGATAAAGATGCCCGCTTCACCGATGCGCTGGCTTGTTTGGGCTTTGGCTGCGTGGAGATAGGTACGGTTACCCCCCGTCCGCAACCGGGCAATCCCAGGCCCCGCCTCTTTCGCCTGCCTGCCGACCAGGCCCTTATCAACCGCATGGGCTTTAACAACCACGGCGCTGTAGCTGCTGCCGGGCGCCTCAGGCAGCGGAAAGAGCGAATGATCATAGGCGGGAATATTGGTAAGAACAAAGACACGCCCAATGAAGAGGCTATAAATGATTACGAGGCCGGCTTTAAAGCCCTGCACGATGTGGTGGACTATTTTGTGGTTAATGTGAGCAGCCCCAATACGCCCGGCCTGCGGGCCCTGCAGGATAAAGGGCCGCTCATGGCCATACTCAATAGGCTGGTGCGCCTTAATAAAGAATACCCTGCGCCCAAACCCATACTCTTAAAGATAGCCCCCGACCTAAGCGATGAGCAGCTTGACGATATCATAGAGATCGTGGGTGCTACTGGCATACAGGGCATCGTAGCCACCAATACCACTATCAGCAGGGAGGGCCTGCAAACGCCGGCTGCCGAAGTGGAAAAGATAGGTGCAGGCGGCCTGAGCGGCAAGCCCGTACGGCAGCGTGCTACCGAAGTGATCAGGTACATACATGATAAAAGTAAGGGCGCTATACCCATTATAGCTGTTGGAGGCATCTTTACCGCTGCAGATGCTATCGAGAAGCTGGATGCAGGCGCATCGCTGGTGCAGGTATATACAGGTTTTATATACGAAGGCCCTGCTATTGCAGCCAATATTTGCAAAGGACTACTGAAACATAAAGGATGAGCTATTTATTATCATGGGAGGCCTTGATAAGCCTGCTTACGCTTACAGTGCTCGAGATAGTGCTGGGCATAGATAATGTGATATTCGTATCGATAGTGATGGGCAAACTGCCGGAGCCAAAGCAGCCTGCTGCCCGCAGGGTTTGGATGTTCACCGGTATCGCAGTGCGCGTGTTGCTGCTCCTTTGCCTGGGCTGGCTCATACATAATCCCCTTGCCTTTAGCGTGCTGGGCTATAAGTTCGAGCTGGGCAATGTGGTGATGCTCGCAGGGGGGCTTTTCCTCATCGTTAAAACGGTGGGGGAGATACATGAAAAACTGGAAGGAGATGAGCAGGAACACCTGTCGCGCGAGGGTAGTAAAATGAATACAACCTTTGGCAAAGCGGTGGTGCAGATCATCCTCATCGACCTCGTATTCTCCTTCGATAGTATGATAACGGCAGTGGGTATGGCCCGCCATATAGAGGTAATGATAACCGCGGTGGTGATAGCCATGTTCATTATGTTCCTCTTCTCGGGGCAGATAGCAAGGTTCATACACAAGCACCCCACGCTCAAAATGCTGGCCCTTTCCTTCCTGGTAATGGTGGGCTTTGCCTTGTTCTTCGAAGGGTTGAAGCCCATACATGGGCAGGAGATACCCAAAGGGTATATCTATTTTGCTATGGCCTTCTCATTTGGTGTGGAGCTGCTGAATATGCGTATGCGCAAAAAGACAGCGAAGCCGGTGGAGCTCAATGAGCCGATAGCGGAAGAAAAACCCCATAGCACCGGGGAGGCTTAGCTTTTGTTATTATTGCGGGATGGCATTAGCCTCTTTCAGTACCTTATGCAGTACCTCGAGCCTTACTTTGAACCAGTCCTGGGTGGTGTCTGATACCGGCATTTCGAAATTTTGGGCAAAGAAGTAAGGATACATACGCTCATTGCTCTTGTTCATCGATTCTTTAGGTTCCTTCACCTTTACAATTCGTTCGCTATATCCTACTATCCAGTATACGTACTTGCCATCTATTTCGCCGGTGCCTGTTTTGTAATATAGTTTATAACCCGGTTCGTCTTCCCACAGCATCATACTGCGCACTATGCGCTGTGTGCGCTCCGAAAAAGGCAGCTCGTTGAAGTAGAGCCGTTTTACAAAGCCCACCTGTTCATCGGCTGATACCTGCAGACTGTTATCTACCCAAAAGCTATCGATGGCGCTCATCTTCATATTGCCGTATTTCACGGTATCCAGGTAGTGCTGCATCTGGGCTTTGCCTATGCGGCGTGCTATTTCCCTGTAATAGTTGATACAGCTCAGGCGAAATGCCTCGCGCATGGTCATGTCTTTGTTGCATTCCTCGCGCTGCATCTTCACACTATCCCAGCGAACGATGTATTGCTCATCGGGAGCTACTGCTGTTTCCAGGGCCACCAGCGAGTTGAATATCTTAAACGTGGAGGCGGGCAGCATGCGTTGCATACAGCGCTCCTGGTTATAATAATGTACCGCCTCGTGGTTATTGTCGCGTATCATGATGCAGGCATTCTTTATGCCATATGCCTCATAGAACTTTCCCCAGTCTTTGTGCTCATGTATCCGCGCCTTACGGCACGATGTGATCGATATAGCAGCTGCGAGGCATACTGCAGCCAATAACCTGACACGCATAGAATTGATGTTTGCTTATTTGCGGCAAAGGTAAATGAATGTTGGTCTATAAAAGAAGTTTTGCGGCAACTCATTTATTGCGGCTGCGCAGGTAGTTGCCTTTGCTGTCAAACTCCATATACTGTGTGCCTGCCAATACCCTGAAGCTCACTTTGTCATTATGAGTGATGATCTTGGTGGCCTCGGTGACCGGGGCCGAGTTGTGATTGCTCATATAGTCGCTTGCCGGGGCCGGCAGTTCCTTTTCATCTATGGTCACATGGGTTTCCAGCCTCTGGCCTCCGGCGTTATATACCGTTTGCATAGGGTATTCATTATGCTTGAAGCTGGCAATATACTGGCCCTTGCTCAGTTCCCAGTCGGCCATAACCCCGGGAAATTCTTTGATGAACACTTCCTGTACAGGTTGGGGCACAGCCTTCGGGTCCATCTTTTGTGCCAGGGCGGGAAATGTGTGGTATAAACACAATAGTATCAACAGTTTAAAAACTTTCATGCTTTTTTGTTTTAGCGCTATACTGCATTTATATAAGCATAGCAACTAATAAGCTATAAAACTATACCAACATTAATCGAAAGACTGGTTACCGGCCGATGAGATGCGCAGCATACGCTCATATTCCGATGCGGTGAGGTCGTTGAAGAAATAGTGTACCGGGTTTATTTTTTCGCCATTCTTGATCACTTCGTAGTGACAGTGGGGGCCGGTGCTTTTGCCGGTACTGCCTATCCAGCCGATCACTTCGCCGCGCTTAACGTGCTGGCCCACGCGCGCCTTTATCCTTACCATGTGTCCGTAGAGGGTCTCGTAACCAAAGCCGTGGTTAATGACCACATGGTTGCCATAGCCCCCTGCGTCAAAATCGGCTTCGGTAATAGTGCCGTCGCCTGTGGCATATATAGGGGTGCCTATGGCCGCTGCAAAGTCGAGACCGGTGTGCATCTTTACCGTTTTGTAAATGGGATCGATACGGTAACCGAAACCCGAGGCCAGGTGAGTAAGGTCTTTATTGGATATGGGCTGTATCGTAGGTATGGCATGCAGCATCTGTTCTTTCGAGCGCACCATATGCTCTATGGTGTCATCGGAGCGCTGCTGCACCAGGATGCGTTTTTTCAGCACAATTATCTGTTCTTTCACCTGTTCCAGCATCTCGGCAGGCTTCATGTAGGCAAATTCACGCGGGTCTATATTGCTGTAGTCTTTGCCATAGCGTATGCTATCGGGTATGGGGGCTGCTTCGAATATGGTGCGGTATATATGATTGTCACGGGTCTCGAGCTCGCTCAGCGACTTGCCCAGGGCATTTACCTGTGCCTGCAACTGGCTGTACTCATCGCGCATATTGTCCATGCTGTTGCGCATCCTTTTTTCCTTTGGCGAATCGAGGAAACGGAAAGCGATGGCCACAATGATGAGGGCAGTAACGATAGCTGCCGACAGGAAGCCTAGCACACGCAGCAGCCTGGTGCGCAGTGATACCTCCACTTTCTCAAACTTGTGGGTATCTATATTATAGAAATATTTTTTTTCCCGGCGTTTCAAATACCGCGGTGCTTGTTTAGGGTAAAGTTAATAGTTCAGGTGAAAAAATGCAGGCTGTTCCTCCTGCCTGCTGCGAATTTTTAAAAGCAGAAGTGGTTAGTGTGGATGAGTTGGGTTTAGTTAGTTTATTATCAATGATTTGTAAAAAGAGGTTTCTTAACAAAGGCCTCTTTTTTTATTGCAATGCAGATGCGGTTTCTCCGGTGTTGTAAAATGCCGGCAGCGGGTAGCCCAGGCCGCGCATGATCTGTTCCAGGTCGGGCTCGGTAGCAGGGTCGTAACGTTTATTCAGGTTATGGCCGTTGAGCTTTGCCCATGCCTGCCATTTCATGGCTTGAAAAGGATTTTTAAAATCGTCTATGATCTTGTAGATATTCAGGCCGGTTTGCCGCGCTATCAGTTTTATCAGTAGTATGCCCTGTGTCACGTTCAGTTGCTTCACTTTGTCTTCGAACTGTGTGCGCATCTCGTCTTCTTTGGCATTCACAAAGCGTTTACGTTCTTTATGGCTGAGGCCGGGCTCTTCAAATTTGGTATTGATCTCGTTGAACAGTTTGGTGGCTGCATTGAGGTAGGGCAGTATCGACTTTACATAGTAACGCATCTGGTTATAACGGTAGCGCATGGTATCATTGGCCCATTTACGCTCATCGGTAATATCCACCTCCGGCAGTTTTACGGTATACATCGTATCATAGGTCACTGCTGCCTGTTGTTGAGCTTTGGCACGCATGCTGGTCACAAATAATACTACCATAAATATTGCAAAAACCTTCTTCATATACCCTACTATTACAACATCTGTACCAAAGTTAAGCCCGATCCTGTCATTATATACCTTTTAACGTAACTATATGGAACATTTTATAATGCAATGCTTATTTTAGCAGTACCATATGCCACCATACAAGTTTTTTTTTATATCGTGCCTTTTGCTCTGCAATATTGTATCTGCCCAGCACATTTATGAAGCTGGCGATGGGTTGGTAAGTTTTCACTCCAGCGCACCGCATGAGTTGATACGTGCCTCATCGGGCCAGCTCAACTGTGCAATTGATGTCCAAAAGAAACAGTTTGCCTTCCGTATAGACATGAGGAGCTTCATGGGTTTTAACAGCCCCCTGCAGCGCGAACATTTCAACGAGAATTATATGGAATCGGAGCGCTACCCTGAGGCCACATTTACCGGTAAGATCATAGAAGACAATGACCTTACCAGGGACGGTGAATATGAGGTGCGGGCAAAGGGCAAAATGTATATACATGGCATAGCGCAGGAGCGTATCATTAAAGCACATGTGAGCACGAAGAATGGTAAGATGAGCATCAGTGCGGCATTTATGGTATCGCTGGCCGATCATGATATAAAAATACCGCGGGTGGTATATGATAAACTGGCACCGGATATATCGGTCACCGTAAAAGCTGATCTAAAACCCGGCAAATGAGGAACTGCGCTATACTACTACTGTTGCTGTTATCGCAGGCCTTGTACGGCCAGGAGCCGCTGGCGCGTGATTTCTGGCTCAACGAATCGGGAGCAGCCGTTAATGTAGATGCTATATTGCAAGACACAAGCGGTTACCTATGGGTAGGTGCCGATGAAGGCTTATACCGGTTCAACGGCCGGGCCTTTACAAGGCTCTATGATACGGTGCACAGCGCCATAACAGCGCTAGCCGGGGGCAATGGGCATATCTATGCAGGCTTTGCCAGCGGGAAGGTAGGGATCGTGAACCATGATACGCTGATGCCCCTTGCGATAAAAGGGCCTATGCCCTCAACCACCATCAGGCATATATATACAGGCACCAATGGCTTGTTGTGGCTATGCAGCGAGGAAGGGGTTTTTGCTGTGCTGAACAATATTAGTTCCGTCGTGAATGCAGACTCCGGCCTGTCGGATAATTTCACATACACACTGGTGGCGGGTAACAAAAATATTTTGGTGGGTACCGACCAGGGCATTAATGATGTGGGCATTAAAAATGGCAAACTGCATATCGGCACTTATACCAGCATGCAGGGGCTGCCCGATAATATCATAAAGGTCATCGTGCCTGCCTATAAGCCCAATGTATATTGGGTGGGCACGCAGGATGGGGGCCTTGTACAGTGGAACAATGGCAGGTTCATTAAATATCCCGGCGCCTGGCCATGGGGTGAGATCAATGATATCATTGCCATGCCCGGTAATAAAGCCTGGGTGGCCACAGTAAACGGTTACCTGCTCGATGTACATTTAGACAGCAGTTTTCATGTAGTGCCCTGCCATCTGGATGGCCGGAAGATCAATGGCATAACACTTACCCAAACCGGGAACATCTGGTGTGCCACCAATAAAGGTCTTACCGTGGTAACGGCTGAATATGCATCGGGGATAAAGATGCCCGCACCCTATTCAATGGATAGTCTTACGTCACTCACTATCGATAAGCAGGGCAATTTATGGTTTGCCGAGAACAGCGCCTTATATCGTCTTTCCCTGGCAGATACCATGCATAAACCCATACGTGTACCCTGGGGCAATGAGCGCATTACCTGTCTCTATGCCGATAGCCGGAATGTCTTATGGATCGGTACACTTGGTAAAGGTGTATGGTATATAGCGCCGGGTAAAACTGCTGTGCAGGTGAAAGGCATAGCATCGCTGGAAAACGGCGGCATTTTGAATATTACTGGTGCGGACCAATATATATGGATAACAGGTTTGAATGGGGTAGAAAAGATCAGCTATTCAGAAGGCATTGTGACGGATGAGCAGCATTATAATAAGCTCTCGGGTATGGCAGTGACTATGTGTACCAGTTGTACAAAGATCACAAAGACCGTATCTGGATGGCAACCGACGGGGCCGGTATCTCTATGTATGATGGCACAAGGTTCTATAACTGGGATGCTGCGTCTGGCTTTGACAGCAAAGTTGTCTATAGTGTGGCGGAAGATGCATCCGGTAATATATGGGCCGCTACCCTGGATAGCGGGCTATACCGCTACGATGGGCGCAGGTGGCAGCATTTCAACCGGAATAACGGCCTGAGGGATATCAATATCTCCACTATTGCGGCCAATGCTGCCGGTCAGGTGGTCATCGTGCATCAGAAAGGTATAGATGAATGGTATAACAGTGCCGGGGCCTTCCGTCATTTCAACAGTCATACCGGCCTGGGTATAGATAGTGTGAGCAATGTGCTTAACTGTAGTGCAAATGATACTGAAGGAAATGTATATATACCTTATGATAAGGGCTTCCTTGTATTTAAAAATCCGCCCGGTCATGTCGACTTTACTCCCGCCGTCAAGATCTCCGATATCCGCCTGTTCCTCAGGTCGGTTGTTTCTGGCAGCCATCATTTCCCCTATAATGCACATGACGTTACCATAAAGTTTGATGGTATCAGCTACACTTATGTAGAGCAGATGAACTACCGGTATATGCTTGAAGGCTATAAAAACACCTGGATATATACGCGCGATGAGGAAGTGACCTTCCTGGAACTTCCCGCAGGTGAATATAAGTTCCGGGTGCAGGCTTGTTTGGATAATAACTTTGATACTTATAGCGAGGCCGATTATTATTTTACCATAGCCACCCCCTTCTGGAAAACAGCATGGTTCCTTGCACTTTGTATCATCGCTATGCTGGGTATCATTTACCTGTATATTAAAACAAGGGAGCAAAACCTGCGAAAAGTGTCGCGCTTACAGGAGGAACGGATGATGTTCGAATATGAGCACCTAAAAAGCCAGGTCAACCCGCATTTCCTGTTCAACAGCCTTAACACGCTTACCAATCTTATAGAAGAAAATGCTGAAACCGCTATCGACTACACCGTACAGTTATCAGATTTATACCGGAAAATACTAACATTCAGGGATAAAGACCTGGTACACCTGCGCGATGAAGTAGAGATACTCAGATCGTATATCTATATACAAAAAAGCAGGTTTGGCCAGGCGCTCGAAGTGGATATAGACATACCGGCCGCATTATTGACCAGCAAAAGTATCGTTCCCTTATCGCTGCAATTGCTGGTAGAGAATGCCATAAAACATAATGTAGTATCACAGACCAGGCCCCTCGTGGTTAATATAACTGCCGATGAAGACGAGATAACCGTGCGTAATATCCTGCAGCCCAAAAAAAGCATGGAAAAGGGGGCGGGCCTCGGCTTGATAAATATCTATAAACGCTACCGGCTTTTGACAAAAAGAAAAATGGTCTATGGCCCTGTTAATAACGAATATGTTGTAAAATTGCCATTGTTATGAATATTGTTATCATTGAAGATGAATTGCCGGCCTTCAAAAGGTTAAGTAAACTGATTATGGAAACCTTTCCGGCAGCCAATATTGTTGCACATCTCGATAGCGTAAGGTCTGCGGGCGATTGGTTCGGGATGAATGCTGCGCCCGATCTCGTTTTCCTGGATATTCACCTTGCCGATGGTTCGGGACTCGACCTGCTTAAGGAGGTCAGGATAGAGTGTCCGGTGATATTTACCACCGCATATGATAACTATGCTATAGAAGCATTTAAGACCAATAGTCTCTCTTACCTGCTGAAACCGATAAAGAAAGAAGACCTGGAACAGGTGGTGCAGAAGCTAAAAGATATGAGGAAGTTATTCGGTGTTGCACCAGGTCAGCCGGCTGAGGCCTCCACAGAATATAAAAAGCGTTTTATCATCAGGTTTGGTGAGCATATCAAGACGCTGGCTACCGAAGATATTGCTTATTGTTACAGCGAGAATAAAGCTACTTATGCCCGCACGTTCGATAACAGGAGCTTCCCGATGGATCATAATCTCGATGCGCTGGAAAAAATGCTCGATCCACAGCATTTTTTCAGGATCAACAGGCAATACCTTATCAACCTGGCATCCATACAGGATATGAAGACCTATAGCAAGGCAAGGGTCATCATCACTTTGCAGCCCCAGGCCAAAGAGCAACCTGTAGTGAGCTCTGAGCGTGCCGCCGACTTCAAACATTGGCTCGGTGGTGAATGACGGCCATATAGTAAATATGCGTTGTGTGTCGCTCATCCCGCAATATTCCCGTTTCATCCTGATGTACCCCGGCGGAGATACTATTAAGGCCTATTTTTGTGTTATCTAGTATATGAGGCGTAAAACAACAAGGTATATATTGCTCACCATTGCGGCAGCTCTTCTTATAGTTGCGGGTATTGTATACAAACTTTGGACCCAACCCCGGGAAAAAGCTGAAGATGTCAAAGGCCTTGTCATAACAGCTCCGGCATTGGCTGAGGCCTTCGATACCAATGAACAAAACGCCAATACGCTATATCTCAACAAAGCGATAGAAGTATCCGGAACGATAGCTGAAACAGAAAAGAACCAGGATGGCGGAATAGTTATCCTGCTCGATAGTGGTAACCCCGACCTGCCTGTACAATGCACCATGAGAGAAAAAGGTTTGATCGTTGAAAAGGGCAAAACTGTTACTATAAAAGGATTTTGTTCCGGCAGTAGTATCACAGGAGTGCTCTTGACCGATTGTATTTTAAAAGCAGCTAAAAAAGTATAGGGACGTGAGATATAGAAAATCGGGCTTTATTATTCTTTTGTTCATTACGGTAACAATAGTTTTTCTCTCCTGCCAGCATGCGCCCTATGTATTGCCGGCCGATCAGCGCAACGGCGATCCTTCTATTTGTTTCGAAGGCGATATCCTGCCCATTTTTATCAGTAACTGCGCTAAAAGCGGATGCCATTCAAGCACTTCCACGGGTGAAGGCAGCGGCTGGTTGTTTGATAATTACGACGATATTATGAAAAGGGGCATTGTGCCCGGTAATCCCGCTGCCAGCAAGATATACCAGGTAATTGCTGGTACCGCAGGCCCTCAAATGCCCCCAAAATCCGAACCTTCCCTGGCCCAGTCGCAGATAGAACTCATTGGCAAGTGGATAGCTGCAGGGGCTGTTAATGGCACTAATTGCCCTAGTCTTTGCGATACATCGGTATATACCTATAGCGGCGCAGTAAAACCATTGATGCAAAGTTATTGCGCAGGTTGCCATTATAGTGGTGCATCGGCTGTAGGGGGCGTTACGCTCGATAATTATGCCGATGTTGTTACTGCAGCATCAGATAGTGCAATGCTCCTGGGCTCTATACGGCATACTTTGGGCTATCCCCAAATGCCGCAGGCAGGTATTAAATTATCAGACTGCCAGGTGACCCAAATAGAGAAGTGGATAAAAAATGGCATGCAAAATGATTAGTAAATATATAGACATGAAACGATCAAGATCGGGTATTATTATATGTGTGGTTCTGTTATTGACAGGCTCTGTATTCACAGGGGGCTGTTATAGGGATAAGGCTGACCAGTTGTATCCGAACAACGGGGGCACTAGTGCCACTTGCGATACGAGCAATATCACTTATTCCGGCACAGTCAAGGCGATAATCGATCAGCATTGTGCCATAGCAGGCTGTCACGATGGCTCCAATGCCAGTACTTACGATATGAGCGATTATAGTGGTTTATACTATTATTGTGTAGCCACCAACCAACTGTTGGGTTCTATAAGACACGAGAATGGTTATGTGGCCAT
Source organism: Bacteroidetes bacterium 46-16 (assembly GCA_001897835.1). GTDB lineage: Bacteria > Bacteroidota > Bacteroidia > Chitinophagales > Chitinophagaceae > MKUN01. Next base: position 72,797 of record MKUN01000048.1, read on the forward strand.
GCCGCAGGGTGCCCCGCAACTGGACGATTGCACTATAAATAAGATCACAAGCTGGGTAAATAATGGTGCATTGAATAATTAATTTACATCACTAAAAGGATATCATTTATGAAAAAGGTAGTAATAGCGGTTATACTGGTCTGTAGCGTGGCTGCTGCACATGCACAAAAGTATATGACACGAACGGGGCAGGTCTCCTTCTTTTCACATACGCCGCTCGAAAATATTGATGCGATAAATAACGAGGTGGCAGCAATACTGGACAGCAAAACAGGTGCCCTTATCTTGCAGGTGCCGGTCAAAAGCTTCAAGTTCGAGCGGGCCCTTATGGAAGAGCACTTCAATGAGAATTATATGGAGAGCGATAAATATCCACGCGCTGATTTTAACGGTACTGTTGCCGATGTGTCCGCTGTCAATTTTGCAAAGGACGGCGCATACAAAGTAACCGTGAAAGGTAAGATGACCATGCACGGCGTAACTAAAGAAGTTGCCGTACCGGCAGTGCTGACGGTCAAAGGAAAAGAGGTTACCGGTCAGGCTAAATTCAGTATCATTCCCGGCGATTATAATATCAAAATACCTTCCCTCGTAGAAAATAAAATAGCTAAGGAAATATCAGTATCGGTCAACAGTGTCTTTCAACAGAAATAATCATATAATTGTGTTCATGAACCTACGATCTATAGCATTTGCCTTTTTGCTGCTGCCGCTATGCCATTTCACGGCTATGGCGCAGAACGATACTGCCTCGAACAATGACTTGCTTAAAATGCTGGAGAACGATAACACGGCAAAAGCACATAAGGAGTATACGGTAGCTACTTTTAAGGCCACCCGTATTGTTAACGGGCACAGCATTGAGAATGTGGGCAAAGGTGTATTGGATTTCAGGATATCGCACCGTTTCGGCACGCTCAACCAGGGCGTAAGAAATTTCTTTGGCCTTGATAACGCCACTACCAAGCTCAGCTTCGATTATGGTATTACCGACTGGCTGATGGTGGGTATTGGCAGGAGCACTTACGAAAAAGAATACGATGGCTTTTTTAAAGTGAAACTACTGCGCCAGACGGAAAGCAACAGTATGCCCTTCAGCCTTAGTTATGTTGGTGCTGCATCTTGCCAGAGTATGCAGGAGCAGGTAGCAACGGGGCAAACCTATTATTTTACCAACAGGCTTTATTATGTTAACCAATTGCTTATTGCCCGTAAGTTCAGTAAATGGCTTTCGCTGCAATTAATGCCCACACACATACACTACAATCTTGTACCTACTACCCCTGAGCCCAATGATGTATTGGCAGCGGGTATAGGTGGTCGTATAAAGCTCAGCAACCGAATCGCTATTACCGGCGAGTATTATTATACCATCCCCGGTTTCAAGCTGGATGGATATCACAATGCAGTTTCGGTGGGTATAGATATCGAGACCGGGGGGCATGTGTTCCAGCTTATGTTTACCAATGCCACCGGTATATCAGAACGCACCTTTATAGGGCAAACTTCGGGAGACTGGGCAAAGGGTGATATCCACTTCGGTTTCAACATATCCCGGGTGTTCACGATCGTTCGACCCAAAGAGTTTAAAGGAGATAAAAATTGGTGATTTTTTATCAACTATAATATGTACCTTTGAAATGAAGTAGTATTTTTCATAAGGTGTAAATGGAGCTTTAGCATTAGTGCTGAAGCTTCTTTTTTATATAAAATTCAAAAGCCTGTGCTTTATAAAGCACAGGCTTTTATTATTTCATCATAAGTAGAATACTATACCGGCACTCCTGGTTCATTTTTCTTTACAGTTTCCTGCTGTGCTATTTTCTTTTTGGCTTCTTCAAGCTTTTTCACCTCAGCAAGGTGCAGTTCGTTGATGTCTTTGCGATACAGGCTGTATGCCTTCCATATGGGTGGATTGGTTGCCATGCAGTCGAGCGACATATACAAAGGCGACATTTTGAAAGAATAGAAAGGCGATAGCCACCGGTAGCCCACACCAATGGAATCCGAAACATTTTTTACAGCATGCCAGTAGAAAGGCGGATTCCAAAAAACATCACCCGGTTTCAGGTGCACCGAATAGCCATCCATATACCTGAATAGTTCATAAGGTGGCTCAAATTTCAGCTCAAATGGATTGAATGGTCCGGCCTCCACTTTGGCAGGTGCATCACGGTATACATTCCGCACCGGCGATGGGTCAATGATCGGAGCATAGTAGTTGGAGTAAAGCACCCATTTCTTTTCGCCATATACCTGCACAAACAAATTGGATTGATTGGCATTATGCAGCGAGGTGTAAGAGCCTTCACCACCTATGAATACCTGGAAGGCATCAAACCATACCGGGTTCGTCCTGCGTTCCCTCAGCCATTTATAGTCAAAGTCTTCAAGATGCTCAGGGTGGCGCGTCAGCAGCGGATAAAAACGATAATATTTACTGCCCCCGCTTCTTATGTTATCGATCACATCGGCCAGCGTGGTCAGCTCATAAGGAAAATCTTTCGCTGCCTGGTCCACCAGCACTATCTCGTCATCTCCATGCAGGTCTTTAAAATATTGCAGCGACCACTTTTGTACACAGGCCCAGTCTTTTGCTGCACCTTCCATTACCACAGGTATGCCTTTACGCACATAATGATTTTTAAATTCTTCGAGGCTCAGATCTTTTCTCCGTTCTACAGGCATTATACGGCCTTCGCCATGTTTCTTCAGTTCCGCTACCAGGTCATTATAGTACTTTGCCCTGTCTTTGAAAAATTTTTTTCGCCCGAAAAAATGGTCGGCAAGCTGGTACATCCCGTACTTAAATTGCTGGCTACCCCTCATATTGCGTTGAAAATCTCTGAATGATGTATCCATAAAAGCCTTATTTACTTTAATAGTTGCTATTTACTCAAAATTAATCAATTGGGATTAATATATCATCAACAGTACTTTGATCGATGATGGTTTTTTTACCGTCCCGGGTATATACCTGGTTAAATATTACTTTAAAGTGCTGTATTGGCGCAGCATTCTTGTATCCACCGGTGGCCGAATAACTATAAAGATGATTAGGTGCACTGAAAAAGGACGGCCAGAAATACTCCTGCAATTTGCGGTTCCTGTTGGCGAAGTAGGTTTTTATAAATGCATCATATTGTTCTTTTTTCTTTTCATTGTACTTATTCTGCCCAAGCCTTGCCTCAAGGGCTTTGAAGTTTGCGGGCCCCGACTGCCGTATGGCTTTCACCAGGTCATATTTATTGGTGTAGCCAAAGCCCGTGATCCGCAGGCAGGGATGATTGACCAGGAAAAAGAAATTATCATACTCGAACCATTGGTGATAGGGATTCATTTCGTTTTTGTCCAGTTCATACACTTTGCCCTCACGCGTGGTCACCTCGTAAGTAAAAAATTGATTTACCCGCGTGTCATACCAGCCTATCATCATGGGCTGCAGCCATACCGAAGAGCATAAAATAAGAACGATGGATGCATAAAAGCCTTTTTTAGTAAATATTTCGCTGCTTATGCTATTGCGGTCAAATACCAGGACCAGCACAAGGCACAGGTCCAATACCATCCATTTCCAGAACAGCATGCTGCCCAGCATGAAAATGCCCGTATGCATCAGCGTGAAGAAGAGGAGCAGGGTTATCGTCGTTTTTCGCCGGCGCAGTAGCAGGATACCCGATAGCTCTATTAATAAAACGATGCCTTGTAATATCACCTTGTAGCGGGAAAGGAAGGCTGCGATCTTGTGTATCGTAATATCGCTGGTCGATGCCAGCCATCCCCGGTAATGTACATTGGTAAACAGGTCGCCTGGATCATTGCATGCCACCCAGCCATATATGTGGGGCTGCATCAGGAGCTTTTTCAAACCTGTTATGAAATAATTGGCAGCCACCATGCAGAGGATGAAATAGAGGAAGGGTACTTTAAAAGAAGGAATGAACAGCCGGGCATAAGTATGCGCCATGAACATGACCAGTACATCATAAAATACCCGTTTATCGAATAATGGGAACCCGTCCACCGGGTAATTGAACTGTGAACGGTACACGAAAGCCAGTGCCAGGAACAGGGGGCTTAAAAGCGGGTAGCGCAGCAGTAGTAAGGCCAGCACTATCAGCAATATCCTGTCGAAATAAAAAGCATGATCTAAATAATAGTTATAATCGTAGGTGGACAGTTCCCAGGCAAGGGCGGCTGCCACTATGAAAATTACTATACGTGAGATTTTGTCAAAATCGAGCCTTTTTTCGGCCAGTTCTTTCCTTTTCAGGAACAGGGGGATATAGAACAGGGCTAGCGCCGCCAAAAAGTAGGGATTTTGAAGCGAGGATAAAAAAATAGAATTAGAGTGGTAGGGTACTGTAGTAAAGATAGCGGGAGCATTTGCGGCACCAAACAGGATATGGTTGATCTTTTGAAAGGAAAAAAGAAAGCCTTCAAAGAATATATGCTGGGCAAGCGCATGATAGCAGGCATATAATAGGATGATTAAGACCAGTTGTATGGCGTAATTATTGATGTATTTGTGGCTTTGTAATGTTGGTCGCTGCATCTTTGTATGAAATAAAAAATCATCCTCCGGGATGATAAGGCAGGATGATTTTCCAGACTCTAAAATAGCATTATTTTCCCTAATTGTTAAAACGTATTATTTACATAATAGTTTTATATTTTATTTAAAATGATTTGTAAAACAGTGTTAAATGTATATTTGAAAATCATCTTTTTTTGACATTCTGGCCCCCTTTTTTTAATTTATTGTTCGTTTATCCCAACTTTGTATTAACGTAAGCTGTCTTTATTAAAGAGAACACGTATGTATGGAGGATAATTTTGCCAGACATGATTGTTTTTTCTCAAAAAACAGTATTTTTAGGAATATTTTTTAACATTGCTGGGAGGCTGCTGTTTTGTAGGGTAGCTCACTCGCATTACTTTTAGATAATATTGTACGATATATGAAATGTATTTTACGCTTAGTTTGTGTGCTTCTACTTGCCCTTGGAGCTATTAAAACACAAGGACAACCCCTGCCTTGCCCGCCGATAAACACTACCTATTCACAGGCTACTGGCGATACTACCATATGTAACGGAAATTGTGCTCCAATACATATGACTGGTGGTACTTCATTGAAATCGACCAATACATATACGGTTACCCCTACGGCATTTCTGCCCTATTCACTTACTACGGGTACTACGATTCTTGCAAACATTGACGATATATACAGCCCGGTGATCAATTTGCCATTCCCTTTCTGTTTTTTTGGCAATAAGTATACTTCTTGTGTCATTGGTTCTAACGGACAGATATGTTTTGACATCACACAGGCCAACCAATATTGCCCCTGGCAAATTACCACACCGGCACCAGCTAATAATGCGGCCATGACCAACACCATAATGGGTGCATATTATGATATATTGCCTTCTATAGGAAATGCTACTATAAAATGGAATGTATATGGCACAGCCCCTTGTCGTGTTTTTGTGGTTTCCTGGGCTAATTGCCCTGAATTTCAATGCAACAACCTTATAGGCAACCAGCAAATAGTGCTTTATGAGTCCACATACGCTATTGATATATTCGTACAGGACAAACCGATTTGTACCGGCTGGAACAATGGCTGGGCAATAGAAGGCATTGAAGATGCCACCTCTACTGTTGCCATTACAGTTCCGGGCCGCAATGCTACACAATGGACCCCTGCTGTAGGCGGCGATGGTTACAGGTTCACACCCGATGGCACTCCGCAATGGAACTTTACTTGCTTTGATAATAACAATAACGTCGTTTCTACACAAACCCTGATTGGCGATACAGTGACATCATCACTCGTCGTATGCCCTACCGCAAACACTGAGTATCACATTAAAGCCGTTGCTACTTCCAATTGCGATTCACTTGTATTATGGGATACCGTGCATGTTGATATCGGGCAAGGGCCGAATGTTGATACCGTATTGGGTAAAGATCCAACAGGTTGTGGTTACACGGATGGCTCATTTACCATATACGGCTTGCCGCCAAATACCAGTTACACGATCACATACACCTTAAATAATAACCCTCAGCCACCGGTCAATGTGGTTACTAATGGCAGTGGACAGGCTACCATAACGGGTATTCCCGCCGGTATTGTCACGAATATCTATGTTACAAGTCTCCAGGGATGTCCATCGGGGCCATTCGGACCAATAACGTTTACCGACCCTGTGGTACTGCTTGATTCTGCACATGTGACCGAGCCTACTCAATGTGGATTGAATGATGGTTACATTACGATATATCCAATTGGCAGGCAGCCTGGCGATGCGGTAACGGTGAATTATTATAAAGACAACGTAGCTCAAAATCCATTCAGCACTACAGTTAACGGGCAAGGGGTGATCATACTAAGCAACCTGACCTCGGGCGTTTATGATAGTATCAGTATTACATATAATAACTGTACGTCTCCCGCAATAGGTCAGTATATACTCAATGATCCCCAGTTCTTGTCGAATTTTGATTATAAGATACACTTGGGTTGTAATGGCGATACGGTGATATTTACGAATGAATCGGGTAATGGTACCAGCTATACCTGGGATTTTGGAGATATGACCAGCAGCACAGCTACAGACCCCGTACATGTTTACAGTACACAAGGTATCTATACAGTAGTGCTCCACACTTTCAATGGCAGTTGTGAGAAAACGACAACACATGAAATAACGCTTATACATCCCGTTGTTTCATCCTTTACTGCCATTAGAGATAGTATTTGTGAGCATCAAACCGTACAGTTCGATGGCTCATCCTCAACCAACGCTTATTCATATGTTTGGGATTTTGGTGATGGCAAGATGGATAGCACCAACAAAGTATCGGTAAAACATACCTACGACAGCGCAGGCATATTTACTGCTGCCCTGACCGTATATGACTTTATCCCTTGCCCAAGTGTAAATACACACCCCATTGTGGTTGCAGCATTCCGTATAGGCGCTGTTTACCCCGACACTTCCGTTTGTATTTACAAGCCGATGAAGATCGTAGATACGCTTGATGTACCGGATTATATAGGTGCCTTAAGTTTCGAATGGTCACCATCGGCCAATATAGATAGTACCAACATACAACAGCCGAATTTCTATGCTGCAGATACGCAGTATCATACCTATGTTGTTACAATGACCAGTGGCGCGCCATTTAATTGCACCACTAAGGATACCATAACCATATATGCTGCGCCCCATGTACACCTGACCAATGTTACCGGTGAGCATACCATTACTTATGGCCAGAGTATACACCTCAATGCCGACGGTGCCTACTACTTCTCATGGGTGCCATCATTGTATCTGGATAATCCCAACATTAAAGACCCGATCTCGACACCTACAGAGCCGGTGATCTATACAGTGGTTGCTATGAACCAATATGGTAGCTGCAGGGATACAGCCTATGTGAAGATCAATCTTACGTATGATGATGAATTTGTTCCTACAGCATTCACACCAAATGGTGATGGTAAGAACGATGTATTCAGGGTAATAAACATGAGAGCAGAGCAAAAGCTGCTTGAGTTCAGGGTATATGACCGCTGGGGACAGAAGGTATTTGAGACCGATGATGTAACCAAAGGCTGGGATGGTACCTACAACGGGCAGGCAATGGATGCCGGGGTGTTCCAGTATGTTATACGGATTGCATTACCGGATGGCACACAGCGGGTGCATAAAGGAGATGTGACCTTACTACGATAATAGATAGTATTCAGATAAATAAAAAAACCGGCTTAAGCCGGTTTTTTTTTATTGTTGTCATTTCACTAAAGTGAGCTCCCAAAAACCAGGCCTGTAGTCTGCTTCTTCGAGTATATACATGCAGTTGTTGTCATGGTATTTTGCGGGGCTGCCGTTGCTGCGCACAGCAGATAATTGATTGGCTTGCAGGTTTTCGTGAAAGATGAAGTTAAACGCGCGGGCCATAGTTGCTTCGGTAGCCGATATTTTTACATAGTTCACTATCCCTTTTTGAACGGCCTGTTGCGTATCTGCATCACTGGCAGCATACCTGTACTTTATGGTTACCCTAAGGCCTTCAGGACCATTGGACTGGTATACTGATAATACTGTTTTGCTGGTCGTGGTGTCCATAAAGGCCAGGCTAAAGCCTCCTAATGACCTTGCCAGTTCGCTGCTAAAGGCTTTGCCGCCATTTAGGCTCGTATCCAGCGGGCATGTGTAGATTACCGGCTTCCCGTCGTCATCGGTGGTTTGTGCCCCGGCGTTAACAAAACTCATTACCAATATGGCTGTGATCATTTTTCTCATAGCTATATCTTTTTCTAAAATTAAGTAATTATCATCTTATGGCCTTTGTGCAAAAAGAATACCAATCGCCCGTAAAAAGGTATGGACGCACAGGCATTAGAACCCGTCATAAGGGTCGCTGAACAGCGCAACAGCTTTAAGCTCAGAGCACTTTCCTGCCCTTCATGGCATCTTTGAGGGCAGCATCCATTACGCGCTCGGCATAGGGGCGCGATGCATCATTGAGCAATTCGGTCTCCTGCTGTATGCGGTCTTTGTCTTTAGCGTTTATGGCCTCGCGCAGTGCCTGCATACGGCCTATGGTGATATCCACTTCTTCGGCTGATAAGAGGGACCTGTTCTTTTCGAGGAATTTTTCGGTCACATCGAGCATCTGCTGTGCTTCGGTGCTGGCCTCTACAAGAGCCCGGGTGCTGATATCTTCTTTGGCATGGGTGAGGGAGTCGAGCAGCATCTTTTCCACCTCCTCATCGGTGAGGCCGTACTGGGGTTTTACTTCTATGCTTTGGGCTACGCCGCTGCGCAGCTCGGTGGCGCTTACCTTCAGTATGCCATCGGCATCTACGAGGAAGGTAACCTCGACCTTGGGCAGGCCTGCCGGCATAGCGGGTATATTGCTGAGGCTGAACTCTGCCAGCTTGCGATTGTCTTGCACGAGGTCGCGCTCGCCCTGGTAAACGGATATGCGCATGCCGCTCTGCCCGTCCTTCTGGGTAGTGTACTGGCGGCCTGCTTTATTGGGTATCTTCGAATTGCGGGGTATGAGCACGTCCATAAGACCGCCCATGGTCTCGATGCCGAGGGAGAGGGGGGTAATATCGAGCAATAGCATGTCGGTATTATTGCCCGCCAGTATATCAGCCTGCACGGCTGCGCCGAGGGCCACTACCTCATCGGGGTCGAGGCTGTCGTGCAGCTCTTTGCCGAAGAAGGTGTGTATGCTGTCCTTCACCAGCGGCACACGGGTGGAGCCGCCTACCATTACCACGGCATCGACCTGCGCGGCGCTAAGGCCCGCATCTTTGAGTGCATTGCTGCAGGATGCGATGGTGCGGTCGATAAGGGGCTGTATTAGGGCATTGAAAGCATCGCGGCTTATACTTACCTGCCTGCCGTTGATATCGCCTGTATAAGTATCGTTATTGCTCAAGTGTTTTTTGGCTTCCTCGGCGGTCACACGCAGTTGCTGTGCCAGCGATTTGTCACTTTTCAGCACATCGTCGCCTATGGCCAGTTGCTGCTGCCAGTGCTGTGCCAGTGCGCGGTCCATATCATCGCCGCCCAGGTAGGTATCGCCATTGGTGGAGAGCACCTCGAAAATGCCATTGGTGATGCGGAGTATGGACACATCGAATGTGCCGCCGCCGAGATCGTAAACGGCTATGGTCTTTTCTTCGCCGGCCTTTACGCCAAGGCCATAGGCCAGGCTGGCGGCAGTGGGCTCGTTGACAATACGGAGCACATCGAGGCCGGCTAGCTTGCCTGCATCGCGGGTGGCCTGGCGCTGGGCATCGTTGAAATAAGCGGGCACGGTGATGACGGCTTTGCTGATACTTGTCTTGAGTATGTGCTCGGCGCGGTGCTTGAGCTCCTTCAGTATATAAGACGATAGCTCGATGGGGGAATAGAATTTATCGCCCACCTGTACCTTAACGAGCGAGTCGGTACCGTCATCGAGCACTTTGTAGGCAAAGAAGCCGGCATGATCGCTCACATCCTTATAGGACTTGCCCATGAGGCGCTTTACGGAGTATATGGTACGCTCCGGCTCGGCTATGAGCAGGTCTTTGGCCGCATTGCCCACTGTAGCATTGCCATACTGATCGAAATGGACGATGGAGGGCACGAGGGCCAGGCCATCCACATCGCGCAGGGCGATGGGCTTTTGCTCGTCTTGCCGGACGATGGCTATGAGGCTGTTGGTGGTACCGAGGTCTATACCTACTATGGTCTCTTCCTGTTGAATATTTCCTGTCGCTATATTTATAGATACTTTAGCCATGGGCTGCAAAGGTAGGTGGTTATGTTGACTAGTTGATTGGTTGATTAGGTTGACTGGGTTGATTGGTTGACTGGGTTGACTGAGTTGATTGGTTGACTGGTTGATGGGGATTGGACTTCCGGTTGCTGCAAAAAAATAAAATTTCCGGTTTTTAGGGGTGTTGTTGCTTTAAGTGGCTGATGATCAGTATAGGTATAATTTTATTTCATTTCTGGTTTACTTCCGATTCACTTCCGGTTTGCTTCCGGTTCATTTCCGGTTGTATCGTCCCTGCCTGGCGGCAGGCAGGCTGAAATTGGTTGACAGTTTAGGTTAGATAATCCTCAAAGAGGTTGACATATTAAACAATACCTAAGCTGAAAAGCTCCAAGCCATAACAAAGGTACGATGGCAAAGCCGGGGCAGCCAAATTTTGGGGATAAGTAGTAATAGCATTAAAATTGATAAAGTGACTGTGCCGAGTTGAAAACGGCAAGAAATTTGATATATTGGGATAATAATATCTGTAAATGAAATGTACCTTATCTGCCCTTTTTGTTTCCTGCATCATAGCTGCATGTAACACTCCGATAAAAAAAGTTAACTATGCGATTCCCCAGGGACTAAGCACATATCGTTCACTAAAAAAAATATCATGACAAGAATAGTTACAGTCGTCGTTGTCATTTATATACTGGTGCAGGGACTGTATTCCTGTAAAAAGCCGGGTGCCGATCCTGTTGCCATAGTTTACCTGGATCAAGCGCTTAAAAATTACTATGATTGGCAGGAAGGTTCTTATTGGGTATATAAGGATTCATTAACAGGGGATGTTGACAGTTTTGTTGTAAGCAAGTATTACTATGACGAGGGCATCAATGCAGAGGATTACAATGTGCAAAAGGTAAATATTATTATTAATGAATACCCTGTAAATCGACCTGTAACACGTAGCAATAGCAATGTACTGCTATGGACGTTGCAGCGGAATTCAGTAGCTTTGGATTATCGATTTCATCCAGATAGCTTCGAGAAAGCGCTGACACTTAGCTTTGGCCCAATACCCTTTATTATAGAGGATTCTATTTATTATTACCAAAATCCACCATGTATTTCAGATACATTTTATTATGGGACACATAAATTAGCTACCTTAAATGTAGGTACTACACAATTCAATGAGGTTTTTGAGAAATATTACAAGCGGAGCTCAATAGAGTACTATGATCTTATACCACTAGATGATACCTATTTTATTAATCAAGATGCAGGATTAGTAAAAATGCGCCTGAATAATTATGTGAACAGGAATTGGGAGTTACTATACTATCATATTAACCGTTAAAACTAAGCAGTCGGCCGGGCACTCAATATTCTCCTGCAAAAAGAGCATATTTACCACTATATGTGCGTGTTTGCGAGCCGATCAAGTAATTTCAGTACAAACCGCTGCATATGACTAAGATGAATTTGGGTGGGCAGGTGTTTATGAAAACTACTTTTATTTTCAACTTATTCGTCAGCTTTGTTTTGATGTCGGGATGCAGTGATAAAGAACATCTTGACAAAACGCACATTTTCGTTAAACACACAGATGCAGAAAAAGAAGGTTTAAAGGGCAAAGTGAAATCGCTTATCATGTCCAAGTATTCGCTACATGATTCGCTTGAATATTGCTATGATGGTTATCGGAAAGTATTTAACGCCGATGGATTCCTTGTGGAGGAAATGGATACCCTGGGAACTGCTTATTTCGCTTACAAATATTTCTACAACAATGATGGTCTTTTAACTAAAGTAACTTATTCTGCCAGCGACCCCATACCTGGATGGGAACAAAGCTACCGGTATTCTATCAGTGAGCGTACAAAAACAATAATAACAAGAGGCCCGGACAGTACAGGCAGAACTATTCAACTTGATTCTTCTGTTACACAATATGACAACAATGGAAATGAAACAGCGTATAATAAAATAGCAAACGGAGGCTATGATGAAAAATGGAGCAAAAAATATGATGAGCATGGCTTCCTTATCCGGGAGCAGACAAACGGAGCTAAGGGTATAGTTGAAAAACAATATACTAACAATGATAAGGGAAGGGTTTTGAAAACTGCCTGGTCAACAGGTCTTGGGCCACAGACCTGCGTTTATGATAAGGATGGGAATATAATACAGGAAACGACATTGCATTTTGATGCGCAGGGAAAGAGCATTACTTATTATACGGGCTATTGCGAATTTGATAAGCATGGCAATTACCTGAAAAGAATTTCATTTTGCCCACAGACGGGAGATATGAGGATCGACAGGCGGGTCATTGAG
>MKUN01000049.1 GCA_001897835.1 Bacteroidetes bacterium 46-16
CCTTACAGGCCGTGTGCTGATACAGGTACCGATGGATAATGACAAGGCGGTAGTGGACATGAGCAGCCTTGCAGCAGGTATGTACATGGTTACCTACAGCGATGATGAAAGAAAGGAGACTTTGAAGATCACAAAGCAGTGATAAATTTTGGTTTTTTAAGAAAAGCGCCCCTTCATATGGAGGGGCGCTTTCTATATGCGTACATGTTGATATCTTTTTTTGGAAACCGCTGTTTCGCAAATGTACCTTGCATGCTTGCCTTGTTTTTCAGGGCTTTGTAGTTCTTTGAAATATTGTTAGGGAATAGGATCGCTATTTGGGAAAAAAGTGGGATATTTTTGTGATATTTTTTTCGCACAAAGGATTGATGGTCAATACAAATGTGTGATATTTTTTTCCGGGAAAATTCCCGTACCGCGAGCGCATACGGGTTTAATTAAAGCGCGATAAAACAGTTTTTATTTGAAAAGCTGGTAAACGATAAAAGCACACACATAAGCAATAGCGCCCATATAGATGAATTGAATGGCCGGGTATTTCCAGCTTCTTGTCTCCCGTTTCACAATGGCCAGGGTGCTCATACACTGCATCGCGAATACGTAAAAGATAAGCAAAGCAAGGCCGGTGGCAAGTGTATAAACAGCAGTACCATCGGGCCTTTTGGCCTCGCGCATTTTATCGCGCAGGGTGGTCGTGCCGGCACGTTCATCGCCAACACTGTACAGGGTGGCCATAGTGCCCACAAAAACTTCACGCGCGGCAAAAGAAGTGATCAGTGCGATACCGATCTTCCAGTCGAAACCCAGCGGGCGGATGGCCGGTTCGATAGCATGGCCCATGATACCTGCAAAAGAGTGTTCCAGTTTTTCAGTGGCATGCTTATGCTCCAGTTCCTCTTTCTGTTCAGGTGCCTGCTGTTCCAGTGCGGCATATTTTTGGTCCACGGCATGCATTTGTTTGGGTGGCCCATAGCTGGCCAGCACCCAAAGCATAAGGGAAATGAGGAGGATGATCTTCCCCGCATCGCGCACGAATATCTTTGCTTTCTCCAGCATGGTGATACCCACGTTCTTCCAGCGTGGTGCACGGTACACGGGCAATTCCATAAGGAAATATGTGCGCTCTTTCACCTGCACGATAAAGTTGAGCACCCGCGCTACGATAAGTGCCATGAAGAAGCCCAGCAGGTACAGCCCCATGAACACCAGGCCCTGCAGGCTCACGAAGCCCAGGTAATAACGGTCGGGTATCACCAGTCCTATAAGTATACTGTACACGGGCAGGCGAGCCGAGCAGCTCATCAGCGGGGTCACCATTATTGTTATAAGCCGTTCCTTCCTGTTTTGTATGGTGCGTGTGGCCATGATAGCAGGCACGGCGCAGGCCATACCGCTGATCAGTGGCATCACCGAGCGGCCGTTGAGCCCCACGCTGCGCATCAGCCTGTCGGTAAGAAAGCTGATACGGGCCATATAGCCGCTGTCTTCCAGCACAGTGATAAAGCCGAACAGGATCATGATCTGGGGTATGAATACCGCTATACCGCTCACGCCGGCCAATAGCCCGTTGATCAGCAGGTCTTTTACGAAATTGTCGGGCATTACGTTGTTCAGCCATCCACCCAGCACACTGAAGCCCTGCTCCACCCAGGCCATAGGGTAGGCAGCCAGCCAGAAAATGCTTTGGAACAGGAAGAACAATACGGTGAGCAGAACGAGATTGCCCCAAAGAGGGTGCAGTAATACTTTGTCCAGCTTATCGCTGAAGACAAGTTTTTTGATCGGGCTTTCTTCCACTACACATTGCTGCATGATGGTGCCTATGCGCTGGTAGCGCTGCATGATCTCTTCGGCCTGTATCTTCGATTTGTGGAATTTCACCTCGTCGAGCAGTGCTGCAATGCGTATGCGTTGCGCAGCATTCAGCCAGCTCAGTTCAGTATAGTTACAGGCCACATGCAGCGCACTGTAGCTGCTGTCGAGGGCGCAGATCGTACTGATCTCGTTCAGCCAGTCGCCGGTAAGTGCAATGGTATCTATAAAGTCGGCGGGCGGCGGTGCTGTATTTTGTTTTACATCGGCAATGATCTTCTTCAGCGGGCCTATGCCTTTGTTCTTGCGCGGGTTAATGGGCACCACGGGCACGCCCATCATACGCTGTAGCCCGGCCGTATCTATGGTCATGCCCTTTTGTTTGGCAATGTCCATCATGCTCAGGGCGATCACCACCGGTATCTTCAGGTCCATGATCTGTGAACAGAAGAGCAGGTTGCGTTTCAGGTTGGCCGCATCTGCTATCACGATGATCATATCCGGCCGGTCTTTGCTAAGGGTGTTCAGCAGCACATCATAGGTCACCTGTTCATCGGCGCTCTTGGGATACAGGCTGTAAGTGCCCGGCAGGTCGATGATGTTGGCCGATAGGTTTTCGTTTATGCGGCTCAGCCCCGTTTTCTTATCTACGGTGACACCGGGAAAATTGCCCACCTTCTGGTTCAGACCCGTAAGGGAATTGAACAAGGAACTTTTTCCGCTGTTAGGATTACCAACGAGCGCTATCTTGTATGGGCCTTGCATGTTCAGAGAACGCAAAGGTATTAAATTGGCAGCCTGCAGCCCCTTTTATGAGTTATCGCCGTGTAATTTTTCCCGAAAATGAAAACGCGGGATCAAGACCCGGAAATAGCCTGTATTAACGCTTTGTTGAATGCGTTCAGGTCGGCGGGCTTGCGGCTGGTGATCAGGTTGCCGTCATGCACCACCTCCCGGTCCACCCAATTGGCCCGGCGTTCTTAAGGTCGGTTTGCAGTGAGGGGTATGAGGTCATGCTTCTTCCCTCCAGCAGCCCGGTTTCTATAAGTGTCTGTGGGCCATGGCATATGGCCGCCACCGGCTTGCCCGATTCCAGGAAGGCTTTGGCAAAACGCACCGCCTTTTCGTTGCGGCGCAGCTTATCGGGGTTCAGTACACCGCCGGGCAGCACCAGGGCATCGTAAGCAGCAGGGTCGGCATCGTCGATGTTTCGGTCCACAGGCACTTCAATGCCCCAGTCGGTATGGTTCCATGCTTTTATTTTACCATCTTTTGGTGATATGATCTCCACGGTAGCACCTGTACTTTCCAGTGCATCTTTGGGGCTGGTCAGTTCCTCTTGCTCAAAACCCTCTTCGGTAACGATAGCGATACGCGCATCCTTTAGCTCTTTCATATATATAATGGTTAAATTGTGATCAATACCGCTGATACAACATAATTATGCCAGTGTATTTGTTAAAAAGCGGAAAGCATATATAAAAGCAAAAAAGGAAAGTACTATCATTGCACTTTAACAGAACAGGGAATGAAAAATACGCACATACGCCGCATACTGGTTACGTCAATATTTATTGTCAGCTCATTTGCAGCGGTATTGTATACCAGCGGCTGCAAAAAGAAGTGCGGCAGTGTTACCTGTCAGAATAGCGGCACCTGTGTGAACGATACCTGTTCCTGCCCTTCGGGTTATACGGGCACGGCATGCGAAACCATGTGGAGCACGCAGTATCTTGGTTCATATACCTGCACCCAGTCCTGCACCCCGCCGCTTACCGGCTCGGGCTCATGGCAAAGCACGATAACCACTGCATCCAGCAACGGTGCATATACGATCAGCATTTCCAACTTTGGTAACCTGCAGGCCAGCGCTACCGCCTATCTGGATGGCAATGGCGGTGTGACCGTAGCAGGGGTGAATGTGGCCGGCAACGGTACCTTCGCAGATGGCGTATTGACCATACATTATACCACCAGCACCAACAACGTACCCGGTTCTACCTGCAACCTGACGATGACCAAGCAGTAAAAACGCCTGCCGCTAATAGGTGGAGTAGAGGATCATAAGGCCTACTACCACCATGGTAAGCATACCTGTGAAAAACAGCGCATCCGCTACACGTTCCAGCCGTTTATTGTTGTCGCTGCGCAGCGACGCGTAGGATATCAATGTGGTTAGTATGAAGATCAGTGTATCTGCACCCAGTATATTATCAGCCAGTGTTTCGGTACCGGTTTTCAGCGCCCGGAACAATGCAATAACGGTAATGCAAACACCGATCATCATAATGGAGCCGCTGAATATATGCGGGGCGATATTCCTGCCCTTCTCCTGCTGGTTGTGTAAAGCCATAAATAATTGTATTGACCGCTTTATACCATCAAGGTAAAAACAAATGTTGTTAAGTAAAAGGTAATTTGAAAGTGACGAAGCGCGATATTGCCCTATCTTTGAACTTGCACACTGAAATTTTATTTTTGCATCATGTCTGAAAAGATCTCTACTGATAAAGCACCAAAGCCGGTTGGGCTGTATCCACACGCAAGAAGGGTAGGAAATTTATTATTCCTTTCGGGCATAGGCCCGCGCACCCCGGGCACTGATGAGATACCCGGCCTGAAGCTGGACAAGAACGGGAACTATCTCGAATTCAATTTTGAGGCGCAGTGCCGCAGTGTGTTCGACAATGTGCGCATAGTGCTGGAAGAGAGTGGCAGCAGCTGGGATAAGCTTGTGGATGTGACTGTATTCCTCGTGGACATGAAGCGTGACTTTCAAACCTACAACAGGCTGTACGCAGAATATTTTAAAGACAATCAACCCTGCCGCACCACGGTAGCCATCAACTCCCTGCCTACGCCTATAGCCATAGAGCTTAAGTGTATCGCTACAGTTGATTAATTGCTCTATTCCTCACATTATCGCATTTTTACAGTATGAATTGGTCCACGCTATATAGTGCAAGGCGTACCGGCGACCCGGAACGTAAAGATGCCAACCCCGATCATATACGCACCTCCTTCCTGCGCGATTATGACCGCATCATCTTCGCATCGGCATTCCGCAGGCTGCAGAACAAGACACAGGTGTTTCCCTTGCCGGGGCCGGTTTTTGTGCACAACCGCCTGACCCATAGTCTCGAGGTAGCCTCGGTGGGCCGCTCGCTGGGGAAGTGGGTAGGTGATGAGCTGGCTAAGAGATACAGCAAGGAGGGCGAATACTTTGCTGAGTTCTATAAATATGAGCTGCCGTCGGTAATAGCGGCAGCCTGCCTGGCCCACGATATCGGCAATCCGCCATTCGGGCACTCGGGCGAGGATGCGATACGGACCTACTTTACGCAGTTGGAAGGGAAGGACAGGAAGACCCTGGAAAATGAGCTAAGTGCTAATCAATTGCTGGACTTTGAAAAATTTGAAGGCAACTCCAATGCCCTGCGGGTACTCACCAACAGCTTCAACGAGCATGAACCGGGAGGCTATAAGCTTACCTATGCAACACTGGCCTCTATAGTAAAATACCCAAGCTCATCATCTGAGGGATTTAATAAAAAAACGGGGCTCATAGCAACTAAAAAATCAGGCTTCTTTGATAGCGAGATAAGGACCTACGAAGAGATAGCCGACACACTTGGCATACCTAAAAAGGAAGGCTATCAGCATGTGTATGCCCGCCATCCCTTCGTGTACCTTACCGAGGCGGCGGACGATATATGCTACCGTGTGATAGACCTGGAAGATGCACACCGGCTGAAGATCGTATCGCTGGAGAAGGTAAAGGACCTGTTCCTGCCCTTCTTCGAGAACGAGACTGAATATAACGCCCTGGACTATGTAGAGCGGAAGCTGGTCAATATAAATGACGATAACCAGAAGGTGCAGTTCATACGTGCCAAGTGGATAGGGCTCATGATAGAAAAACTCTCAGGCATCTTCCTGGAAAAGGAAGCGGAATTATTGGCCGGCACACTGGAAGGGGACCTGATGAAATACCTGCCCATGCGGGAGCAGGCTTTGATCGATGAGATCAATGAATTCTCCTATGCCTGTGTGTATAATTACCGATCGGTGGTGGAGATAGAGATAGCGGGCTATAATGTGATAGGTGGCCTGCTGAAAGAGTTTGTAGGTGCGGTGCTACGGCCGGGGGAAGCTAAGTCGCGGAAGATATTGCAGGTGGTCTCCAGCCAGTTCCCGATAGATAAGAAAGGCAGCCTGTATACGAATATACAGTCGGTAGTGGATTTTATATCGGGCATGACCGACCTCTATGCGATAGACCTGTACCGCAAAATAACCGGTATTACTATACCCGAAATAAGGTAGCGGGATCAGTTGTGGTATATCCTGCCCGAAGCGGTATGCAGGTTGATGGATAGCTCGCCCTGGTCAAAGCTGTTTACCAGGTCATACAGGCGGTCTTCATTCCCGGAGTATATGAGCGCGAAGCGGGTAAGATTTGCGATATCATCAAGCGGGGAAACGATCTTTCCCTCTTCAGTTACGATAAAGTCGGAATAAGTGCCTGCTGCCAGGTTGGCGGTATATGCGCCAATGCTTTTGAGCGAATCGATAAAAGTATTGACAATGCCCGGCATAGCAGGATTATAGATCATGCTTCCGTATATGGTGTTGGCAGGCAGGCGGCGAATGGCGTATGACTGGAACTTAACACCATTCACTGTTTGCAGTGCTATCTTGTATTGACCGGCATCCACGTATAATTTGCCCACGCTTTGTCCGCTGCCGCTGATAAGCAGGTCGTAAATACCGGGCTGCAGATTGTCCAGTTCTATTTTATCGGTGGCGGGGCCCAATGCATCGAGGCACATCTGGGGCTGGTATATCCCCAGGAACTTTAACTGCACTATATTACCCACGATGGCAAAAGTATCAGTAAGGGAAACATTGTAACAGCCGTAGATCCTTTCGGTAGCACAGTTGAGTATAAAATGTGTACCGTTACTATCGATACGTTCGCTGATGTTAATGAAAATATTGCCATCGCTGAATACCGGGCTTGCGTCAATTGGCCAGTTGGCATTGCTGTATTTGTTCTTTTTACAGGATACGGACAATAACAGTAAAAGGATGCTGAAGAGGTAAGTGGTCTTTTTCATGGCGGGTATATTTTTTTAAAGATAGGTAACTTCGCAAATCGTTAAATACACAGAATTGTCATAAATGCATCCAAAAGAACTACACATAGCCGATTACACCTATGACCTGCCCGATGAAAAAGTGGCTAAATACCCTTTAGCAGTAAGGGATGCATCTAAATTGCTGATCTACAGTAATGGCAGGATACAGGAGGATAACTACCGGAATATTGCTGCACATATACCACACAACAGCCTGGTGGTATATAACCAGACGAAGGTGGTGCATGCGCGTTTGCTTTTCCAGAAGGCTACGGGTGGCCAGATAGAAGTGTTTTGCCTGGAGCCGGGAGATGAGTATGCCGATATACAAACCGCCATGCTGCAAAAAGACAGCGTGCGCTGGAAGTGTATGATAGGCGGAGCCTCGAAATGGAAACATGGTATGGTGCTGCAACTGGAATGCCCGCCTCATTTTACCTTATCGGCAGAGATTGTTGACCGGCAGAGTGGCTCATTCACGGTACAACTGAGCTGGGACAAGGAAGGCGTGAGCTTCGCAGAGGTGCTGCACCATGCCGGCAAGGTGCCCCTGCCACCCTACCTGCACCGGGAGGCTGAAGCAAGCGATGAAGAGCGCTACCAGACCATATTTGCCAAAGAAGAAGGCAGCGTGGCGGCACCTACGGCAGGCCTGCACTTTACGGAGCATGTTGTAAAAAGCCTGGACGAGAAAGGTATTGACAAGGCCATGATAAGCCTGCACGTAGGTGCGGGCACCTTCAAACCCGTGCAGAGCGATACGATGCTGGAGCATGAAATGCATGCGGAATGGATAGAGGTGGACATGGCCACGATAGAAAAACTGATAACGGAACACAATGTGATAGCGGTGGGCACCACATCGATGCGCACGCTGGAAAGCCTGTACTGGATAGGCAACAAACTGTTCCGTGGCCAGCAGGTTCACTTTGCAGGAATAGCAGTACAGCAATGGGACCCCTATGAGACTGAAGCAAGGGCAAGCGCATTTGAAGCACTGAAATCCATCCAATTATACATGCAAAACAACAAGCTGGAGCGGATCATTACCCGTACCAGGATATTGATAGCCCCGGGCTACCGGTTTCGCATTGTGAGCGGTTTAGTGACCAACTTTCACCAGCCGCAATCCACCCTGCTCTTATTGATCGCTGCTTTTATTGGAGATGACTGGCGGAGGGTGTACGAACACGCGTTAAATAACGACTTTCGCTTCCTGAGTTATGGCGATGGCTGCCTGTTATGGCATAATAAGCCCAATGTTAATTCTTGATTATCTCTATGAGTGCAGGCCGTATTTCATACCTTTGCCAACTTAAAAAATACGTAACATAAGTGAACAGGCAGGCATTCATAGCAGCGGCATTACAGGAAGATATCGGCGAGGGCGACCATAGCACCCTGGCCTGTATAGACCGCTATGCCAAAGGAAAGGCGGTACTGAAGGTAAAAGAGGATGGCATACTGGCAGGTGTGGAACTGGCACAGGAAATATTTATTTACCTGGACCCCGATGCAAAAATAGATCTGTACAAAAAAGACGGCGACAGGGTAAAGGCCGGGGATATCGCTTTTGAAGTGACAGCCCTGGTACATGCCATATTAAAAGGAGAGCGGCTGGTGCTGAACTGTATGCAACGCATGAGCGGAATAGCCACGCTAACCGCACAATATGTAGCTAAGGTATCAGGCTTTAATGCCAAAATACTGGATACGCGTAAAACGACCCCCCTGTTCCGCATGCATGAAAAAGAAGCAGTGCTTATAGGTGGCGGCCATAACCATCGCATGGGCTTGTATGACATGATCATGCTCAAGGACAACCATATTGACTTTTGCGGAGGTATAGAAAACGCTATAGAAAAAACGCAGGCCTATCTGCAGACCAATGCACTGGACCTGAAGATAGAGGTAGAGACCCGCAGCCTTGATGATGTGCGTAAAGTGATGGAAACGGGCGGAGTGGACCGCATCATGCTCGACAATTTTACACCTGAACTGCTGGAAGAAGCTGTAAAGATGATAGGCGGAAAGTATGAAACAGAAGCATCGGGCGGTATGAACCTGGATACAATTACGGACTATGCGCGCAGCGGGGTAGACTATATCTCGGTGGGCGCAATAATACACCATGCAGTAAGCATGGACTTAAGCCTCAAAGCCCAACTGCATGAGTAAAAAACACCTGGTATTCATTATTAACCCCAAATCGGGGGTGGACAGGGAAAAAGCCATTAAGAGCGCCATAGACGCAACACTGGACCATGAGCAGTACAGCCATGAGCTGGTGCATAGTGAGTATGCCAAGCATGGCATAGTGCTGGCGAAAGAGGCTGCGGCCAAAGGGGCCTATGCCGTAGTGGCTGTGGGTGGCGATGGCTCGGTGAACGATATAGCCAATGGCCTGAACGGCAGCGATACCGCACTGGCCATCATACCCAAGGGATCGGGCAATGGCACGGCCCGCACGCTGGGCATACCGCTGGAAATAAATGCTGCACTACAGGTCATCAACAAGGGCAATATCATTAAGATGGATATCGCTTTTGCCAACGAACGATTGTTCATCAGTAATGCAGGTGTGGCCTTTGATGCACTGATCGCCAAGAAATTTGCCAAAAGCGTGCGCCGGGGCATCATGATGTACAGCTGGCTGGTGACCAAATATATGTGGCTGTATAAAGAGCGGAACTTTGATATAATAGTGGATGGCAAAGCACTTAAAGAAAGGGCCTTTATCGCCTGCGTATGTAATATGCAGCAGTTTGGCTACAACTTTAAGATAGCGCCGCAGGCCGACTGGACGGACGGGCTTTTTGACGTGATCATCATACGCAGGTTCCCTAAAATATTGGGCGGTATGCTGGTGCTGCGTGCCATGACGGGTACCATTACCAAAAGTCCCTACGTTACCTTTATGCGTGCAAAGGAAGTGAGCATCAGCAACCCGGTATTGAAACTGATGCAGACCGATGGCGATGCACATGAATGCGCATCAACCATACACTTTAAAATGAAGCCTGCAGCACAAAAAGTGATTGTTCCCTAATAATAGCCAATATAAACAGATCATCCTGCCGGTGATCATTGCCGCAGTGCTCTTTGTATCCTGCAAAAAGAGGCAGCACCATATAACCAGCGGTATTTATTACTGGAAGACCATCTATGCGCCCGGCGCTTATGAACTGAACAAGTTAAAGCAATTGCATTGCCAAAGCATGTACCTGAGGCTGTATGATGTGGACTGGGATGCTGCCAGCTATGCGGCGATACCCGTAGCACCTATACGCCTGCCGCAGCATTTGGATACAGCCTTTAAATACATACCCGTAGTGTTCATAAAGCAGGAAGTATTGCTGCATGTACAAGGCAGCAGCATCTGCCCATTTGCGCAGCATATAGCGGCGATGACCCGGGGCATGTGCACGGCAGCGGGCATAGTGCCCGCTGAGATACAAATAGACTGCGACTGGACGGGGAGCACAAGGGATATTTATTTTGAACTGCTGCAGCAACTGCATAGACAGGCCTGGTTCAAGGGAAAGCTACTCTCAGCAACCATACGCCTGCACCAGGTGAAGTACAAAAAGAGCATGGGCATACCCCCCGTGGATAAGGGATTGCTGATGTGTTATAACATGGGCGACATAAAAAAGTATGAAGCCGAAAACTCTATAATAGACCCGGAAATAGCCAAAGAATATCTTGACTACCTGGCTACCTATCCCCTAAGGCTTGATGTAGCCCTGCCATTATTTGACTGGTGCCTGCTCTTCAGGGATAAACAACTGAGGGGCATACTGTGCGATATACCTGCGGCTGCCGTGAAAGCGAATGCCCTGGTGAAAAAGGAGGGAGCTAATAAATACAGCTGCCTGCGCGATACGGTATGGGCCGGTTATAAATTGAAAGCAGGCGATGTGTTAAGGCCGGAAGATGCCACGACAGGGGATATAAACGAGGTAGCCGCTTACACCGCTAAAAAGATAAAACAGGACAGCCTGAATGTTGTCTTCTTCCATTGCGATAGCCTAACTTTAAGTAAATATTCGGTACATGAACTGGAAAAGGTTTTGGACAATTACCGCTAGCGCAATAATGATAGCTGCTGCTGTACGGATCGTGCTGGCCTGTGCCGACGGCCCCGACCCTTATGATGCATATCCATCCTTTTTCCTGAACGATGTGAACGAAAAGCCGGCCTACCAGCCATTCTATTATACCGACCTGCTTACCTTCTATGACCAGTATGATATGTATGAGCCGCCCAAAATGGATACATTGCCCGACGATAATATTTCGGAATGGCGGCAGTACTGCAAAGGCGCAGCCGGCGCAGATGATATAAGCATGCTGGTGTACCAGTTCAGTATCGAAGAGGTGCAGGCATTGTACGCGCATATCGGGAAAAGCAAGGCCGGGCAGTTAAGCGAAAGGGCAGCAACAAATAACTTTGCCCAGTGGCTGGTAAAAAACAGGGAAACGGAAGTGCTGGAGTACCTCATATTTGCCAAAAAATGCCAGCCCTATACGGTGCCGCTGGAAAGCTACTGGGATAACCAGGCGGAGCAGTATGCGCTACCTGTGCGTGATACAGTGGCCATGGGCACACTTATCGACGAGGGCCTGGTACTGTACCGAAACGTAAAGAACGATAATATAAAGCTGCGCTATGCTTACCAGGTATTGCGCATGGCCTTTTACAGCAACCGGTACGCAGAAACCCTGCAGCTTTACAGCCAGCTATTAGGCGATAAAACAAGCAATAGCATTATATACCCGCGCTGCCTGGGCATGAAGGCTGGCGCCCTGTACCGCCTGGGCAAAAAGACAGAGGCGGCTTACCTATATAGCCGGGTATTTGACCTGAGCGATGAACTGAAGCCAAGTGCGCACATAAGCTTCAACTGGGCAGTGGGCTCAAAAACAGACAGCGTACTGGAACTGTGTAAGAGCGGGCATGAAAGAGCGGTAGTGTATATCATGGATGGATTGTATCAATCGGAAGGGCAGGAAATGGAGGGTCTGAAGCTATTGCAGGAAGCCTATGCTGCCGCCCCCGCTATAGAGGGGCTCGATATCGTAATGACAAGGGAAATGAATAAGGCTGAGCAAAACTACCAGTCGGAAAAATATGCCATAGGTAACCTCATTGGTTTTGTGTCGCTGCCCTTATATGCCCCTGCCGAAAATTATAGAAACGAAGTGCAGGAAAAGATGAACCGCTACAGCACCTACCTGCAACAACTGAACGACTTTGCACAAAAGGTGGCAAAGGAAGGCAGGAATGGCAATATCGCCTTCTGGCACCTGGCATCGGCATACCTCTATTATATGCAGGGCGATATGCCGGCATGTAAAGAACAAACCGATATTGCCGCCAGGAAAAAGATGAACGACCGGGAAAAAGATCTTGCAGCAATAATAAAGGCCCTGTATATAGCAGGCAGCAAGACGCGGATAGATGCAGGAACAGAGGCTGAGCTGCTGCCCTCGCTGCAATGGATAGAGGAGCGTGCAAAAAGCAAGCCCCGTTTTGAGAAAGTGTATCGTGATATGATGACCGCAGTACTGGGCAGTGCATACCTGAAGCAGGGCGATACCGCAAGGGCGATCTTCTGTTTTTCGCGGGCGGCGAACAGCAGCGAGCAAATAGCGTATAACGGTGACTATACATACAGTGTATCCGGGGGGTTATTAGAAAGTATGTCGCCCGAAAGGATAAAAGCATTTGAAGACTACATACAGCAGGGCAGTAAGACCGATTATGAACTATGGCTTATAAAGAACAATACTTTTACACTGCCTGTGCTGCAGGAACTGGAAGGCACCAAATACATACGCCTGCATCAATTCGATAAAGCAGTTGAGGTACTAAAACAAGTTCCCAAAGATATACTAGCTGGAACGGTCTTACCCGACCCATTCATCATGCATATAGACGACCAGCACGACCTGCGTAAAATAGACACGGCCATAACGATGAATAAGCTGCAGTTTGCGGTGAAAATGGCTGAGCAAAAAAATAAGCTGGATAAAGACCCCAAAGACCCGGAAGCAGCCTACCTCTATGGTGCAGGCCTGTACAATATGAGTTACTATGGCAGGGCCAATCATGCCTTTGTATATTATCGCAGCGGGGTAGATGAGTATGCTTATTTCTACAACCCCGCCCGGGATAAGCTACCGGCATTTTATAAAGAATATTACGACCCTGCCGAAGCGGAAAAGTATTTCCTGCTCGCTGCACAGTTTGCAAAAGACAAGGAACAGCAGGCAAAATGTACCTATATGGCTGCAAAATGCTGGCAGAAACGTTGTCCGGCGCCTAAGAACGAGTATTACTACTATGGCGGCGATGACAGCAGTTATGTAGCCTATTCCCTGAAAAACCCCTATTTCGGAAAACTGAAAAATGAATACGCGAAAACAAATTTTTACCGTATAGCATTTAATACCTGCACGTACTTTAGCAGCTATGTAAAGAAGGGGAAGTAGGTACTATTATTTAGTCCCCGTGCAGGTCATAAACCTTCTGTACTTCCTTGAGCACAGCTTCAAAATCAACATTAAGATCCACCAGGTAGCCATTGTGCAGGTCGAAGACCCAGCCATGTACAACAGGGAATTTTTTATCCAGGTAGCTTTTTTGAACGATGGCAGTTTTAATAACGTTAAAGCATTGCTCCTGCACATTCAATTCCACAAGGCGCTTATAGCGGGCGGCTTCATCCTGTATAGCCTGTAGTTCGTCATAGTGCATGCGGTACACATCGCGTATGTTGCGCAGCCAGGGGTTGAGCAAGCCCATATCCTGGGGTACCATGGCTGCCTTTACAGCCCCACAGTTATAGTGCCCGCAAACAATGATGTGCTTCACATGCAGGTAATTAACTGCATAGTTTATTACCGATTGCACATTGAGGTCATTATTATTCACGAGGTTGCCTACGTTGCGGTGCACGAATACATCGCCCGGTTCCAGACCCATAATCTCGTTGGCTGGTACGCGGCTGTCGGAGCAGCCCAGGTAAAGGAATTCCGGTTCCTGGTCTTTGGCCAGCTTCTCAAAAAAACCGGGGTCTTCGGCTGTACGGGCTGCTACCCAGCGTTTGTTATGCTCAAATATTTCGTCGTATGTAGCCATAATTGAAGCAGATTTATTGCAATTATAGCTCAAAATGGGTTTAGCAGTAAGGTATTTTTGTTTATAGGGAGAGCAAACTCCCCTACATTTTGCATATTAACACCATGTTTGTTCGTTTTATATGAAAATCCCCTATCTTTAAAAATACATTAATCATCCTTATATGAAGAAATTATTACTCCCCGTTTTGCTGGTGGGTATAGGCTTGTCTGCCGGTGCCCAGCAACTAAGCAAGAACAGGGCTAATACAGATATAAGTCTGTCTGCTACAGGCACTTATTCCCTTAATATTGATTTTGGTTCGGTATCGGTAAAACCCGGTGAAGATGGCTGGAAACGCCTGGACGTGAATATGGACCACCTGCAATACCTGAACCGTAAGGACGAGCCGGCCATGCCTTTCGCAGGCTATAGCTTCCTGGTGGGCGATGATAATATGGAAGTATCGGTAGATGCGAGCAAATACGAAGATTTCCAGGGATATGATATCGTTCCCTCCAAAGGCAAGTTGAGCCGCAAGACAGATCCGGCGAGTGTAAAGCCGGTGGCGGGGCCTATATATAATGAAAATAAATTTTATCCTGAAAACATAGCTACTGTAGTGAACGACTACGTGGTGCATGATGCGCATGGCAAAACGGTGTGGGTGTTCCCGGTACAGTATAACCCGGTTACGCATACCCTAAGGGTATATACCGAGGTGAAGCTGAACGTAAAAGCAAAAATGACCCACAAACCCGAAGACGCATCAAGTAACAGGATATGGAATAACATATACCGCAGGCATTTTATCAATTATGAACTGCTTAGTCATGCCGCAGCAAAGGCAACGGCCAATGACAGTGTGGGCTATGCTGCACAAATGCTCATTATTACCCCGCATATGTTTGCCGATACTTTAAGGTCTTTCATTAAGTGGAAGAACCAGCAGGGCATCCGTACCTATGTTACGGAAACGACGGCCATACCCGGCTACCCGGCACAGGAAAGTATCTATGCGTATGTACAACAGTTTTACCAGCAGAAGCATATAGATTACCTCTTGCTGGTAGGGGATGATGCAGCCATTACGCCACGCCTTGATTCGGGCCTGGTGGATAATGCGACACTTACTTTCGCTGGCCCGTCCGATATATCATATGGTTACCTGGCGGGCAACGACCATTACCCGGACATATTCGTTGGGCGTTTATCGGCCAATACGCTTTCAGAACTTGCGCCGCAG
The DNA here is from genome assembly GCA_001897835.1 of Bacteroidetes bacterium 46-16. Lineage (GTDB taxonomy): Bacteria > Bacteroidota > Bacteroidia > Chitinophagales > Chitinophagaceae > MKUN01. Next base: position 15,326 of record MKUN01000049.1, read on the forward strand.
CTGACCAAGACCATCAGTTATGAAAAGACGCCCCTTACAGATACCGCATGGTACACAAGGGCGGTGGGTGTGGCATCGAACCTTGGGCCCGGCGATGATAACGAAATGGACTGGGAGCATATGCGCAACATACGTACGAAGCTGATGGGGGCTACTTACACACATGTAGCAGAGCTGTATGACGGTACGCATAATATTATGGATGCTATAGGCGATCCGGATTATAGCGACCTTGAAAACCAGATAGACAGTGGCGTATCGTTGGTGAACTATTGCGGCCATGGGTGGGACCAGGGCGTGGTAACCACCAATTTCACATCGAACAACGTACAAGCGCTTACCAACAATACCGGTATGTGGCCATTTGTACTGATCGTAGGCTGCGAGGTGGGCTCCTTTGTAGGCGAAACCTGTTTTGCAGAATATTTTCAGCGTGTTAAGGATGCCTCAGGCAACCCGGTAGGTGCGGTGGCTAATTTTATGAGCACCATATCGCAGTATTGGGATGAGCCCATGGAAACACAGGATATGGTAAATGATATCGTTAGCTATAATAGTACCGACTCGCTGGATAATATAGGACCTATAGTAGAGACCGGCTGTTATTCAATGAATGACCAATACAGTTTCAGCGGTTATGATATGACCGATACCTGGACGCTGTTCGGCGATCCCTCGCTGCAGTTCAGGAAAAAGACACCTGCTACGCTTGCAGTCAACCATGTGGCTACAATAACGCCCAACTGGACCAGCGTGAACGTTACCGTTAATAATAATGACGCTACTGTAGTGCTGATGCATTACGATACACTGTTCTCGGTGAGGCCGGTAGTAAGCGGCAGTACACATCACAATTTTGCTTCTTTGCAGGCTGGCGATTCGTTGATGGTAAGTGTTACGGCGCCTAATACCAAACCGTACTTTGGCAAGATCATGGTAGTGGCGCCTACCGATGCGGCAAGTGCCGGTGCCGCAGCCAATACACCATCGCTTTATCCAAATCCCGGCACCAATACTGTGTATGTGACCGGCTTACAGGCAGCATCAAATTATGATATCACCGATGTGACGGGCAAAAAAGTAATGAGCGGATCGGTGGCCAATAATGGCAGCATTAATATTAATAGCCTTGCTCCCGGCAGCTATATGGTAGCTTTGGTGAATGGAGCAGAAGTAAGCACCATACCACTACAGGTAAAGAAATAAAATAGGAGCAGATATAAATTGTGCGCAGCAGCCCATTGGGCTGCTGCGCTTTTTTGTGTTACCAATGGCAGGATTTTTTTGCCCTTACTGTAAAAATCAAGAGCCATGAAAAAGTTTCTATTTATAACCGGGGCACTGCTATTACTGATGACGGGGCTTAACTCATGTGCCCCAAGCTATTATGATGGTCCCGGCTATTACCATGTGTATCACCCTAATTATTATGGCAATCATGTGCATCACCGTGCACATATTTATAACAGGTCGTACCAGCCTAAGTAAGAGCAAAATATTCAGCTAAGGGATAATTCCCCTCTTATGAGGTATGTTTAGCCGTATATATGAGTGTAAGTTTACATTACATTAAGGATGACAATAAAATTGCTGTAAGTCCCCTGTTTTCACAGGGGACTCTTCTATAAAAGATAAAGCTGCCCTATAGGGTAGCTTTATCATAATGAGAAAAGAGCGTACTTATTTCTTCATGAATTTGTAAATACCGCCAGTATTGCTGCCCTGCAAACGCAGGAAATACATACCTGCAGGTAACATATTTACCTGTAGGGTGTTAATGCCTTTTTGTAATGTACCACCGAGCAAAGAGCGGCCGGTTACATCAGTAATAGCAAAAGAACATTCGGCGGCGGCATTTACCTGTAGCGTAGTAGTTGCCGGGTTGGGCCATATTTGTGCACTGCTTTCGGAGATATTGGCCAGCCCGGTAGTTACAAGCAGATTTCCCATAGCGAGGTAATCGTTGAATACCAATAATGAATCGCGGACATAATCATACAGCGCCATATAGGCTATATTGCCTCCAGATACATCGATATTGCCAGTTATTGAATCGTCCTGAAAGAAACGGATCTGTTTATTTGCATCATAATAGGCATCGCCGCTTACATCAGTAAAACTGCCGACCTGGTTGCCATTTACATACATCCGCACCATTTGGTTAGCACTATTCCTTGTTATAGCTGTAAAGACATAATCGCCATTCATATAGTCCTGGCTAGCTGCTGAAAAGCTGTTGTAAAATGCCAGCGCATTATCATGAACGTATAAGCCTTCATCTGCGGCCAGGTTTTTATAGTCGATCATTTTGCGATAAGCAGTGGTATTATCGAGCGCAACAAACATTTCTATAGTATAATCTCCAGTGGCGAGGAAGTTCGCAGTATCATCGAAGGTAAAACCACAATTATTGTCAAAATGATAAACGGGCCTGTATAAGCTGTAGTCTGTAATGGAATCGTTTATAAAACTTCCTCCGCAAGATGCCACGAGATCGGGGCCTCCATTTTTTTCGTGGAGGTTATTCCTGAAATTATATTTGTAAACGATCTGTGCCTCTGCAGATATTGCGGTAAGACAAAGGAAAAAAAGTATGATTTTTTTCATAGCGTAAAATTTAGAGATGAAGCCTAAAAAGCCATGCCATAACAGGCGTATATATAAAAATAAAGCTGCCCTGTAAGGCAGCTTTATTACTTAATGAGAAAGGATACTTATCTTTTTATGAATTTGTAAACACCACCGGCATTAGCCCCCTGCAAACGCAGGAAATACATACCTGCAGGTAACACATCCACCTGTAATGTGTTGGTGCCTTTCAGTATATTGCCGTTAAGTAATTGGCGGCCTGCAAGGTCGGTAACAGTAAAAGAAAGCGGAGCGAGGGCATCTACCTCCAGCTTATCGGTTGCGGGGTTGGGCCATATTTTGATGTTGTTTTGTGCGTTCACATTTTTAACGCTTGTTGTGGCAAGTATGGAGCCTAAGGAATCATAATCATTATGTATCAGCAAGGGGTCGCGCACATAATTGTATATGGCCAGGTAGGCCACTTTGCCGGCTGAGGCCTCAGTGAATACATTCAGTGTATCGTTCTGGAAAAAGCGTAAGAGCTTGTACGCATTATAGATCGCATCTCCGTTAGTATCGGCAAAGCTATCCACTATATTACCGTTGGCATATAAACGCACTTTTTGGGTTGCATTGTTCCTGCTGATGGTAGTGAACATATACTGACCGGGGATATACAGGTGGTTGTTGGTATTGATGATATTGTAAAAGTCGAGCGAGCTGTCGTTAATGTACAGACCGCCATCATCGTTCAGGTTCTTATAGTCTATTAGTTTGCGGTAGCTAAGCGTGGTATCCAGCGATACATACATCTCTATAGTATAGTCGCCTATAGCCAGTGCATTGGTAGCGGCGTCATCAAAGTTTAAGCCGCAATTACTAGAAAAGCGATATACTGGACGGATAAGTGAATATGCCGGGAAGGTGTCTGTAATAAAGGTATCGGCGCAGGTAGGGATAAGGGCCGGGCCTACTGTAGCCTCATCCAAGTTGCCCTGCAGATAATACTTGTACGCAACCTGTGCGCGGCTTGATGCAGTAAATGCAAGAAGCAATATGCAAAGTATCAGTTTTCTCATAGTCTATTTTTTTATAAAAATAAACATTTCTTATGCAAAAAGAAACAGGCTGCGGAGACGATCCGCAGCCTGCAAGGAGAATATTAAGTTAATTATTTTTCAATGGTCAGGAGTGCAGCCATTGCGGCACCCTTATCGCTGCGAATGATATATACGTAATTGCCTGAAGGATATTGTGCTAATGATATCGATACGGAATGGCTGCCTGCAGTAAGGCCTTTTTGTTCCTGTGTGCTCAATATTTTCCCATTCACGTCGGCGAGCTGGATGGTGACATTAGCAGCCTGCTGCAGGGTAAAATTTATAGTGGTGCTGTTCGCAGCAGGGTTGGGTGCATTGCCTGTTAATGTAAGGCCGCTGTTAGCGATACCCTGTATGGCTGTGGCTTGCTGCAGTTTGAAAATGGGAACGATAGAGAGGTTTACATTATAACTGTAGTCATTATACACATCATACCAATAACCGTCGGTCTCCATCACGGCATTGCGTGTGATCAGCAAAGTGTCGCCGTTGTTATCCACATCGTATTGTCCCGTACCTGAACCTTTGCCATTGGGTGTGGAACGCAGGGTTATCGTATCCCCGTTCAGCGAAGTGGGATCATAGCTATAACTATAGCCCACATAAAAATTACTGTTGATACCAGCCACCGGTGCATCGAACCATGTGGTAGCAAGCTGGTTGCTGCCGATGTTGAGGGCAGTAAGGGCTACTTTTTGGCTGCCCATGGATGCGCCCGGAAAATTACCTGCATATATGTTCGTGTCCAGCTGATACTTTGTAGTGTCGATGCCCCATACATGAAAAGTTACCGAATCGGTGGATGAAGGGTTAACGCTGCCGCCCCAATAGCTGAGCAAGCCCAGCACGCTGACCGTGCTATCGGTGCCCCATGTAAAATCATACATTTCCGCAAAAGCGGAATCGCCATACACATTGGTGCCAAAGAGGTAGCCGGTATCGTTAGGCGTTATACCATCGTATCGCAATGCTACAGAGGAATCGAAGAGTAAAGTATCGGTATTATTATAGTAGTATAGGGTGTCGTTTGCCGCTGTGCTTTTTGCAAGTACGTGTGTGCGGGGCTTGTTTCCGGTAAATGAATAACTTTTGCCGCTGATCAGTGTATTGGTATTATGCTGTACCTGCCCGAACGCTGTATTTAGTGTAACCAATAAGCATAAGGGCAATAAAAAATTCTTCATATATCATTGATTTTCCGGCGTTAAAAATACGGATAAATACAGTACTAAAGCGGGTATAATGTGCGGTATGCCAATAAAGAGGCGCCCCCAAGGGCGCCTCTTACATTATTGCATTTAAAAGTACAGGGGTATTTATTTATTTAGTATAGAAAATTTAAGCTGCAGTTGTATGTAATTGCGATCTATATATTTTTCGCCGCTGCCGCCGCTTATGGCGTTGTTTAGTCCGTGCCTGTAATATACTGTGGCCTTAAGTTCTTTGGAGATAGCATATTCTGTTTTGCCCACAAAACCGAAATCGTAAGAAGGTACATATTTGGCATCAGCCTCGTGCTCTGTAATGGTCATCAACTGATCGCCCTGCAGCAGGCGCTGCACATCAGCGCCGCCTGAAAGTGAGAGGTTCTTAAAAACGTTATAACCTAATGTAGGCGTAACCTGTGCGTAGAAGAGGTTATAATGGCTGCCACGAGGCTGCGTAGTGGTAGTCACAGTGGTAGTGGTGAGCGATTCTTCATCAGCAGTAGGAGCAATGCCGGAAGGTCTTGCTGCAGTGCCGGAGGGCTTTGCTCCTGAGCTGCCGGCAGGTTTTGCTGCTGCGCTGCTGCCAGCGCCACCACCTGTACTTGTTTGTGTGATGGTAGTGGTGGTTGTGGTATAAGAGCCCTCTTTTGCATATTCTGTTCTTTTGCCACCCAGGTTGTTGACAAAGGCTACATCACCTTCAAAGAAAAGGTTATCGGCCAGTTTTTGATAGGCAGTGAAGCCAAGCGCATAGCCACTGTTGGCTGAGCCGTAGTTAAGGCCGCCGGCAATACTGATAATTGTTTTGCCGTTTTTCTTTTCTTCCATAGGTTCATATACAGGACCACTGAGATCAATATATGTAGGGGCCTTTGGCAAGGCCTGCTGTATCATGGGCTGTGCTGCTGATGCCAGCGAGGCATGCAGTATTTTCTCAGCATCGTCGGGCAAAGCAACTGCAAGTACCTGTTGCTGCTGTATAGCAGCTGCCTGCTCCTGTTGTGGGGCAGAGCTGTTTATTGTTTGGGGAATTGCCGCTTCAGCCAGGGCAGGTGCAGTATTCTGCCATGCAGCTTCCGGTTTTGCTATCCGCTGTTGCATGAATATCGTACTGTGCTCGTACCATAAGCTGTTGGCAGCAATTTTATCCTGTGGTGCATTTTCACGCATTAAAAAAGCACCGATGCTCACCATGAACAGTATGGATGCGGCATAGCTGATAAAAGGCAGCCATGCCAGGCTGGTCTTTTTGTTTTCAGCTTCACTCAGCCGCTGTACCATGTTCTCCCAATGAGCAGGGTTGTAGTCGAAACTGCCCTGTTCATAAGAATGGCGTACTGCTTTATCAAATTCGTTTGCTTTCATACATCACTTTTTGCGATTCATTTTTTTTTAACTTCTTTTGAAGGATCTCCCTGGCCTGGTGTACATGCCAGTGAGATGTCTTTTCACTTATATCCAGTTGTTTGGCTATTTCTTTATGGCTGAACCCTTCGAACACGAAGAGGTTGAATACGGTGCGTGTCATTACGGGCAAGGCTTGTATCAGCTCCAGCAGTTCTTTGAACTCCATGTTTTCCAGCCCGCTGTTATTTACTGATGTTTTGCTTGAGGGTGGCAGCGTATTGATGTGCATTATCATTGAATCTTTGAGATAATTGCTTCTCAAATGATCGAGGCAGGTATTTACGATCACCCGTCTCATCCACCCCGCGAAGGAGCCTTTGCTCTTGTAGCTGCTTATATTGAGGAATATTTTCAGGAACCCGTCATTAAGCAGCTGTTCTGCATCCTGCATATCTCTTGCATAGCGGGCACATACCTTAAGGAACAGGCTGTAGTATGCTTTGTACAGGTGTTCCTGGTATGTACGGTCCCTTCTGCGGCACCCTTCTATTATTTCTTGTTCAGAATACGAGGGCATGATATGTTTTTAAATTCGGGTCTATGCAGTAAGATAACAATTTTTTTTCATAAAACAAGGCTTTTGATCATGTTGTTCCTGTTCTTAAACCAACCGCTGTTTACGGATGGTATAAAAGAGCAGTTTCAAGGGTTTTTGTAAGCGCATACCCGTACCGGAATATGAGCTTGTATTTGTAACGGGGCTGGCTTTGCTGTTTATGCGGTATAAATACATTTTCCTGTTTTTCATTTCTCGAAGATTTTGTGGTTATGCATTTCTTGCCAGGGCCCTGTTAAAAATGCTTTTTTATACGCGTCTACATAAAAAGACGTAAGCAGCTTGAAAAATCTTGGGTGCCAGAGAAAAAAATTTTTCTAATGAAAAAACCGGCCTCCTTAATTGCAAGAGATAAGGCCATATATTAAAGGCAATATTGCTTTTTTAACTATAGGCAATACATGCTTTGAGTGGTTAAAACTTTGTTTATCAGTATTTTAGAAGCAGGGACAATAACGATTTTATTCATAAAAAATTGATTTTCAAACGTTTATATTAATTGCCAAAAAACTGTTTCCATTTCATTGTATATATGATATCATTTATTATTTTCGTTAAACTTTAACAATTTGTATGATCGCTCAATAATCTCACGGTTATGAAAAGAAATGTATTCTCTTATTTGAAGTTATTGCCCCTGATAACTTTGCTTGCTTTCGCTGGTAACAGTGCCTTCGCCGGTGCTTATTACATAGTGAACTCCAACCCCTGGGGAAACACACAAAACCAAACCTGTATGAACAATGTGTTTGGCCCCGGAGGCTGGACACAGGGTAACTATTCTACACCGATAAATACGGTATTCTCACCCTCTACCACTTTCGTCATGCTGGAGGGTAGCGATGCTAATACGGGTTTCCCGGCATATATCACTGCCAACATTGCAACTATAGAAAGTTGGGTAAACAGCGGTGGGCGTTTGTTTATAAACGCAGCACCCAACTATGCAGGTAACCAGAACTGGGGATTTTCGGGAACTGTAATGAATTACGCCGGCTATTCGCCCAGCGTAACGACCAGTGTGCCAACGAACCAGATATTTTTAGGACCATACCTGCCTACTGCCACAAGTTATACCGGCAGTTATTTTGGTCACGCAACGATAAGTGGCACAGGTCTTACAACTTTGTTATATAATCCTGCTAACTCTTTAACGGTATTATGTTATAAAACATGGGGTAATGGTGTTGTTTTCTTCGGAGGGTGCACACAACCCAACTTCTGGAGCCCCAATCCACAGGGCATAAATCTTTGGCAGAATATATTTGCGTATGTTAATACATACCCGCTTATCGGTATCACAAGTACGGTTACGGGTTCACCATGGTGTGCGGGTGCCAACATTACGGTAAACTACACTTCGCTCAACCTGGTGTTCAATGCCGGTAACCAGTTTACTGTGCAGTTAAGTGATGCTACCGGTTCTTTTGCCACACCTACAACCATTGGCGGACCTTTGGTAAGCACTGCAACAAGCGGGGCCATCAGTTGTACCATACCTGCTGCGCAGCCGGGCGGCACAGGGTACAGGTTGAGAACTGTGTCGACCAATACAGCCTTCACAGGTGCCGATAACGGTACGGACCTGACCATTAATCCGCAGCTGGTTCCGTCCGTTTCCATAACGGCAGTACCCGGTAATAATATATGTGCCGGTACATCGGTCACTTTTGTGGCCACGGTAACCAATGGTGGTCCATCGCCAACTTATGCATGGAAGATCAATAACGTAACAGTTGGCACTAATAACACTTTCACAAGCAATACGCTCAACAATAATGATGTTATCACCTGCACGATCGTGAGTAATGCAGCCTGTGCCGTGCCAACCACTGCAACAAGTAATGCAATAACCATGACGGTGAACCCGAATGTAACGCCGACCATATCGGTAACGGCCAACCCGGGTAATACGATCTGTTTCGGAACACCGATAACCTTTACGGCGACCATTACCAATGGTGGCCCAACTCCTGTATACCAATGGTATAAGAACAACTTCCCGGTAGGGACCAACAGTAATACTTATACTGATAATAGTTTGGTGAACGGAGATGTGATTACCTGCACTGTTACAAGTAATGCGCCTTGTGCCAGCCCAACAACAGCTACCAGTACACCAATAACTATTACCGTAAACCCGGTAGTGACGCCTACCATCAGCATTACGGCCAACCCGGGTAATAATATATGTGCCGGTACAAGTGTTACCTTCAGTGCAGCCATTACCAATGGCGGTCCTACACCCACATATGCATGGACATTGAATGGTAATCCTGTAGGCGGCCCTACAGCTACGTACACGAATGCAGCATTGAACAATGGTGATGTAATACAATGTACACTAACCAGCAGTGCACTATGTGCTACACCCGCTACCATAGCGAGCAATACAATAACCATGACCGTGTCACCACCAGTTACACCGGCGGTGAGTATTTCGGTTAGCCCGGGCAATACGATCTGCGCCGGCACCTCGGTGACATTTACTGCCACACCAACTAATGGCGGCCCGACACCAACATATGTATGGAAAGTAAATGGCAATATAGTGGGTAGTAATACCAATACATATACCAGTACTACACTTGCCAATGGTGATGTTGTGAACTGTACCATGACGACAAGCTTTGCATGTGCCAGCCCCGCCACCGTGGTGAGCAACGATATAACTATGACGGTGAACCCATCGGTTTTGCCTACGGTAAGTATATCAGTTAACCCCGGTAATGTTATTTGTGCAGGCACCTCGGTAACATTTTCTGCTGCTATAACCAATGGCGGCCCCACACCGGTATATGCCTGGAAGAAGAACGGCAACCCCGTAGGTGGTAATACATCTACATATACAGATAACACGCTTGCCAACGGTGATGTAATGACATGTACACTTACCAGCAATGCGGTATGTGCCGTACCTGCTACGGTTACCAGCAATGCTATAACCATGATCGTTAATCCTACGCTTACACCTGCTGTAAGCATTGCGGTTACGCCGGGTAACGTGGTATGCTCGGGTACTACGGTAACGTTTACTGCCACACAAACCAATGGCGGCCCAAGCCCGGTATACCAGTGGTATGTAAATGGTAACCCTGTAGGCAGCCCAAGCCCCACATACCTGACAACAACACTGAATAATAATGATGTGGTGACTTGCGAAATGACCAGCAATGCATTATGTGCTACACCAACAATGGTAGCCAGCAATGCCATAACTATGACGGTCAATACCACAGTTACACCCACAGTCAACGTTTCGGCCAGTCCGGGCAATGTAGTATGCTCAAATGTTTTGGTAACCTTTACTGCCAATACAACCAATGCAGGACCGACACCGAATTACCAATGGAAAGTAAATGGTAACCCTGTAGGTGGCAATACGCCGACATACAGCAGTATAACACTGAATAATACCGATGTGGTATCGTGCGTGGTGACCAGCAATGCTGTTTGTGCTTCGCCAACAGTTGTAACAAGTAATTTCGTTACGATGACCATCAATGCTGGCAATGTACCTACAGTAGTCGTTACTGCAAACCCGGGTTCTACGGTTTGTGATGGTACAAGCGTTACCTTCAATGCTGCTACCACATTCCCTGGCCCGACACCTATTTATCAATGGAAGAAAAACGGTAACCCTGTAGGTGGTAACAGCACTACTTATACAGATAACGGGCTGCTTAACGGTGATGTAATTACCTGTACGATGAACAGCAGCGCACCTTGTGTGAGCCCTGTGGTGGTGACCAGCAGCAACATGGTTATAACTGTGAATGCCCTGAGCACGCCTACAGTATCCGTTAGTTCAAATACAGGTGATTCGATATGCCTGGGTAATGTGGTGATATTTACAGCCAATCCTACTAACGGTGGCCCTAGCCCAGTGTATCAATGGACCAAGAACGGCTTACCGGTAGGTACCAATTCGCCTACCTATACAGATATAGGCCTTGTGGATAACGATGCAGTAAAATGCGTGATGACCAGCAGTGACCTCTGCCCAGTACCAGCTACAGTGACCAGTAACACACATACTATGCAGGTTACCCCAACCCTTACGCCCAGTGTATATGTATCGGTAACGCCAGGCACAGTGATCTGTACCGGTTCGCTTACTACCTTCACTGCTGCTGCAACAGGCGCAGGACAATCGCCTACTTACCATTGGATCAAGAATGGCGTAGAAGTAGGATCTAACAGTCCTACATACACCGACCTGTTATTAAACAGCGGCGACAGTGTAAGCTGTATCATAGTGGCCAATACGGCCTGCGTAACGAAGACCAGCGATACCAGTGCGCAAAATGTGATGTCCTGGTTCAACAGCGGTTACCTTGCAGGCACCTTGGGCCTTACTGAGACCAATATTATAAAAGTTACACCTACTACGGATAAAATAAACTATTCGGATTGTGACCTGATGGTTTCCCTGAACCCTTCAGGCGCTTCGCCGCTCAAAGGCCGTACGAAGGTACTGGTGACACTTGACAGCACCATAAAGACATATAATGGACAACCTTACCTGCAGCGCCACTTTGATATCAAGCCAGACAGTAATGCAGACAATGCAACAGCTACAGTGACCCTTTACGCTTACCAGTCTGAATTTGATGCTTATAACGCTATTGCAGGACCAATGGGTTATCCTTTACTGCCCAACTTTGGTACAGATAATGGCAATATCAAAGTAACTACCTTCCATGGCAATGGTACACATCCGGGCAATTATAGCGGCCCGGCCGAGGTGATCGTACCATCATCTGTTTCATGGGATCCTATGGGTAACTGGTGGGTTATGACATTCCCCGTTACCGGATTCAGCGGTTACTATATTCACACAGGCACTAATTTTCCGCTGGCAATTGCTAATGTAAATGGTGCGGACGGCTTCTCAATAGATGCCTATCCAAACCCGGTACAGGATAAAGTTGCGGTGCATATAAGCGGCAACAGGGCAGCACACAGTAGCCTTGTAGTTACCGATCTTACGGGCCGTGTACTGATCACTGTAGGTATGGATAATAATAAAGCAGTTGTGGATATGAGCGGCCTGGCATCTGGCATGTATATGCTTAGGTATAGTGATGATGTAAGAACACAAACCATCAAGATTACTAAGCAATAGTTATTATAATCTTTTCGTTAATATGGCATCCCGTTGTTACGGGATGCCATATTTTTTGTGCACCAACCTGTTTAACTTAAAATACAGTTGTACATTAACTAAAAGTTAATCTTTGTATTTTATTTATTTTCTCTTGGATAATATTTGATTAAATATCGACATTGTAAATCCCTAATTGATTGAAATACAGTTATAATTAAAAAAATTCCTGCTCTTAGTATTATTTTGTTGATATTATGATTGTGCAGAAAATATATTTATCAGAATATATTGTACACATCCTTTTCTTTATTATTTTCGTTAGCTCTGTACAAATCTTAACAAGTAGTTAAAATATAATAGCGCAATGAAAAAGCTTTATTCATTTTCCAGATCCCTGTTATTGACATTACTCGCAGGGCTTATTTACACTACGGCATTTTGCGGTAATTATTACGTAGTGGATAGTAATCCATGGGGAACTACCAATGACATTACGGCTATGAATAATGTTTTTGGTGCGGGTAACTGGACACAGGGAAATTTCAGTACTCCTGCGGCTACAATATTTTCACCATCAAATAATGTCGTTTTCCTTGAAGGCAGCGACTGGAACCCTAATTTTCCCACATTCGTAAGTACTAATATTGCCCTGATAGAGAACTGGGTTAATAATGGTGGGCGCTTATTTATGAATGCAGGCCCCAATTACGGAAGCAATCAGAACTGGGGTTTCAACAATACCGTGCTTAATTATGCCTGGTATGCTAATAGCGTAACGACTACTGTACCTGCAAACCAGATATTTACCACACCATATACGCCTACAGCAACTACTTACGGTGGCAGTTCATTTGCACACGCCTATATCAGCGGTACCGGCCTCACCTCGCTTTTGTATGATGTAGCCTATGCTGCAAACACGCACCCTGTTTTGTGCTATAAACAATGGGGCGCAGGTATCGTCTTTTTTGGAGGCTGTACACAGCCTAACTATTGGTGGCCTACGAGCCCTGAGGCTTTTAACCTGTGGTACAATATCCTTTATTATGTAAAAACATTCCCGCTGACAGGGATAACACCAAGTGTCACAGGATCTCCCTGGTGTGCCGGTGCGAGTATAACAGTTAACTATTCTTCGATCGGGCTTACCTTTACTGCAGGTAATGTGTTTACTGTGCAGCTAAGTAATGCTACCGGTTCATTCGCTTCGCCCACCAACATCGGTACCCTGACCAGCACGGCTACAAGCGGCTCTATTATTTGCACCATACCTGCGGCACAGGCTGGCGGCACAGGCTATCGCATCAGGATACTGTCAAGTGTGCCCGCATTTACCGGTGCGGATAACGGGACTGACCTTGTTATTAATCCTCAACTTGTTCCTGCCGTTACCATCACGGCCAACCCGGGTAATACTATTTGTGCAGGGACCAATGTTACTTTTACTGCAGCGGTCACCAATGGCGGCCCTTCACCTACATACCAATGGTACGTAAACGCGAGCCCGGTAGGAGGTAACACGCCAACTTACTCAACCACCACGCTGGCCAATGGCCAGGTAGTGACCTGTACCATCACAAGTAATGCTTCTTGTGCTACACCACCCACAGCAACGAGTAACAGCATAACAATGATTGTTAATCCTAATGTAACACCTACCGTAACCGTAACGGCCAACCCGGGAAATACGATATGCCTGGGACAGTCTGTTACCTTTACATCAAGCATTAGTAATGGTGGCCCCACACCTACGTATATATGGAAGGTGAACGGCTTCCCCGTGGGCACAGCAGCCTCTTATACCACCAGCACACTCAATAATAACGACGTGGTGACCTGTCAACTTACCAGTAATGCCCCATGTGTGCTAACTCCTGTAGTGACGAGCACACCCATAACGATGACAGTTACGCCTACTGTATTACCAACAATAAACATCACTGCTAATCCCGGCAATACGGCTTGTGCAGGTGCCAACGTTACGTTTACAGCCAATATTACTAATGGCGGCCCTACTCCGGCATACCAGTGGTATGTAAACGGTAACCCGGTAGGTACAGGTTCCACATATTCCACAAGTGTTTTGAATACGAACGATATAGTAAGTTGCACTTTGACCAGCAGTGCTCCTTGTGCAACACCTGCTACTGTGAGCGGAAGCATGACAATGACGATTGTACCAAACGTTACCCCGACGATAAATGTAACCGCCAACCCAGGCACTACAATATGTTCAGGCACTTCAGTAACCTTTACGGCAAATACAAGCAACGCAGGCCCGGCGCCAACCTATCAATGGTACAATAATGGCAACCCTGTAGGCAATAACAGTGCAACATATACCACCACCGCGCTTGCGAACGGTGATAATATCACCTGCGTAATGACCAGCAGTGCACAGTGCGCCAGCCCGCAGTCTGTAACAGCTGGTGTAGTGATGACGGTGAACCAGACGGTAGCGCCAACCATTACGCTGACGGCCAGCCCAGGTAATTCGGTTTGTACAGGGACCAATGTGACCTTCTCGGCAAGTATAACCAATGGCGGTCCTACCCCGGTATATACCTGGTATATAAACGGTAACCCTGTCGGTTCTGGCCCGGTGTATGCTTATAACAACTTTGCGAATGGTGATATGGTGACATGCCAGTTGAACAGCAATGCTGTATGCGCATCGCCCGCAGTGGTCACAAGTGCTACTACTACGATGAATGTCTACAATTCGGTAACGCCCACTGTCTCCATTGCTAACAATACAGGTAATACGATTTGTGCAGGTACTTCAGTGACCTTTACTGCAACACCTGCAAACGGAGGACCGGTACCCTCTTACCAGTGGTACAGGAATGGTAACCCTGTAGGTACAAACAGCGCCACCTTTATTGATAACACACTTGCGAACGGTGATGTGATCACTTGCGACATGACCAGCAATGCCTCTTGTGCGAGCCCGACATTAGTGACCAGTAATAGTGTTGCCATGACGGTGATACCCACCGTTACACCTGTAGCAACAATTACAGCCACTCCCGGCAACAGCATATGTGCAGGTACACAAGTAACATTTAATGCTACTGTAACTAACGGCGGCCCTGCACCGGTATATGCCTGGAAGAAGAATGGCAACCCTGTGGGCGGCAACTCAGCCACCTATGCCGATAATAACCTGAATAATACAGATGTTATTACCTGTATGCTTACCAGCAACGCTACATGTGCTGCACCGGCTACTGTGTACAGTAATAACATAACCATGAATGTGACCAGTACTGTAATACCGGCTACAAGTATTTCGGTAAGCCCGGGCAATGCGATATGTTCCGGCACACAGGTAACCTTTACAGCTACTTCGTTAAATACCGGTCCTTCACCGTTGTATCAATGGTATGTAAACGGTATCCCCGCAGGGCCCAATGCAGCTAGCTATACTACAGCCACGCTCAATACAAATGATGTGGTAACCTGTGATATGACCAGCAATGCCAGTTGTGCAACACCGGCTACTGTGACCAGCAACGGAATTACCATGACCGTACAGGGCGTAACAGTTCCCGGTGTGACGATAAGCACCAACTCACCGCTGAGTATATGCCAGGGCAGTCCAGTAACCTTTACTGCAGCTCCTGTGAACGGTGGTCCCTCGCCAATATATCACTGGATCAAGAACGGCCTGCCCGTGGGCACATTTGCGGATACATACAATGATAATAACCTTGCTGATAATGATATGATATCATGTGTGATGGTCAGCAGTGACCTGTGCCCAAGCCAGCTTACCGATACCAGTAATACAATTACCATGACGGTGGATCAGTATGTTACACCGGCCGTGTTCATAAACGGGGTTCCGGATATTTGTACCGGCAACCCGCTCACCCTTACTGCAATTGCTTACAATCCCGGGCCTAACCCATCCTACAAATGGATGCTTAATGGTGTACAAAATGGTACAGGGCCTACATGGACAGGCACTAACTTAAATGATGGTGACATCGTTTATTGCATACTATCCAGTACGGCCCCTTGCTTACTGCAGAATGCAGATAGCAGTGATGTGGACACCGTTCACTGGTTCAATGCAGGTTACCTTGCTGGTGTGCCGGGCGGCACGGAAACCAATACCGTACCGATGATAAATGCGCCCAGCGTGATAAGCTACAACGATTGCGACCTGATAAGTACGGTTATCCCATCAGGACAAAACCCGGTATCTGGTAATTTGACAGCCGGTGTTACGATTGATGCGGATATCAATAATTATAACGGGCAGTATTATGTACAACGCCATTATGATATCCAGCCATCCAGCAATCCATCTTCAGCTACTGCGATAGTTAAGTTGTATGCATACCAGTCAGAGTTTGATGCGTACGATTCACTATTGTTACACACAGGTTCATTACTGCCGCCGCTACCATCCAACCATATTGATAATGGCCACGTTCGTGTTACACAATTTCACGGTACGGGTACAGCGCCAGGCAATTACACGGGTACAGAAGAGCTTATTTTCCCCACGGTGAATTATGATACATCAGCAAACTGGTGGGTGATCACCTTCCCCGTACATGGATTTGGTGGATTCTATATACATACGTCTGATGTTGTATTCCCATTATCTGTAACGGGCATCGTGAATGATGGATTTTCTATAGAGGCATATCCTAATCCTGCACGGGAAAAGGTAGAAGTAAGAATTCACGGCCTGCGCAGCGGCAATAGCTTGCTGACGATAACGGATATCGCAGGAAGAAAGCTTATCACATCATCTATCGAGGATGATAAAGCGACAATAGACATGAGTGGTTTTGCTTCAGGAGTATATATGCTTCATTATAAAGATGATGCGAGAACAGAAACCTTAAAAGTGATAAAGCAATAATAATAAGGTAAGTACAAAATACTTTTTCGGGCAGCGTTTGCAATAGCAGGCGCTGCTTTTATTTATGCGCTAAGGGGCAGTAAAGCCTGTAGAATCCCCGGGAAATCCACATTTTGACATTAAAAATAAATAAGCTTAATTATTTACTTTTAGTTAAAAATGATTATAAAATAGCAACTTTTAGGTAATAGATATTTATATTTGAAAATTACTATAGTATAATATAACAAAAACGACAAAAATTTTTAGCTTCGTTAGCTCGCAGTTATATCAAAAAAATATACTGTTTTGTATCAAGATTAACTTAACTAAAAGTTAATTTTTATCAATGTTATTGTAATAACTGGCAAACTTGTACGCTAAAAATTTTTTGTTATGAACAAAAAAACTACTCTTACCCCTCCAAAATTTTCACGCGTTTTTACGCTTTTGTTTTTTATGCTTATTGGCTTTAGCGCTGCAGCGGTACCTGCCAATACATATATCTTTTCTGCCTTCAATTCGCCGTATTCATCGATCGTGGGTACTACGATACCAGGTATATATGGGGATGATGCCTGCCAGCAAAGTATCCCTATAGGGTTCACATTCAATTTTGCCGGTACAAACTATACCAATGTTGCGGTTTGCTCCAATGGGTTCATGAGCCTTAATAATCTTTACAACACTTCCTTGGGTAACAGCCTGGGAACTGCAGGCAGTATCGGCCCTATGCTGATGCCTTTATGGGATGATCTGAACGGCGTTTGCGGCCCCAACTACTATACGACTACAGGTACAGCACCCAACCGTATTTTTACCTGGGAAATGCAAAACATTGAATGGAATTATTATTCCGGATGTAATGTACTTTCCTTCGAAGTAAAGTTATATGAAACATCGAATGCGATAGAATACTGGTACCAGCAGGGTGGCAATACCGGTCAGTATCAAAGTGCTACAATAGGTATTTTCAATAGTAGTACCGATTACCAGACACTGCCAGATGCAACGGCAAACCCAACACCGGCTACTGCCACGTTTACTACTACTATAGCCACCAGGCCTGCATCCGGCCAGGTATATCGCTGGGTGCCGCAATACCTCACATGTACTGTGCCGGGCACTACCTATTGCGGTGGCAGCACATTTAATGTAACGTATGCTTCCGGTGGTATGTCTTTCAATGCAGGCAATGTCTTTACTGTGCAGTTGAGCGATGCAACGGGCTCATTTGTATCACCTACCAATATTGGTACCCTGACCAGTACCTCTACCAGCGGTACTATAGTTTGTACCATACCGGCAGCACAGGCAGCGGGTATAGGGTACCGGGTACGGGTCGTCTCCAGCAATCCTGCTTTTACCGGGCAGGATAATGGAGTGAATATAACGGTAAACCCGGCGGTAATACCTGATGTTACTATATCGGCTAACCCGGGCAATGTAATATGTTCCGGTACCAGCGTTACATTCTCAGCCGCCGTAACCAACGGCGGGCCTTCGCCGGTGTACCAGTGGTTTATAAATAACGTACCTGTAGGCGGTAATACGCCAACATATACCAGCGCTACGCTCAATAATAGTGATATGGTGACCTGTGTAATAACCAGTAATGCACCTTGTGTTGCACCGCCTACCGATACCAGCAATGCCATCACCATGACGGTTAACCCTAACGTAACACCAACGATAAGCATAACAGCCAGCCCGGGCACTACGGTTTGTCTTGGCCAGTCCGTTACTTTTACGGCTACTATTACCAATGGTGGCCCCACACCGTCATATGTATGGAAGGTGAATGGTTTCCCGGTGGGCAATAACTTACCAAACTATACTACTACTACGCTTAATAATGGTGATGTAGTAACCTGTGAGCTGACCAGTAATGCGCCTTGTGTACTGACCCCTGTAGTGGTAAGTGCACCGATAACCATGACGGTGAATGCTACCACACTGCCAACGATTAATATTACGGCAAACCCCGGTAACACAGCATGCGCAGGCGCTAATGTTACCTTTACGGCAAATATTACCAATGGCGGTCCTTCGCCATCATATCAATGGTATGTAAATGGCAATCCTGTGGGCGGTAATGCACCAACCTATTCAAATAACAGCCTGGCCAGCGGCGATATTGTAACCTGCGACATGACCAGCAATGCGACCTGCGCAAGCCCTGCGACTGTTACCGGTACGATGACAATGACCATCGTGCCTAATGTAACCCCGACGATAAATATATCTGCCAATCCCGGCACCACCATTTGTGCGGGTACCTCGGTTACTTTTAGCGCAAGTACTACAAATGCCGGCCCGACACCAAGCTACCAATGGTACAATAACGGTAACCCGGTAGGTAATAACAGTGCCACTTATACAACGACTGCATTGGCCAATGGCGACGTAATAACCTGCGACCTGGTAAGCAGCGCGCAATGCGCAACACCGTCTACTGTTACCAGCTCAGGCCTTACGATGACGGTCAACCCCGTACTTGTGCCAACGATTAATTTATCGGTTAGCCCGGGCAATACAATATGCGTAGGTACTAATGTTACCTTTAGCGCAAGTATCACCAATGGCGGTCCAACGCCGGTTTATCAATGGTATGTAAACGGAGTGCCTGCGGGTAGCGGCAATCCTACTTTCTCAAGCAATTCTTTTGCCAATGGCGATGTGGTGACCTGCGATCTTACCAGCAATGCGACTTGTGCCACACCTGCTACCGTTACCAGCAGCACCGTAACGATGATCGTATATAATTCGCTTACACCTGCTGTTACAATAACTAATACACCCGGCAATACGGTATGTGCAGGTACAGTAGTAACCTTTACTGCGACACCTACCAATGGCGGCCCCACGCCGAGCTACCAATGGTACAGGAATGGTAACCCTGTAGGTACCAATGCCGGAACATATATAGACAACACATTGGCTAACGGCGATGTGATCACCTGCGATCTTACCAGTAGTGCGGCTTGCGCAAGCCCAACACTGGTAACCAGCAATACCATTACTATGACGGTAATACCTACCGTTACACCCACTGCGTCTATTACAGCGTCCCCGGGCAATATCATTTGTGCAGGTACTTCGGTAACCTTTAGTGTTACCACTACCAATGGCGGTCCAACACCAACGTATGTATGGAAGAAGAACGGAAATGTTGTAGGTGGCAATTCACCAACTTATGCGGATAATGGCTTAAACAATACGGATGTGATCACTTGCTGGCTTACCAGTACGGCCCAGTGTGCCACACCGGTTACTGTATATAGCAATGATATCACCATGGGTGTGACACCGTTGGTAACACCAACCGTAAGCATATCGGTTAGTCCTGATACCATAGTGTGCTCAGGTACAAATGTTACCTTCAATGCAACGACAACCAATGGCGGCCCATCGCCAACATATCAATGGTATGTGAATGGTGTACCTGCAGGCCCTAATGCAGCGACATACAGCACTACTACACTCAATGCCAATGATGTGGTGACCTGTGACCTGGTAAGCAGCGCAGCTTGCGCCACCCCACCGGTCATTACCAGCAATGGCATTGCCATGACCGTTACCGGCGTTACTGTGCCGGGTGTAACAATTTCAGCCAATACACCGGATTCTATTTGCGAAGGCACCGCAGTAACCTTTACGGCTGCTACTACAAATGGTGGTCCTAACCCGCTTTACCTGTGGCTGAAGAATGGCTTGCCGGTTGGGTCTCCTATCGACACATACGTTGATAACAATTTGACGGACAATGATGTGATATCCTGTATTTTGACCAGCAGTGACCCTTGTCCCAGCCCAATGACAGATACCAGCAACAGCAAACTGATGACGGTGAACAAATATGAATCGCCCGAAGTTTTTCTCCAGGGTATACCCATAATATGTACCGGCAACCCGCTAACGCTATCTGCGGTGCCTTATTATCCCGGTCCTACCCCGAACTTCCAATGGATGCTGAACGGCATGCCGAATGGCATAGGGCCCACATGGACCGGTTCTGGCCTCAATGAAGGCGATGAAGTGTATTGTATCATGACCAGCAGTGCACCATGCGTTACTCAAAACCCAGTTAATAGTGAAATAGATACCGTACACTGGTTCAATGCAGGATACCTTGCAGGTGTACCGGGTGGCACGGAAACCAATACTGTGCCGATGATAAATGCACCGAGTGTGATAAGCTATACAGATTGTGACCTGATAAGCACGGTAGTGCCTTCAGGGGCAAACCCGGTATCGGGTAATTTGTCTGCAAGCGTGACACTGGATGATAATATCAATAATTATAACGGGCAGTATTACATCCAGCGCCATTATGATATCCAGCCATCCAGTAATCCGTCTTCCGCTACGGCCACTGTTACATTATATGCATATCAATCTGAGTTTGATGCATATGATTCTTTAGTGCAGCTAATGGGCTCACTGGTTCCGCCATTACCGTCAAATCATATCGATAACGGTCAAGTTCGTGTTACACAGTTCCACGGCACAGGTACCGCACCGGGTAATTATACAGGTTCTGAAGAGCTTTTATTCCCTGCGGTGCATTATGATACATCGGCAAACTGGTGGGTGATCACCTTCCAGGTAAATGGTTTTGGCGGTTTCTATATTCATACGTCTGAAGTGGTATTCCCGCTTGCTGTATCTAATGTTAACAACAATGATTTCTCTCTAAGTGCATACCCTAACCCGGCACGCGATAAGGTCCAGGTGGCAGTTCATGGCACACGCAATGGCAGAAGCCAGCTTGTAGTGACAGACCTTACCGGCAAGCAGTTAATTAATGTGCCTATGAACAATGATAAGGCAATTGTGGATATGAGTGGCCTTGCATCCGGCATGTACATGTTGAAATACACAGATGATATAAGGAACGAAACACTGAAGATCACAAAACAATAGTGTTATTAGAAATTGTTAAAAACACCTCCCGCTACCCGGGAGGTGTTTTCGTTTAGCCTAAATGTATAAAATCAGCAGTATCATCGGATAATGGGCCTTTTATGGCAATTTTTATATGCTGAAGATTTAACTTAATTATTTACCAGCAGTTAAAAGCAGTTATTATATAATACTTTGCGATTGAGAAATATTAATATCTAAAAAACCCTAATCCAGACTTGTATAATATCATCAAAAAGTATAGTTTCGTTATCCGCTAAATATTTTTTAAATATATCCTATCCGCTTAACTATAGCCCTGTTAAAACGTTAAATTTCTAAACCCTATTTGGTATTTAGCCCAGGCAATACGCAAAAAATATTGGTATGAACAAAAAGACTTTTACCTCTTCCCCAAAGAGTGTTAACTTATTTACACTAATTTTTTTACTGCTAATCAGTGCAGGTACGGCTTATGCACAGCCGGCAAACACATATGTGTTTTCAGCTTTCAACGGTGGTTATACCAGTATTACCGGTAATGTGCCTAATATACAAGGTGATGACATTACCCAAACCAGTATACCATTAGGCTTTACGTTCAATTTTGCGGGCACCAACTACAATACTGTAGCTATGTCCTCGAATGGTTTTATGAGCCTGAATAATAGTAACTCAGTTCAGAATACGAATACCCAGGCAAATGCATCCACCATAGGCCCGATGTTAATGCCTTTGTGGGATGATCTGGATGGCACATCAGGTACACCAGCTACTTATGCTTATTATACCACTACAGGTGTTGCACCTAACCGTATTTTTACGCTGGAATGCCGTGATTGGGCCTGGGATTATACAGGAACCAGTGGCTGTCTTTCTTTCGAAATACAGCTATATGAAACATCTAACATAATAGATTTTATATACAGCCAGGGGGCTAGCACTTATCAAAACCCTTCTGCTACAATTGGTATATTTAACAGTAATAGCGATTTTCAGACATTACCTGATGTTACGGCAAACCCTGTACCATCTATTGCAACCTTTTATACTACTATAGCCGATAAGCCGGCTACGGGCCAGGTATACAGGTGGGCTCCACAATTCATCAGTTGCGTAGTGCCTGGTACAAATTATTGTGGCGGTGATGTGGTGAATATTGATTATAATTCTTTGGGTCTCACTTTCAATGCAGGTAACGTCTTTACCGTTCAGTTAAGTGATGCTACCGGTTCGTTTGCATCTCCAACCAATATAGGTACTTTGACCAGCACTGCCACCAGCGGTACTATAGTTTGTACCATACCCACCAACCAGGCATCAGGCACCGGTTACCGGTTCAGGGTGGTTTCCAGCAATGTGCCCTTCACAGGTCTGAATAATGGTGTAGACGTAACGATCAATCCTTCAGTTGTGCCCTCGGTTACTATTGTCGCCATTCCCGGCGATACCATATGTAATGGTGATAATGTGACCTTTGTTGCCACCACTGTTAAC
The DNA here is from genome assembly GCA_001897835.1 of Bacteroidetes bacterium 46-16. GTDB lineage: Bacteria > Bacteroidota > Bacteroidia > Chitinophagales > Chitinophagaceae > MKUN01. The sequence continues at coordinate 38,541 of MKUN01000049.1, forward strand.
GGTGGCCCATCGCCAACATACCAATGGTACATTAACGCTTCACCTGTTGGCGGTAATACACAATCTTATTCCACGGCTACACTGGTGAATGGAGACGTAGTGACCTGTACCATAATAAGCAATGCTGCCTGTGTTGTCCCGACTACGGCTACCAGCCCGCCACTTACAATGGTAGTTTATCCTAACGTTACCCCAACTGTTACAGTTACGGCCAGCCCGGGTACCAGTATCTGCGTAGGTCAGTCAGTAACCTTTACTGCCAATATTACCAATGGTGGTCCTACGCCAATATATGTATGGAAAGTTAATGGTTTCCCTGTAGGCGGTAATACGCCAACTTATACCACTACTACCCTCGTAAACGGTGATGTAGTGACCTGTGAGCTGACCAGCAATGCACCTTGTGTATTGACACCAACAGTGGTTAGTGCACCATTAACGATCACCGTTAATCCTAACCTGACCCCAACTATTGTCATCAGTGTTTCACCCGATACAGCAATTTGTGCTGGTGATAATGCTACCTTTACGGCAACTGTTACCAATGGCGGCCCCACACCTGCATATCAGTGGTACTTAAATGGTAATCCTGTAGGTGGTAACAGCCCAACATATTCTACCACCACTTTGGCTACGGGCGATATGGTGACCTGTGAGCTGACAAGCAGCGCTACATGTGCTACACCAGCAACACTTACCAGCAATACTATTACAATGACCGTCAATCCTGTAGTGGCATCTGATGTAACAGTAGCAGCTAACCCGGGTAACACTATATGTGCCGGCACCTCTGTTACCTTCACAGCCACACCGGGCAATGGCGGCCCTACGCCAACATACATATGGTATGTTAATGCAAGCATTGTAGGCAGTAACAGCCCTACCTATACCACGAGTACTTTGGCAAATGGTGATATTGTAACCTGTAAAATGGTGAGCAGTACTCCATGCGCAGCTCCTGATACTGCGGTAAGTGTGGATATAACCATGACCGTGAACCCCAATGTAACAGCTGATGTAAGTATAGCAGCGTCACCCGGAAACAATATTTGCGCCGGTACGCTTGTAACCTTTACCGCAACACCGGTAAATGGCGGTCCTACGCCTGCATATCAATGGTACCTGAATGGTAACCCTGTAGGTGGCAACAGCCCAACCTATACAAATAACAGCCTGGCAAACAGTGATGTGGTAAGTTGTGAAATGAGCAGCAGTACACCTTGTGCCAGCCCTGATCCGGCAACGAGCAATGATATAACGATGACCGTTACACCAACAGTATTGCCTGTGGTAAGCGTAGCCAATAATACGGGTAATACGGTATGTGCCGGTACGAACGTAATATTCATAGCATCGCCGCTTAATGGCGGTCCCGTACCTACATACCAGTGGTATCTTAATGGTAACCCTGTAGGTACAAATAGTGCTGTCTATTCAAATAACAGCCTGGCTAACGGTGATGTGATTACATGTGAGCTTACCAGCAACGCGGTTTGTGCTACTCCTATGACGGTAACAAGTACCGGTATAACCATGACCGTTAATCCTTTAGTTACACCGGCTCTTGCTATCACGGCCTCACCGGGCAACACGATATGTAATGGTACGACGGTAACCTTTAATACCACGCCCACCAATGGTGGCCCGTCACCGTCATATCAATGGTTCCTCAACGGTAACCCGATCGCTACAGGGGCCAGCTATTCTACCAATACACTAAATAATACAGATATCATCAGTTGTGACATGACAAGTAATGCTACATGTCCAAGCCCTTCAACGGTTACAGGTAATGTAATAGTAATGAATGTTACATCGGTTGTTGCACCTACGGTTACGGTTACCGCAACCCCCGGTGATACGGTATGTGTTGGCTCTCTTACTACTTTTGATGCCTCTATAACAAATGGCGGTCCTACACCATCATACCAGTGGTACCTGAATGGCAACCCTGTTGGTACAAACTCCCCAACGTATACAAACAATTCACTGGCTACCGGCGATATAATTAAATGCGACATGACAAGCAGCCACCCATGTCCCGTACCGGCTACAGCAAACAGTAATAATGTTACTATGTATGTAAATGGTATTACGGTACCATTTGTAACCGTTACACCTAATCCGGGCGACACGATATGTGATGGTTCTGCTGTTACATTTACTGCAAACCCGGTCAATGGTGGTCCAACACCATCATATCTCTGGACGAAGAACGGCAGCCCGATCGGTGGTCCTACAGATACGTATACGGATCTCGACCTTTTGCCGGGCGATGTCATAAACTGTACGCTTATCAGCAGTGATCCATGCCCCTCACCTGCAACAGCAATTAGCTCAGGTGATACAATAGTTGTGAATCCGGTATTGAATCCCGTACTTGATCTTGCAGCCTTGCCGAACCATCTTATTTGTACCGGTTCTGACATAACCTTTGTAGCCACACCGGATAGTGCAGGACCTGCACCCTCTTTCCAATGGGTACTCAATGGTAATATTGTAGGTACCAATAGTCCAACATGGATAGGCAACAAACTTAACTCAGGCGACCAGGTTTATTGCATTATGACCACTAACGCACCATGTGTTACTTCGAATGTAGACACAAGTGTAACAGATACTGTTGCCTGGTTCAACAGCGGTTACCTTGCAGGAAGTGTGGGCACTACTGAAACCAATAATATCGATATTGTGAACAGGAGCGTTGTTGGTTATATCGATTGCGACCTGATCACTACCATTACACCTAACGGTGCCAGCCCTGTGGCAGGTAATACATCCTTTAGTGTTACAGTTGATCAGCAGGTGAATTCATATAATGGCCAGCCTTATGTTCAGCGCCACTACGATATAGATCCGGATAACAATGCTGCTACCTCAACAGCTACTATTGAATTGTATGCTTACGAGAATGAGTTCATAGCATATAACAACCTGGCCTCAAGCCAGGGCTTGCCTACACTGCCTGTCAACAGGGTTGATAATGGTAATGTAAGGATCACAGCATACCATGGTACAGGTACAGCTCCGGGTAATTACACCGGCTCTACTGAAGAAATAAGCCCTGTAGTTACATGGGATACTGCAGACAACTGGTGGGTAATGACATTTAATGTTACCGGCTTCAGCGGTTTCTATATTCATACTGGTGGCCCGCTGGCAGTATCAAACGTAAGGAATGCAGACGGCTTCGATATACAGGCATGGCCTAATCCTGCACAGGATAAGGTTCAGGTACTTATCACCGGCAAACGTGCTGCACACAGCTATCTTGAAGTTACCGACCTTGTTGGCAAGTCAGTGATAGTTGCTCCACTGGATAATAACAAAGCTGTAATTGATATGAGTGGTTTAGCTTCCGGAATGTATCTCTTGAAATATACGGATGATACCAGGACGCAAACAGTGAAGATCACCAAGCAATAAAAGGAACTAATCTCTGATTAAAATGCCTGCACGAATGTGCAGGCATTTTTTATTAAAGGAAGTTGCCATAATCTACTCTGCATAAGTAGGTTTCATAAAAGATACATCTTACTACTTAGGTTGTGTGGTTATCAGTACTCTACAGTTGTTTGTCATTAACAAGGTATAGTAACCTATGCCAGAGTATAGTACACACCACATAAAACTAAAAATTCCAAATAATTTATTTTATATCTAACTCATTAAAATTTTATTTTCTACATAATAAACTTATTGAATTAGTTTTTTGATTTACCAATAAATATATTTATAAATCTTTGTAAAATTTCATCCAAATGATATTAATTTAACTAAAGGTTAAAATATACTAAGAATTATAAGCTTAAACATAAAGATCTATAGGCATACACAAGTCAAACATCTAATAAACATGCAAACGCACTAAAATCATTTTTAACAATCCCCCCAAATCTATTTGTTATGAATAGGAAATGTACCTCCTTTTTCGCTCCAGCCTCACAGCAATCAATAAAACTCATATCAATTGTTTTATTTCTTTTGTCCAGTTTTGGCATGCTTAATGCGCAAACGATCTTTACTACTGATTTTGCCAATGCGACATTTCCGCCTTCTGTAGCAGCATATGCACCTGTTGTTGCTGCATCGTCATGGGCCGTTTCAGGCTCCGGATTGAGCCGGGTAACATCCGGCACGAGCCCCACATGTTCTCCGCATTCTGTGCCCGGGATGCTCCGGTATAATAGTTACAATATTGTAACAGGTAATGCCAGTTTTATTTCACCCGTGTTAAACTTTACTACTCCCGGTGCCAACTATACGGTTTCATTTTGGATGTACCGGGATAATGGTTATGCTGCTTCGGCAGATAAGCTGGATGTATACGTTAATACAAGCAATGTGGCCGGGGGCACCTTATTGGGTACCGTTAACCGTTCGCGTAATCTTTCACCGGTTGTGGGTTCCAATGGCTGGTACCAGTATTCTTACAGCATACCTATCAGTTATGCCGGGCCTACCAACTATCTCATTTTCAAATTCACCTCTGCATTTGGTAACAACTGTTTTGTTGATGATATAGTATTAACACAAACTATTCCACCTCCCTGCAGTGGTACACCCACGACTACTGCCTCGGGCCCTGCCACGGTATGCC
>MKUN01000050.1 GCA_001897835.1 Bacteroidetes bacterium 46-16
TGGGGGAAGTCGGCGGGGTTGTAGTATTGGTCGGCATCGTACTCGAACTCGTAGGGCTCGGCTCCTTTTTTGCGGGGGGCGTGAAGGTATTCATCGATAAAATCGGTGAAGTAAATGGCTGCATCTTTATTGCGCTGCTCGAGCCAGCCTACAAAGTTCATCATGGCCTGGGCGCTTTCGCCACGGGATACATTGAGCTTTACGCGGGGTATGCAGAAGATAAGTTTGCGCAAGGTCTCGGCCTCAGCCTTGGTGGGGTAGCGCTCCTCGAAGGGGCGGTTCTTGATGGTCCAGTTGAGGTGTGAAATGTGGTTATAGATATCGTCCACTATTTGCGCAGGCATAAGCCTTGATGTGGCTTTGAGGGTCTTCCAGTTGCCCTGTTTCATCCACTCATATACGGTGCGGCTGCTGACGCCTGCACGCTCCGCTATCTGCTGCTGTGTAAGGTTGGTGTGGAAATAGAGGTTGTAGGCGGTGTCCCTTGGATCCGTTCTCATAGTTGAATAGTATTTAAGGCTTAAAAATGTCTTTTTTGATACAAAGGTAAGATGGTGGGTAGGGGTAGAGCAAATGATCATATCCACATGATGGACACATTTGGCTTAATTAGGCTGTGGTACATGTGCTGCCAGTCAGAGACTTTCGTTTTTATTGGAAGATTTAAGTCATCCTGAAGGAAGACTTAAACCAATGGGAAAAATTGCAGATTTGATGCAAATATTTTTTCAAAAAATCAACGTGAAAAACACGGTTTTTTATTTGAATTTGAAGAATTACATTGGCGTTGTATAATATTTTCATTTATGAAAAAAGGTAGTAGTATTATTGGTTTTGTTATTTCCTGTAGTCGCTTTTTCACAGGAAAGTAAGGTCGGGAATCTCATTTCAAATGAGGTTTATCAATTAAATGGCGGATTGAGGTCGTAACCTTTTAATATTTATGCTGACTTATGAGAGTATACTTAGATTATAACATTATCGTTTCCATCGAAAGAAATGAATTGTCTTTAAAAGACTGCTTAAATCGTATAAATGTGAATGTTGCCGAGATTCCGTATTCATCTGCGCATATTCAAGAGATTGACAATATAGTATTAGAAGATGAAAATGGAAGAGAAGAATTAATTGCAAAAAAATTAAAAACCGTTGCGGAAATTTCAAACGGTATATATGTCTATCAAGATCTAAAAAACAATCAAATAGTATTTTTATATAATGACGTATACAGCGCTTTGGAAGCGATTCGAGAAGTGCCCTATGCTAAACCTGTGATGCAGTCGTTTGTTAATTTGATTTCATTTGAACAAAAAGAACAGATAAGAACTCATCTAGGAATTGACCCCAAAGTTTTAAATAATTACGATCCTTTGAAAGCTATTGAGCATTTAAATACCAGTTTAGAAAAGGATGGATACTCATTTATGGGTTTGATAGATTTAGCATTCCAATTTCATCCTGATGGAAAAACGTTTGGTATCCATAATCGGATTGCGGCCATCTACGAGCTATTAGATTTCCTAGGCTATTGGAAAGATGCTGAAACTGATAAATCAAACTATGCTAGACTATGGGATGCTAATCATGCTTTTTATGCGTCTAATTGTGATTATTTTATTTCGGATGATAAGAGAAATCGCAATAAAGCAATTGTTGCGTATGAAATACTTGGTATTACAACTAAAATCACTTCTTCCAAAGGCAAAATTTTTAATTAGTTAAATCATAAGCTGCTTTAAAATTATATTTAATGAACTTAACTGATTTATTGAACAAAGGTTATTTTCCCAAAGAACTACCGCCCTGTTTTACTACAACAGAATTTGCTAGCAAGTTTGCTCAAGTTAATATTGATTTATTAGCAAATGAAGCGAATGCATTATCAGTAGTCCTGCAAAAAATTCAAAACAATCGTGTACTCAGCCAACCTACTAAGGACGAGGAAAAGGCAAGAGCTAAACAAACGTTCAAAAACAGATTGAAATTCTCTGATTGTGTTCAATTTACAATACCTAAAGTCGGATTAACTAGAAATACAATTAAAATCCCCAACCCTTTGCATCAAGGCAAGCTATCTGAATGCATAGTGTCAAATTACAATAGCATTGAAAGACTATTTGGTGAATCTAATTTATCTACGACAAAGCCGATCATTGAGACAGCACACGGAGAAGGAAAGAGAGCGGTAACGCACGAAAACTATGGTTATTTTAAAGAACAAAGCATTATCAAGTCATTTAGTTATCCGGTTTATCTTAAAACGGACATCGCAAAGTTTTATAGTTCAATTTATACGCACACGGTTCCTTGGGTGACATTTGGAGGGAAAGATAGATACAAAAGGAATAGAGACCTACATAAATCAGATATAAATAAAGTTACGTCAATTTATGGAGATTCTATTGATGACGCGCTGACGTGGTGTCAAAATCAACAGACAATGGGTATTCCAATTGGGCCTGATTCCTCGTTGATAGTGGCAGAAATAATCGCTTGCCACATCGATAAGCTTTTAGAGGGCCATCTAAAAAGGAAAAAGATAGATTGGATTGGATTTCGTTATTATGATGATTACTCCATGTTTTTCCATTCAGAGTTAGACGCGCAGACCGCGTTGTCTGAATTAAGAAATGTGCTAGCTGACTTTGAGCTTAAAATTAATGACGAGAAGACGGTTATTGGCATTTCTGCTAATGAACTGGAGAAGGATTGGGCGTTGGCTTTAAAATCATTTTTTTTTAGACCGGCGGAATCAGATCAAAGAGAGGACATTTGGAGTTTCTTTTCAATCGCTTTTAAGTATGCAAAGGAATATCCCAAAGAAAGTGTGCTCAAACTTGCACTGAATAAATTCACCTTTGTTCGTATTGAAAAGGAAAATTGGGACTTTTTTGAATCATTGCTGTTTCGACTTGGTTTAACAGAACCATCGTCTTTGAGTAAACTTTCAAAGATTTTAATATCGTATAGCACCTTAGTTAACAAGAAAAAATTAAAAATATTTTGCTATGAGTTGATTAATCGGCATGCTGCAAAGTCAAATGACTACGAGTTGACTTGGGCCGTATGGCTTCTAAAAGAATTCGAGTTATTTCCAACAAAAGAAATCTATACCGCAATATTTAAAAGTAAAAGTGTTTGTGCGAGCTTAATTGCACTAGAGTTGTTAAGTCAAAACACTTCAATTAAAACTTTTGACTATTCAGATTTAGAAAAGTTATTCACGATAGAAAACCTAAACAAGCAATTTTGGCTACTCATATACGAATGTATTTATAAGCAGTGGTTACGACATGTCATCCCATCAACTATCGTTACAAACCATTTTTATTTTAACACTTTAAAAAAGAATAATGTATTTTTTTATGATGAAAGTAAAAAAATCGAACCTTTAAGCATCGAGAAATCATATTTTGATAAAATTGAAAGAAAAATTTCTCAAGTGGATAAATATATAAAAGATAATCCTTTTCAAAATAGAATGATAAAATCCCAAATTAAGACGCTTTCAAGCTTGCTTCTAATAGGCAAAAATAAAAATTTGGTCAATCGAGAGGATATTCAGAAAATATTAGAGTCATCTGACCGTTTAATAAAAAAAATTATTCACGAACTTGATGAACTCAGAATTAAGCAAATTGAATTTGATGATAAAAGAATTTATTTCGCTTTAGGTAAACGCATGGAAGAGTTGAATATATTAACTGCAAAAGAAATGAATCTTCAGACAAAAGAGGACAACGAGCTATTATTTGATCCGGAATACGAATAGGTTATTATACATTCCCAGCTGGTTTAAGTCTCCAAACTGGTTTAAGTCTCCTTTAGGGCGACTTAAATCAAACAAGTAAACATCCCCCTGACCCCCTTGCCAAGGGGGAATTTCGTTTATCTTTGCAAACCTTATAACGAAGTACTATAATACAACAATGGAATTAGCTAAGAATTTTCAACACAGGGAGGCTGAACAGCACTGGTATGAGCATTGGAACAATTCGGGATACTTTAAGAGTGTGCCCGATGAACGCCCGCCTTATACCGTGGTCATTCCGCCGCCCAACGTAACTGGTGTGCTGCACATGGGCCATGCGCTCAATGATACCGTGCAGGATATACTGCTGCGCCGTGCTAAGATGCTTGGTTACAATACCTGCTGGGTACCCGGCACCGACCATGCCTCCATTGCTACCGAGGCCAAGGTGGTGGGCATGCTGCGGGAAAAGGGCATCGATAAGAAAAGCCTGAGCAGGGAAAAATTCCTGGAATATGCCTGGGAGTGGAAGGAGAAGTACGGGGGCATCATCCTGCAGCAGCTCAAAAAGCTGGGCTGCGCGCTGGACTGGGACCGTACGGCCTTCACCATGGATGAGAACTACTATGCTGCCGTTATCCGTGTGTTCAACGAGCTGTATAACAAGGGCTATATCTACCGGGGGGTGAAGATGATCAACTGGGACCCTAAGGCGAAGACAGCCCTCAGCGATGAGGAGGTGATCTTTAAGCCCACCAACTCGAAGCTCTACTATGTGCGCTACAAGCTGGATACCGATAAAGAGGAGTACATCACCATTGCCACGGTGCGCCCCGAGACCATACTGGGCGATACCGCCATATGCGTGCATCCCGACGATCCGCGCTATGCGCATCTTAAGGGGGCTTATGCCTTCGTACCGCTTATCAATAGGCGCATACCGATAATATTCGACGACTATATTGATATAGAATTTGGTACGGGTGCTTTGAAGGTGACGCCCGCGCATGATATCAACGATTACAACCTGGGCCTGAAACACAAGCTGCCCGTAGTGGACACGCTGAACGAGGATGGCACCATGAGCCCCGCCGCGCAATTGTATGTGGGCGAGGACAGGTTCGTGGTACGGAAGAAGATAGTAGAGGCCCTGCGCGAGAGCGGCAACCTGGTAAAGGAAGAGGAGTATGCCAACCAGGTGGGCTATAGCGAGCGCACCAGCGAGGTGATAGAGCCGCGCCTGAGCATGCAGTGGTGGTGCAATATGCAGGAGATGGCAAAGCCGGCACTGGAGAAGGTGATGGACGATACCATAGAGTTCCACCCCGCAAAGTTCAAGAACCTGTACCGGCACTGGATGGAGAATATCAAGGACTGGTGCATCAGCCGCCAGCTATGGTGGGGTCAGCGCATACCTGCCTGGTACGATAGCGAGGGCGATATGTACGTGGCGCAGGATGCGGCACAGGCAAGGGAAAAATACTTTGCCGCCAAGCCGATACTGGCAGAAAAAGAACCCGAACTGAGGCAGGACGAGGATGTGCTCGATACCTGGTTCAGCAGCTGGCTGTGGCCCATGGAAGTCTTCGACTGGAACAGGAACCCCGGCAACCCCGAACTGAAATATTATTATCCTACCAATACACTGGTTACCGCACCGGAGATCATTTTCTTCTGGGTGGCGCGTATGATCATGGCGGGCTACGAGTTCATGGACCAGAAGCCTTTTGATAAGGTGTATTTCACAGGTATAGTGCGCGATAAGCAGGGTCGCAAGATGAGTAAGTCACTGGGTAACTCGCCCGACCTGCTGCAACTGATAGAAGACTTTGGCGCGGATGCGGTACGCTTCAGCGTAATGATATCGAGCCCGGCGGGTAACGACCTGCTTTGGGACGAAAGCCAGATGGAACAGGGCCGCAACTTCTGCAACAAGATGTGGAATGCCCTGAAGCTGGTGAAGGGCTGGGAAGGCCGTGTGACCGATAAGGTGGAGGACAGCAATGTGCGCTTTGCCATAGACTGGATGGAGCAAAGGCTGAACCTCGTATCGGGCGAGATAACGGAGCTCTTTAAAGACTTCCGCCTGAGCGAAGGGCTGAAGACCATCTATTCGCTGATCTGGAACGACTTTTGCTCCTGGTACCTGGAGTGGGTGAAGCCGGCTATGGATGCGCCCATATCGCAGCACGTGTATGAGCGTACCGTGGCCCTATATGAAAGGTTGCTGCAATTGCTGCACCCGTATATGCCCTTCATTACGGAAGAGATATACCATGCACTGCATGAGCGCGCAGCGGGCGATGATTTGATACTAAAGCCGCTGGATGCTGTTGCTGAAGCCAATAAGGAAGTGCTGAAGTATGGCGATATGCTGCAGGAGCTGATCACTGCGATACGTGATACCCGCAACAAGAACCAGCTGAAGCCGAAGGACAGCATAAGCCTCTGGATCGATACGCAGCATCATGCGTTTTACGAGGCCACGCAGGCGATATTGGTAAGGCAGGTGAATGCGGAGCATATCGGTTTTACCAATGAGGCCAAACAGGGCTGTATCGCCATAGTGGTGCAGACCGATAAGCTGTATATCGAAGCCAGGACCGCGGCGGGCATGGATACCGGGGTGCAGAAAGAGGCTTTGCAAAAAGACCTTGAGTACCTGAAGGGTTTCCTCGCCAGCGTGGATAAAAAGCTGGGGAATGAAAAATTTGTGGCCAATGCGAAGCCCGAGGTAATAGCTAATGAACAGAAGAAGAAAGACGATGCACTGGCCAAGATAAAGACCATAGAGGAGAGTTTGGCCTTGATAGGTTAATTCATCGGTTGATAAGTTGATCGGTTGATCGGTTTGGGGGGCATGTATAAAATATTTTTAAGGGCTGAGAGTTTATTATTGTTTTAACTTTTTGCTTGCTATATTTAAGGTTTGATGTTGCGCTGGGGAAATATGATATTGGTGTTACTGCTGCTTTGTTTTGCGGCAGGGCTTAATGCGCAGGGCATTAAGAAACCCGATGATGGTAAAAAGCCGGCGAAGAAGGATACTTCCTCTGTGCCTTATATACCGGTGTACCTGGGCCATTCCGATAAGCGCGGCGGCCTCATTTCAAAATCCGATTTCGATATGCTGTTGAAGCAGGGTATCTCTTCGCGTGATTCGTCGGGCAATGAGTTCAATATCGTAGGCTTTACTTTTTCGTATGTGCAGCGCAATCTCTATGAAGATTCGGTGGGCAGGCTGATGATCGTTCCTGATTATCTCTCGGAATATTGTACCGGCGATACCTTAACACCTGCTGTATCAAACAATATTTACGCTATTACCAAGCAGAGCGATACTGCGTACTTCGATGATATATTGCTGCGCCGCCGCAAAGACGGTATGGGTGCCTATGGCAAAGGCATGAAGTTCATACTCACCAAATAAAAGGCTAGTTCATCAGCAGCAGGTTCACGCTGCGCTGCAGTATATTGAAGGCTATCTCGGCCATCATATTCTCTTTGTCCAGCGTTGGGTTCACCTCGGTCACTTCGAAGCAGCATATTTTGTGGTTCTGCATGATGGAGGCCAGCATATCTTCCACTTCTTTCTCTTTAAGGCCGTTGCTTACCGGTGTGCCTGTGCCGCGGGAGATGGAGCTGTCGAGGCTGTCCACATCAAAGGAAACATAGATGTCATCGCAATTGGCGAGGTGTAGCATGGCCTGGCGCACTACATTCTCCACGCCTTTACGGCGCACTTCCTGCACGGGTATCACCTTGATGCCGTACTTCTTTATCAGGTATTCCTCTTCCTTCTCATAGTCGCGCAGGCCTATGAATACGATATCTTCGGGATTGAGCTTGGGCTGTATCTTGCCCACATTTTTAAGCTTGTTCCAGAGTTCTATGGTTTGCGGGTCGGGGTTATGCACCTGGTTCTCTATATTATCAACAGCCAGTGCAGTGGCCAGGGGCATACCGTGCATATTGCCCGATGGGGTAGTGTAGGGCGAGTGCATATCGGCATGGGCATCTATCCATATCACACCCAGCCTGTTCTTAGGCTTGGCCATACGTATGCCGGCTATAGTGCCGCCTGCCGTGCTGTGGTCGCCTGCCAGCACCAGGGGGAAAAGGCCTGATTTAAGTGTTTCGGAAACGGTCTTGGCCACACGCTCATACATGGTAAGCACACCCTGTATACGCTTGGCATAGGGCGATGCTACGGGTTCGTAAAGGAGCCTGTTCTCGTTCTCCACTACTTCGGATGGGAAGTTTACGAAAAAACTGCTCATAAAATCGAGCGCAGCGATACGTATAGCGTCGATCCCGAGGCTGGCGCCACGGGTGCCTGCGCCTATCTCCGACCTTACTTCTATGAGCTTTATATTACGCATATGCCCCAAAGGTATTAAAAGCTAAGTGCTTATGCAAAAATGACGGGGGCGCGGCCGTATCAGAAGGGGTAGCCTATGGCTATATTCACCACAATATTATGTGCACGCCATGTGCTGTTGTCGAAGGCTATTTCGTTGAATACCCATCCGCCATTCCCATTGAATACATATGGTTTTTTGACAGGGAATGCACCGTCGAGGCGGATGACGAAAAAGCCGGCTATATCCATACGTATGCCTGCACCGGTGCTTACTGCGATATCCTGGCCCAGTGTACTGAAGGTGAAATTGCCACCGGGGAAATCGGAGCTCTTACGGGCCAGCCATATGTTGCCCGCATCGGCAAACACTGCACCATTAAGCTTAATGGCCCCGGTGAATAGCTGCAACATATCGAAACGGTATTCGCCGTTGAACTCAAGTTTAATGTCACCGGTACGGTCCACGAAGCCATTGTTATTTGCCTGGCCTGTAGAATCGCTGCCGGGGCCTAAGGTGCGTATGCGCCAGCCCCTGATGCTGTATGCGCCTCCTGCATAGTATTGCTTGATATAAGGGAGTGTATTGGACTGGCCATAAGGAATACCGATGCCGCCATAAAAGCGGAAGGCCGTAGTGGAATGCCTGCGCTTAAAGTAGTGACGGGCATCAAAATCGTACTTGGTGTATTGTGAGTAGCTGCTGTCGAGCGAGGGCACCAGCAGGTTGATACCCTGCAGGAGACCGCCTGCTTCCTCGAATGAGAGGCGCAGGTAGGAGTAAGATCCGCCTTTTTTCTTTTCCTGGTCGGAATAAGTAAAGGCCAGGTTCTCGCCCTCGATAAAGGTGGGGCGGTAACTATTCCTTAAGAAGTCGTTGGTATCAAGACGGGCCTGGAAGGCATCATCGATACGGGGCAGGCGGATCACATTGGCAAAGGCCGGGGAAATATCCCATGTTTTTTCGCGGGTCTCCCTAAAGTTGTAAATGAGGCTTGATGTAGTGTTGGTGAGTGTGAAATAGTTGATCCTGTCCTGGAAATTGGTACCGAGGCTTATGATGGTGCGGGGCAGGTTCCTGCGGCTGGCATCCTTCATGCTGAAGGGCACCAGGAATTTCGGGAAGTTAATGCTGGTATTGATACCATAGTACCTGTTGAGCAGGGCAAAGCGGTCGAATATTTTATCGGCCTTGTTCTCATCATACGAAGTTTCGAGGCCCCCGGTTAGGGAAATGCTCAGCAGGTTGGCACCTTTACCCAGGTTCTTATCGCGGTAGCTGAAGCTAAGGGTATTGCCAAGGAAATAGGTGGAACCGCTGGATACCTCGTAATTGGTAGAGAAATCGAAGCGCCTGGTGCGGTTCATCAGTATATAGCAATTCAGCAGGTTATCGGCAGACGTATCCTCGCGAAAGCGGATATTGATGGTCTGGAAAACGCCCAGTTCGGTAAGCTTTGACTGGGTCTGCTCCAGGTCGTTCTGCGAGAATATGCGACCGTGTTCCAGGTAGATATGCTTCAGGATAACCCGGGAACGGACATAGTAATGGTGGTAGCGGAAGGTGACCCCATCAATGTTCTTCACGGTCATGGTGCTGTCCCTGAAGTCCTTACGGTCTTCATAGTCGGGCATGATAATGATCCTGTTGATCACATACTTGCGGTATTCCGAGGGGTCCTCGGCCCTGATGATCATGGTAACATCTAGCGGGGGCTTTTCGGCTTTCTTTTGTTCTTCTATTGCATTGACCGCACTGGCAAACGGGTTCTCGGCATTTTGCAGGTAGGCTTTGTTCAGGGTATCTATAACAAATGTGATGCTCTCCTGTGAGAACTTATAGTAGCCATAATTCTTAAGCAGGGCTGTGATGCGACTGCGTTCGGTCTCCAACTGGCTCATGGAGAACTCTGTGCCTTTTACCAGTGCTGATTCTTTACTGTTGTTGCGGATGATCTCGGTAATGGCGGAATCGTCAATATCAAGGTTGACCTTGTTCAGCAGGTAATTGGTGCCTGTCTGCACATCGTAAGTTACATAGGCCTTTTTGCCCTTGAATTTTGTGGTGTCATCGATATGGGCATAGAAGTAGCCCTGGTTCACCATATAGCTTTTCATGTTCTGCGCGCTGCGCCTGAGCGTGGAGCTATCATAGACCACAGGTTTCTCCACCGTCTTCGATTTTATCTGGAAGTTGGTAGTGTCCTTTTGGTATTTATCGTAACGGATATTGTAGAGCCACACTTTTGTGGGTATACCGAAGGTATATTTATTGGGTTTCTGCACTATGATGCGTGCCAGGTTATCTTTCAGTTCCGCCTTATGTTTTATTTTGTTTTCCGATTGCAGGTGCACGGTATTACTGCGCAGCAGGTACTCATTCTCCCGAAGGTGTTTGGTGGCATCGCATGAGTAAAGGAAAGAAGACAGGAATGCTAACAAGGCCGCAACCAATATATTATTATGATCTGTTCTCCGTTGGCTCATGTAGCGTGTTAGTACAATTAATATGGCTTTTAATATAGCTTTGTGGCCTGATGTTGTCTAAGGCACAAAATAAATATATTCGCTCGTTAACGCAGCAAAAATACCGTAAAGAATACAATGTATTTATTGCGGAGGGTGATAAAATAGCCCGCGAGTGGCTGGGATCGAAGGCTGAGATCAAAATGATCGTGGCGCTGCAGGAATGGGCGGAGCGGCATGCGCCGTTAATAAATAAACATCCTGAGGCCAGCTTGCATATAGTTGCACCGCATGAGCTGGAAGCCGTATCGGCGCTGCAAACGGCCAACCAGGTATTGCTGGTTGCCGTTATGCCTGAACCGGCGGAGGAACTACCCACTGAAGGCTGGTGCATAGCGCTGGAGGGGATACAGGACCCGGGCAACATGGGCACCATCATACGCATTGCCGACTGGTTTGGTATAAAGCATATCTTATGCTCACCCGATTGTGCAGATATATATAATCCTAAAGTAGTGCAGGCTGCTATGGGCGGACATTTACGGGTACAGGTACATATAACCGAGCTGGACCATTTTATTTCAACTGCAAAAATGCCCGTACTGGCGGCTACGCTTGACGGAGAAAGCATATATAGCCTGCCACAAATGGCGGAAGGTATCCTGCTGATCGGTAATGAATCCAAGGGCTTACCGGCAAAACTTAGTGCTGCTGCCAGCCATAAGATCATGATACCGCGCAGGGGAGGGGCAGAATCGCTGAACGCAGCGATATCAACGGGCATACTCTGTGCCTGGCTAGTCCGTTAAAGAAGCCTGAAATTTTATGCGGGGCTAAACTTTGGCATAAGTGTTGCATCTAAGTAATAATAACAAGCCATATGAAAAAAGCAGTATTCACCCTTTTGTTCCTCTTTACATTTGTGCCCGTATTGCTGGCCCAGGGGGGAAGTAGCAGCCTGCGGGTGAGCCTGAGCGATGGAGGGCATTTAGCCGTGGCGCTTAACGGCAGGTATTTTGATAAGCATGGTACATCGCTAACAATTGGTGATCTGCCGGCGGGACGCCATTACCTGAAAGTATATACCTATGAGCAGGATAGCAGGGGGCGTGGCCATGCGCACCTCGTGTACAGCGGTAATATACGCATACACCGGGGGACACATGCGGAATGCGTGGTGGATCCCAATAATGGCGATATAGCAGTGAATGAAGATGGTGCGAACACGCAATATACCTATAGCAGGGAAGAAAGAAACGATAATGATGAAGGGAACAGGCAGATGAGTGATGATGTATATGATAATGGTGCCCGTAATGGCCGGGCTGATGAGGAAGTGAATGATAATAATGCGATAGGCAGCTTCGGTACCGGGCCCATGTCGAAAGGGGATATGGATGGCCTGAAGAGCATGATACGGGGCAAGAACAGTGATGCTGAAAAGGTGGATGTAATGAAAAGTGAACTGAAAGGAAAATCGTTCACCAGCGAGCAAGTGCGCAAGATGATGGGCTGGCTGGATAGCGATGACAGCAGGCTGGAACTGGCAGAGTGGGCATACCCTGAGACCACTGATAAAGAAAATTATAAAAAACTCGGCAGCGCTTTCGGTAACGGAAAGTACCTGAAAGAGCTGGATGACTATATGGATTCAAGGAAGTAGGTTTTGTGTTTATTGTGTAGTCTCTAGTGCAAACCGGCGGTTGAACAGCATAGCTGTGAGGCCGCCGGTTATTATTCCGATGAATGCGCCGAATGTAACATCGAGCGGGAAGTGGACCCCTACATACACCTGCGAGTAAGAAACGATGACTGCCCAAAGGATGGCAAGCGGCCATACCCATTTTATCTTTCGCCCCAGGGTAGCAGCCATAAAAAAGGCAAGCGCAAAATGATTGCTGGCATGTGACGACGGGAAGCTAAAGCCACCGCCGCAGGGCACAATGTTATGCACGATATCTGAAAGAAAGGGATTGTTGCAAGGGCGCGTGCGGTGGAATATGGGCTTAAGCAGGTGTGCGCTTAGCTGGTCGGAAATGGCGAAGGTAACGATGAATGCAGCGCACCATATCCAACCTCTTTTGCCATAATTGCGCGGCATGAAGATGGCCAGGAAAAGATATAGCGGCGCCCATGTCCACTGATTGCGCAGGAAGGGTACTACAATATCCAGGAATGGGGTATGCCATTCGGTATTCATATAATACCAAATGGTGTAGTCCCAACTAAGAATATAATCCCTGAGTGCCTGCATACTATTTTTTAAATACCATGATCATGCGCGGTGAGCTAAGCGGGTCGTAAGCCCCGAGCTTGTAATCGCCAAAGGTACCTGTAAGCGATAAGCCTGCCTTCTTAAATATCTGTATAAAATCCGATAAAGAAAAGGCGGCCACGCTTTCGGTATAGCAGTGCGGCTTGTTATCGGCATCGGTAAAGTTTATGGTTTTCGTAATGTGGTCGCGCTCCAGTTTTTTGGATATATGAAATGTATAGCTGCCCCTGTTTACCGTTATTTCGGGTACCATATTATCCAGCACCTGTTCCCTGTTCAGGTAATCTATTACCAAAATGCCATTCTTCCTGAGGCTTGCGGCAAAGGATTTCGCAGCCATGACATGATCCCGGTCGCGGATAAAATAGCCGAAGCTGGTGAAGAAGTTGAATGCGTAATCGAAATAGTTGATATAAAAGGGGAAGCGCATATCGTGCACATAAAAATGCAGTTGATCGTTTTCGTGCGCCTTGGCTTTTTCGATACTCATGTGCGAAATATCGATGCCGGTAACATCAAAGCCCTGCCCGGCCAGTTCTATGGCAAAGCGACCTTCGCCACAGGCAATATCGAGCATGGGGCTGCCGGGTAATGGCTGCAAATAATTTAGGAGGGTTTCTATAAATTCCTGTGCTTCGAGTTCGTCCCTGTCCTGGTATAGTATTTTGTAGTACAGAGAGCCGAACCAATGCTCATACCAGTCTTTATTTTTCATCTCTACCAGATTAAGACAAAAGTAAGGCTGTAGCGGGATATTTTTATAAATAAGCCCCCATATGCGGGGCTTATTTATAATTCAATGAACAATTATCCTTTCTTTCGTAATGTGATGAACAAAGCGATGCCCTGTAGTACTAAAAAGCCAAGTATGAAAATCCCTCCGTTATTGCCTGTATCGCCTACGCTGCCTCTTTTTATGCGGTTATTGCTGTTGCCGTTGCGCCTGTTCCAGTCATCGAGGTAATCGATGTGCCGGTATATACTCCAGCCGGTCAGCCTGTTCATATTCTGCAGTTCCTCTTCGCGTCTTGCAGCCACTTCGCGAACATAGCGCCTGCCTTCGGAGCAGGTAAAGCTGCCGGTGGCAGGGTGTGTGATGACATAGCGCACCTGGTATTGCTCATTGTTGGGGGTTACCTGGAAGGCCAGGTCCTGGGCATAATGGGCCCTGTTGTAACGCACATGCAGGCGTGTGAAGAATACATTGCCATTGAAATCGGCACTGCCGGGATACTGCCGGTTACCTCCATTCACCCACCACACACCTGCGTCTTCAAGGTCTTTGTAGTCGGGGGGATTGGACACGCAAGGATCGCATTTTACATAATTGGTGGAGCTAACATCCCAGGCGTATTCGAGGAATATGGCTTCCTGTCCCTCGCGGCGCCAAGCTTTCTTATAGGCATCGGCATAGAAGGGGGAGAAATCTTCCTGTATGAACTCCGGCACTTTTACCCCGCTGTTCATTTTCACTGTGCGGTAATTGGTGCACTCTACGCGGCCACGCCTGGTGAACGCATAAATGATGAGGTCCTGGTCGCCATTTGCGTTAGCCATACCCAGTCGTATGGGCAAACCAAAACGCGGGGAATTGAACTTGATCTGTATGGGGCGCAAGGTCTGGTAGTCGCCACCATCCAGTTTATCGAGATTCACTTTTACTACAAAGAATTTCAGGTTGTTCCTGATATAGGGATTTAGCACCTCTTCGGCATTGGGTGGTATTTTATAACCATTGTCGGTAAGCCAGCGCTGCAGGCCATTGCTCTGTGCTGCCCCCAATATGATAATGTCGTATTCGCCTACCGTGTATTTGGCTTCGATGGTTACGCCATAGTCTTTCTTTGATCTTTCCTCGTCCATTACAGCACTGCCTGAGCCCATTGCTGCCGATGGCGCGGCCTTTGCCAACATCTCGTACCTGTATTGATTGCAGGGGTTGTTATCATAATATTCCACAAGCCGCGGTGCGGAGTAGGCATCGAGTTTATCGAATACCTGCCGTTCTACTACTTTAATGTCCTTCTCTTTGAGCACCACGGGTACGGGCACCACCATAGCGAAGTCTTTTACATCACCTTTAAAATCGTTGCTCATAGTTATCACGGTCTGGTTGTCGTCGCGCACCAGTATCACCTGCGATGCCTGGTTGTATATCTTAGTGTCGGCTTTGGCCACGTAGAAGCCGCAAAAGGCTTCGCCCTGCACCCATGCTGCGAGCATGAGCGCGATCATAATCCCGGTTTTACTTTTCATGTTTTTTTGTTTTGATGAACTAATTGGATGTTTTCATAACCGTTGTTTTTATCCATTCAAAGCGAGCGGCTTTGAATATTTTGTCGAATAATGGCGTGAGCGGAGCAATGAAAAACAATACCCATATCGGGGCACCATTGATGAAATGATAATTGGATAAGTAAAAGCTTATGAGCGCTATCAATATGCTCCATATGATACGGCCTCTTTTGTGGTTAGGGGTGGTCACCGGGTCGGTGATCATAAAGAAGGTGAAGAGCAGGAGGCTGCCGTTGGTGAACTGTTGCAGCCAGTAATCGAAAGGCCATCCCTGGTATAAGAGATTGCGTGCTGCTTGTAATGCCATGAGCGTACCCAAAAAGACAAAGGAAGTATCGAGCCTGCTGACCTTATGCACTACGGCGCTACCCAACACTCCTACAAGGAACAGGAGTATTGCGCCGCTGCCCCACTGCCCGGGCGATATCCAGGCCTGCCCTGTGAGTAGTATAGTGGCTACGATGCCGAAATTACCGGGGTTGAATACGTGCTTGCCATTGATACGGATGAAGAACTTGGATGCGATTGCTAAAAAGGCTGCCAGTGCACATATACCCCAGTGATTCGCCTTCAGCAGCAGGCAAAGGCCCAGGGTTGTGATCATAGCGCTCTTCCACGAATGTGCGGGTAGCCGCAGGAAGCGTATGCCGGCTAGCTGGGTGAGTAATGCTACAGCGAAAATGGCTATATAATGATCCCAATGCGTATCCCAACGCAATATGAATGTGCCATAGAGGAGGAATGTGCCCAGGAAAAGTACCTGGTAGTGCCTGGCGTCTTTGAAGAAAGCTTTTAGCATAAAAAACCTTTCTCAAAAGATGCTCTTCCCCAAAAAAATCCATAAAGTGCGAATAAATTCCTTTTTATTGTCATTGGTACAGGCCGGATGAATACGCTATCTTTGCAGCCCAATTACAGCAATATGAGCATGAGCATCCGCCGTTTCCTGGTTTTTTACCGACTGCCGCTGGCAGCCGCATTGATCGCATTAGGTTTCTGGGTAGGTTTTTCCGTTACCTGGTGGATCGCATGGCTGCCCTTCCTGATAGCCCTTATCATGATAGCCGCTTACTTTATGGTAGGCCCCATGAGCCTGATACAGGGCTACATAGAGGCAGGTGATATGGATGGAGCAAAGAAGCTGATGGAAAGTGTGAAATACCCTAACCTGCTTTATAAGCCCATACGCTCATCGTACTATATGCTGCGCGCCAACTTATCGACAATGGATGATAACCTGGACAAAGCAGAAGAAGACCTGAGGAAGGGCCTCGCTGCCGGGCTACCGGAAAAAGAGTTTGAAGGGACAGCGTATCTGCAGCTTGGCTCTATTGCTTATAAGAAGGGTAATACCAAAGAAGCGATGGAGAACCTGCGTAAGGCGGTGAAGATAGGCCTGCCCGATAAGGATAACGAAGCCACCGCTTACCTGCAGCTCAGCAGCATATGCATACAGCGCCGCGATTTTAAAAGCGCGAAAATATACTTCAATAAAGCTAAGGCCTGCAAGGCTACCAATAAACAAGTGGTGGAGCAGATAGCAGAGATGAGCAAGTATATAGCAAGAATACCGGGATAGGTGAAAATTGAAAGGCAAAATTCAAAAGTGACTTGATTCTACGAACGATTTGCCGTGGGATTCCCATTAAAAATGATTAGATTATCTTTCTTTTATGCTAAATGGTTTAGGTAATTTTGAAGGCCAATTGACCGATGGAATTGCGGTATATAGTTTTTCGTAAACATCGCGAACATTCGTTAATGGGACACGGATGAACTTTATTTCGTCGATGTGCTGTATCCGATTCCTATTGTAAAAAAAAGTGCATTCTTCATTGCGAATTATAACTGTTAGTACGCATTGATCAAAGTTTTCTCCCCATTGCATCAGAAAAACATCGTATTTTATTGCATTGCCTATTTCCTTCTCAGTCGCATCATAAAAAGAATCTGGGTCGAACCAAAAAGGATGAGATTTTAAAAACGCTTCTTTGGAATTCAACCCCTCTAGTTCAGATACCCAAAAATATTCAGGATTGTTCGCAATACGCATTAATGAACTCATAAATGGACCTAATGCATTTTCATCATTCATATACTTGCCTATTCTTTCACCACCTAACCAAACTGCTGATCGCCCATATAACGATGGCTCCAGTTCTAAAAACTCTATTTCTATTGCAAACAGCTCTTTATCACCGAATAGAAAATGCATGTTACGCTTTGTTTGGAGTCTTATATCCTGCCAAATGTCCCTTCATAGCGAAGAACAAGATATACAGGTACACAGGCACCATGATAATGTAAGCCGTTTGCGGATGTGTAATGTCGGCGAGGCGTCCATAGAGCAGGGGCAGGATAGCGCCACCTGCTATGCCCATTATCAGTAAGGCTGCGCCTGTTTTGGTGAATTTGCCCAGCCCCTTTAAAGACATGGGCCATATGGCAGGCCACATGAGTGAGTGGGCAAGGCCCAATGAGGCGAGGCAGACAACCGAGGTAAAGCCATTTGTTACCATAACGCCTATGGATAAGATGATACCAATGATAGCGCATAATTTCAATGCTGTTTCCTGCGATATTATTTTGGGCATGAGTATTATGCCGAGTATATAGCCTACTACCATGCAGGTAAGGGTAAGCGAGGTGAAGAATTTGGCATTATCCATCGGGAAGCCGAGCGACTTACCATAATTAATAATAGTATCACCTGCCATTACTTCGACGCCGACATACAGGAAGATAGCGAGGGCCCCCAGCCAGAGATAAGTATGCTTGAAAATACTGTCTTGCTGCTCCGGGATGGCATCGGGATTTTCTTCTTCCTCATGTAGTTCGGGCAGGGGAGAGATAAGTATGAGCAATGCCAGTACCACCAGCACTATAGTCAATGTAATATAAGGGTTCACGATGCGCTGCGACAGTTCGTTGAGCAAAGTGCTTTTGGCAGCGGCATCTGCCGCTTTATTAAGCTGATCGCTAACAGCATCTATATTTTTAAGCAGTACGGAGGCCAGTATCATGGGGCTTAAGATGCCAGCCACTTTATTGGCTATGCCCATGATGCTGATGCGCTTTGCTGCAGATTCTTCAGGCCCCAATATAGTAACATAGGGATTGGTGGCCGTCTGCAATATAGAGAGGCCAAGGCCCTGTGTGAAGAGACCTATGAGGAAATACGTATAGTTGCGCTGGTAGGCGGCAGGGATAAAAATGATGCAGCCAATGGCCATAACAATGAGGCCAAGGCTCATACCCCTCTTGAAGCCCGTCTTTTTAAGGATGGCAGATGAGGGTATAGCCATGACAAAGTAGGATATATAAAAAGCAAAGGTGACCAGGTAGGCCTGGAAATTATTGAGTTCACAAGCTGCCTTTAAAAATGGTATCAAAGTACCGTTGAGCCAGGTAACGAAGCCGAAAATAAAAAACAGGCAGCCAACCAGGAACAGGGAGGTAGCATATGAGCGTTTGTCGTTTGTCATTAAGATTTTATTGAGAAAGACTAATATACATTAATTGTTGAGAAAGTTTTAAAGAAGGGCAGGGTATTATTTTGTTGTTGTATTTTTATCCTTTATGACACAGGCATTCGCATTGGGCATTGATATAGGCGGCACCAATACTTCATTCGGTATCGTGGACAGGAGGGGGCAGATACTGTTCCAGGGGAAAATGAGTACTACCGGTCATAAGACCGTGCAAGAGTATATACTGGCCCTGAAAGCAGTGGTGGATGTACTGATGGACGAGGTGGGCCGCGATAATGTAAAAGGTGTGGGCGTGGGTGCGCCGAACGGTAATTTTTATACCGGGGAAGTTGCCTATGCGGCCAACCTGCCCTGGGAAGGCGTAATACCCCTTGCCCGGCTGATCAGTGAAACGCTGAATAAGCAGGTGACCATTACCAATGATGCGAATGCTGCCGCAATAGGTGAGATGATGTACGGCGCTGCCAAGGGGATGAAGGATTTCGTGATGGTGACATTAGGCACGGGCCTGGGCAGTGGTTTTGTGGCCAATGGAATGCTGGTATACGGCCATGACGGTTTTGCCGGTGAGCTGGGGCATGTAGTGGCCGTGCGCGATGGCAGGCCCTGTGGCTGCGGGCGAAAGGGTTGCCTGGAAACTTATGCCTCAGCAACAGGTATCGTGCGGAGTGCGCATGAATGGCTTGAGGCAAGAACCGGCGAGACCCTGCTGCGCCGCGATAAAAACGCCCTTACATCGCAACATATATATGAAGCGGCTGTGCAGGGTGATGCCATGGCCCTGGAACTATTTGAATTCACAGGTAAGATACTGGGACAGACCCTTGCCGATGTAGTGGCGATCACTTCACCGCAGGCCATTATATTTTTTGGCGGCCTGGCAAAGGCCGGTGACATGCTCATGAGGCATGTGCACTACAATATGGAAGCAAATATGCTGCGGGTTTATAAGAATAAGGTCTCGCTATTGTATTCCGCATTGCCGGATGCTGATGCGGCGATCTTAGGGGCCAGCGCGCTGGTGTGGTAATTTACTGTATCGCTGTGGTTGCCCAATTGTTTATTTTGCCTGTTTTTTCATCCTGCGAAAGTATGGCTATAAAGCATTGCTCCCTTTTCAAGTCATTGGGTAAGGTAAATGTTGCGCTGTTCATTGAGGCGGGTAAAGAAACAAAGTCGCGGACCAGGTTGATGTGGTGCAGGCTGCGGCCTTCATTCTCTCCCCTGCGTACCTGCGTGGTAGCTTCTTTTTGAACGAGGCATATGAGTGCATGACCATTTCCCGGACCTATAGATACCGATATGGTATTGCCAACCAATTTAGCAGATAATGTTGACCCATTACTTTGAAGTTCACCTTTTTCTATTTCGGCAGTGAGCTTGCCTTTATCGGAACCTACGCATTGCTGTAGGCCATTAATGACCGCCTGTGGGGTATATGCCGAACTGAGACCCAATAACCGGATATAGTATTGCTGCCTTTGTGTATTGGCCGAAGAACTGAAAGTGTCTTTCCAGCCCAGGTAATTCCAGTAATCCACATGATAGCAGAGCACCAGTAAGTCGTTTTGGTACTGCTGTTGCAGTTCTGCCACGGTTTTGTCGGCTTTGGGACAGCTTGAGCAACCCTCGGATGTGAAGAGCTCAAGTACTGTTTTGCCCTTGCCCTGTTCGCTGTTGCTGTTCTTTGCATTACACGATAGTGTCGCAAAGCAAATGAAAACCAATAGGTTAAATCCTGCTAAACTTTTAATGATGCGCATAAACAATAGTTATACAAGTAATTACGAAGCATGTGGGCGCATGGTTTACAACTGTGGCATAGTTTTTACCATATAGGGTAGAAAAGTAAAGCTATGAAAAACTTCATCTCTTATGTATCTCTTATTTTGATGGCAGTAATGGTATTGCCGTCCTGTGTGGCCAAGCGTAAATATGTAGCGGCCAAAGCTGAAGCCTCACGGCAACGTGAGCAAAATGATCTGCTGAACCAAAGGCTGCAGGCCCAGAACGATTCGATAGCCCGCCTTATGGGTAATGTGAACGCACTGAGCAACGTGACCGAGGCCACTGCCAATGAACTGAATATGAGCAAAGACCAGATAGCTGCCCAGCAGCAAAGGCTGATGGAACTGCAACGCCTCATAGATCAGCAACATAATAATACCGAAGCATTGCGTAAGAAGATAGCCGATGCGCTGGTGAATTTTAACGCACAGCAGCTTACTGTATTTGTAAAGAACGGCAAGGTGTATGTGAGCATGCAGGAAAGCCTGCTCTTCCCTTCAGGCAGTGCTGTAGTGAACCCCGCTGGTAAGGACGCCCTGGCTAAAGTGGCCGGTGTACTGAACAGCAGTAATGGTGTAAACATCAATATTGAAGGGCATACCGACAGCATACCGATACATAATAAGATGTATAAAGACAACTGGGACCTGAGTACTGCCCGGGCTACCTCGATAGCCCATGTGCTGATAGATGATTATCGTGTATCGCCTACGCGTTTGATCGCCAGTGGCCATAGCTGGTATGACCCTGTTGCAAGCAATTCGACCGAATCGGGACGTGCATTGAATCGCCGTACTGAAATAATACTGGAACCGAAACTGGATGAACTGATGAATGTCATCCGTGGAGTTAATGTCACAGCAATGGATGGAAAGTGATCGTGAAGGATTGAGCTGTGTTCTAATGCGCCGGCCTTGTGCCGGCGTTTTTTTACCTGTGAAAATCGATGCGGTAACTGATGACGGGTATGATGCCGCTTTCATTCACATGCTTTATGCTACCACTGCGGGCATCGTAATAGCTATACCAGTAATTGATGTAATTGGTAACATCCTGCACATCCAGCTCAATGGTATGCGTGGCGCGCCTGTTGTTGAGCTTATAATACAGGCTGGCATCTATACGGAAATAAGGTTTTGCCTGCGTGGTAAAATATTCGTTATGCACATAAACCGCTTTACCTGCTGCCTGCGAGGCTGAAAGATCAATAGGCGATTCCCGCTGACCGCCGCTGTACATAACCTTGCCATTGGCCCCGAAAATGCTGTGGCCTTTACGGCCGAAATTTAATTCCTTACCACCAACAACATTAAGCTGGTAACGCCTGTCGAAATGGCCCTCGTAGCTTTGACCGCTGTAAGTAGTATAAGTGGACTTGAATAAGGAGCCTGTAAAGAGTATGTAGTAATTGTCCACAAAAGGCCGCTCGATGGTCAGGTCTATGCCGTAATTGTCTCCGGTGCCTTTGCTGAGCAATTGACCGCTATTTGCTAGGTCGAGCATACTCTCCGCATTGAGTACGGAGAAGCCGCTATTGGTATCGGTGGATACACCTATATGGTACAGGTGCTGGTAATACATTTCAGCCTTCAGGCGTGCTTTAAGCGGCAGAGCCACATCGTAACCGGCCACAACATGAAAGGCCCTTTGCAGGTCGAGGGTTTTATTGGGATAATAATTGCCTACAGTGGTGTCGCGGTACAGGTAGGTGGATATATGGTCGGGTTTACTGTGCAGGCCGGCAGCCAGTGAAAGCTTACTTTTGCGCAACTGGTAACTTAATGAGAGGCGTGGCTCTAAACTGTATTTCTGATTTAAGGCGTAATACGAGGCGTTGAAACCACTTACCAAGGTCCATCTCTGGGTGAAGCGCTTTTTCCATTGCAGGTAGGCCTGGTAATACTGTGTTTGTCCTGTGCCATCGAGTATATCTTTCCATTGCCTGCTGCCGTAATCATATTGATCGTCCAGCAGGCTGTAGCCGGGCAGTTGTATCACTATGCCTGTACGCAGTGTACTTGTGCTGCTCATTTTGTTGTTATATAATGTTGAGAAGCGCCATGCACTGTTTTGCAGGCGGGCGTGTTCCACGGGTACGGGGGCATAACTTTCCTGTGTGTTCAGCGTGTCCACATCCTTATTCAGCCTATCGTATGATGCGGAGAATACGGTTTTGATGTAGGCATCTTTATGCACGAAAATTTGATGTGTGATACCTGCAATGCCCAACATGCCTTTGGCCTGTAGCTTGAAATTGGGATTATCATCATCCCATTTTGTGCTGTCTTCCGGCGGATCTTTAATAGCCTTATTGTAGCCGCCCATCCCGAAAAGAGCAAAAGTCCCTGCTTTCTTTGTGGGGAAGTTGAATTTGAAAGACATATCCTGGTAGTTGGGTTCTATGCCTTGCAAGTTCAGGTAGTTTTGCAGCAGGGCGAGGGTAGAGTAACGATAATCGATAAGATATGACGCGCTGCCACCTTTCCTGAAAGGCCCTTCTGTAGCTATCTCTGTTCCAAGGACCCCTATTTGTATGGTATGTTCGGCACGGTCCTTATTGCCGTTGCGCAGGTAAAGGTCGAAGACGCCGGACAAGGCATTCCCGATCTCTGGGGGGAAGGCCCCGGTGTAAAAATCGGAGTTGCCAAGAGTGTTGGCATTGAGCATGCTGATAGAGCCACCAGAATTGCCAAAGTCGTTGAAGTGATTAGGGTTCGGTATCTCTATACCTTCCAGGCGCCAGAGCACACCTTTGGGAGAATTGCCTCTTACCACGATATCATTTTCAAGGTCGCCATTGTTGGATACCCCGGCAAAGTTCATCGCCATGCGGGCAGGGTCGGATACGGAAGCGGCAAAGCGTTTGGTATCTTCTACAGAAAAAGACCGGGCGCTTAGGGTCGCAAAATCATTAAGCGGTCTGCTGCGGTCTTTTACGGCTTTTATGCTTACCTCCTGCAACTGCTGCATACTTTCGGCAAGCGATACATTTAGCTCCAGCTCTTTGCCCGATGTTACCATTACATTGGTCTCGCTATGCTTTTCATAACCGGCCATTACAAAAATAAATGACTGCCTGCCCACAGGTACATGGGCCAATTCAAAATATCCATTTGAGTCGGTAGCGGCATTTATTTGCTGATCGGCAGATAGCACCACTACTACACCGGGCAGGGGGCTTTTTGAATCTGCATCGGTTACAACACCATGCACCGTTTGTAGCAATTCCTGGGCCCTGCTTAGCGCAGGGCAAAAGAATAATAACAATGCAAATATGGAGCGGTGAAATCTCATGTATGCTTTAAATTACAAAGTATTGATCAAGGAAAGCAAATTGTGTACCGTAAATAAACTGCTCTCTGCTTCTAAATGTTATATTAAACAATGAAATGTGTTGTTTCCATTGCATACGAAATGCTTTTGAAAGCACTTGCATTTTAAAAATGTTTCAATATGTTTGTTGGGCATCATCCGTAGTATTTTTTGAAAACAAATGTATTTTTTACATGCCTTCTTGCAGGGACATGTAGTTTAAACGCTGTCTCTGCACAGGAAGCGGACACCTTTGCTACCTATTCACTTTCGGCATATGCCGATGTGTATTATGCGGCTTATACCGATTCAGTAGGTCACGGTAACTTTCAGCAATTTCCCACAACATCTCCACGCAACAACTCGATTGGGCTGAACATAGTGCAGGTCAGCAGCCGGTATGATGGCGAAAAGGTAAGGGGCATGATGACCCTGCATTTTGGTGATATACCCAAAAGTACCTGGTCTGGTACTTATAACCCGATACAGGAAGCACACCTCGGTGTACGCCTTTGCAAAACCCTTTGGATAGACGGGGGCTTTTTCCGGACACATTTCGGTACTGAGTATCTTTTGCCGGTTGAGAACATTACCAGTTCGGTTGCTGTGGCTACATATTTTGAGCCTTATTATGAAGCGGGGCTGAGGCTGAACTATGACCCTACGGATAAACTGGAGATCAATCTGTTCCTGCTCAATGGTTATGGCATCGACGAAGATTTTAATAAACGCAAATCTGTAGGTTTGGGTATTACTTATGCATTAAGCGATGCGGCGGGCATGGGCTATACCAATTACCTGGGAGATGATAGCCCTGACACGGCAAAATTTGCACAAACACGTTTTGCACAGAACCTGTTCTTTAATTACAGTGGCAGTATGGTGAAATTCCAGGCCGGTGCAGACCTATATATACAAGGGAACTCGGCAATAGGGAATAAGAACGGTACCGCAATGGCTTATAGCCTGCTGGCTACTATAGGTTACCAGGCCGCGGCCAAGGTAAGTGTATATGGGCGGGCAGCATTATTCCGTGACCCCGATGGATTCCTCTCCGGGGTTATTACTGATGATATTCATGATCTTACCGGATATAAGCTATGGGAAGGTACTGCCGGCCTGGAGGTCAAACCTGTGGACAACTCCTATGTAAGGTTTGAACTGAGGCGATTACAAATGGATGGCAACCAGGAGATATTTCGCACAGGTAGCCATAATGTGAGCTACCGTTATGATTTTATGGTGAATGCGGGAACCTCTTTTACGTTGCTGAAGGGCGTAAGGGTAAGGAACTGACCTCCCCGCTACAGTACATATTATCACTCTTTAATGAACTTAACGATTTGCAAATACCTGTGATCGTCGGAATAAACATGTATGGCGTACATGCCTATCGGCAGGTTAGACACGTTAATACTGCCTGAGCCAAATACCAGGCCTTTCTTTACTACCACACCATTCGCGGATATGATGAAGAAATTGTAGTACTGTAGTGCATAAGGAACCGTTACGATCTTCACCTCATCAGTAGCAGGGTTGGGATATATCGAAAAGAAGTTGTTGTTAATAACGTTGTTTACACCCGTGGCTGCCATAGGGATAAGGTGTATATCATCGAAATATGCATCATTCGATGTATCTTGATTACGAATAGCTATAAGCCTGATGCGAACCCAGCGCGTACCCGGAGCTGCATGAATATAGCTCAGTATGGCCTGCCATTGATTGAGCGAATAAAGCGTATCGCTATGCCATTGCTGCAAAACTGTGGTTTTGGTATTATCCAGGCACTGCACACTGACACTTGCCTGGTCCGAAGGGCTACCCTCATCACGCGATTGGGTCCAGCCTAAAAATTCAAATTGCAGGCTATCATTGTCTATTTGCGTGGCATAGCCGCTTACATTCACATCCTGTTGCAGTATGCCTGATTCGTCACTGCCTTCATAAAAGATATGGCTACTGTCATGTGCAACAGCCACATGCCCTGTATCGGGGGCAGACTGCCAGTTCCCCGTAATGCTGGTCCAGCCTTCGGGCCAGCCTGTAGTCGTATCTATATATTCGGCACTACCATTTTGCACCAGGTTTTGTGCATGGACATTTATTGTCAGTGATAATGTAAATATGATTGTTAGTGCAGATAGTATTTTTTTCATGGTGTTTGGTTTTAAATGTGTGGGTAATTTCTAGTGTATGAAGGCTAAAAATCTGTGCCACTGACAAACTCAGGCTTTCACTTTTTGCCGTATCTTATCAATATCTCCGCTTACTTTATTTTTTAGTTTGCGGGCCCTTGCTTTTACCGCTTCACGCCCCACCAGTGCCCTGTTCTCAATGAGCAGACCGGTAATGATTCCTATTGCTCCATATGCTAATATTCTTGATGCTTTCATGCCGCAATATTTTACTATATCCTAATAGAATTGTGCCAAGGGCAGTGTATGCTAGGGCTTTAATTATCTTTGTAAGGATGGAACAACTCGTTTTAGCCTCAAACAACGAGGGGAAAATAAAGGAGATAAAAGAGATCGTAGGAGGGATAGAACTACTTTCGCTGATGGACATCGGTTTCAACGATGAGATAGCGGAGCCCTACCAGACCTTTGAAGAAAATGCCTTGACCAAGGCAATGACCGTTCACAGGTTTTGTGGTAAAAATGTTATGGCTGATGACAGCGGTATATGCCTGAATGCCCTTGATGGCGAACCGGGTGTGAATAGCGCTTATTTTGCCGGATTGCCCCGGGATGATAACAAAAACCTGCAAAAGGTGCTGGACGAATTGCAAGACAAAGTGGACCGAAGCGCTTATTATAAGGCGCTCATCTGCCTTATCTGGAATGGAGGGGTACATTATTTTGAAGGTATTTGTAAAGGAACGATCGTAAAAGAGCGGAGGGGCACCGGCGGTTTTGGTTACGACCCTATATTTGTACCTGAAGGCTACGACAAAACATTTGGCGAACTGGCCCCGGAAATAAAGAACAGCTTAAGTCACCGGGGCAAGGCGGTGAGCAAAATGGTAGCTTTTCTTAAAGCACAGCAATAATGAAATTTTCCATAGGCGATAAGATAATCCTGAAGCGAACGGGTGAAGAAGGCAGCGTGGCCGCCTATATCAATGAACAGATGCTGGAGGTAGAGGTAAATGGCACACATTTTCCTGTATATACCGATGAGATAGACCACCCCTACCTGGAATGGTTTACGAATAAAGTTAGACCCGGGAAGAAGGGTATGCCGGAACAACTACCTGTTGAAAAAGAAAAGCTGAGACAACAGCGGCTGGCAAAGGGGGTGTATCTCTCCTTCCTGCCCGTATTCAGGATGGATGAATTTGAAGATGTGGTAGATTATGTAAAGGTGTACCTGCTGAATGAACTGCCATCGGCTGTACAGTTCAAATATGACATCCGCCTCCAGAATCAAAGTGAGTTCAGGCATGAGGGTACGTTGCGTGCATTTGGCGATATATACCTGCATAATGTGCCTTTTACGGATATGAGTGCACAGCCGCGTTTTCACTGGCAGCTTAAGGATGCGATGAATGAGGAGATGGCTACTATGGAAGATATACTGCGTATACGCCCTGCAAAACTTTTTGAACATATAAACAACCTCTTGCAAAAGAATGAGGCAACCTTCAGTTATCTGCTGATAGAGGATTTTGAATTAAAGAAAGAGGAGGAAAAGCCTGAAAAGTTTGTTGTGCCAGCTCCTAAGCCACGCACCATAAACCTGCAAAACCTGGCACAGCATATGGATGGCCCCAAATACGAAATAGATCTGCATATAGAAAAGCTGGTGCCGAACAGAAGGGGGCTTAGCAATGCAGATATCATGAAGCTGCAACTAGACACTCTGCAAAAATACCTGCAACTGGCCGTTGTGCACAGGCAGGACCGAATGGTGGTGATACATGGAGTAGGGGAGGGTGTGCTGCGCGATGCTGTGCATAAAGCCTTAAAGGAGCATAAAGAGGTAAAACGATATGAGCCGGTATATCACGGCGGGGCTACCGAAGTGTTTTTTAAGCGCTAGTGCTGTGTTGTTTGATCACCTGCACAAGTATATTAGCCTGCACCACCCCCGATTGTCTCCATTTAAGTTCTCCCTTCCGGAAGATCATTAATGTAGGCACACCCTGGATATCGAACTGTTGTGTAATGGCAGGGTTACGGTCAATGTCTATTTTTACGATGGTCACCTCATCCTTCACCTGGGCTTTTACTTGTTGCAGTATAGGGGCCATCATTTTGCAGGGGCCGCACCACTCGGCTGAGAAATCTACAAGAACCGGTTTATCAGATTTTATCAGTTCGGGGAATGTAATATTCATAGCTGCTATTTTGAGTATTTACATAAATACTGTACCCCGGCTATTCATGTTTTACCTGCAGGCTCCTGAGCATTTCGTCGGTAAGCCCTTCAGTATAAACGCCATAGCCATTCACCAGTATGCCTTTTATACCATATTTCGGGGCCGATACTGCATATACCGTTGCCTCATCGGCCGGGTCCGATTCACCTTCAAAACGATAGTATTTATCTATGATAAATTCGTCATGAAATATCCTGAAATCATGGGCCCTGCATTCGATGCAGTTTTGCTGCAGGTTTAAATCTTCTGTATAGCCTTCCTGCCTCAGTGTCTCTATTACCTGCGATACTGTTTCCATTGCCATGCTTAAGCTGTTTATTAAGGTAAAAAAATTACAAAAACTCTTTGAATAAGGCTAATAAGTCGGGGTAAATACTATCTTTGCAGCCTCAAAGATATTTAAAATTATCCCCGGTTTTTTTGCCGGAACGCAAAACAGTAATTTTTAACCATATACGCTGCTTTATGGATACATGGCCGGTCAGATCGAACATATGGAATTACTGGAGCAATTGGAACAATTGCTCAGGCAGGGGGATACGCCTGCACTAACTTCTTTTCTCGACGAGCAGAACATTTCCATTGTTGCTGAATGGATAGATGAGTTCCCTGACTATGCGGCCCGCATATTGTCTGCACTTTCGGTGCACAGGGCTGCCAGTACTTTTAAGATACTCGATACGCCCATACAGCGCGATGTGATACATGAGCTGCCGCCTTACAAAACAGCAGAACTGCTGAACGAGTTGCCGGCAGATGATCGTACATCGCTACTGGAAGAGCTGCCCAGCGAGGTGGTGAAAGAGCTGATACGCCTGCTGGATCCCGAAGAAAGAAAGATAACCCTGGAATTGCTGGGTTATGAAGAGGATAGCGTGGGCAGGCTGATGACGCCGGATTATATAGCCGTGTTCAAGGACTGGACGGTGCAGGAAGTGCTGGAGCATATACGCACTTTTGGTAAGGATAGTGAAACGATAGATGTGATCTACGTGATCGATGAAAGCGGCAAGTTCATAGACGATATCAGGATACGCGAGTTCCTGCTGGCCGATCCCGACAAGCATGTCAGCGACATGATAGACGGCAGGTACATAACCCTGAATGTGAATGACGACCAAAGTATGGCCAACGAAGTATTTAAAATGAATAACAGGGTGGCCCTGCCTGTAGTGGATGATAATAATGTGCTGCTGGGCATCGTAACCATAGATGATGTGCTCTGGGTGGCCAACGAGGAATTCAGTGAAGACATGCAGCTCATGGGTGGTACTGAGGCGCTTGATCTGCCTTATCTTGAGACACCTTTCTTCAGTCTCTATAAAAAACGTATCGGCTGGCTTGTAGTGCTGTTCCTTGGCGAGCTGCTCACTGCTACAGCCATGGGCTTCTTCGAAGGGGAGATAAAAAAGGCTACGCTCCTGGCGCTCTTTATACCGCTTATCATATCCAGCGGTGGTAACAGTGGTTCGCAGGCTGCAACTTTGATCATCCAGGCCCTGGCCGTGGGCGATATAACGCTCAATGACTGGTGGCGTATCATGCGCAGGGAGATATTGTCGGGCCTGGCACTGGGTGCTGCATTGGGCATTGTTGGCTTTTTCAGGATAGCCATATGGCAAAGTATTGGCGGCACTTACGGACCCCACTGGCAGGAGATAGGCCTTGTAGTAGGCATATCGCTTGTGGGCGTGGTGCTCTGGGGCACTATATCAGGCTCTATGCTACCACTCATCTTAAAGAGACTGGGTGCCGATCCTGCGGTATCTTCAGCACCCTTTATTGCCACACTTGTAGATGTTACCGGCCTGGTGATTTATTTCTCAGTGGCTTACTTTTTCCTGCATGGTATCATGCTTTAGCCGCAGAACTGCAGCTCGTTTTGCTCAATTTCCCTGTTAAGAAAATCTTAATATCCTTATTGCTACTGCCGTGCGTGGCATACTTTTTTGTTTTACTCATCGAACCAAAACGAATTTTATGAAAAAGGCATTAGTATTAGCAGCATTATTACTGGCAGGAAGCACATTACAAAGCAAAGCCCAATATATATCGATAGGCCCCGTTGGCGGTTTCGGACATAGCTGGGTAAGTAATATGACGGGTACTGCACAATTTAAGGCCTCACCTACTTTGGGCCTGGGGCTTGTGTATTCCAAAGATAATCATTGGGGATGGGGTGCTGAGCTGGATGTATCGCACGAAGGTTATCGTATGGATAACGGCCTGAATACAATGGCAGTTAATCCCGTTTACCTCAGGTTGCCCCTGCGTGCTTATTACTTCTTTGGGAAATATGGTAGCAATGTACGCCCCAAAATATATTTAGGCCCCACATTCGGATTTAAGGTAGATGAGGTTGCCTATATGAATGGCAGCAGGATGAGCAATACCGATGTGATGACCGTTTATAGCATGAATAATGATATGTTCAACAGTTTCGATGTTGGGTTGAATACAGGTGCAGGTGTAAATGTTCGCCTGATGAAGGCCACCTGGCTGAATATGGACCTGGGATATAACTTAGGTTTTCTTGATGCTGTAGATGATGCAGCAGGCAACTATAATATGAACCAGAACCTGAGGGTTAATGTAGGCCTTTTATTTGGACTGAAATAAATAATTAGTGCTTAAAATTAAAGGCCCCGCATATGCGGGGCCTTTAATTTTTTTTGATCTGTTTATGCTTATTGTCTTACGAATCGTACCGTTGTTTTATCGCCCATGTTGTCATACACAGCGATGTATATACCGGGAGCAAGTTTAGATACATCAAATGTGCTTTGTGTACTGCCTGCTGTAGTTGTAGCTTTAAGCAGCATCTTACCATCCAGTGAGTAGATACCCACAGTTCCTGCGGTTTCAGAAGCTGCATGCGTAATAACTACACTTCCCTTAACCGGATTTGGAGAAACCGATACCAGGCTGTTTTGTTTGGTCTCAACTTTTACCACAGAACTGTAACTATGTGTGCCGTTGGCTTCATTTACTTTGAGACGGTAATAAGAAATACCGGCAAGAGGTTGCTTATCATTGAATACATAGCTGTAGCTGGAGCTATTTGAGGCAGCAACATCTCCCAGCGAGGCAAAGTTCTTACCGTTTACACTGCGCTCTACCGTAAAATTCTTTACCCCTGATTCATTGGCTGTAGACCACCACACTTTCACAATGCCGTCTTTAGGCCCTGCATTAAAGGATAATAGTTTTATCGAGAGTGCGAACTGTAGTGGTGCAAAACAAATACCCCTGAAGGATGTATTGGTTATGGCTGTATCCAAAATGTTCACAGTAGCGCTAAGGGTGCCGAAGTATCCGCTGCTATCGGTAAGCGATACCAGTTCGCCGCCACCGGCACCGCCTGAACCGCCTTTGCGTGTCAGGTACAATGTGACCAATGTGTCTTGTGTTATACCGACCATCCCCCTGTAATCATCTGAATTGACACCAATGCTGCCAGCTGCTGTCCATGAGCCGCCAACAAGTGTATATTTTGTTATGGCAGGGCTACCGTCATCAGCAATATAAAGCACGTCATAGCCGGGCGTGTCAGGATTAATATCGGCAAAATAGTAGGAGTAGGGACTACCGCTGGTAGGCAGGCCGGGTAATGGATCAAGGGTCTGTCCGGTTATCACAGGCAGCCCTGTGCCTACTGATAAAACAGATTTATTAGATCCTGAGCCTGTGGACACGTACAACTGGTCGTTGAATATCCTCAGGTCACGCAGGTTGGTAACTGTTGTAGAGAGCTGCAGTGATGTATCCGCTATGTTTACCAGGCTTACCGGTGCTACGCGCAGGCCGCCTGTGCCGCCGCACATCCATACGGTATCGCCGGCATTGTTGCAAATAGCAGAGCGGGGATTATTACCGCTTGAAAAATCGGTAAAAGCTGAATTGATGTTGATGCTGCCATCAGCAGCAACCAGGGCCACCACGCGGGGCACGGTATCGGCTGCGGTAGCGGATATGGAGCCTGCCAGGGTGCCCAGGGTCCTGTTATATCCGGCGAGTACAGCATATTTCAGGTTAGGTGGATTGGCAAGGTCGCCTTCGCTGGTTGATGTGCCGCTAAGGATAAGACAGTTGTCCGAAACCGTATTGGTTGTAGGAACGCTTATTGTTTGCACCAATACACCGGCAGGTGTATACTCATCAAGAAATACTGCAGCACCGGTGTTCACCAGGGTTGCTGCACCGTCGCCCACCCTCAGCACAAGGATATTACCGTCAGTAAATGGTGCAGCATTGGTATATACTGCGGAAAGTGCGATGATACACGTTAATACAATGGAAAGTAAACCTCTTTTTTTCATACTTGCTCCTTTATTCGTTATTGTAATCAATAAATAAAATATACTAGTTTGTTAAAATTAATGCTTTTTTCGGCACTCATATGAGTGAAAAAACAAAGCTATATTTATGTGTTTTTTATTAGAACCATAAGCAACTAATTCTTAACATTTGAGATGTTGAACCGGTTTGAAATAATTTTTTGTTACGTTTTTGTGATAGCACAACCATTATAGCGCATATTTCGTATATGAACCAAAGCAGTAGTTTATTGTTATTAAAGAAAAGCTGCAAAAATGGACCATACTGTTTATTTCGACATGCTGAACCGCTGTGTGCTTGTGCTGGTAATTACAGGACTGGTTTTCCTGGCCACATTCTTAATATTTAATGGACACAGGAAAGAAAAGCACCTTGAATAAAAAGGTATAAAAACCTGGTATATTAATGCATTCCTGAAGCCGGTGTATCGATCTTAATGTCGGTCGTGTTCCTGAGACTATCCACCTGGGTATTATCCAGGTTCACCTTATTTGATGATGGGGCCGGTTCTCCGCCTATAGTGTCCTGCTGCACGGCTGGTTCTGTACCGGTATTTTCATTATCGTTACAGGCCATTGCACCGCAGAGCAGGCAGGCTGAAAGGTATAATATGCTCAACTTTTTCATAAGACCATATGATTTTATAATGAATAGTATATAAATATCATGCCCCACAGCCTGTACAGCCGCAGTTGTATGAGCATGGTTTTTATACCTGTTCTCAAAAATTGCTTATGGAAAAGACGGACATGTTTGAAATAATATATCGTATGATAGCCATTTTAGCGCTTGTGCTTATGGCACTTGTCATAGGTTTCGGGTGGTTGAAGGGATACATTTGGGAAAAGGATACTAAACTGAGAAAAAGACATAGGTATTGATCCTTATGCCTTTTCCCTGTTTTACTCGTCTTTATTTCTTTGAATCCGGATCGCCATTATTGTGTACGTTACCGGCATTTGTGCCCGTGTCATTCACATTGCTGTAGTTTGAATCAGGTTTGTATGCCGGGTCGTCGGGACCGTAAGTAGCCGCGGCAGTACCGTTTACGTTTGTGGAATCAATTGGCGTGCTATGTCCTATGTTCTCCCCCTTGTTGGGTTCGCAGGCCATTGCGGCAGTCACTAAAAACAATAGTATTAAACCTTTTGCTGTGTTCATAAAAATATCATTTATCAAAAAGGCTTAAAATATTATACCAAGGGTATAAGTGATTGATCTAGTGTATCAAAGCATCCACATCGGGATCACCATCCAGGTTGTTCATTTGCTCCACAATATGAGGATATCGCCACAGTACCCTGCGGCTGGCAGGCTTTACGGTAAATTTTTTTGGATTGGGCAGGCAGGCAATGATCATGGCAGCCTCTGTGCGTGACAGATTGCGGGCCGATTTATTGAAATAGGCATGCGATGCGGCTTCTATGCCAAATATACCGGGGCCCATTTCTATCACGTTCAGGTACACTTCCAGGATACGTTTTTTACCCCAGGTCCA
Organism: Bacteroidetes bacterium 46-16; assembly: GCA_001897835.1. Taxonomy (GTDB): domain Bacteria; phylum Bacteroidota; class Bacteroidia; order Chitinophagales; family Chitinophagaceae; genus MKUN01. The sequence goes on from MKUN01000050.1 coordinate 33,959, forward strand.
TTCTATCAGTTTGGTAAAGTAGGCTTCAGGCACTTTGCGCACATAGCGCCCCCATCCGCTGCCCTGCCACAGGAACACATTTTTGGCCGTCTGCTGGCTGATGGTGCTGGCTGCCGCTCCCGCAGCGCGCTTATGCCGCTTCCTCTTCGATGGTTTGGCATCAAGGCTTTTTTCTATAGCATGCCAGTCGAACCCCCCGTGGTCGGGGAAGAGCTGGTCTTCGCTGGCAATGGCAGCCAGTTTTACATTGGGCGATATCTCTTCCCAGCTTACATAGTCGCGCCGAAGGCCATGGCCTTCAAAGAGCGCCCCTGCCTGGGTAAGTGTGATGGGTGGGAAGACCCAGCGGCAGATCACTACGTATAGCAGGGATGATACGAAGGCGAATAATATGATGCGTCCAATCATGCGCAGGAACCTGCGAAACCCCGTTCTTTGCTGTGCTGCCATTTAGGTCAAAAGTAAAAAGCTAAAATTCAAAAGCAAAGAGCCTGCTAATCCTCAGTTATACGTACTTCCACACGCATGTTCTTCGTTCGGTGTTCAGGAGTATCTTCTTTAAATGCCGGGCGGTTGCTGCCGTAGCCTGTGTACCTGATACGGTCGCGGTTGATGCCTTTTTTTACCAGGTAATCGCGCACCTTCCATGCCCGGTTCTCCGACAGCCTGCGCCGGTCCAGCCTGTTCTCTTCTATACGCAGCTCGTCTTTGGTTAGGCCAATGCCTACATCCCAGTCCTCTGCATCATAGCCAAAGGGCACGCAGCATACATGCCCTTCTATTCGTATATGGGTACGCGGATTGGCTTCCAGCACTTTATACAGCTCATCCAGTTCGGTCTCCGACCCCTTTTCATACGTATGCCTGTTCACAATGAATTGCACCCTGGATAGCAGGAAGAGGTCACCCTTTTTGGCCTGTGCAAAGGAATCGGGATCGAATGGTTTGCCCTTCTTTACATACACAGGTACCCGCTTTTTGACAATAATGCCTTTTGGGGCAATGATATCTACCCGCCGGTCTTCCTGTATGCCTTCTTTGCCCGGTAGAGTATCGCGCCTTACAGCACCCTTACCTATGCATAGCCTGAAAGCGGCTTTCGATACGCCCTGCGCGATCAGCCTGTCGCGCACCCTTTGTGCCCGCATCGTGGACAGCCATTCATTGTGCGGGTCGCGGCCCAGCATATCGGCATAGCCCATTAGCAGCAGGGTGTCGGCATCAGTAGCGGTTGTGTTCAGCGACAGGGCTGAGATCTGTTCCAGTGCATTTTCATTCAGCGCGGTGTCGTTGAGCGCGAAATAAACATGGAAAGTATCTTGCCTGGTTTGCGCAGATACCATTGTACTTAACCCCCAAAATATTATTAACAGGTAGCGTGTCACTGTTCGATTCATTTGGTTATTCCTCCATTATGCGTATCTCTACCCGCATGTTCCTGGTGCTTACTTCCGGGCTTGTTTCGGGTACGGCATGTATGCTGCTCCCAAAACCTTTATAAGAAAGTCTTGTAGGGTCTATTCCTTTGTCAATAAGATACTGGTACACCCGCCATGCCCGGTTGGTGGAGAGGCAATTCGCATAAAGGCCTTTAGTTTTAGGGTCTTTCACGTAGTGTTTCGTAATACTGTCATTGTACTTGAACTTGAAGTATATTAGGTTCGGATCCGGTTTAAAGTTTTTTTTGAACAGGTCTTCCCTTGGTCCGGTGTAATGTGCTTGAGGGAAATCTTCATCCTCAGCATCGTGGCCGTTGGGTACGCAGCATATATGCCCTTCAAGTCTTATGTGCACAGTGGGGTGTTGCACCATAAATTCATAAAGCTCATCCATCTGCTTGTACGAGGTATCCTGTACTGTATGCCGGCCCCGGTAGAAGTATATTTTATGCAATACATAGGCATTTCCTTTTCTTACATGGGCTATTATTTTCGGGTCAAAAGGTGGCTTTTCTCCAATTGCATTTCCGCCTTTCTTTTTCAGGAGCCCGCTTTGGGCAATAATATCTACCCGCCTATCAGCAGGAAAGCCTTCAGCAGGTACCGGTAGATTTCTTTTGACCGCTCCTTTACCTGTGCACAGTTTATAGGTCGCCTTTTCCAAACCATGCTCCTGCAGGTATTCCTTAACATTATTGGCCCGCATGAGTGACAGAGTATCATTTATAGTATTATTACCCAGCATGTCGGCATAGCCCATAATCACAAGGGTATCGCGGGCACTTAATGCACCCTTAGTCTCTAAAGACAACAGCACACCCTTAGCCTCAGCATTCAGCTTGCTTTTGCTCAACTCAAAATATACCTGGAAGGTATCGCAGCGTGTTTGTGCATGTGCCGTAATTGCAGTAGTTAATATCATTGCGATAATGGTGCCTCGCATAACTTCAAATTAATCATTTCCGTGTTAATAGTTAAGTAATTATACTTCAGTAAAATGTTTTTCTAAAATAAACTACTAAAAAATTAGTTGATTTACTAAATAATTAGTAGTTTTACTAAAAGTTTAGTAGATATGGCCGTAAAAACAACGTTTAAAGCCTTAACAAAAGCAGAGGAAGAAATAATGCAGGTACTCTGGGAGCTGGAGCACGCATTTGTAAAAGACCTGGTAGATGCTCTGCCCGAGCCAAAGCCACACTATAATACCGTAAGTACCATTATTAAGATACTGGAAGAGAAGGGTTTTGCCGCGCATGAATCATTCGGTAAGGCCAACAGGTATTATCCGCTGGTCAATAAGGATGATTACAGCAAACGCTCTATGAAACAGTTCGTGAAGAAATATTTCGAAGGCTCCTTCTCCAATATGCTCTCCTTTTTTGCCAAAGAAAAGGATATCAGCGTAAAGGACCTGGAAGAACTGTTGCAGGAACTCAAAAAAACAGAAACTAAAAACAGGAAGCCATGATGTACTTAATACAGGTAAATACATATGCAGCCATAATGTTGCTGGCCTATATGCTGCTGCTGCGCAATAAAACGCTTTACCGTTTCAACAGGTTGTACCTGCTGGCTGCTGCAATACTGCCCTTTGTGTTGCCTTTTGTGCAACTGCCACTAACAATACAGGATAAGTTATCGTCCATATCCGCATTGCAGTTCAGGTTGCCCGAGGTAGTTGTTGGGGGCAATGGGCAGGGCAGCGCTGCCCATGGGACAGGCTTGCTTACGGTGGCATGGATGGTATATATCCTTATCGCCTTTTCGCTCATCAGCTATCATGCCTGGGGACTGATACGCCTGCGCAATGTGATCCGAAACAACATACGCGAAGATGAGGGCAATTATATACTCATGAAGAATACGGGTTATGGCCCGGGCAGTTTTGGCAGGTATATCTTTTTCCCTGCTGAGGACGTGAACGAGGCCATACTGGCGCATGAACGTGCGCACCTAATGTTGCACCATACCCGCGATATCCTGTTCCTGAATTTTTTCCAGGCATTTGCATGGCCTTCACTATTGCTGGGCAGGATAAAGAAAGAACTAAAGGAACTGCACGAATTCCAGGCCGATGCAATGGCTAATGAGGACAAACAGCAATATGCCCAATTGCTCCTTTCCTCTGCACTCGGTATCCGTTCGCTGCCCGAAATGCACTTATTTATTATTCATCCCTTAAAACGCAGAATTATGATGTTACAAAAAAATGGCCCGGGATCACCATTGAAAACGATCCTGCTTCTTTCCTGCACAGCATTCATATTGGGGGCTGCTGTATTATTTGTGCAGGGCTGTAATAAAAGCGGCGATAAGAGCGATAAAACTACAACTGTTGAGACCAATGCAAAATTAAGCCCAGCAGGCAATGGTGCAGGAGAAATAGTGAAAGCCCCTGATGTAATGCCGCAATTTGATGGCGACCTCGGAGCATTCCTTGGGGAAAATATCAAGTATCCTGAATACGCAAAGAATAAGAAAATAGAGGGCAGGGTAATGATCCGCTTTGTTGTGGACCGCGATGGGGCACTGATAAATCCCGAAGTGCTGCGCTCACCCGACAGTTCACTGACAAGGGCTGCAATGGACGTGATCAACAGGATGCCCAGGTGGCAGCCGGCAAGGATGAAAGATGGTAAGCTCGTCTCTGCAGAAATGGTACTGCCAGTTATGTTCAAACTTAATTAATGACAATAACCACGGTTATAAAGTATCCCCGCGTCTGCGGGGATTTTCATTTATCACGGCTGACGGGTACTCGCTTTTTGTCCTTTTGCCGTATCTTGCGCCCCTTATGAGTAAAGAGATCGTTGTTAGCGGCATACGTTCTACCGGCTACCTGCATTTAGGCAACTATTTCGGGGCCATGAAGAATTATGTGAAAATGCAGGAAGATTATGACTGTTATTTTTTCGTGGCCGATTATCATTCACTTACCACGCACCCCGATCCCAAAGACCTTAAAGCAAACGTATTCCGCGTAGTTGCGGAGAATATAGCCAGCGGCCTCGACCCGGAAAAGGTAGCCCTGTATGCACAAAGCGATATACCCGAGATACCGGAACTGTACTTACTGATGAATATGCTGGCCTACAAAGGCGAGCTGGAAAAGGTGCCTACTTTTAAAGATAAGGTGCGCACACAACCCGATAATGTGAATGCCGGCTTGCTCACTTACCCGGTGCTCATGGCTGCCGATGTGCTTATACACAAAGCAGTGAAAGTGCCTGTAGGTAAAGACCAGGAGCAGCACGTGGAGATGGCGAGGAATTTTGCCAATCGCTTCAACCACCGCTATGGCGACTTGTTCCCTGAGCCGCAACCCTTCAACTTCGGCAGCGAACTGGTAAAAGTACCCAGCCTGGACGGTACGGGCAAAATGAGTAAAAGCGAGAACGGTAATGCCACCCTGTACCTGGCCGACGACGACGACCTTATTCGCAAGAAGGTGATGAAAGCCAAAACGGATTCAGGACCTACGGAACCGAACAGCGAAATGCCGGATTATGTACAGAACATATTCCAGTTAATGCACCTGGTATCAAAGCCCGGAACAGTAGATACCTACAGGGGCATGTATAACGACTGCACCATACGCTACGGCGATATGAAGAAACAACTCGCGGAGGATATGGTGGCATTTATTGCACCCATACGTCAAAAAGCCATCGACCTGCAAAATGATGAAGATGGATTGCGAAAAATATTGAAAGCCGGGGCCGAAAAGGCCAGGGAGAGCGCATCAAAGACCATTACAGAGGCCCGTAAGCTCATCGGGATAAATTATTATTAATATTATCCCTTAATTTCAGGGAGTGGGGTAGTGCATTTTTGCGCAGAGAATATTATATTGTGATACAGAGCCATTACCCCCCAACATTTAACAGCAACTAGAACATGCCGCAGAAATCTACCCCAAAGCATATAGCCATTGCCGGGAACATAGGCGCAGGTAAAACCACGCTTACTACCATGCTGGCTAAGCATTACAAATGGACCGCGCACTTCGAGGATGTGGACCATAACCCATACCTGGTAGATTTTTACGACGACATGCACCGCTGGTCATTCAACCTGCAGATATACTTCCTCAATAACCGCCTGGGCCAGTTGCTCAACATACGCAATGGTAAGGATACCGTGATACAGGACCGTACCATATATGAAGATGCTTACATATTTGCACCCAACCTCTATGAGATGGGCCTGATGACAAAGCGCGATTTTGAGAACTATTCCTCATTTTTCAATACACTCAGGAAAATGGTCAACCCGCCCGACCTGCTTATCTACCTCAAGGCCAGCATCCCCAAGCTGGTGGACCAGATACAAAAGCGCGGCCGGGACTATGAAGAAAATATACGCCTCGACTATCTCAAACGCCTGAACAATTTTTACGATAAGTGGATAAGCCAGTACAACGATGGCCCCTTGCTCGTAATAGATATCGACCACACGAATTTTGCGGAGAACGAAGAGGACTTTGCCGAGGTGGTGCGCCGTATCGATGCCCAGATACACGGGCTTTTCTAAGAAATGTAACTTTTTTGCGCCTGTTGCGATATAGCTTAAGCAAGCTGCAATTAGTTTCAAGCCTTCTCTAAAGATGAAAAAGTATCTATACCTCGTAACTTTATTCATAATTGCCACATGCCAGGCTGCCCGTGCGGGTATGCTGAAGGGTAGGGTAACGGATACAAAGGGCCTTTCCCTTCCTTTTGCCATTGTATATATCGATAACACCACTACCGGTACCAGTGCCAATGCCGATGGCCTGTACCAGCTCACGCTAAAGCCCGGTACCTATAAGGTTGTGTGCCGGTATATGGGTTTCAGCCAGGTGATGCATACCGTTACGATAAAAGGTGAGGAGACCGTAATGCAGGATTTCGCCCTCAAAGACCAGGGGCTTGAAATGAAAGAGGTGACCATTAAAGATGAAGATCCTGCTTATGCTATAATCCGGAAGACAATTGAGAAGCGGAGTTTTCATCTTAAGCAGGTGCGGTCGTTCCAAACGGGTATTTATCTCAAAGGTGTATTACGTAACCGCTTATTACCCGATGTGGGCATCATGAAACTGATGGCCGGAAAAGATGCAAAAGGCAAAAAGGATAAAAAGGAAGTGGCCGAGGCATTGGGTATGGACTCTACGGGCAAAGCAGTGCTTTATCTATGTGAAGAAAAGGCTGACTATTATTCCGCAGAGCCGGATAAAAGAAGGACGGTCATTCATTCGGTACGCGAAAGCGGCAACCCCAACGGGCTTGGCTTTGCACAGATGCCCCCGGTGATCACCTTTTATGAGAACAATATCAACCTGCTCGATAATATCAGTCCCCGTGGCTTCATATCCCCCATAAGCGATAATGCCCTGCATTATTATCATTATAAGTACGAAGGCGAATTCAAAGAAGGCAAATACACCATCGATAAGATAAAGGTGATTCCCCGCAGGGCATATGAGCCGCTTTTCGAAGGTACTATCTACATAGTGGATGGTGACTGGGCCATCCATAGCCTGAGCATGCTGCTTACCAAAAAAAGCGGCATGTCTTTCCTCGATACCATGCGTATCGACCAGGCCTTCCTGCCCCTGCGTGAGGATACCTGGGTGATCAAGAACCAGGTATGGTACCCAACTATAAAGATACTGGGATTCGATATCACAGGCTCCTTTGTTACGGTATACGACAATCAGAAAGTGAATGAACCTATACCGGATACCATCTTCGGGGAAAAAGTGATCAGTATATATGATAAAACAGCCAATAAGCTGGATACGGGTTACTGGACCAATGTGCGCCCCCTGCCGCTGGAGGAAGATGAAAGTACCGATTACAAGGTTAAGGATAGTATCCGCATACATGATGAAGACCCTCACATCAAAGATTCTGTGCGTCGTATGGGTAATAAGCTTAGCCTTACAGGCTTGCTGCTAACTGGTGAAACGGTGAATACCAAAGAATACAAGCAAAGTTTTAGCTGGAATCCCATACTGCCCATATTCGATGGCATGGTGAATTATAATACTGTAGAAGGGCTGAATATTGCGCCAAAGCTATGGTGGGCTTATAAGGCCGATACGGGGAAAACATTGAGTGCTAAGGTGGCCATGCGCTATGGGCTGAGCAATGAACATTTCAATGCCATAGCAAAATTGATGTATCGTAACGATAGCCGCGACTGGAAAGGCAGGAACTGGACCATAGGTATAGAAGGTGGCAGGTATGTATTCCAGTACAATCCGGATAACCCCATACCGGAGTTTTATAATACTGTTTCCACCTTGTTCTATCGCAAGAATTACATGAAGATATACGAGCGCTGGCAGGCAGCAGTTGCTGCCAGCCGTAATTATGGTAATGGCTTTAAATGGAACGGCAAATTTGAATTTCAGCACAGGATCCCACTCAGCAATACCACAGGTTACAACTGGGCATCGCCCAACGTTTTGCCTTTTACCGATAACCTGCCTGCCGGGTTGGGTGCTTACAGATGGGCTGAATACAATGCAGTATTGCTAAAGCTATCCGCATCATACCAGCCGGGCTATAGTTATGTGCAATACCCCGATTATAAGATGCCTCAGAGCAGCAATTGGCCGGTATTTACCCTACAATATGAAAAAGGTATCCCCGGCCTCGTTAACAGCATCACCGATTTTGATAAATGGCGCTTCAGTATAAAGGATAATATACGCTTAAAAATGCTGGGCAGCCTGTCCTATGTGCTCGCCGCAGGTGGGTTCTTTAATACCAATTATGTGGGCATACCCGATATGATGCATCTCGATGGCGACCAGACAGCACTGGCAACAACATACCTAAAGGGTTTCCAGCTTGCTCCATATTATAAGTATAGCAATGCCGAGTCTGTATATGGCGAGGCGCATATAGAATACAATTTGCAGGGCTTGCTTACGAATAAAATACCCTTATTACGACAGGCGCGCTGGTATTTGATCATTGGTAACAATACGTTCTATGCACGGCAGAATAATTATTATACTGAGGCTTTCATCAGTATCGATAATCTTGGCTGGAAGTTGCTGCGTTTCTTACGTATCGACTTTGTAGAGTCATGGGATAATACCGGGGCCAATCATGCAGGTTTCCGTATCGGCATAAATGCCAGCGGGCCGCTCCGGATAAGCGTTCGCAACGACGGAGGGGAATGGTAAGCCCTGTCCCCGGTTCTTAATAGCTCGTTAAGCAGTTCTAAAGGCCGGGTTAACGGGGCCTGGAAATTTTGTATTGGCTGTTTG
>MKUN01000051.1 GCA_001897835.1 Bacteroidetes bacterium 46-16
CTTGTAGATGGTATGAGCCACCTCGGCAACCCGCTCTTAAGCCCGCCTGAATATGCCATGACCTATAATGAGCTGAACAGGCTGGAGAAGGTGATCGTGAATGCGGATATCACCTGCTATTACCAATACGACAGCAATGGCCAAAGGGTGCGGAAGGTAAAGGTGGATGATAACCCCAGCGGCTACACCCATGTGCGCAAATACGTAGGTCAATGGGAGCTGTACAGCCAGCTCGATATGGGCTCATCACCTCCGGGTGACCTGGTGCTGGCCCGTGAGAGCCTGCATGTGATGGACGACCAGGCAAGGGTGGCGCTCATAGACACCGAGACCACTGCTACCACACCCGCACCGGTACTGCGTTACCAGTTCAGCAATCACCTCGGTACTGCTTCACTGGAGTTGGACGAGGATGCAGATGTGATCAGCTACGAGGAGTACTATCCTTTTGGCAATACCAGCTTCCAGGTGGGCGATACTACAGGGTTGGTCTCATTGAAGCGATACCGTTATACAGGTAAGGAGCGGGATGAGGAGACTGGCTTTTATTATCATGGTGCGCGTTACTATGCGCCCTGGCTGGCGCGTTGGTGTGCGGTGGATCCTTTGGAGAGTAAGTTAAGTCCTGAGTCATCTTATTGTTATGGACATAATAATCCCATCACGTGGGAAGATAGTACAGGTATGCAACCCGAGCATGGGCATGGTGATCCCGAGCAAAATTGTACACAACATAAGCAAGCACCTACGTCACATGTAGATAAAAAAGAAAGCTATGATTTTTCATCAGCAAGAATGCAAAAAAAAGAATATGACCCTAAGTACCCGTGGTATGTTCAGGGGAACACGTTTAGTAATAATATGGCGACTAGCTTTGTTGGAAGTTTAGTGGATTTAGCAGAATTTGGAGCAAACCTTATAAGTGCAAAAGGACGTGAAGAAGATGCAGGACGATTAGGTAAAATGGCTTACGGTACATATAAGACTTTCGAAACTCATGCTATACTGGAGTCTAAGGGTACATTATGGAATAAATTCTATAAACCTATAGTAACAAGTCCGCAAACTTATGAAAATCTCGGAGCCAATATTGCTTTAGGATATTTAGGCGGAGAAATTATATCTTTAGTCAGATTACCTAAATTTGATATTGGATTTTCAAAACCTGATTATGTTTTTCGTAGTTTAAGAGCAGAAGAAAAATTATCTGTGACGATTGGAGAAGGCATTAGTGCAAAAAATCCGACTGGTACATGGACATTTGAAGAGCATTTAATTAGTGGCTCAAGCCCCAAATCATATGCAAATGATCCTTGGATAGCTACCACATCAGATAAGGAAATTGCAAGATCATTTAATAGTGGGGAGGGAATGGTAAGAATTAACTTAAAAAAATTACCTGCCGAGACAGAAGTAAAAGTTGGATGGAAAGAACTACCTAGAAGCTCCAAAGGATATCATTTTTCAATTTGGCAACAAGAAACTTCTATAAAGGGTTATATCCCTCAAAAAGCAATAAAATTTCTAAAAAAATTCTAACGTGAAAAATTTTAAATCATATAATGTTTTAGACAGATTTAAAGAGGACTTATTAGCAAATAGTTTTGTTGATTTACCTAATAATCCCTCTAAATTGGATCTGCAACCTTTCGAAAACATTTTCGTTCAATTTCATGAGGCATTTTATAATGCTCTTCTTTATGATTTAAATCTCATGGGCATTAACACGAGTCAAGTATCCTTATTAGAATCTATTTTTATTCCAGAAGATGAAGATGCACAAAAGGCTAGTTTATGTTTTTTTTATTTAGAAATAAACATTATGCAGGAAGTATTTAGAATCTGTTTCAAGTACCTAGTTTTTCAGCAGATAATACATTGTTATTTCTATAACAATTTAGCTAAGACAGAAGTTGACCATTTCATAAACAATAAGAATAATTTCATCAGCACATTAGCAAAAAAATATAAGAAAAATCAGATCGCTCATCTCTATGAATTCAGGTAGTGGGCAAAGTAATATTACAAAAGTATGGTCTTAGAAAATAAGAACGGTAAAGCATTGAAAATACAGTAGTCAAGAAAAATTGGCAATGTAGGGTATTAATGGTGCCTACAGGTTTCTGGTATATTCGAATTGTGGGCATCATTTTTTGTGGCTCATTGGGTATAACTGTAACTTGCTATTAGCTGAAATACCGATCAAATAGCTAAAACAAACTATGACCATGGTGCACAAAGTGCTTATTCAACATGCAAGTTGTCAAGATATGTATCAGTATCCACTGATCTCCTGTATCATGCCTACCAATGCCGCAAGAAGAGATTTTATCCCTTTAGCTATCCTTTATTTCCAAAGGCAAAACTATCTTAATATAGAGCTTGTCATTCTCGATGATGGGATAGGCACAATTGAAAACTTAGTGCCCGATGTGTACAATATCAGGTACTACAAAACAAGCAGGAAGTTAAGCACCGGAGCAAAGCGAAACCTGGCCTGCGAACATGCACATGGCGAATATATACTCAACTGGGATGATGATGACTGGTACGCGCCTGACTGGATAAAGCAACAGGTGAATGCATTGCAGCAAAGCGGTGCCGACATCTGCGGCCTGAAAGATCTCTATTTTTACTGCCCCTCGGAACAAGCTGCGTGGAAGTACCGCTACTATAACTCAAAGCGCGATTGGGTGGCCGGTGCCACGATGGCCTATAGGCGGAGCCACTGGCAGCGTTATCCCTATAAGGATATGCAGGTAGGTGAAGACAATGATTTTGCCTGGAACTCGAAGGGAAAGGTATTTGCCCATTCTTATATCGATGGTTTCGTATCGATGTTGCATGGCAACAACACCAGCCCTAAAAACACGAAAAGCTGGCAAAAACAGGATGTCGCTATCATTGAGCAAATACTAAAGAACGATATGCATTTCTATAAGAGCATGCAAACCCGCTGATCACCCGCAATACCGATACGCTATGAACGTAGATGTGATTCTTACCTCTTATGCCCGCTACGATCTGCTGGAGCAGACCCTGGAGAGTTTTTTCCGGTATAACGACTTTCCCGTCAACCGATTTTTTATTTATGAAGATTATGGGCGGGACAGGATGAATACGGAGCAGTTATCTGCTTTGCAGGCCCTTAAGGAGAAATATGCCATCGATGAAGTGATCATGCCCCACAGGCGGCAGGGGCAGATAAAAGCCCTCGATACACTCTGGAGCAGGGTAAGCACCGAGTATTGTTTCCAGATGGAAGATGACTGGCTTTTTTACCGCAAAGGCTGGATAGCAGACAGCATAGCTATTATGAAAGATGCCCCCAAGATATGCACAGTTTGGCTGCGTGAGCGAGATGACCTGAACGGTCACCCCGTAGTACCCCTTGATAACGGCAGGTACGACCTGCTGAGCAGGGAACATCAAAAGAAATGGCATGGCTTTACCTTCAATCCCTCGGTCAAGAGGCTGGCCGATTATCGCCTGTTGGGGACCTATGGTTTATATACCACTTTCAGTCCATCCAACCCCTCGCGTAGTGAAATGATCATTGGTAAAGAATATTACAAAAGAGGCTTTTCGGCTGCGGTCTTAAAGCAGGGATACATCAGGCACATCGGTGGCGATGGCCGGGGTATCCGGAAATAAATACCTATGTAATGAGTGAAGAAATATTCATCTGGGACCTGGAAACAGCAAAGACAGAACACCAGTTCAGCCCTAAACTGGCCGATGCACTGGTAGGTATCTTACCTGCTGATAAGATGGTGCTTGATTTTGGCTGCGGCAAAGGCAGCTACCTGGCAAGGTTGGCGCAACTGGGCTTTAAATGCATTGGCTACGAAGGCACAGATGGCATACATGAGATCGCTGATTTCCATAACATACAGGAGGGCATTGACCTGTCCAAGCCATTGGATGTAGCGCCCTTAAACGGCTCGGTGCTTTGCCTGGAAGTAGCAGAGCATATCCCCAAACAATACGAATCGGTGTTTCTCGATAACATAACCGGCCCTGCAGATGCCCTGCTGGTATTAAGTTGGGCCCTGCCCGGACAGGGCGGATGCGGCCATCATAATGAACAGTCGGCTGAATATGTGATCAATACCATCGAAGACAGGGGATTTCGATATATCCCGGATAGCACTACCCAACTCAGGACAGCCGGTGGCTCGGAGCTCTGGTGGTTCAGGAAAAGTATTTACGTGTTTAAAAAAGCCGAGGTATGAATATCACTGTCTATTCCCGGAGCAATGAGGATGCATTGTTTGAGCAAATGAAAGCATTTATACCGGCAGGTATAAAAGTGCTGAAGTGTGAACAGTTCCACGACTGGCAACATGCCGCCGACTACCTACATTACATCATTGACTATGCGGAGACCGATTGGATAGCCAATATCGATATCGACTGCTTTGTATTCGACTGGCCGGGCTTTACACGCTTGCTGGAATACCTGCAGCAAAATGGCTACGACTACTGTGGCATGCCGGACGGAGGGGTGCACCCGGGTCGGAGCTGGAGCTGGTGTACCATGAACCCATTCTTCAATATATTCAATGCCGCCAAAATAAAAGCTATGCGCCAGGTCCATGGCCTTAGCTGGGAGGTGATCGGTAAAGAAGGCTATCGGCCTGAATTTGAGGAAAGGAGGCCAGCAATGATCAAAGGCCCCTACAACCATATAGCCGGCGAACCATTTCATGGTTTTTTCTTTTGGCTGTTCCGTATGGCGAAGGGCTATTTTATGAACGCCCGGATATTGGATGATGAACTGACCACCTATTTACATGGAATTGATGGAGAAGACATAATACTGCATACATGGTACAGCAGGCTCTATTCTTCCGACAAGAGAACCAAACTGCGTATAGACCGCTATTTAAAAGAAGCACAAAATAAAAAGGCCCTATGCAAGCTATAGTATTGACCACCTACCGCAACAGGGAGGCGCACTTAAAAGAATGGGTACCGGCAATGCGCATTGCAGTACCGGGGGCGAAAATATATGTGATCGAACAGGCCGATGATAAAAGCTTCAACCGTGGCAAGTTATTTAATGTGGGCTTCCTGCATACCGAACAATTAGGCGATTACTGGATCATGCAGGATGTGGATCTGCTGCCATTGAGCGTGGATTACAGTTATCCCGATAAGCCCACGCACCTGGCCACGCATGCTTCCCAATTCGGTTACAAGATGCCCTTTGATAAATATTTCGGTGGCTGCAATGCCTTTACCCGGGAGCAGTTCCGCGCTGTAAATGGTTTTAGCAATCATTTCCGGGGCTGGGGCGCTGAGGACTGCGAACTGTTGAAACAGTTTGAGGATAAGGGCATAGAGATACAACGCAGACCGGGGCGTTTTAAAAGCCTGCCTCATAAACGTGTAGTGGACAAAACAGAATATAGCCAAAACCTGGAGATCTTCAAAGGTCAGCGTCCGGAACAGGATGGCCTGGATCATTGCGATCATGAGATCATAGGGGAAGAACAGAAAGAGGGTTATACCCTTGTAAAAGTTCATCTATGATAATGTTCTCAACGAAGACATACCAACAATAAAAAGGCGGCCTATAGCCGCCTTCATTCATCCGGTTTGACCAGTTTTAGCCCCTTAAGGTTGCGGTTCGCAAAGGCTGTCCGATATTGCGATGAACTTGTTGATCACCTTATCCACTTTCGGCCCTGTGAATATTTCCACAAGTTTGAGCAGGGATTTGATGTGAAAGGTGTTCCAGTACAAACAATAATTCTTGACGTCCGGGTTCGTACCATCGCATAATTCATCGGCAGCTTTTTCGAGTTTATCGATCTGCTGGTCAACCTTGGGTCCGGTAAAGCTCTTTACCAGGTCCAGGGCAGGCTTGATGATGCCTGACCATAAAATGCAGAACTGCTGTACTGTCGTGTCTGCCTGTTCTGCCGAGGCCATGACGTCATCGGCCTTTGCTTCCAATTGATGTTTGTTAGCCATGTGATCTGTTTTTTTAAGGTTATTAATAGATAAATAATTATAGGATCGTACCTAAAGCTGCCTGGACTGCTTTGCCCAGCACATCGAAGGCTGCATTTGTCGCCTGTTGGGCGATGGCTTTTGAAATTATAGCAATGGAATGAAGCTCTGATTCCAATATTGCCTGTTCGTCTGCCAGGCGTTTTTGGAATAATTCTTCACTGATCTGGTTGTCCAGGCGTAAACTGATCAATAGGTCCAATCGTTCCTTCCTGCTCTGCAAAAATGTGTTCGCGGTATCTTTTATGGTACTCCAATTGTCTTTAACTGTGCCTTTTACTGCATTTAGCATGTTGGATAGCACTTCATTGATGTCGAAAGCCATAGTATAATTTTTATTTGGTTTTTAATCCTCTTTCTGCTTGTAGCAAAGGTCTCCAGAATCCCTGCATATATGCTTCGTTGACCTGTATCTCACCATCCGATAAGGTCACTTGCTCTTTATGTTCCTTTTTGTATTGAACAAAATGATCTTTGACATTTTTGACGATCGCAAGCATTTCTGTATTGTTTTTCCTTGCTTCATTCTTGAGTTTAATGGCATTGATCTCAACCTCGATCTCCAGGTATTCTTTAGAGAAAGCCGTATAGGTTCTCTGTGCTTCAGGCAGTTCCAACATTTCCAAATACAACTTATCGGTCAATTTTGCAGTATTGACGATCTCGGTCTCTATATCCGTACTATAATCGGGCACCCAGCTTACTTTACAGGCTGCAAAAGCGGTAATAACGATCGTAAACAAGAGTATTTTTTTCATACGAGTATGTTTTATCAGTTAATGATGTATCCAGAAACCGTACTGCCTGAAATTTGCGGACAGGTACCATTGGCTGGAGAATACTTTTTTGTTCTTGACGCCCGCCTGGCTCATCAGGGGCATATTTACCCTGCCATTGACCCTGACAGCCTGGTGTGCACTAGTTTCCGGGATGACCCCTACGATATGGCCGGAACGGGAGAGTACCGTACGCTGGCTTACGATGATGCCGGTACGCCCTTCGTTCACCTTTTGCTGCAGTTCGTCAGTATCAAATATCCTTTCCCAGCCGAAGTCCGGGCCGAAGTCGCGGAACCAGTCGAACAGGCTGTTGGCGTTTAGTTCATTGACCGTATCACCGTACTTAACAGGCTGGGCTATGCCTTGTGCCAACTGTGCCAGTGCTTTACCGCTCCACCATACCCTGGGCATATACACCCCAGACAGGCAACAGAAGTCATAAGCATAGATATTACAATAGGTAACTCCTTTGCCGGGCTGGTACCGAAGGCTATGTTCCACGTCAAGGAAATCAAGTATCTGGTATACCTGGTCTATTTTTGTCGGGGCATCCGCAGTTGCCTCCCGATGAGGCATATTGGGCTCGCTGAGCGCATAGGCACGGCCGTTCGCCGATGCCCTGGCGGTACCCTTCCGCTCCGGCATATGTACCGCAGCGATCTTTTCGATATGTACGGGGGCCGGCTCATCGAAGGGCAGCAGTTCGATGTAGGAACCGCTTACAAAGCCTTTGAGCTCTTTACCACTTAGCGTTACGCTCACGCCCACCCAACCGGGTGCTGAAGGGCTGTCCGTGGCGGTAGCGATCGTATCAGGCGGCAATACGGTAATGATGTTGCCATTCATGATCTGCGGGCTGCTCCGCAGTCTTAATGCGGTCTTCACCCGGTATCTTTTGTTGGTCTGTGCCTGCATATAATAGTGGTTTTAGCCTTGTGGTTGTGATTCATCGGTATTATTGGCGTCTGCATCAGGAAGTATGTCATGGATGTCCGCATCGGGATGCGTGGTATCATTGCTATTTGCGGGTACCGCACGTGTAGCCGGCTGTTCCTGCTGCGGATCGGTCGGTAGCTTGTCTTTATAAGGCACTTTATTCTCCGCTTTGACGTTGAACAGGGTCTCGAATACTTCTTCCAGCT
>MKUN01000052.1 GCA_001897835.1 Bacteroidetes bacterium 46-16
GGCGTGCCGTTCGTGGCCGTTACTGAGGCCGTACCGTCATTACCGCCATTACAGCTTACATCGGTATGCGAGGGGATAACCGAAAATTGGGTTAAGAGGACAGTAATAGAATCGACGAAATAATAACCATATGGGCCACCATTGCCGTTTGTCACAATAGTATTGGTATTTGCATCGCTTTTGAAATTCCCGAAAATAAAGTGTGTATAGGCAGAGTCTGCAGTAAAAGTGTCTTGCAGCAGTACCCAGTTTACGGTATCTGTTATTATTCCATAAGGGGTATAATCGATCTGTGGGGTTATCGCTAAATAGGTGGTCACATTCACTGGTACGGGAACACCATCCTTGTAAAAAAATATACCAAACCCATCATGGGCGTATTTGTATGTGTTAGAGCAATTGACATATACACTTACTACATAATTAAGACCCGGTACCAGGGGATCTACGTTGCCCTCTATATATTCCCGGTACGCGCTGGTAGAATAAGAGGCTAAGCCAGCATAGGCAACACCGTTTAATGCTGGCTGGTAACCAAAGGTATTGGCGGGAACACCTACAATATTAGGGTTGCATACGTTCATATAATCGGGTGAACCACTAGTGCCTGATTTCCAATTGGGCGTATGTGTATATTCCAGTTGCGCTACTGATACTGGGCAGGTAAGATAACTCTCAAAACTGGGGTCATGCACCATGTTTTGTGCTGGCGCTATAAATACCATTAGTAAGAGGTAAAGAAAGGTAAGAGTATGTTTCATTTATAACCAGGGGGATTATAGTATAAATATACTATATTATTTTACACCAAATTATAATTGAAGATAATGACCTTGCATGGAATAACTTGCAATATTGTATTTTGTGCATATAATAATAAAATGAACCCCTCCAATAGCATAAAGAATTGGGCTGAGGATGAACGCCCCCGGGAAAAAATGCTGCAAAAAGGTGCTGCCGCGCTTACCGATGCAGAACTGCTTGCGATACTGATATCGAGTGGCACTAAAGAAAAATCGGCACTTGACCTTGCCCGCGAGATACTGGCACAGGCCCATAATCACCTGCACGAGCTGGGCCGACTGGGCATACTGGAATTGAAAAAGACCAAAGGCATAGGTGAGGCCCGGGCCATTACTATAGCTGCGGCACTCGAACTGGGCCGCCGCAGGCAGCTAAGCGAAGGTATCCAGCGTGCTACTATATCATCGAGCAAGGAGGCTGCTGAGATAATAACACCACTATTGCAAGATCTGAACCATGAGGCTTTCTGTGTCATTTATCTCAACCACGCCAACCGGCTCATCAGGCAGGAGATAGTAAGCAGCGGTGGCCTTACCGGTACGGTTGCAGATATCAGGTTGATACTCAAAAATGCACTGCTCCAAAATGCCAGCCAGGTCATTGTGGCACATAACCATCCTTCCGGCAACCTGCAGCCCAGCACTGCAGACAAGGAACTTACCCGCAAGCTTAAAGAGGCAGCAAGTGTAATGGATATAAAACTGCTTGACCATCTCATTATCTCCCCGGCCGGTTTCTTTAGTTTTTCCGATAATGGCCTTATTTAATACTGCTCTTTTATTGCTATCTTGCAGCATCTTTTTTGCAACACATAATAAAAATATCTTTATAAGCTATCATGCTTAAAGTCGGAGTCTTTGGGGCAGGCCGTTGGGGTAAAATTCATATAGAACAATGGAAACAAATACCCGGCATTGAGTTGATTGGTTTTTATGACCCTGATGACAATACTGCATTGTTCGCAGCACGCCAGTTTAATGTAAAAAGGTTTAATGATATAAATGAACTGGTAGATCTTGTTGATATTGCAGACGTTGTGGCAGCCACCCCGGCACATTTCGGGATAGCTAAAAAATGTCTCCTCAGCCAAAAACATGTTTTTATTGAAAAGCCGCTGGCACTTTCACTAGATGAGGCTGCCGAACTGGTAAACCTGGTCAAAGAAGCCAATGTAAAATGCCAGGTAGGCCACGCGGAACGATACAATCCGGCATTACTTGCTTTGGGTAACAGGCCATTACAGCCCATGTTCATAGAGGCGCACAGGCTGGCACAGTTCTCCCCACACGGTACCGACACATCTGTTATCACCGACCTGATGGTGCATGATATTGATATTGTGATGCATATGGTAAAGTCACCGGTAAAACGCATATCAGCTAGTGGGGTTGCCGTGATAAGTGAAACGGCTGATATTGCCAATGCCCGTATCGAGTTCGATAATGGTTGCGTGGCCAACCTTACCTCGAGCCGCGTATCGCTGACGCAGATGCAGAAGATGAGGCTTTTCCAGCGTGATGCCTATATAGGCATCAATTTTTTGGATAAAAAGACCGAAGTGATCAGCCTCAGGGAGCCGGGGACAGAAAAAGGAGTAAAAAATTTCCCCCTCGAAATGCCCAACGGTGACAAAAAAATAATATCTGTGGATATGCCCGGGGTGACAATGGACAATGCGGTAAGGCTGGAGCTACAGGAATTTTCAGATGCGGTATTGAATGACAAGCCGGTGCGTGTTACGGTTTATGATGGTTACCAGGCCATGGATGTGGCCGACCAAATATTGAAAAAGATGAGTTTACATAACGAGATGCACAATGTTTAAGTGTTGTTTGCGTTATAGGAACGGATATTGTAACAATTTTATTTTTTTAATGAAGTGAGAAATTTATTACTGCTGTTCTTAGCGAGTGTTTTAGTACTGGGATGTAATATTGTAAATCCTAAAGAACAAATACCCACTTATTTAAAAATAGATTCAGTAGCCTTTACGGACGGATCGCATGACATTACCAGTGCATGGGTCTATTATAACAATGCGCCTGTCGGCGTCTTCAGGCTGCCGGCTACCATACCTGTACTGGCCGATAAAGCGGGTACCATCACTGTAGGGCCTGGTATTACATATGATGGTTTCCAGGATCAACAGTCTTTATATCCCTTTTATGTTTTCGATACTTTTGCCATCACCCCCGATCCGGGTCATGTTATTAGCCATACTCCTGTTTCCAAATATACTGCGGTCACAAATTTCCCATG
The DNA here is from genome assembly GCA_001897835.1 of Bacteroidetes bacterium 46-16. GTDB lineage: Bacteria > Bacteroidota > Bacteroidia > Chitinophagales > Chitinophagaceae > MKUN01. The sequence goes on from MKUN01000052.1 coordinate 3,064, forward strand.
GAAAGAGAATTTTGAGAGCGGCGCAGACTTCCAGGCTTATGATACGTCAGTAAGTAATAATGCCATCAGCCTTATTACCGACCCGGGCATGGTCTATGAAGGCTATGGGGCTGGATATATACATGTCGTTTCGGGGGATAGTGTTTCAGAGAGTGTTAGCTCAAGAAGTATAGATATACCGCAGGGGCAGTCATTTCTTGAATTTGATTATAAAAGTACAAACTCGTTTATCATTGGCCTTGCTGCTTACTACGGAAGCGGTACGCCGGTGCTTAACTACCAGATAGGTCTTAGAACAAGGAATAACTGGACCAAATGCTACCTGGGTTTAGAGCCTGTGGTCAGCCAGTACCCGGGCGCAGTATTTTATGTGATCGTAAAATCAACACTGGATAGTGGTTCGCATGATGGGTATGTATTGCTTGATAACATGAAAATCGTATCGTATTAAACAGTTTTAGAAACAGATGCAGCTTGCCCCGGTAAAAAGAAAGGCCATCCGCCAGTTAGCATTGCTCGACTACTTGTCGGCGGCACTGGCATGGACTATTTTTTGGGCCTACCGGCATGAATTGCTGGGCAGCGGTGGCTATTTTAATACCCTACACTCCCTGCGCCTGTTCGATTATCTTTCCATATTTCTGATCATCCCCGCAGGCTGGTTGTTTTTATACCTGCTATCCGGTACATACTTCGACCTGTACCGTAAATCACGCCTGAACGAAATAAACCGTACCCTGATCTCGTGTATCATAGGCAGTATCGCTGTAGCCTTATTCGTGTTCGCTAATGATAGTTCCGAAAGCTCCTACATCATTAAAATGACAGGCCGCTATCTGCTTATTCATACTGCCTGCACGTTGATATTTCGCCTGCTGATACTAAACCATGTAAAGAACAAACTGATAAAAGGGAAAGTTGGTTTCAACACCCTCATCATAGGAGGTAACGATAAAGCGATAGATATCTATAAGCAGGTGACAGGTAGCCGGCAGGTATTGGGCAATGTGTTCAAAGGCTTTATTTACTCCAATAAAGAATCGAGTAATGGCATGAGTAAATACCTGCCCCAGCTTGGTCATCTCTCAAATCTTGAAGGTATTATTGACGATCATGAGATAGAAGAAGTGATCGTAGCGGTCGACTCATCAGAACACCACCTGCTTGAAAACATACTCACGCGCCTGAGCTACCGCCCTGTGGTGGTAAAGGTGCTGCCGGATATTTACGATATTATATCAGGATCGGTAAAGACAAGCAATGTGTATGATGCCGTATTGATCCACATACACCCCGAACTGATGCCCGACTGGCAGCGGGTGTGTAAACGTGCTATCGACATCATTTGTAGCCTGATGGCACTGCTCGTCCTGTCGCCTTTATATATCTTCGCTGCTGTCAAGGTCAAGCTGTCCTCACATGGCCCTATTATTTACAAGCAGCAGCGCATTGGTTTGTTTGGCCGGCCATTCTATATCTATAAATTCCGCTCCATGTTTGTGGATGCCGAGGAGAAGGGCCCTGCATTATCGAGCAAAGAAGACCCGCGTATAACCAAATGGGGCAGGGTGATGCGCAAATGGCGTATAGATGAGCTGCCGCAATTCTATAACATACTCAAGGGCGATATGTCATTGGTAGGCCCAAGACCGGAGCGGCAGCATTTTATAGACATTATCAGCCAGTCGCAGCCGCACTATAAATACCTGCATAAAGTAAAGCCCGGGCTAACCTCCTGGGGCATGGTGCAATATGGCTATGCGGAGAATGTGAACCAGATGATAGAGCGCATGAAGTATGACCTGCTTTATATTGAGAACTGCTCACTGGCCCTCGATATTAAGATCATGCTCTACACGTTCAGGGTCATAATCCAGGGAAGGGGAAAGTAGATTGTACCGCCTCGGGCATCATATGTTCCATCGCTTCACCCACTACAAAAAAACTACCCGTTATCAGCAGCGCGTCTTCAGCTCCCAGTTTTTCTTTTGCAGCATCCAGTGCCTCCTGTACCGAGGTATAAGTAGTGCCTTGTAAACCTGCGGTAGCAGCAATGGTTGCCAGTTCATTTGCGGGCAGGGCGCGTGGTGTCTGCGCATTACAGAAATAGTAAAGCGCATCTTTCGGGAAATAGGATAATGCCTCAGCTACATCTTTATCCCTTACAAAACCCACAATTATATGTTTCCCGCTGCTGTCAAGATAGCTCCATTGCTTCATTACTTCCTGTATGCCGGCTGCATTATGTGCCACGTCGGTTATGATGAGGGGCTGCTGTTGCAGGATCTCCCAGCGGCCCCGAAGGCCGGTAAGGCGTTTTACTTTGGCAAATGCAGCCAGTGCCTTTTCTATGTTGAGGTTGTTGAATTCCTGTCGTGATACAAGCACTTCCACTGCCGCCAGTGCCGTCCGCAGGTTGTATTGCTGGTAGGTGCCCAGCAGGTCGGTGCTAAGGTCAAGCATTTCGCGGCGGGCGCGGTGCACGGCCTTAAAATACTGGTAGCGCGCATTCTGCCCTACACGCACCATGTCCCACATCGAGTCGGCATAATAAACTGTGGACTGGTTGTGCACTGCCTGTTCAAAGAATACCCGTTCGGTCTCATTCTGTTGCTGCCCGATCACCACAGGTACCTGGGGTTTGATAATGCCGGCTTTTTCGAATGCTATCTTTTCAAGTGTATCGCCGAGCGTATCTTTATGATCGTAGCTGATATTGGTGATAACAGAGAGCAGGGGCGTAATAACATTGGTACTGTCGAGCCTGCCGCCCAGGCCAGTTTCTATGATAGCCACATCCACCTTCTCTGCCGCAAATGCAGCGAAGGCCATGGCTACCGTAAGCTCAAAGAAAGAGGGCTGTATCGTTTCTATAGTAACAGGTTTCAAATGCTCCACAAAATCCACGACCCACTCCCTGCTCACAGGCTGGCCATTTATACGGATACGCTCCCGGAAATCGACGAGGTGTGGAGAAGTGTAAAGCCCCACCTTATAGCCGGCCTCCTGTAATATGGCAGCGAGCATATGGCTTACACTGCCCTTGCCATTGGTGCCGGCTATATGTATGCTTTTGAACTGCTCCTGCGGTTCATTAAGCAGCTTGCACAGTTTGCGTGTATTCTCCAGCCCGGGCTTGACGGCATCCTTACCCTTATTGGCAAATAGGGGCAGGGTGGTATATAAATAGTCAACCGTCTGTTTGTAAGCTGTGGATATATCCATACCCGGTACTGTAATTACGAGCGTGTTTTGAATACAAAGGTAATATTCCCGAACTGTTCTTCAGGGGCCGAATTGCTTTTGTTGAAACGGATCTTTTCTACTTTGTGCAGGGCTATATCGCGCAGGGCGGCATTGCTTATGGAGATGATACGCTTGTCTGTGATCACACCTTCACGGTTCACGGTCACTTTGATCACCACGCGGCCCCCTTCTTTAAAATCGGCTTCGCGGGGCGGGAAGGCCACTATGCTGCGGCCCGTAAGGTTGTGATTGATGCCGCCGTTGCCATTGCCGGGGCTGCCTTCGTAATTGGCCGCGCCCGGTGTGCCATTGGGCACGCCACGGTCGCCGGGGCCTGTGGTGTTACCTTCGTTAGTGCCGGGATGGTCCTGTGCAGCCCCATTGCCGCCTGTGCCGGTGCTGCCACTATAGGTATAGCGGGGGCGCTGCGGCCGGGGGCTGTTGCTTTCTGTATTGGGTTGGTTGCTGGAGCGTGTGCGTGTTTCGGTCATCGTATTGGCGCGGGTCACAGCCTTGCTGTGGCTGGGTTGGTTAATGGCCGGGGCATCAGGGTCGTTGCTCTCTTCTATTTCTTTCGCTGTAGTGCTTTGCTGTGCCGCACTTTTGAAGGCAACTGAAGCCGCATCAGGGGCAGGCTGTTCGGTGGCCATAGGCTGGTCATCACCGCTGCCATTGCGGCTGGTGCCCAGGTTCACCTCGATCCCCAATTCCTGCACAGGTTCCTGCACGGGCAGGCTGTACCTGAGCAGTATGAACAATAAGAGCAGGAGTATGTGCACTCCTACCGTCCACGCTGCTGCTTTTATGTTAACCGGTTGCTCTGATGCTGCTATCATAAATACCTGTCTGTATGGCTGTAAATTAGTAAAAAGAGGGCAATTGGGTTGTTAAAACCTCAACCCCGGCCCTTCTCCATTAATGGAGCAGGGTAACATATGGAGTAAGATGCAGCATATGGGCATTTTCCATAGGGCAATTCAGGGGTTATTTTACTTTCTCCAAGCATCTCCGAAGCTTTCCTCATGCTTCCCCGGATTTCCCGGAAGGTTCCTGCAAGTTCCCGGAAGATACCCCAGGGTCCTGCTGATTTTGCTTTTCTTTCTCCAATTTCTTGCTTTGTTCGAGGATAATGCGTGTGTTGTGACGGAAAACGGCCAGTTCGTCGCAGCCCTCGGTATAAGGCAGCATGCCATCATTCTCTTTTTTGAATTCCTCAATATACCGCTCATTCTCTTCGCGTGCGGTTTCTTTCCAGAAAGCGCGCATATCGAACTCCGGATTTTCGGGCAGGTTATCGAGGAACTCTTCTATACTTGCCGGCGGGCCAGGCGTTTCCTGGTGCTCAAATTCCATATCGGAGGGCTTGAGTGCCTGTTTGGGCGCGCTGCGCTCACCGGCAATGAACTCCTCGATAAAAAAGTCGAGGCCGATGTGTCGCTTGTCGCGGCTCAATACATAATTGACAAAGGCGCGGAGCGACTGGTAGAGCTCAGGAGTTGAGAGCTGCCGCTTGATGTGCCGGATGGAGGTAATGATCTTGCGGCGCAGCTCGGCCTCGGCGGCGGTGGGGAGGCGCTGACCCTCGGGGCGTGAACGGATGACATTGTTTATTTCTTCCAATTCCTCATACATCTGCTGGGCAATGACCGCTGGCGCCTGGACGGCGGCGCGCTTCAACTCCTGCCAGCGACCCCTGACCGACCAGTTAGAAATAGTTTTTTCGCTGACGCCGACCTCGGCGGCGATCTCCGACCTTGTTTTTTCGGAAGTAAGGAATAATTCACGGGCCTGTTGCTCCTGCCCGAACTTGCGGGGGTACATAGTTGAAAGTTTTTATAAGTTCAAGTATTCACAGCTTTTTCAGGACTGCGGGACCTGCAAAAAAAATTGTCAAATCCGGCACAAAGGTAGGATGAGAAAATAATTGGTTCCAAAAGATGATATCCACATTTTTGCCTCATCCCCCTGCCTACCGGCAGGCAGGCGGCCCTTCTCCATTAATGGAGCAGGGTGACATGATAAGAGAGGAGCGCGCATGTTGCGCCAGCGAGAGTACGAGTAAATGCGAGTGGAACAAGTTCGCTATACAGATGACCTGGCTGCAAACTTGCGCCAGAAGAGCCTATCTGCATAGCATTATGATAGTAGTGCAATACTATTACCGTCGTGTTTGATAAGGGCCAGCAATTGCTTTGTTCGCGGCAGTATATCGAGATAACAGGTTTGGCCTCCAGCAGAATAATAGTCTTCATAACTAACTTCTACATAGGGAAGACCTGGAATTCCGGTTTTGAGATAATAGTGATCTAGTATTGTATATGGTTCCGGTGAAAAACTTATTCTCTTTTTTACACCCCTTAACATGTCATAATAAACTGCAGGTATTTCTTTTAGAAACAGAATGATATTTACCAGGGCTATCAGAAAAAATACGATCGACCATAAGAAAAAGAAACCTGCGGTTAACAATTTCAATTCGTCCAGATTGTAAGGTATGACATATCTTTCGTGTAAGCCATAATAAACATTCCCGTATAGAATGGGGGCATTTAAAGCCAAGCCAATCCCAAGAAGGCATAGAAATGGAAGCGAAAAAGTGACGAGAAGTCTTTTACCGACGCCTTTCCACCTTCGGCGGCAAAGTACATGCAACATTTGTTTCTCTTTAACATTAAGCTTTAGATAGGTTATGCCCGCATTCACGGTATCAAGGTACTTCTAAAATTGCTGAAATTAATGGGCAAAATCCTTATCAAAATTTTCATCCGCTAGGTGGGCACAAGTTCGCTATACAGATGGCTTGGCTGCAAACTTGCGTCGAAGCGGGTTAAATATCTCAGCGCAAGCGAAGCAAGGGGAGCAAGAAATAATACAGTATGCCGATGAAGACCATAACCGAAAACATGATATAGCCAAACAAACGGTTATCGGGCCGATAGTCATTGATCGTATTTTTCATATTGATCGATTTTTTCGGGGTTAACGAATAAACTGGTCACAGGCAGGCACTATTGAACGCCTGCCTGTGCCAGTACGCACAATTGTAAGACCATTAGCTGATCTCAATGTTGCGGGACAATTTTTGTGCGTCTTCTTTCTTAGGTAGTGTGATACAGAGAATACCATCGCTGTACTTTGCGGCCACTTTGTTCAGCTCCACGCTATCATCGAGCGTGAAAGTGCGGCTGAATGACTGCGTTTTGTATTCCTTCCGCAGCCAGCCTTCAGCAGTGTCCTGCGTGTTGCGGTTATCGGATTGCTCAAAGGAAACGGTGAGCAGGTCGCCGCTGAGATTTACGTTAAAATCGTCCCTCTGAAGCCCGGGAGCGATGAGATGGATCTCGAGTGCAGTACCGGTGTCTTTAATGTTTACCGGCACGCTTACACTGCGGTCGAGGCCGCTGAAGCCCCAAAAATTGTCATCAAATAAGCGGTCAAGGTTGTTGCGGAAGAGTGTATCAACCAAACCGCTGAAAGTTGTTGCCGGCACATTGCCATTGGTCTTTTTCATTAGAGTAGTCATATTGTCCTCCTTTTTTTTAAAAGACTTTTTCAAGGTTTGTGCCAAAGCGATGCAGCTGAAAAAATGACAAGTTTTTTGAAAAAATTTCAGAGAAATAGTATGACAGTTAACAATATTTTAAAGCTCCCAGCCTGAATGGGAGGGAAAGAATTGATGCCGTATGAAAGAGAACACTATCCCGCAGCACCATCCGACCTTGCAGCAGAAAGATCATGCTCCTGCTATACCTTATCAGTAGCCACAATGTATGCGGGGTCTTCAATGATGTTGACGTCTATGATATCCTCTGCATTTTTGAGCAGTTGACGGCAATCTGCACTCAGGTGCCTGAGGTGTAGTTTTTTCCCTGCCTTATTATACCGCTCCGTGATCCTGTTCAGTGCCTCAATGCCCGACATATCGGCTACGCGGCTTTCCCTGAAGTCAATGATCACTTCATCCGGGTCGTTCAGTACGTCGAACTTTTCACTGAAGGCTTTGATGGAACCGAAGAACAGCGGACCGAATATTTCGTAATGCTTAATGCCCTGCTCATCGGTATACTTCCGTGCACGGATGCGTTTTGCATTCTCCCAGGCAAAGACAAGGGCGGCAATGATAACCCCTATCAGTACAGCCAGCGCCAGGTTGTGCAGTAACACAGTGATGACCGTAACAGTAACGATAACGATAACATCGTGCAGGGGCATTTTGCCGAAACTACGCAGGCTGGCCCATTCAAAGGTGCCAATAGCTACCATGATCATAACACCGGTCAATGCTGCCATAGGCATTTGTTCGATCATACCCGCACCGAACATGATAAAGACCAGCAGCATTATTGCGGCTACAATACCTGAAAGCCTTGCACGGGCCCCCGATGAGATATTGATGAGGCTTTGGCCTATCATGGCACAACCGCCCATGCCAAAGAAAAAACCGGAGCTGATATTGGCAAGGCCCTGTGCAACACATTCCTTATTGCCGCGGCCCCTTGTTTCCGTTATCTCGTCGATAAGGTTGAGGGTAAGCAGGCTCTCGGTAAGTCCCACACCGGCTACGATAAGTGAATAAGGGAATATAGTACGCAGCGTATCCCATGTAAAGGGTACCAGGGGGATATGAAAAGGAGGGAAACCGCCTTTGACGGAAGCGATATCGCCCACCGTTTTGGTGTCTATGCCCATGCCTATGATGATAACAGAAACGATAATGATGGCCGCAAGGGAAGAGGGTACTGCTTTGGTGATCTTCGGCAGGCCCCAGATGATAAGCATGGTGAGCAGCACAAAGCCAAGCATTATTAAGAGGGGCGTGCCGCCAAGCCAGTGATGCGCCCCGTTTGTATCAATCGTTTTGAACTGGTCGAGCTGGGCCATAAAAATGATGATGGCCAGGCCGTTGACAAAGCCATACATTACCGACTGGGGCACAAGGCGAATGAACTTGCCTAATCGCAGTATGCCGGCAAGCATCTGTATGAGTCCTGCGAGGATCACTGTTGCGAAAATATATTCCTGCCCCTGTGTTTTCACCAGTGCGGCAATAACCACGGCTACGGCGCCGGTAGCGCCGGAGATCATGCCCGGCCTGCCACCTAAGGCAGCGGTCACAAGACCCATTACGAAAGCGGCATACAGGCCGATAAGTGGTGACAGGCCTGCGATCAGTGAAAAGGCCACGGCCTCGGGTATAAGCGCAAGTGCAACGGTAAGCCCTGATAATACTTCGGTCTTGTAATTTACTTTTTGCTTAAAATCGAATAAATGAAAAAATGCTTTCATGAGCCGGTACCTCAAATAAGTTTATGTGAATAATGATCGCGTATGTGTACGGCTACAGTGCCCGGAAAGAGCAGTAAAGAACGTTCATGCAGCGATGTGATGCAGTTTAATGCGCAAAATCGGCATCAAAGTTTTTCATCCTTTCGGCGGGCGGGTTGTAATAACCGAATTTGACCTGGGGAAATTCTGCATGGATCAGTTCCATCAGTTGCAATACGCCTAAGCATTCACCCGATTCGGTGATGCCCATTTTACCCAGGTACCAGTCGGGATCTATGTTAAAGTTGCGCCACTGTATCATGCTCAGCTTAGTATCCCTGATCAGCTCGCGCAGGGCCTCGTATTCTTCCACGCTATCGGTAATGCCCGGGAAAACGAAATAATTGATGGATGACCAGCCACCGTAGCGGTTCACCACGCGCAGGCTTTCCACTATATCGGCAAACTCGTAATTGTTGGGCTGGTAATATTTGGTATAGATGTCAGCGCGTGTTGAATTGGTGCTTACACGTATGCTGTTCAGGCCCGCTTTCATCAGCTCTTCCACCGCTGCAGGGCGGCTGCCATTGGTATTGATATTGATGCTGCCTTTGTCTGTATGCTTGCGTATCTCTATAATTGATTCACGTATGGTCTCCCACATCAGCAAAGGTTCACCCTCACAGCCCTGCCCCCAGCTGATGATGGGATAAGGTGCAGTTTCCAGGTGTGGCACAGTATATTCCACTATCTCAGCCGCCGTAGGTTTGAACATCAGCCTGTCCTGCGTGGATACAATGCTTTCTTCGGCAGGCTGAAAGGAGATACAGCCGATACAATTGGCATTGCATGCCGGCGATGATGGTATCGGGCATTCCCAGCGGCCCATGAAGTAATTGCGTGCTGCCGGGCAGTGATAGGTAAGCGCACAGTTGTCGGCCAGGTGTTTTACCAGCCTGTTGTGTGGATAGGCCTGCAGCATCTGCTGCACACCTTCTTTTACTTTGCTGTCATCGAAGCCTGCACACTCCTGCCTTATATCGCGCTCAATGCGCACGGCGGGTACATAAAATTTATCGTCGTGCCAGCCTGCCGCAGTATAGCAAAACAGGGGCAGGGTAGGCGCATCGGGCGCCGTTTCATATGCTGCCAGGTACAGGCCTGTATGTGCAGGCGGGATGAATGCTGCCACGGCCCAGCCTTTTTCACACAGGCGCATTTCGCCATTTTCCACATCAATACCTATACCTTGCCTGCCGGGCAGCTCGTAGAGCGACCCGCCATCGGGCAGTTCTATCCACTCACTCTCGTGTATGGGCAGGGCATCCCATCCGGAGCGGCCCACTGCATAGAGCGTAGTGTCCTCGAAGATATTTCCTTTCCCGTCTGAGTATAATATGTATGGCGACATGCTAGATCAAAATTAAAATTCAAAATTCAAAAAACCGGCAGGTAATTACCAGTTACTTTTCTTACCCTCGTTCTCTTTTACCAGCCGGGCGCAGTATAGCTCCAGTGCTTCTTTATCAAAATCGGGCGCATCCACATTCCATTGGTAGAGGTGATTGTCGTAACAATCTATGGTGAGTATGCCGAAGCGGAGGATCACCTGCTCTATCTCGTTCCACTCCAGACTGCTGCGCCGCGAAGTGGCAGGCAGTTGCACCCCCTTATCATCAATATGAATATATTGTGTTTTGTTCTTGTTGCTTTCCCATAGTGTGGCCAGCAGTAAAGTGCCGGCTAAAACACCGAAAATCCCGGCTGGCAGCCACCAGTGCCCCATGGCAAAATAGGCGGCAAAGACCAGCGAGCAGCAAAACTCTATGATACGGAACAGGCGGTTGTTCTTAGGTTGTTTCAGCCATTTGCCCCTGAAGAGCGAGAAAAACAATATCACAGCCGCAGGAATGATCATGGCCAGGCCCCATTTTCTGAATTCGGGCAGCGATGATTTATGCTCTGTAGCTATAATAGTATAGAAGTAGAACACATAAGACAAAATGCCAAATGCGAGCAGGGCCAAACCGATCAAAAAGTGCAATGCGACCGTCTGGTATGGCTTTACTTTCTCCTCTGCCAGGCTGAGCGTAAACATGGGCGCAAAGGTAAGTGATTATAGCTGATACATAAACCACTTCAAATAAGGGTAATATTGTATCTTGTTGCACCATGAAAAAGTTGTTGCTGCTCTGCTTCCTGCTGGCATCGCTTGGCTCATCGGCTCAAAGCCGGCCGGGGAAGATGCTTGTACTGAACAAAGACAGTATCTGGCACAGGTTCAATAGTGATAAATGGAAATTCTCCACGGGCGATGACAGCGCTATGGCCTTGCCCGGCTATGACGATAGTAAATGGGATGAGGTGCTCTGCCCGCTTTGGCGGCATATGTACCGGAAATACGAAAAGGACAGCATTGGCTGGTTCCGGCTGCACTTTATAGCCGACATCAGTATTTGCCGCAGGCCATTGGCCCTGAGGATGACACATTTTGGCGCTTCAGTACTTTATTTCGATGGTAAGAAAGTAGAGACCTTTGGCGAGATAGCAGGTAAGAAAAAAGCTGAGTTCTTCGATCCTGGAAATACACCGGCAATTATATATATAGATACCCCCGGGGAGCATTTGATAGCCCTGCACTACCAGAAAAATACCGGCAAACTGGCTCAAAGGTTTACGGATATGGACGGTTTCCTGTTGAGCTTGGCGGGGGCAAGCAATGCAATTTGGAGCCACGCAGAGCAAATGCAAAGCCTTACATTCCTGATGGTCTTGTTCTTTGGCATTTTTATAGCGATATCATTTATCCATATGCTGCTTTTTCTTTACTATAAAGCTGCCAGGTCCAATTTCTATTTCAGCCTCTTTTGTCTCGCCTTGTCTTTGGTGTTCCTCCTGCCCTACCTGGTCCGTGTTACCAATTCGCCATCGTTGGGTTTTACCTGCCGCATATTGATGATACTTACCGGCTCACTGGCATGTATCTCGCTTAGCGGCTTTAACAATGAATTGTTCGCCCGCCGAAAAAGAAGGTTCTATGTTATAACTGCCCTATCGATGTTAATGCCTTTTATATGGTATTTTGACGATGAAGCGGGTATGGTAGTTTGCTTCTCATTGATCGGGCTTGTTGCGTTGGAAACTGTTATTCTCATTCTTCGGGGCATTGTTAAAAAAGTAAAAGGAGCCCGTATAATCGGTGGAGGCTTGTTGCTGTTTGCCTTGTTTATATTGTTCATCTTTATTTATGGATATATAAATGGTGATATCGAAATAAATGAGAATGATGTTTTCGGTCAGTTAGTGGAGATCGTTATGGCTATTGCAGTACTATGTATACCCATATCCATGTCGGCCTACCTGGCATGGAGCTTTGCACGTATCAATAAAGACCTTAAAGTACAGCTCGACCAGGTAGAGCAACTCTCGGCAAGGACGCTGGAGCAGGAACAGGAAAAGAAAAAGATACTCGAGGGGCAGAAGGAAAAGCTGGAGCTGGAGGTGGCCCAGCGTACTGCAGAAGTAGTGCAGCAAAAGGAAGAGATCGAAAAGCAACACGAGGAATTGAAAGAGGAAAAGAAAAAGTCGGACGACCTGCTGCTGAATATATTGCCCGAAGAAGTAGCTGAGGAATTAAAGGAAAGCGGTAGCTCCGAAGCTAAGTTTTACGATCATGTGACCGTGCTCTTCACCGATTTTGTGGCCTTTACAAAAGCCGGTGAGCGGCTCACACCCCAGGAACTGGTTAGCGAGCTGCACGACTGCTTTAAAGCCTTCGATGAGATCATATCGCGTTATGATATCGAAAAGATAAAGACCATAGGCGATGCCTACCTTGCTGTAAGCGGCCTGCCTGTGGCAGATGCGAACCATGCCCAAAAGATGCTCAGTGCGGCATTGGATATCCGGCAATTCATGCTGGATAGAAAGGCTGCAATAGGCGAGAAGACCTTCGAGATACGTATAGGCATACACAGTGGCAGCGTGGTGGCAGGCATAGTGGGGGTCAAGAAATTTGCTTACGATATTTGGGGCGATACGGTGAACACCGCCGCCCGTATGGAACAGAACAGCGAGGCGGGAAAAATAAATATCTCGCAAACCACCTACGATATGGTGAAGGACAAATTCAACTGTATCTATCGCGGTCAGATAACTGCTAAAAATAAAGGGGAACTGAAGATGTATTTTGTTGAGGGAAAGATGGCGCTGTGATATTTGTCACCGAAGGCCTTTCGGCGACATCGAACAAAAACAGTGCTATATTGTTTGTAATTAAATTCCCCGTTCAATGAAGTATTTGCTTACTACTTTTTTGTCCTTGCTCAGAGCAGGTGCATTTGCGCAGCCCTTTGCAATTGGGCATAGTTCTTTGACTTTTATTGATAGTGCCAGGAGCAATCGCCAGGTGCCAGTTGAGGTATATTACCCTGCTGCCACCGCCGGTAATGATGTACCTGTGATAGCCGGGCAATATCCCCTTATCAGCTTCGGCCATGGTTTCGTTATGGACTGGACCGCTTACGACAATGTTTGGCAGGCACTGGTGCCGCAGGGATATATCATGGTGTTCCCTACTACGGAAAGCGGTTTTGCCCCCGTCCATGCAGATTTTGCTGCTGACCTGTATTTCGCTGTAAAGAAAATGCAAAGGCTTAGTGCCTTTGATGCCAGTTCCCTGTTCTTTGGTCATGCGGCGGTCACTTCGGCTGTCATGGGGCACTCTATGGGTGGGGGCAGTGCTTTTCTGGCCGTAGCTGGCGATACAGGGATAACTACTATGGTAACCCTTGCCGCTGCCAATACAAACCCTTCTTCCATAACCGCTGCAGGCACGGTCACAATTCCTTCGTTGGTGATAGCAGGTGCTAATGATTGTGTGGCCCCGCCGGCAAGTAATCAGTTACCTATGTACGATTCGCTTGCCTCTTCATGCAAAGCCTATTTTGAGATAGTCAATGGGGGCCATTGTTTTTTTGCGAATAATAATATCAACTGTTCCTTTGGCGAAGGTACCTGTATGCCGATACAGGCTATTACGAGGGCTGAGCAACAAGATGCGGCACAAGATGTGATGTTGCTATGGCTCGACCATTTTCTGAAGGATGATCAGCAGGCCTGGCAGTCGCTGCAAGATACCGCAACGGTATCGCAGCGCTACACAGCTTCTGTTTCATGTATGTCGCCTGCTGCTGTACGATACGCAAGCGTACCGCAACCTTTAAGTGCATATCCTAACCCCACCACCGGTATTGTAGTACTCAGCCTGAAATATATTTCTAAAGATTATAAAGGCATTGAGGTGTACAATAGCGCAGGCAGCGTGCAACAGGTGAAAATAGGAGAAAGGGTAGCCAGCGACGAGTTAATGATTGATATGTCAGGGTTCGCAGCCGGGATATATTATTGTCGTTTGCAAACCGCTAAGGACATCCTGTGGATGAAATTGACTAAGTTGTAGTAGGCTATTTATGATAAAGCAAAAGCCCCCGTGAAAACGGGGGCTTTTTTTGTAATTCACGCTTATATACACTTCCTTTTATCTTATTAATGTTACGTCCCCTTTCAGGTACAGCTCTTTGTTGTCTTCCCCGCATATGTACTTCATGTGGAAGAAGTAGGTATCCATGTCGGATAGAGCACCCTTGTAGATGCCATCCCAGCCCTGGCCCGGTTTGTCGGTCTGGTAAACCATTTCGCCGAAGCGGTTGAACACCTGGAACATGATGAGTTTCATATTGCCTTTGAATACCGGGCGGAATATATCATTCTTGCCATCGCCGTTGGGTGTAAAGGCATTAGGTACGTACGGCATACAGCATTCGCCGCTGGTCATTTCGGTATCGGCATGTTGCATACAGTTGTTCGAGTCATAAATGGTCAGCCTGTATGCACCATTGGCCAGGTTGCCGATGCTGGTCAGTTCAGGGCCGCTAATGTCATTGCTCCATGCATAGGTGTATGGACTGGTACCGCCGGTTACCTCGGCCGATATAACGCCCTTGTCTTCCGTGCCGGCACAGTTATTCAGCGTTACATTCAACACGATCGTTATCGAATCCGGTTCGTGCACCTGTACAGTACCCGACTTACGGCAGTTATTACTGTCGGTAACGGTGATGGTATGTGTGCCCGCATTCACTTCTGTAAAGAGGTTGTTACTTGTTGCGGGCTGGGGATCGCCATCTACCTGGTAGTAGTAGGGTTGTACGCCGCCGCTGGCATTTACTTCTATCGAACCGTCCGAACTTCCATAGCATTTTGTTGGCGTGATCACCGCATCTTCCAGCAATATGTGCGGGTAGCCGGTAAGGGTAAGCGTAGTGTCGTGATGACAGTTATTGCTATCCGTTACATAGAAGGTATAAGTGCCTTCAGGTAATCCGGGGAACACCGTTGTATTGTCGAAATTAGAATTGTCGGCTGAATACATGTAGGGCGGTGTGCCGCCTGTTGCACCAAGCGTTACCGTACCATCGGCATAGCCTTCACAGGTAGGCTTAATGATACCCGCACCATCAAGCCACAGTTGCGGCGGCTGTGCAATGGTCGCAACCGTATCGGTGATACAATCGTGGCTGTCCTTCACATGTATCACAAGGCTGCCCGGGGGCAGGTTGTCGAACATGCTTGCTGACTGGAATGCATTTGCGTCGGTAGCATACACGTATGCAGGTGTGCCGCCATGGGCATACACCGTTACCATGCCATTATTATCGCCATAGCATTTTTCATTTACCAGTTCCAGGCTGTCAATGATAAGCTTGGTAGGTTGCGTTATGGTTACCACGGTGTCGTAGGTACAGCCGTTGTTGTCGTGTATATGTATGGTATCGGTACCTGCGGCAAGACCGTTGAATGTGCTGCTGGCTGTTAAAGGCTGGTTGTTGACACTGTACACATACGCCGGTGTGCCGCCTGTAGCGGTTACGCTAAGGCTGCCATCGTTATAGCCAAAGCAGCTGGGCTCGGTATAAACAGTGCTGCTGCTTATCGGTGTCGGTTGTGCAATAGTGGCTACAGTGTCCTTGATACATCCGTTGGCGTCTTTAATGTGTATGTTGTAGGTGCCTGCTGCCAGGTTGATGAAGGTGTTGCTGTTGCTGTAAGGATTATTGCCAAAGGCATAAGTATATGGCGCGGTTGCCCCGGTGCCGGTCACCTGTATGGTGCCGGTACTTTGACCGTAGCACAGTTCGTCCGTTACATTGATGATGCCTGCTACCGTAAGTGAGTCCAGTACGGTTACGGTCACGTCTTTGATACAGTTATGTGCATCTTTTATATGGAAGGTGTAAGTGCCTGCCAGCAGCGGGCTGAATATATTGGATGCCACGTAAGGCCCGGCACCATTTGCATAAGTATATCCCGCTGTGCCCCCGCTTGCCATAAGCGTTACCATGCCATTGCCCAGTGTGGCGCAGGTAGCATTTTTTACCAAAGGCGTTACCACAAGCGGTGTTGGCTCGGTGATGGTTATTGTTGTGTCTTTGATACAGCCATTGGCATCTTTGCTGTGTATAACATAGCTGCCTGCAGCAAGGTTGCTGAATGTATTGGTTGCTGCGTAAGGTCCTGCGCCATTGGCGTAGGTATACGTGGGTGTGCCGCCAGCACCATTGATGGTAATGCTGCCGCTTGCGTCACCGTGGCAAAGCACATCATTCTTGCTGCCGCTCACGGTTAGTGGCGTTGGCTGTGTGATGGTTATTGTTGTATCTTTTATACAGCCATTGGCATCCTGGGTATGTATGGTATAGGTACCCGCTGCTAAACCCGTAAAGGTATTGGACGGTCCGTAGTTGGCATTTCCGTTGGCATAAGTATAGCCCGGTGTGCCGCCTGCGGCATTGATGGTGATACTGCCCGATGTGCCGCCATTGCAAAGCACATTGTTCGCGGTAGCTGTTATTGTAACAGGTGTTGGCTGGGTAATAGTGCTGGTCACATCTTTGATACAGCCATTGGCATCCTGTGTGTGTATGGTATAAGTGCCTGCCACCAGGGGAGTAAATATATTGGCAGGTCCGTAAGGTCCTGCACCGTTAGCGTAGGTATAGCCGGGTACACCCCCTGTAGCGGTCACCGTAATGTCGCCGGTACCGCCGTTACACAGCACATTGGTCACAGTGGGGGTCACTACTATAGCGCTCGGTTGCGTAATTGTGAATACGGTATCCTTGATACAGCTGTTATTGTCTTTGGTATGTATGGTATAAGTGCCCGCTGTTAAGTTGGTAAAGGTATTGGTCACGGCATATGGCCCTACGCCGTTGGCATAAGTATAGCCGGGCGTACCGCCTGCCCCGTTAACCGTAATGCTGCCTGTGGCATCGCCATTACAGAGCACATTGGTTGCATTGCCGCTTACGGTAAGCAGTGGTGGCTGGGTCAGTGTGATGACCGTGTCTTTGATACAGCCATTGGCATCTTTGGTATGTATGGTATAAGTACCCGCTGCAAGACCTGTAAAGGTATTGGACGGTCCATAAGGTGCTGCGCCATTGGCATAGGTATAGTTAGGCGTGCCGCCATTCGCTGTTATGGTGATACTGCCCGATGCATTACCGTTACAAAGTACGTCAGTCGTATTTGCCGTAATGGTAAGCGGCGTAGGTTCAGTGATGTTAAGCACTGTGTCCGTCTGGCAGTTGTTAGTGTCTTTTGTATGTATCGTATAGGTACCGGCAACAAGTGGGGTGAAGGTGTTCACATTACCATAAGGCCCTGCGCCATTAGCATATACATAGCCCGGTGTGCCGCCCGTTGCCGTTACCGCGATGCTGCCCGTGCCGCCGTTACAAAGCACGTTGGTCACAGTAGGGTTAACTACCAGGGGAGCAGGCTGTGTGATGATCAGCGTAGTGTCTTTGATACAATCGTGGGCATCTTTAGTGTGTATAGTATAAGTGCCTGCTGCCAGTGATGTGAAGTTATTGGTCGCTGCATATGGATTGGGGTCATTGGCATAAGTATAGCCGGGTGTGCCGCCTGCGCCGTTAATGGTTATGCTGCCATTTGCGTCGCCATAGCATAGCGGGTTCGTTACAGTAGCGCTTACGGTAACAGGTGTGGGCTGCGTCAGGTCTATTATTGTGTCCTTGATACAGCCGTTGGCGTCTTTGGTGTGTATCGTGTAAGTGCCTGCTGCAAGGCCGGTAAAAGCATTGTTCGGGCCATATGGCGCGGGATCATTGGCATAGGTGTACCCCGGTGTGCCGCCTGTTGCAGTTATGGTAATGCTGCCGTCGGTACCGCCGTAGCAAAACGGGTTGGTTATAGCCGGTGATGCTGTAATTGCGGTAGGCTCTGTTATATCAATCACCGTGTCTTTGATACAGCCGTATGCATCCTGCGTATGTATGGTGTAAGTACCGGCGGTTAAGCCGCTGAAGATATTGGATGGCCCGTAAGGTCCTGCTCCATTGGCATAGGTATATCCGGGTGTGCCGCCCGATGCCGTAATAGTAATGCTTCCTGAAGCGGCGCCATTACATGGCGGGTTGGTGACCGCTGCCGATATGGTTATAGGAGTGGGCTCCTGTATGTTAACAGAAGTATCGAAAGCGCAGGAGTTACTGTCGCGCACGTGCACGTCGTAAGTGCCTGCAAAGAGGTTGAAGAATGAGTTGTTGGCTGTATAGGGATTAGCATCCAGTGCGTAGCTGTAAGGGCTGATGCCGCCTGCGCCTGTCGCAACGATAACGCCTGATGAATCTCCGTTACAGGAAAGATTGCTGATAACTATACTGGCCGTCACCGTCAGGGAGTCCGTTAAAGTAAGTACGGTATCGGTATTGCAACCTGTGGCGTTCTGTACATGGAAGGTATAGGTGCCTGCTGCCAGCCCGGTAAAGGTTCCGCTCGGCCCGTAGGGTCCATTATCCATAGCATAGCTATAAGGTGTAGCAGGGTTGTTATATGCGGTAAGTGTCACTATACCGTCGGTATTACCATTACAGAGTGGTCTTTTTGTCGATATATCAAGCAATATCGGTAAGCCGTCGGGCAGGATAACCGTAGTATCCTTGGTACAGGTGTTGTTGTCTTTAAGGTGCAAAGTATAAGTGCCAGCTGTCAGGCCGGTAAAAGTATTGGTTGGACCGAATGGAGCGGCATTCAATGCATATGTGTATGGCGGTGCACCATTGTTACCGTTTATGGTAATGCTGCCGTCTGAGCCACCGGGACAAGTTGGTGGGATCATTGTTGCGCTTATGCCGGGTATTACCGGTGGAGCAAAGGTCACCACGGTATCGTCGGAGCAGCCCACATCGCTTGTAGTACTTATGGTGTAAGTACCTGCCACAAGGCTGTCGGTTAGTATCCCGTTCAGGTTGGTGTTGGTGTGTATCGTGTTCACGTTTTGTGTCACGGTCTCTGTCCAGTTCGTAAAGCCTGCACCGGGATCAACTGTAAATACGGCTTTCTTTGCACAGGTAGCCGGCGAGATCAAAGTTACCGTTGGGCTGGGTACCGGTGCAACGATCACCTGGTAGGCTATCTGCTGGTTGGCACTCAGCGGGCATTCATTGTCCTGGTAGTTGAGGTAGAAAGTATAAGTGCCCGGCGCCACATTGGTAGTATTCCATGCGAAGGTGCAGGTAGGTGCCAGCGTATGGTTATTCAGTATGGTGAATGTAGCGCCCGCAGGTATACCTATCGGGGTCACATCTATCGTATCGTTGTTCGGGTCTGTCGGGTTAATGTCAAAGGTAAAGGGACCAACATTCTTACACACCCTCAGCGTGGTAGAATCGAGCAGTGTACCTGCACTTGGGTTGGTGATCACCCCGCTGGGCGGCGTGTTATTACATGTGTTCAGCACCAGTATGGTCATCTCGCGCTGGCTCGTACCCACCAGCACATTGTTCCTGTACTCCTGTACTTCCATTACGGCCAGCGATCGCTGTACCAGGTTAGGCGTAAAGTCCATCTGCCCGGTAGTGGGAACAAATGTGAAAGGATTGGCAGCCAGCGGTGCTGTAGCGGTGTAAGGCGCTATATAAGTAACACTGGGTGGTACCGCAGGGAAGCCCGCAGCATCAAGGCCGGGTATCTGTACAAAATAAAGGCTGTCATTATCTGCGTCTACTGAGCCGGGTGCATAGTGCGCCGGCGCATTCAGGCAGTAAAAAGGTGTAGGTATAGTGCCGAAAACAGATGAGTTGTTATCCGCGTTCAGGTTATTCAGTTTGGCATCCAGCGCAATGATGGTGCTGCCGGGGTTCACGATATTGGTGATACTGCTGCTGCGCCCTGCCTGCGTTGTGGTCATCTCACCCGTAAAGTGGAAGCGCCAGTTTGCAGAAGGATAGGGTATGGTATAATCAGCCGAGTAAACGAACTTCTTGATACCGGGTATGGTATTGTTGATGTTCGTACAGGTGGTGTTATTTATGTCTGCAGGGCAAACAGGTGTTACCTCAACGCCTGCTATCGGTGGCTCTTCCACCAGGTTTAGCGTGGTAACGGCATTATTACTCGGGTCATTATATACCTTCACCACGGGTATCGCGTTTTGCAGGTAAGGGAAAGCGTTCCCTGCGCAGTCACCATACACCACCAGGTGTACTTTGTAATCGCTGCCGCTGATGTGGGTGTAGTAAAGGTCGATGCCGAATACGTGTGTGGCATACGATTTTAAAACCGGGATGGTGATCAAACTAAGGGCAAGGCAATATGTACGTAATGTGCGTAAAAGTTTATCCCCCATATAAATGAATTTAAGTCAAAAAAATGTGTATAACCTGTGGGTATTCTCTCTCTAGTCCACAAAATTTAGATATATAGTTGAAATATGCTAAGCCGTTAACATAGGGAAATGTTAAAGTGAAGTAAAAAGAAGGAACTTTAACATTTCCTAAATAATATTCCGGAGTATAATTAATGTTAATGTAACCCACAGATAACATTAGGACGATATTAATAAAAATTCCCTTCTTATGCAATAGATTCATAGGTAAAAACACATTGAACAGGGTACCCATGTTGCGTACATAAAAGAATAAGTAAGCCACATGCATCGGTAAACTTTTACTTTTTTATTTTTTAATCAAAAGTTAGAAAAAGGATTAGTCGTTATATGTTGATTTGCGATGTATATAACACGCTAAAAATCTATTTGTTTATTACACCTATATTTTAACCGGGAGTTCGTTATGGCCAGCGGTGATATATACCCTATTCTGTCGTGGCCGGTATAGTTTACGGAAACATTTAGATCAGGGGTATCGCCCGCGAAAGCTGATCAATGCAAAATTATTCCCTATTTGCCCCCCTCCTGCCTGAATTACTATTTGTGCAATTAATCACTAAATTAGCAGCCCAAATCAATCGCTTAATGAAATTGCTGGAGCATAAAGTTGCATTGGTCACAGGCGCCAGCCGCGGCATCGGGGAAGCTATCGCTTTGAAATTTGCCGAACAGGGTGCAAATGTGGCCTTTACTTATTTATCGTCTGATGAAAAAGCAAAAGCTCTTGAAGAGAAGCTGGCAACTTTCGGCATCAGGGCAAAAGCCTATAAGTCGGACGCAGCAGATTACCAGGCTGCGGAGCAACTGGCCAATGATGTGATGAAAGAATTCGGTACTATCGATATCTGCGTGAATAATGCTGGCATATCGAAAGATAACCTGTTACTGCGTCTCACGCCTGAGCAGTGGGACGATGTGATGCTGGCCAACCTCCGATCTGTATATAACCTTACCCGCCAGGTGATCAGGCCTATGATGAAGGCCCGCAGTGGCAGCATCATCAATATGAGTTCAATAGTAGGTGTGCGGGGCAATGCCGGGCAGAGCAGTTACGCAGCGTCTAAAGCAGGTATCATAGGCTTTACCAAATCGATAGCCATGGAGATGGGCAGCCGTAATATCAGGTGCAATGCCATAGCCCCGGGCTTCATCGAGACCGACATGACACATTACCTCAAAGATGGTGATGCCGGGAAATGGTTCGAGAAGATATCCTTACAGCGATTTGGCAAACCCGAAGAAATAGCCAATGTGGCCCTCTTCCTTGCATCAGACCTGAGCAGTTATGTTACCGGGCAGGTGATTGGCGCCTGTGGCGGCATGAATGGATAAAACGAATATCTGTTAAACCTTTGTTTTTAACCGCAGGGGCAAAGTAAAACGATTTAATTTTGCACCTTTAAATAAAAGTAAATGCAAAAAATACATGCTGCCATCACGGCAGTAGGCGGATATGTTCCCGACTATGTGATGACCAACGCTGAGATGGAAACCATGGTGGACACCTCTGACGAATGGATACAATCCCGCACCGGCATCAAAGAGCGAAGGATATTGAAGGGCGAAGGAAAGGGCACATCCGACATGGCTGTTGAGGCCGTAAAGCAAATACTCGAAAAGAAGAACTTAAAACCCACAGATATCGAGCTCCTCATCTGTGCTACCACTACTCCCGATTTCGTGTTCCCGGCTACTGCCAATGTTATTACCGATAAGCTCGGCATGACCAATGCTTTTGGCTACGATGTCAGCGCGGCCTGCAGCGGTTTCCTCTTTGCACTCACTACCGCTTCCCAGTTCATTGAAAGTGGCAGGTATAAGAAGATAATTGTGGTAGGTGGCGATAAGATGAGTTCAATACTCAATTACGATGACCGTACTACCTGCATCATCTTTGGTGATGGCTGCGGCGCGGTATTGCTGGAGCCCGATACCGAAGGTTATGGCGTGATCGACTCTATACTGCGCAGCGATGGTAATGGCAGGCAATACCTGTACCAGAAGGCAGGCGGCTCGGTAAAACCGGCCTCTATGGAGACCGTGATGAATAAAGAGCATTACGTGTACCAGGAAGGGCAGACCGTGTTCAAATTCGCAGTGAAGAATATGGCCGAAGTGGCCGCAGAGGTCATGGAGCGCAATCAGCTCACCGCGAGCGATGTGGCATGGCTGGTGCCCCACCAGGCCAATAAGCGTATCATCACCGCCACCTACGAAAGAATGGGCCTTGCACCCGAAAAGGTCATGATCAATATAGACCGTTACGGCAATACCACCAATGGTACGCTGCCCCTTTGCCTGTGGGAGTGGGAAAAGCAACTGCACAAAGGCGACAATATCATTCTAGCCGCCTTCGGCGGAGGCTTCACATGGGGCGCCACCTACATCAAGTGGGCCTACGACAGTTAGCAGTGGCAGTGTGCAGGAGCAGTAGCGCTAATAAAAAAAATTAACCCGGCATTTATGCCGGGTTTTTTCTTTTAAATATATGTTGCCTGCTGCCTACTGCTCCTGGCCGCTGCCGCTTAACGCAGCATGATCCACGTTAGCCAGTTGCCCGCAGGCCGCATCTATATCCTTGCCCCTGCTGCGCCTTAAGCGTGCATTTACCTTCTTCGTTTCCAGGTAGCGCATAAAGGCCATTACTTTATCATCTTCCGGTTTTTGAAAATCAGCCGCATCTATCGGGTTATACTCTATGATGTTCACCAGGTCGGCGGGTACCCTGCGGTACAGCTTCACCAGGTCGTCGGCATCCGCTATGCTGTCGTTAAAATCCTTGAACAGTATATATTCGAAAGTGATCTCGTTGCCCGTCTTCTCATAAAAATAATTGAGTGCCTCTACCAGTGCTTTCAGGTTATTGGTCTCATTGATAGGCATTATCTCGTTGCGCTTGGCATCATTGGCTGCATGCAGCGAGAGGGCCAGTTTAAAACGCACCTCGTCATCGCCCAGTTTTTTGATCATTTTGGCCACTCCTGCGGTTGATACCGTGATACGCCGGGGGCTCATGCCCAGTCCTTCGGGCGAGCTGATGCGCTCTATAGCTTTCAGTACATTACTGTAATTAAGCAGCGGTTCACCCATGCCCATGAACACGATATTGCTCAGGTGCTTGCCATAGTGTTTTTCGGCCTGTTCGTTCAGCAGGGTCACCTCGTCCACTATCTCGTCAAAGTCCATATTGCGCTTGCGCGGCAGGTAGCCCGTAGCGCAAAACTTGCAGGAGAGCGAGCAGCCCACCTGCGATGATACACAGGCTGTCATACGCTTTTCTGTAGGTATCAGCACACTTTCCACAAAGTGGGTGTCATGCAGTTGCAGCCGGTTCTTTATAGTGCCATCGCTGCTGTACTGGCTATGATGTATCTTCACCTTGGGTATATGATATGCCCCTGCCAGCTTTTCCCTCAGGCCTTTGGGCAGGTTGCTCATATCGTTTATATCACCCGCAGCCTTTTTCCATATCCACTCATACACCTGTTTGGCCCTGAATTTGGGCTCGCCCAGTTCATGCATCAGGGCTTCCAGTTCGGGCAAAGTGCTGTTCCTCAGATTCTTCATCCGGCAAAGGTACGCCACATTGCAGGTTTATTTATGATGCAACTTTAAGGTTATGTGTTAATTATTTTCCAATCGGGTGTTTTATATACGGGAAATAATTTTATATTTTTACGACTCAAACATAGATTATGAAAAAATTCTTACGTTTTATCGGTATCCTCTTATTGGTACTTATTCTCATTGTGGTCATCCTAGGCATTATAGAGCCCAAAGACGTGACCGTGGAAAGAAGCATCACCATCAATGGCCCCCGCGAGATGGTTTGGGACCAGATGACCCAATTTAAAAATGGCCCCAACTGGGACCCCTGGTATAAAATGGAGCCCGATGTGGCCCGTACCTACTTTGGCACCGATGGCCAGCCCGGCAGTGGTTACAACTGGGTGGGCAAGAAGACCGGTTCCGGTACCATGAAAGATACAGGTATTAACGGCGATAAAATGAATTACGCCCTGCATTTCGAAAAGCCCATGCCCGGCGATGCCAGCGGTTTTTACCAGGTATCCGATAATGGCGATGGCACGGTGAAGGTCACCTGGAATTATTACCAGCACATGCCTTTCCCCTTCAATGGCATGCAGGCCTTCATGAGCATGGATAAAATGCTGGGCAACACCTTCGATAGCGGCCTGGTGAACCTGAAAAAATATGTAGAAAGCAACAAAATGGCCATGGGCAGCAGCGCGCACGAGATGCAGTTCCCCGGTCATATCTATGCCGGCATGCGCAAAACAGTGCCTATGGCCGACCTCGGTAAATTTTATAGCGCTACGCAGGCTACGCTCAATAAAGAGCTGGCCGGTAAGATATCGGGCCCTGCTACCGGTTTATACTACAGTTGGGATACCGTGAAACACGTTACCGACGTGGCCATCGTGTACCCGATAACCGATACCACGGGTATAGCCAAAACAATGAATATAGTACATGTTATCCCTTCCAATTCGGTAATGATCACGCATACAGGCCCTTATTCCGGCCTTATGGACGCACACATGGCCATAGGCAAATACATGGGTGAGAAAAATAAGAAGATGGGTATGGTCATAGAAGAATATACTGTAGGCACGCCGCAGGAGCCCGATAGCAATAAATGGGTGACCAATATTTATTACCTCACCAACTAAATTTATTACGCCCTGCGCGCTGTTTTTAACGCAGGAGCAGCTTATATCTTTTTTCAGGCCGCCATAGCAATGTATGGCGGCTTTTTTCGTTATTAGTGGCAAGGCGATTATCTTCGCAAACCCATATTGGTATCAAGCGAAATGAAGCTATCGGTTATTATAGTCAATTACAATGTGAAATACTTCCTCGAGGTATGCCTGCACTCTGTGTACAGGGCAGCAGCAGGTATCGAGGCAGAGGTCATTGTGGTCGATAATAACTCTAAGGACGATAGCGCCGCAATGCTGCGCCGCAAATTCCCCCAGGCCATACTGGTAGAGAATAAGGAGAACCTCGGTTTCTCCCGCGCCAATAACCAGGGCGTGGCCATTGCCCGGGGCGAGTATATACTCTTCCTGAATCCCGATACCGTAATGCCCGAGGATTTTTTAAGCCGCACCATCGCCTATATGGATGCACATCCAAAGGCAGGCGCCCTGGGGCCCCGGCTTATTGATGGCAAGGGCACCTTTGCCCCCGATGCTAAAAAATCTTTCCCAACCCTCTCGGTGGCCATCTTCAAGACCACGGGCATCAATAAGCTGTTCAGCAAGTCGCCCTATATCAATAAATACTACGCCGTGCATATCAAAGAGCGGCAGACTGCCCCTGTTGAAGTGCTCTCGGGCTGCTGCATGCTCGTGAGGCACAGCGTGATAAAAGAAGTGGGCGGCGCCTTCGATGAGGATTACTTCATGTATTGCGAAGATGTGGACCTCTCTTACCGCATACAGCAGGCGGGCTACGACAATGTATATTTCCCCGGGGCCACCCTCATACACTACAAAGGCGAGAGCACCCGCAAGGCCACATTAAAGTATGTGCGCATATTCAACGAGGCCCTGGCCACATTTGTGCGCAAGCACTACAGCAGCCGCGATGCCAGGCTCTTTATCCTTTTCATCAATATAGGCATCGTGCTGCGCGCCATACTCAGCGTCATGAAGCAGGTGCTGCGCTTCCTGCGCATGCCCCTTTTCGATGCCCTTATACTACTGCTCACCCTGCTGTTCATGACCAATTTTTGGGTCGAGCACGTAAAGAACATGTTGCCCATACCCCTTAGCTCCATGTATGCCACCTTCCCGGTTTACCTGCTGCTCTGGGTCATCTGTATGTACTTCAATGGCGCATACGATCAGCCCTACCGCGCACTGCGCGTCATACGCGGCATGCTCGTGGGCACCATCGTCATACTGGCCTATTACGGCCTCCTTTCGCCCGATCTGCGCTACTCCCGCGCCATCATCATATTCACCGGCTTTGCCGGCACCGTCATCATGCTGGGCCTGCACGAGCTGCTCTACAGGCTGGGCATTTTCAAATTCATACCCTACGATACCCTGCCTAAAAAAGCCGTGATCGTGGCCGATGAGCTGGCCTATCACGAAACATCGGCCACACTGCGCCGTGTGCACTATGCCCCCGAGGTGATGGGCCGTGTAAGCACCGGCGACGATGCCGCAGGCGCCCTCGCCACCATGCCCGAGATGCAGCAGTTCCTCTACACCGCGGGCATCAACGAGGTCATCTTTTGTGTCAACGGCCTCAGCTACGAGCGCATCTTTGAGCAGATGCAGCGCTGCGGCCCTGCATACGATTACAAGATACACCTGCCCGGCAGCCAGAGCTTTATCGGCAGCAACTCCAGCCATACCTCGGGCGACCTCTATACCATCGATCGCCGTTTCAACCTCTCGGCCTTTGCCGCGCTGCGCAATAAGCGCGTTTTTGATATGGCCGCCGCCCTCTTTTTCCTCCTTACCTTCCCCCTCACCATATGGGGAGTTAAGGACAAGGGCAGTTTCCTGGCCAATTGCTTCCGCGTGCTGGCCGGCAGGCGCACATGGGTGGGCTATAGCGATGCCGCCGCAGGCAATAAATACCTGCCTGTGCTGCGCAGGGGCATAGTGCCCACCTATTATATACTCAGGGATTATGAGCCCGGCGACGAGGTAAAACAGCACCAGGACATCGTATATGCGCAGCAATATACCCCCGGTACCGACCTGCTGCTCATGCTAAAAAATTATAAATATCTGGGCAGTCACTAAAAAAGTTTTGCCAAAAGCGAAAAACGGCTATTTTTGCAGTCCCAAAATGCTTCCTTAGCTCAGTTGGTTAGAGCATCTGACTGTTAATCAGAGGGTCTCAGGTTCAAGTCCTGAAGGGAGCGCAAAAAGGTCAAAGGGTTGCATAATTGCAACCCTTTTTTTGCTCTTAACTTAATGATAAAATTTTTATAATAAATTTTGTATTTTGGATTTATCTTATAACTATATGTGAATCGCCAGATGATAAGATTATAAAATTTGTACACTATAATTAATGCATTATGAAAAAGCAGCTCAAAATATCTGCTATTGACTTGTTTTGCGGAATTGGGGGTTTGACTCACGGCCTAAAAAAAGCTGGAATTAAAGTTCGTGCGGGCATAGACTTAGATACAAATTGCAAGTATGCATATGAAATAAACAATGATGCACAGTTTATTGGTGCAGATATTACAACAATCAAAGGCAGTGAACTGAATAAATTTTGGGAAGACAATGAGATACCGGTCTTAGTAGGTTGCGCACCATGTCAACCATTTTCTGCTCATTCAAATAAAATAAAAGATAAAGAAAATGGCGAGAAATGGAATTTGATAAACCAATTTTTAAGAATAGTAAAAGAAACAAATCCTACTATTCTCTCAATGGAAAACGTTCCTAACCTTTCTAATCAAATAGTTTTTAAAGACTTCATAAAAAAGTTAGAAAAGATCGGCTATAATATTTCGTACAAAAATGTTTATTGTCCTGATTATGGCCTACCACAAAAGAGACGCAGGTTGGTATTGCTTGCCTCGCAATTAGGTGAAATCTCGCTAATA
The DNA here is from genome assembly GCA_001897835.1 of Bacteroidetes bacterium 46-16. GTDB lineage: Bacteria > Bacteroidota > Bacteroidia > Chitinophagales > Chitinophagaceae > MKUN01. The sequence goes on from MKUN01000052.1 coordinate 30,942, forward strand.
CCTCCGACCCACAAACCCGAAAACTATAAAACTGTTAGAGATGCAATAGGTGACCTTGAACGTATAAAAAATGGGGAAAAAAGCAAAAAAGATAAACTTCATTTTACCGCGACTCTGTCAGAAATTAATTTGAAGCGTATAACAGCATCTAAACCCAATGGGACATGGGAAGATTGGAACGAAGACTTGAAACTAAAATGCCATAAAAAGAAATCGGGTAAAACTTATAAATCTGTTTACGGTAGAATGGCTTGGGATGAACCGTCACCAACTATTACTACACAATTTTATAACTATGGTACGGGAAGGTTTGGACATCCTATTCAAAATAGAGCATTGACAATTAGAGAAGCATCAATATTACAAAGCTTTCCGCCAGGCTATAAATTTATTGAAGAAGAAAAAGAAATAGTGTTAACAAGGATTGGAACACACATTGGTAATGCAGTGCCCGTTGAGCTTGGATATGTTATAGGCCGAAGTATCATCGAACATCTAAAAACATTTCACAATGGCTAATTTTACGTTTAATATTTCTTTAAGTGTACTCAATCATCTCGGAAGGAATCTTTATCGAAATTTCATTACTGTTTTAGGTGAGGCTATATCCAATTCATGGGATGCTGATGCTAAAAATGTTTGGATATACATTGATCGAGACAGGGACACCTTAATTGTCAAAGATGATGGCGACGGAATGACAAGTGAGGATTTTCAAAAAAAATTTTTGAAGATTGGCTATTCAAAGAGGAAAGACGGGAAAGATAAAACAGATAATAACCGTCCATTTATCGGTAGAAAGGGTATTGGTAAACTCGCGTTACTTTCATGTGCAAAGAGAATCCATGTAATTAGTAAAACAAGTAGTACCAGTTTTGTTGGTGGCGTTATTGATAATGGTGGTTTAGATAAGGCGATTGACGATGATTTAACGCCTCAAGAATATCCACTTGAAAATTTAGATTTGACTGTTTTTAACCAATATCAAACTAATTTAGAACATGGGACCATTATTTTTTTTGAACAAATCAATGATGGCATTCGGAATAGAGTTGAATATCTTAGAAAATTGATAGCGCTGTTTTTTAGATTTTCACTCATTGACAACAGCTTTAAGATATATCTTAATAACGACCCGATAACACTAAACGAACTAAACGACTTATCTCAGAGCACGCAATTTGTTTGGCAAATAAATAGCATTGACGATCCGTATTTAAAGGACAAAATATCTGCTACAAGTAAGCATATCATGCAGTATAAAAAAGTGACCTCGTCATTTCAAATTTCTGGCTTCATAGCATCAGTAGAAAGACCGTCTCAATTAAAAATTAGACAAACAACGGAAACCGTTACAGTTGACTTGTATGTAAATGGAAGACTCAGAGAAAAAGATCTACTAAAACATATTCCATCTACAAGGGTAGTAGAAAGTTATTTATATGGTCAAATACATTTTAATGCTTTGGATGGAGAAAAGGACCGGTTTACTAGCAGCAGAGAAGGCGTGATTTCTGACGATCTATTGTTTACATCGTTTCTAGAAGAGTTGAATTCAATTGTTCGTTCGATTATGACTGACTGGGACACATGGAGGACAGCACTAAATCAGGATGGCGACCCGGACAATACTCGCATGACCAGAAAAGAAAGGAAATCTAAAGAACTCTTTAATACCGTCGTTGATGAATTTATTCCTCCAACAACATCTCAAAACAGACATATAGTTGATGAATGGGTAAATTCCTTAAGCGAAGATGCGCAATTTAATGTGTCCTCTTATGCTGAATGCTTCGTATGCGAAAATTTATTGAGGAAGTTCATAAAAGAAAGAAATGTTACTATATCTAATGAGGCAAAAGGCGAGTTTAACACGCGTAAAGACAACGAAGAAATGAACAAAAACAAAGCAAATATTAGCTTCGAAATAAGAAATAATGCAAACGACCTACACTATTTATCCATGGACTACCTAGCAAACCTTGCAGATATGCATAAGGAACATAAAATGACGGCCCTATCAAGAGACGCAATTATGTACAAGCCTATTAGAGATGCAATGGCGCATACAGCCATACTCACGCCAATTGCAAAACAAAGCCTTAGCTTAACTTTTGAAAACATTAAGGCAAGAGTTAAGAAACTGTTAGAATGAAAAAAGAATCGCCAGAGCATACAAGGAAAAAGATGCAAGCAGTCAAAAATTCAGGATCAAAAATTGAAACTGCTTTAGCTAAGGCCCTTTGGAATAGAGGACATCGTTATCGCAAAAATGATAGATCAGTTTTCGGAACCCCAGATTTGACTTTTAAACAACTTAGGATAGCAATTTTTGTTGACAGTGAATTTTGGCATGGCAAAAACTGGGAAGTTCGAAAATATGATCATAAATCAAATCAACAGTTTTGGTACGAAAAAATTGAAAACAATATAATGAGAGATAAAATTGTCAACCAAAACCTCAAAGAAAATGGCTGGTATATTTTAAGATTTTGGGGGAAAGATATTGAGGGAAATTTGAATGAATGTGTAAAGAAAATTGAGGAAGCGAAAAACAAAGTAAAGAAAAATTCAGCTTGACGTAACCCCTCTAGTGCTCCGATTAAGGCAAGTGCTTCCCACTTTTGTCTGATAAGAAACAGGTCTTTTTGATATGCTCATTGGATATCAAATCATATTACCCTCGTTTGCTACACTTTTGGCATATCACGTTAGTTACTTAATATTTTAGTGATGGTAGTTGGGCTCGAACCAACATCATTCCTTGGAAAAGGTTCTAAAATTGAAACCTATTCCAAGGGAGTACTTTAACCTATTAAGCTATACCATCGCTTGAAGATCGTATTCATTTGGCTCATAACCATACTCCGACTTGCAAAACCCTAAAAACCTTTTCTTATTCTTAGTATTAGTTAAATTATAATTTTTGTATCCATTAATGTTTTTAAATTCGACAAGTACTTCCTTTAGCAGGAATTCTGATTGTTGAAATGTGCTTAATACTACTTCGTCAACATAGTTTGCAATACCCCTAATGATATTTAAGGCATCAATTAATATATTGTAAGTAATCTGGTTAGCATTGTCGTTGCTCGTAAAGTCAATTCCTCGTAGTTGTTTAGGCAATACTTTATTCCAAAAAAAATTAAGTTCTTGTCCCATTTTATTGATAATGTCTCTTAACGACCTGCTAATTTTGGGGGAGCTCTGATGAATTAGTCGATTTCGTTTAAGTCTTATATAGTCTAAAGTCATTAAATACTTATGTTCAACCTTTTCTTGATTAATCTTGAGTCTATTAAAAACTTTTAGAACAAGAATGTCATCATTTTCGAACTTACCCTCATTTAATTCAGGAAGCGAACTGTCAATATTTTTAGCCAATGAATAGATGTCGTTTAGATAATTTTCAAAAGAGGAATAGATCAATGTAAAAATACCATTAAGGAGAGTGTCGTTCGTTTTCATGTGTTCTTTATCTAACTTAGCCAACTCAATATTTTGCTTCTTAGAAAAACTGTTTTCCTGAAAAATTGCGGAAGTAAATTTATCTCCATTAGCTGCAATAACCTGCCTATAATCCAAAGTAAATTGAGTCCATACAAAGAAATAATGTGTGAACGAGTTGTTTAGGCCTGATAGTTCTTGTAGTAAAATCCGTAATTGCTTAGTCTTCATTGTATACACTAATTAAAGCATGTTTCAATCAGTCTAAAATATAGAATTTGTATAATTTTTTACGCCCTTGTTGCTCTTCTTAACAACTACGCAACTGAGTGTACTTATTGGCTTGATTTCACTAGCGAGTTTGTCCCCGAGCCCTATGTGTAGCAAACTCGTGTCTAACTAATCTAGCCGGTTTGCAACCGGGATCCAGGTTGCAGAAGTCGGGGCTATTCCTTGACATGCTGGTGTTCATTCATCATGTAGATCCATTCTATTCCTTTTATTAAGGCATCCTCTTCGCCGGTCCCCACATCCGGCATTACCCGGGAGCCATATTTTTTCTTTTCCCTGTCTGTAAAAACCGATTCCGCTAAATTAATGACCGAGCCATCCGCTAATTCATGGGCCATACACCCTGTTGATACGCCATAGGTCGGCATGCCGAAGGAGCGTGTATTATTCCTTTCTTTTAAGGCCACGGTTACCGCTTCTCCCGAGCTAGCAGTTTTGTTGTCTGTGAGTACGGCTACATATTCATTGCCCAGGTCCAGCGGCTCGAAGTCTGTATTTTCAAGCACAAGCTCATCATTTATGTATGCCTTCCCCTTTGTCAGTTTCCATGCCTCGTATTTGTCATCGGCATCCACAAAATAGCCTAGCGTTCCGTCCCCGGTCAATGGCTCGATGGCCAGTAGCATAGGCCACATATTGCCGCCAAAATTGCCGCGCAGGTCTATGATCCAGCCCTTTACATGCAGTTGCGACTGTTGTTTGATCTTAGTGCTGATCGATGAAATATATTTATGGATATCGTTTTCCGTGCCAATGCAAAAGGGCAGCCTTATATAGCCAATGTCATCAGGTGTTGCTGCATCTGTTAATATGGGCAAAGGTTTGTTTTCGGTATCGCTTTGTATTTCATTTACAGGCTTAAAATAGCTGTGGCTGTCATTTAGTTCGGCAACGGCATATTTGACGGCCGGGTAAGTGTCCTCAATGGTTTTTGCCATGTTTGCCTTTTCGAAAACATTATGACGAAACGTTTGCCAGTCTATACCATTTTTATGTACAGATCTCTGTTCCAGCAGGTCCAGTACCTCTTGCAAATATTTGCTCGGCTCGTCTGGCAGCTTCCTGGCGCTGGTACAGCTTAAGGCAATTAAAATGAGCGTTATGCAGGTGGTAATTTTCAATGGATTCTTTTAATATTATTAACGATGCAGTGTTGATATCTCTGCCCCTTAAAGGTATAAATAAATCCTGCGGGGTCTAAAATGTAGAGCCATTCTAACTGGTGTGTTTTTACCCTGCTTTGTGAATAGCAAAACCCGTGTATAAGCAATTCAGTGGGATTGCAGCCATAATTTATACGTCATCTAGGCTATGGGTAACAAGGGGGGGTATAAAACTTCGCGCATTGCAGCAATTAGGGTACTAGTAAGCTGTGTATGGTTCAGCCACGGTAGCAATATCACGGTAATAAAAAAAACGGGTATTTCTTCCTGTTGGTTTACGGACCATATATTCCGGCTCCGCGATAAATAACTGTGCTTTGGGAATATTCCTGCGTAGGAAATTTGCGAACTCCGGTATGTCGAAATGAAAGTTTGCAGGCAGGTAAGTGAATAAATTGGCAGGCTTCATTTCCAATATTACCTGTTGCAGGTTCTCTATTGGGATATTCGTGCCCAGGTACAATATGGGTATGCCTTTCCCCTTCATTACATAGGTCATGTACAGCAGCAGCAGGTCATAGTGTTCGCCCTTAGGCAAAAAAAGTAAGGACACATTAGCCGTACCGGGTCTTATCTTAATACTTTCAATACCGGTGATCAATTTTTTACGTACAGCAGTTACGGCAAAGTGTACCTCGTGGCGGCTGTCTTTGTAAGATAAAATGTCCACCTTCTCCAGGAAAGGGATAAGCACTTTTTGTATTGTAGTGTCAATGCCAAAAGTGTTGACGCAATTGTCGAGCGCATGCTCGAATTCGTAAAAATTATTACTGTACATGCATACGATCAGGGTGTGTACTATTTTGAGGGGCATCGTTTTGCCGCTGTCCATGGCTTTTCGCTCTATTTCGGCAGCCCCGAGTTTTGTCAGTTGGGATATCCGGGCACCATCCTCCAGTAGAAGACTTATATTCAGTAACAGCTTTACGTCGTTCAGCGAATAATTACGGATATTATTGGCATTTCTTTGGGGCTTGAATACCGCATACCTGTTCTCCCATATGCGTATAGTATGGGCTTTGATGTTCGAAAATCGCTCCAGTTCTTTTATTGAAAATTGTCTCATCTTCCCGATCGGCATTGCTATCCATGCCACCAAATATAATTTGTAGTAAAACAATACATATTGCCCGCCATGTGCTGTTTAATCAATTCGGCGTTGCGGTGTCTCGTCTGTTAAACAAGCAGTAGGGCAGATTGTTCAATTACATACGGTCATTGTGTCGGTGCAGATCTGTATAAAATGTTAAAAGGCCCAGGGGAAGGGTAGCATGAAATTTTGGCCGTTTAGTTCGCAAATTCAAAAGAGGCCCGTAGCATCAGTATTGCTTTTCGCAGCCTGGTTTTTATAGTGCCCGTAGGTAGGGCCAGCAGGCGGGAAGCCTCGTTTATAGTAAAGCCATTGTAGTAAAATAACTGGATCACCTGCTCATATTTACAAGGTAGTTTATTTACCAGGTTTGCAAGGCCTATTTTATTCACGTTCAGTTCATGCCCGGTCTTCAGTTCGCCCCGCTGTGTATGGTTGTGCACAGTCAGGCCTGCTGTCCTGTTTTCTTTGGATCTGATGTGATCTATGGCGATATTGCGCGCTATGGCATGCATCCAGGTATAAAGGGCTCCTTTACCGGCATCATAGCTATCGAGGCGTCGCCATATTTTCACAAAAGTTTCCTGTAGCAGGTCGGAGGCGATAACAGGACAAGACACTATTTTTACGATCACGCCATACAATGTTGCTGCATAGCTGTCATAAAGATGTTCGAAAGCATAAGGGGAATTTTGCTGTATGTACGCCCTTGGTTTATCAGCATTGGCGAGGTGATCTTGGCCATAAGTTTGCATACCTCTGGCGGTGTAAAATCATGCCTCCTGCCCCTTTGTTTAAATGATAGGTTGCCCGCAGCAGCCATTGGTTAAACGCAGGCAATATTTTCCATGTTCGGGATAGTTTTTGGGCAATGTCGCGAAAGGGGGAGCGATATCCCGCTAAAGCCCCGTTTCCATGGCAAGGATTTTCTATCATATCTGCAAAAGGAAATACCATGAAACACAACAGCCGAAACACCATACCTGCCCCGGGGAAAAATAGTGCAGCGCCACCGCAGGATAAGCGCCGCCTTGAAGGGCTGGGCGAGGACGAGCAAAGCCAAATGCTGCGCAAGGACAGCAAACAAATGAATAAGCTCAGTAAGCGCAACCCGCCCAGGGACAACCGAAGCAGCTAAGCCCACACATGAATAATTTCAGTGTTATCGCAATTTATCCACAAAATAAGGCAAGGCCATAAGGCTGCTTTACCTTTGTAGCGGCAGCCCAAAAAATGGCACATGCCGTAGTTCTTTTACATCTTGTAAACCGGGCATAAACTGGGCCACTCACCCTAACTCATGCCCGCTTTCGGGCACGATCGGGCACGATTCGGGCATCGGGCATTCACTTAAAAAATTGATTATCAAATTATTAGGTCATCTAAATGCCCGGTTAGTTATTTATTGCCCGGTTCGGGCATCCTCCAGGCTCTTCCCCTCCGGTCAAGTAATCTAAAGAGGGCCTGCCCCGAAGCATTTCCGGGTGATAAAAAGACAAACCGGAAACGGTAGCGTCAGTACCGCTTCAGGCGGTCAGACGCGTTAAGGGTCATAAACTACCGGGAGTCTCCTCACCAGTCATCTGTATAGACAAACCGGAAACGACCGGAACTTTTCTGCCGGTCACCATTGAAAAGACAAACCAGTAATGACCGGAACTTTTCTGCCGGTCACCATT
>MKUN01000053.1 GCA_001897835.1 Bacteroidetes bacterium 46-16
TCACTTTCGTTTATATGCACTTGCCCCTCAATTACGAGGATGCCTGTGTTGTAGCTGGCAGGAAGGTTGAACGTTAAGGATGCACCTTTATTGATGCGTATATTGTACAGTTCTATTGGGCTAAAGGTTGTGGCTGCTCCTTTTGTCCCGTTAAAGGAACCGGCGATAATTTCCACAAGGCCATCATTTGCAGGTAATTGGTATTTGCCCATTTGGCTATTTGTTATAGCCTGGTATTTTGGTGGCGACATTTTATCTTTTGCCGGCAGGTTCACCCAAAGTTGCACCATCTGGAATGGCCCCCCTGCTTTGCTATATGCTTCTTCGTGATATTCTTTGTGTAATACGCCCGATGCTGCGGTCATCCATTGCACATCACCTTCACCGATCACGCCGCTATTGCCAGTACTGTCGTGGTGGGCCACTTTGCCCTGGTAGGCAATGGTCACCGTTTCAAAACCCCTGTGCGGATGCACGCCAACACCACGGGGTATATCGCGCGGGGAAAAATCTATTTTTGAATTATAGTCGAGCAGGAAGAATGGGCTCATGCGTTTATTGTCCATATTGTACCCACCCGAGAAGAAATTGTGGACCCTAAAACCATCGCCCACCATATGGGGTGGTGGCGGAGGTAATATTTGCTGTACGGTTTTCGTTGCCATCATTCAAAATTATTCTTTTCCCCGACCATATATGTAATAGGGGAATTATTAAAACTTATAGCCGGCTGGCAATGTGTATAGAAAATAACTATTTGATGTAATGTAGCTGCAGGCACATTTTTTACTTAGTCAACTAATATTAGCACCAGCCCGCAAATGATTTAATCTTAATCCAGAGCGCTTATCTTTATAACGAATAATGAAACATGGCCAAAAAACATAAAGCATCCCGCAAGAAAAAGGTTGACAGCAGTGGTAAGAAAATATACAAGGGGCGGCTGGAGGTAACGCGTAATGGCATGGGCTTCGTGATCGTTGAGGGCCTGGAGCAAGATGTGCTGGTGCGCAGGGACCATATTCGTAATGCCCTGAATGGCGATGAAGTAAAAGTAGAAGTATCGGAGCGTGGCAAGAAATTTGGCAGCAGGCCCGAAGGGGTAATTGTAGAAGTGGTCAACCGGAAACAGAACGACTTTAGCGGCAGGCTCGAGGTGCACCCGCATTTTGCATTCCTCATTACCGATAGCGATAAGATGCCGCTTGATATTTACATTCCACTGCACCTGCTGCACGGTGCCAGGCATGGCGATCATGTAATGGGCCGTATCGTAGAGTGGACGGGCAAGAGCAAAAATCCGGTAGGAGAGATAGTAAGCGTGCTGACCCATGAGAGCAAGAACGAGATAGCCATGCAGGGCCTCCTTGCAGAGAATGGTTTTCCCTTAAGTTTTCCCGATGAGGTGATGGAAGAGGCTGCCCGTTATCCCGAAGGGGTCAGCAGTGCCGACATAAAGAAGCGGAAGGATATGCGCGATACACTCACCTTCACTATCGACCCGGTAGATGCCAAAGACTTTGATGATGCCATATCGGTGAAGAAACTGAAAGGAGAATGGTACGAGGTAGGGGTGCATATAGCTGATGTGAGCCATTATATAGAGCCGGGGTCGGAGCTGGACCAGGAAGCCTACCGCAGGGCCACCAGTGTGTACCTGCCTGATAGGGTACTGCCTATGCTGCCCGAGCGCCTGTCGAACGGATTGTGTTCGCTGCGCCCCCGCGAGGAAAAATATACTTTTTCAGCAATTTTCACTATTAATAAAACGGGTAAGGTAAAAGACTACTGGCTGGGCAGAACGGTCATCAACTCCGATCGCCGTTTTACCTACGAGGAGGTGCAGGAGATCATAGAAGGAGCTGCCGGCGACTATGATGCTGAAGTACACCTGCTGAACGGAATGGCCCAGAGCCTGCGCACACAGCGTTTCAAAAAAGGGGCCATCAATTTTTCCTCCCAGGAGGTGCGTTTCCAGCTAGATGAGACAGGGCGGCCCATTGGTATTGTGGTAAAGGAAAGTAAAGAAGCTCACCAGCTTGTGGAAGAGTTTATGCTGCTGGCTAATCGCACCGTGGCCGAGTATGTGTCGGGTATAGAAGTGAAAGGTAAACCAGTTCCCTTCCCATACCGGGTGCATGATGCGCCTGATGAGGATAAGCTGAAGATGTTCACCACTTTTGCGGCAAGGTTCGGAGTAAAGTTCAATACACATACGCCGGAAGAAATTGCCCGTTCTTTCAATGAAATGCTGCAAATGGTGCAAGGCAAGCCCGAACAGCATGTGCTGGAGACCCTCGGTATACGCACTATGGCCAAGGCGGTATATACTACTGATAATATAGGCCATTATGGTCTGGGCTTCGAGAACTATTGTCATTTTACCTCACCCATACGCCGTTATCCCGACGTATTGGTACACCGCATATTACAGCAATGCCTTGACGGGGATATAAAGCCCATCAAGCACCTGGAAACGCAATGCCGCCACTGCTCCGACCAGGAACGCAGGGCTATGGAGGCTGAACGGGCAGCCAATAAATACAAACAGGTGGAATATATGCAGGACTTTGTAGGCGAGGAGTTTGAAGCAGTAGTGAGCGGTGTATCCAATTTTGGCTTTTGGGCCGAGACAGTATCTCATAAATGTGAAGGCATGGTATCAATGTCTGACCTTCGGGATATCGATGACTTTGAACTGAAGGAGGGAGAGTATGCACTGGTAGGCCGCCGCACAGGCATGAAGTTCGGTATGGGTGATAATGTGATGGTAAGAGTAGTATCTGCAAACCTGGAGAAAAGGCAAATAGATTATTCGCTGGTGACAGCACCCCAGCAAAGCCGCCGCGCAAGACCTGCAGCGTCTAAACCCGCTAAGAAAACTGCAAAACGAAAAAAATGATCATGCATTCCTTTAAAGAACTGATAGAGAGATTTGAAGAACGGTTTACGACAACATTACCTTTCCCCCAAAAACCTGCTACTTTATATGAACCCTGCCGCTACCTGTTGCAACTCGGTGGCAAGCGCATCAGGCCGGTACTTTGCCTGATGGGTAATGAGCTCTTTGGTGATATAAACGAGGATGCATGGCATGCGGCAATGGGTATCGAGCTCTTTCACAATTTTACCCTGGTGCATGATGATATAATGGACAAAGCCCCTTTGCGCCGGGGGAACCCCACCATACATGAAAAATACGGACTTACGGCGGGCATACTTTGTGGCGATGTGATGAGCATCTACTCATATGACAGGCTCGCGAATATTAAAACATCGCTGCCACAGATATTGCACTTGTTCAACAAAACGGCTATCGAGGTATGCGAAGGCCAGCAGCTGGATATGGATTATGAGCAGCGCGATGATGTACGTATAGAAGAATACCTGCAGATGATCACTTTTAAAACTTCGGTATTACTGGCCTGCAGCCTGAAGATGGGGGCATTGATAGGAGGTGCTACAGAGGGCAATGCTGCGAAACTCTACGAGTTCGGCAAGAACCTGGGCATCGCTTTTCAATTGCAGGACGATTACCTTGATGCTTTTGGAGATACGGGAAAATTGGGTAAGCAGAACGGGGGTGATATAATAGCCAATAAGAAAACTTACCTGTTGCTAAAAGCAAGAGAGAATGCCAGCGAAGCACAGGCAAACCATATAAAAGACTGGCTGCAACGGGATGATGCAGGTAAAGTAAATGCGATGCTGCAGTTATTTACTGATACTGGTGCCGATAAGGTATGTCGGGAAGCAGTAGAGGCCTATTCGCAAAAAGCATTTGCCTGTCTCGAAGAGGTGGCGGTATTAAGTAAGCGTAAAAGCCCACTATTAGAACTTGCAACTTATCTTTTGCAACGTGATAAATAGGTGAATGATAAAAGCACAATATGTTATTTTTGACTTTTTAATTTCGTGTTATGAATTACTGGCTTGTAAAATCTGAACCGTTCAAATATAGCTGGGACCAATTGGTAAAGGATGGTAAAACCATGTGGGATGGTGTGCGCAACTATGCAGCACGTAACAATCTCAGGGCGATGAAAAAAGGTGATGAGGTGCTCTTTTATCACAGTAACGAAGGGCTGGCTATAGTAGGTATCGCACAGGTGGTAAAAGAGGCCTACCAGGATCCAACAACCGATGACAGTAACTGGGTAGTAGTGGATCTGATACCCATTAAAGCGGTACCAAAGCCTGTGACGCTTGAACAGCTTAAGAGTGATCCTTTCTTTGCCGATATGGACCTTGTTCGCCTGGGACGCTTATCCGTTGGCACAGTAAAGCCTGCCGAATACAAGAAGATCATGAAAATGGGTGCAGTGAAATAATCCCTTAGTCCTGTTCTTGTTCCTTCTTCCAGTCAGCCTGCAAAACTTTGGCTGTTTGTGTGCTGCCGTCATGGCTCCAGCCCGGGGCTTTGAACAGGTAGCGGAGCTTGTGGCCCAGGGGTATATCCTGCTTGAGTACTGCCCCTAAGGCTTTCCACTCATGAAATATGATATTTACGGGATGATGCGGCTTTTCCAGTGGCTTGGTGAGACCGTAGCGTACGGGCTCTTTGGGCATCTCGGGCACGAAAGTGCCAAAGAGCCGGTCCCAGATAATGAGCACCATGCCCATATTTTTATCGAGGTAGGGGATATTGCTGGCATGATGCACCCTGTGGTGCGATGGTGTTACAAAAATATATTCTATCCAGCTGGGCAGCTTTTTTATGGCTTGAGTGTGTACCAGTATTCCGTAGGTTTGAGTGAGGGCATACATGAATAGGATATCTATAGGCCGGAAGCCTATTAGCGCAAGCGGGATGAAATAGAGATAACGATAGAAGGGCATAAACACCGATGAGCGGAAGCCCGTAGTGAGGTTATATTCTTCAGAAGAGTGATGGGTGACATGCACGGCCCAGAACAGCCGGCAGTGATGATCTATATAATGCTCCAGCCAGAACAGCACATCTTCGCAGACAAATAATAAAGACCAGTAAGCGATTGGATTCCATTTGTTTACGATGTGATATTTATAGAAAAATATAAGTACGAACAAAGCCAGCCCGCGTAATAGAAGATCAAGCCCTGCATTCACAAGGTTGAGGTATACATTCACTAAAGTTTCCTTCCAACTGTAGAATTTCCAGTGCCTGAAATGGCTCAATACCAATTCCAGCGGAATCAGGATGGCATATATCGGAATGGAGAGTAAGAGTAATATTTGCTTATGCAATTCGCTCATAAGCCCGCCTCAGTATTAAGATAAAAAAAGCTCATTTTTCAATGAGCTTTTCAAAGGTACGCCTAAATGGTCATAATTTCTTTGTCTTTGTCCTTGCAGTGCTGGTCCACCAGGTCTATGTATTTGTCTGTAATGCCCTGTACATCGCCTTCGGTATCTTTTGCAGCATCTTCACTAAGGCCGTCTTTTTGCAATTTCTTAACATGCTCTATTGCATCACGCCGTATGTTGCGTATGGCTACTTTGGCATGTTCGCCCTCATTGTTCACTCTTTTTACGAGTTCTTTACGGCGCTCTTCTGTTAGCGGTGGCAGGAAAAGGCGTATAAAATTGCCGTCGTTCTGAGGATTGAGCCCGATATTAGCAGCTATGATGGCCTTTTCTATGGCGCCCAGCATTTGCTTTTCCCAGGGCTGTATGGACAGTGTACGCGCATCGGCTACAGTAACGTTGGCCACCTGGTTCAGGGGGGTGGCGTTGCCGTAGTAATCTACGTGTATACCATCAACAATTTGCGGGCTGGCTTTTCCTGCGCGTATTTTACTTAGTTCTGATTCAAGGTGGCTGATCGCTTTTTTCATGTGCGCAACAGCATCGTCAATTATTTTATCCAGTGCCTCGGTCATGGCTTATTCTTTTAACAGACAGCAAATGTAAAAAATGTTCTTTAACATATTTTATACCAATTATTGTCTATATATTTATAGACTTTAACAATAGTATGACCTGCCTTTTTGGACAGGGCTATCAATAGTGATAACTTTGTGTAAATATTGAATTTAGCAAGATGGAAACAATGACAGGCAGCCCTGTGAAGCTAACTGAAGGGGCTATAAACGAGATAAAACGATTGATGAATGAGCCGGGTTTTGAGCAAAGCCAATATCTGCGTATTGGTGTTAAGGGTGGCGGCTGCTCTGGGCTGAGCTACGTGCTGGGCTTTGATGCCAAAGAGGAAGATGATGAACAATATGAAATAGAAGGTGTGCCTGTGATCATGAAGGCAGCGCATGGCATATATCTTTTCGGTATGCAGGTAGATTTTGAGGATGGGCTCAATGCCCGTGGTTTTGTATTTAATAATCCGAATGCCAGCAGCACCTGTGGTTGCGGCAGTTCATTTGCAGTATAATTATTCTTATGAAGTATTTCCGGTGGATCTTGTTAATGTGTATGTGCTTGTGCAGTGTGGCCGGAATGGCACAGGATGCTGTTGTAAATATTAAAGACAAGTCTGCCAAAGATGTAAATAAGCTGGATGAGCATGGTAAAAGAAACGGTATCTGGCTGATATCGAAAGATGCACGGATGGGTGAGGAAGGCTTTACTGAGTTTGGTAATTATGAACATGGCCTCAAAATGGGCAAATGGTATAAAATAGATAGTGAGGGTGACCTCATGTCGGTGGAAATGTTCAAGAACAATGTGCTGGACGGAGAAGTGAAGTATTACGAAAAGGGGCAGCTTACCTGTATTGGTCATTACCGCGGGCTTAATCCCAATGTAGAATACGACTCGATAGTTGTAGTGCACCCTGTTACCGGGGAAGAATCGCTGAGAAGGGTAGAGTCGGAAAGGGGCACTACCCGCCATGGCTTATGGCAGTTTTTTAACCCCCAGAACGGAAAACTCATCAAAGAGGAAGAATACCAGGTAGATGAACTGGTCTATTCGCGCAGGTTCAATCTTACCAAGGCTGACAGCCTTGCTTCACAGGCACATATACAGGAGCTGCCACACAACAGGGGCTCAGAGTATAAACCACCTGTAGATAAACAGGTAAACTATTTAGGTAATTGATCTCCACCGAAAAATTATTGATGTTCGAAAACCGGTTGCTGAAGGTGCACAAGCACTACAGCAAACTGGCCCGCAGGCAGGATGTGGCCTGTTACCGTTTTTATGACCATGACCTGCCTGAATTCCCCTTTGCGATAGAGTGGTATAACGGGGTAGTGCATGCTGCAGAGTATAAACGCAGGCATGGTATGGAGGACGAGGAACACGATGCATGGCTGCAGGCCTGCAAGGAAGTACTGGCAAAAGTGCTGCAAACGGAACAGGAGCACATTTTCATGAAAGTGCGGCAGCGCAAAGCAGGCAGGCAAGGACAATATGAGAAATTTGCCGAACAAAAAGTGGAGCGTATAGTTCCCGAAAGCGGATTGAATTTTATCATCAACCTTACCGATTATTTAGATACAGGCTTGTTCCTTGACCACCGTATCACCCGGGGTATGGTGCGTGATGAAGCTAAAGAGAAGCGGGTGCTTAACCTCTTTTGCTATACAGGATCATTCAGTGTGTACGCGGCAGCGGGTGGTGCTGCAGAGGTGGTATCGGTGGACCTGTCGAAGACCTACCTTAACTGGGCCAAGCGGAATATGCAGTATAATAAGCTGTATGATGATGAAAAGCATTACTTCATACATAGCGATGTAATAGAATGGATAAATGATATCCCTGCCAATAGCTTTGATCTCATTATCTGCGATCCGCCCACCTTCTCGAACAGTAAACGCATGGATGATACCTTTGATGTGCAGCGCGACCATGTGGCCTTGCTCAAAAAACTGTTGAAAGCTTGTGACGATGGAGGCAGAATATATTTCAGTAATAATTACAAAGGCTTTGTGCTGGACAAGGACAGTATACCCACACACCTGGTCAAAGATATTACCGGCGTCACTACACCATTTGATTTCCAGGGCAGGCTGCACAGGTCTTGTTTTTTGATAGAAAAGTAGTTATAGAGTAGATAAAGGGGATGGACGTAAATTAAACAGAATACAATAAATTGCAGGGCATGGAAAACGCGATCATTAAGGTCAACAACCTCGTAAAGAAATACGGTGATTTTATGGCCGTAAAGGGAATCAGCTTCGAGGTAAAGGAAGGTGAGATATTCGGCCTGTTGGGCCCCAACGGAGCAGGTAAAACCACCACACTGGAAATAATAGAGACCCTGCGTGATAAAACGTCCGGTGAAGTGACCGTGGATGGTATTAACCTTGACAGTAATCCGCAGGCTATCAAAAATATTATCGGGGTACAATTGCAGGCTGCCGGTTATTACCCTAACCTTAACCTGAAACAGATCATAGAACTATTTGCAGGCCTGTATAACCGCAGTGTGGACCCCATGACCTTGCTGGATACCGTGAACCTGCGCGAAAAGGCAAAGAATAAATTCAAAGAGCTATCGGGCGGGCAGAAACAACGTTTCTCTATTGCGACCACGCTTATCAATGAGCCCAAGATCATATTTCTTGATGAGCCTACTACGGGCCTGGACCCGCAGGCACGCCGTAATTTATGGGAGCTTATCAAGCAGGTGCGCGACAGGGGTGCAACGGTAGTACTCACCACGCATTATATGGATGAAGCTGAAGAACTTTGTGAACGTGTGGGCATAATAGACAGTGGTGAACTCATCGCATTAAGCACACCCTCTGAGCTGATCGACAACCTGCTGGCTACCGGTTTCCAGCGTAAGAAAGAAGTGAAAGCGGCCAACCTTGAAGATGTATTCCTGAACATGACGGGTAAGGAGTGGCGTGATGGATAAGCGAAAATCGAAAGACCCGCGACAGGGGTCTTTCGATTTTATGCGAAAAAATATCCCTTCCTTTCGAGCAGCATAGCAGTAATGTGCCTGCGGGCCTCTTTAGTATTAAAGCTCTGTGTTTTGGTGAAGCGCTTCAGGCCCATGAGCATCATGCGTTGCTCATCCCCTTCAGCAAAAGCATTGATGGCACATTTACCCGAGTGATTTATCCTATCGGCAGCATCGGCAATATAAGTGCGGGCAGCATCAATAGCTAAAGATGCGAACTCGTGGCCGTTTTGCTGCATTTTGATGGCACGCAGCAGTATACTCTCGGCCTGGAAGGTATCGATGAGCATATCGGCTAAATTCATAAGTATCTCCTGCTCACTTTCTATTTTCATCATCAGTTTCTGTACTGCTGCACCTGCACACATGAGGATGGCTTTCTTGAAACTTGCGATGGCTTTCAGTTCTGCTGCAAAAGGAGTATCGTCTTCGCCAAAGTCCGGTATGCTGGTCAGCTCTTTTTGTACGGCCATTGCAGGGCTCATCAGGTCTATACGGCCTTTCATGGCACGTTTCAGGTACATATCCAGGGTCAGCAGCCTGTTGATCTCGTTGGTGCCTTCAAATATCCTGTTGATACGGCTATCACGATACGCGCGTGATACATTATACTCATCGGAATAGCCATTGCCACCAAATATCTGAACCCCTTCGTCCACCACATAGTCGAGCGCCTCAGAGCCGATCACTTTAAGCATAGCACACTCTATGGCATATTCTTCGGCAGCCCCGAGCAGGGTTTCGCTTTCGGGTTTGCCTTCTTCCAGCAAACTTTTCTCTTTTTCATCTATCCATTTGGCTACGCGGTACAGCGAGCTATCGGCAGCGAAAGCCCTGATGGTCATTTCGGCAAGTTTGTGCTGTATAGCGCCAAAGGTGGCTATCGGTACTTTGAACTGTTCGCGGGTTGCCGCGTATTCTGTAGCTATGGCTACTCCTCGTTTTGCACCGCCTATCGTAGCTGCGCAAAGCTTTAGCCTGCCTATGTTCAGGATATTGAAGGCTATGATGTGGCCTTTGCCAATCTCGCCCAGCAGGTTCTCTACAGGCACAGCGCAATTCTCAAAGAATAGCTGGCGTGTACTGGAGCCTTTAATACCCATTTTATGTTCTTCCTCACCCATTGACAGGCCGGGCGTGCCCTTTTCTACGATAAATGCACTGAATTTGTCACCATCTATTTTGGCAAATACCGTAAATACATCTGCAAAGCCGGCATTAGTTATCCATATTTTTTGCCCGTTGATGATATAATTTTTACCATCGGGGCTCAGTACCGCATTTGTTTTGGCCCCCAAGGCATCGGATCCTGAGCCGGGCTCAGTGAGTGCGTATGCCCCTTTCATTTCACCGGAGGCCAGCTTAGGTATATATTTTTGCTTTTGCTCTTCGGTGCCAAAGTACAGTATGGGCAGGGAGCCGATGCCATTATGTGCTGATACCGCCACAGAGAATGAATGGCCGGGGCCGAGGTTTTCATTGATAATGGTGGCTGTCACAAAATCTTCACCCAGGCCTCCGTATTTTACAGGAAATGCTGCGCCCAGCAAGCCCAGTTCACCCGCTTTATCGAGCAATGAGGGCATAAGGCCAGGTTGTTGCTGGTCTATTTCCAGTAGTTTAGGCCATACTTCCTTTTCAAGAAACTCCCTGCAGGTCTGCGCGATCATGCGCTGTTCCTCGTTAAAATCTTCGGGAGTAAAAGTATCTTCGGGGGTGGATGGCTGTACTAAAAAGCCACCGCCTTTTATTGTTGTTATTGCCTGGGTGTCCATATACCGTGCTTTTACATAAAGCTAAAGAAAAAAATTGCGAACTGGTGTTAAAAATAAGGTGACCGGAGTCAGTTCAGGATTAAGTATTTTTGAGTAGTAAGGCAATAAAATGACAGGCAAGCGGGCCGGGTATATATCGACAGGGGGGCGAAAGCTACACTACTTATGCAGTGGCCATGGCCCTAAACTGCTCATAGCTTTTCATGGCTATGGCAATGAGGCAGATATTTTTGTGCCTTTTACGCCATTTATTGAAAAGGATTACACCATGTACAGCATAGACCTGCCGCACCACGGTAACAGTGGCTGGGATGCAGGAGATATGCTGGAGCAGGAGGAATTGGCTGTATTGACCCGGGGGCTGATGAAGGAAATGGAAGTGGATCAATGTACACTTATGGGTTATAGTCTTGGCGGTAGGGTGTGCCTGAGTATCATAGAACAACTGCCCGGGTATATAGATAGAGTATTGCTTATAGCTCCCGACGGATTGGTGTTTAACCCGCTCTATTATTTTGTGACCAAAAACTTTGCAGGCAAACGCCTGTTCCGAAACTTTTTGAATAGCCCCGAGCGCTATATGCGCTATATCCACTGGTTGAAAGAAAAAAAGTACGTAAATGCATCACAGTACAATTTTGCTATGCATTATCTCGATACGCCGGAAAGGCGTGATTTCCTGCTGAAGGTATGGCCTGATATGAGCAGGATCATACCCAACAGCAGGAAGCTGAGAAACGTAATCGTAAAACACCATATACCGATAAATATATTTATGGGTGCTTATGACCGTGTGATACCCGTAAAGCATGCCGAGCGCTTTAAAAATGGTCTTGAAAGCGTAAAGGTGCATATAACAGAAAAGGGGCACAGGGTGATGGATACGGATACCATGCCACAAATGGCTGAATGTTTATTAGCTTAACACACCAATGCTGACCATATTTATCGTTTGTTTTTTACTGTCGCTGGCCTATTCGGCATTAATGCTGCTGTATAGCTATGGTTGGCAGCAACAGGCCTCTTTTGCCAATAGTAACTATGTTCCGGCAACAAAGATCAGTGTTATTATACCGGCAAGGAACGAGGAGCAAAATATCGGGGACTGCATCAGGTCCATATTGTCGCAGAATTACCCGGCCGAACTTTTTGAGATCATCGTGGTCGATGACCATTCGGAAGATAATACTGCTGCTACCGTAAATTCATTTCAGGAACCAAATGTATACTGTATAGACCTTGCAGCATATGTAAACGAAACTGAAGCACTAAACTCGTATAAGAAAAAGGCTCTCTCAACCGGTATCATGGCTAGTGAGGGAGATGTGGTAGTAACAACTGATGCGGACTGCCTGGCAAAACCGGGATGGTTAAGCCTTATTGCGGCCTTATACCAAAGAACAGGTGCGGTAATGATCGTGGCGCCTGTAAATTTAAGCAGTGACCGTTCGGTATTGCAGGTATTCCAGTCCATCGATTTTATGAGCATGCAGGGTATTACTGCTGCAGCCCAAAGGCTGGGAATGGGCAATATGGCCAATGGTGCCAACCTGGCCTTTAGCAGGGCAGCATATGAATCGGTAGATGGCTATGCCGGTATCGATCATATGGCATCGGGCGATGATTACCTGCTGATGGTAAAATTACAAAATGCTTATCCCGGCCGGATAGCATACCTGAAAAGTACAGATGCTATCGTATCAACAACACCGCAGCATACATGGCGGGGCTTCCTGCGGCAACGTATTCGCTGGGCCTCAAAATCGGGTAAATATGATGACCATAAACTCACGGTCATATTGGGTCTCGTTTACCTGTTCAACTGCTCGTTTTTGATCTTATTCATTGCCGGTTTTTTCAATAGTTTGTTCTTTGGGCTGGCTGGGCTTATGCTGGTTTGCAAAATTATGTCTGAGTTAATTTTCCTCATCCCGGTAAGCAGGTTCTTTAATAAACAGAAACAATTATTGTACTTTTCATTGTTGCAACCGCTGCACATAGCCTATATCATTATAGCGGGTTTCCTTGGTTTTATTGGTGGGTATGAATGGAAGGGAAGAAGGGTGAAATAAACAAACCTGTCACCTGTTTGTTCTAGTATTTGTTATGCGAAAATTGATATTTATATCTATTTCTGTGCTTATCGTATCCATAACAGGATATGTGTACTGGTATTATTACAATCCTTATGGCGAGGGTTACAAGCAGGGGATATTAAAAAAGCTGGAGCGGCACGGTGATCTTTTTAAAACATATGAAGGTGAATTGCAAGAGGCTGGGAATGACCTTGTGTACAATTTCAGCATAGATGAAGAAACAATTGCCGATACACTGCAGCATTGCCTGGATAAGACAGTGAGGCTGCATTATATACAGTACCGGCGCAGCCTTCCCTGGCGTGGCGATAATTATGAAATGAAAAGTAAAAGCAGGGCACAGGATGTAGTGGACAGGGTAGAAGTGCTCAGCGAATGATTATGCCAATAAAAGAAATACAGCCGGCAACTTTTCCAACCTGGGCTTATTTTTTTTCCAGTCGGCAACTGTCATGGTCTTAATAGATGCATTTGCAGCGGTTATGTTTTGGGCGATGCATATGCGTGTGCGTGGTTGGCAATGTTTCAGCAGGTCGTCCAGCATTGCATTATTTCTATAGGGTGTTTCTATGAATAGCTGGGTCTGCCGTTCTTTTTGCGATTGCTGCTCCAGTGCTTTTATGCTTTTACTCCGGGCAGGGTCTTTTACGGGCAGGTAGCCATTAAAACAAAAACTTTGGCCATTGAGTCCCGAGGCCATCAAGGCCAGGATAAGCGAATTTGGCCCGGTAAGGGGGATCACTGTGGCATTCATATTTTGTGCTATCGCAGCCAGTTCAGCGCCGGGGTCTGCAATCCCCGGGCAACCGGCTTCACTCAATACACCAATATTATGTCCTTCTTTTAGCCAGGTCTTTAATGTGCCGGTATCAGCCCCATTATGCTTATCTATTTCTGAAAACCGGATGTCATCGATAATGATATCGGGGTGCAGGGCTTTCAAAAAACGCCGCGCAGTACGCAGGTTCTCTACGAAGTAGTGCCGCAGATGAAGCGTATGATGTGCAACTTCAGCCGATAAGGTCTGCAAGCTGTCATCGGCTATGGGGATGGGGATCATGTACAAACTGCCTATTGCCATAAGACACTAAAAATACTGTTTGTTTCTGAAAGCGCAGGCTGCATTATCTTAGCAGAATGATATTGCCGGGATCGTTCTATACGCGCAAAGATGTGGTGCGCATTGCCAAAGACTTGCTAGGTAAGGTACTGGTAACTGAATTTGAGGGGCAGCATACGGCGGGAATGATCGTAGAAACAGAGGCTTATGCAGGGACATCGGACAAGGCGTCGCATGCCTTTGGAAACCGGCGTACCCGGCGTACCGAGATCATGTACCGCGAAGGTGGCATGGCATATGTGTACCTTATTTATGGCATTCATCATCTTTTTAATGTTGTTACCCATTTGGCTGAGATACCGCATGCAGTGCTTATCAGGGCCATTGAGCCGCTGGAAGGTATCGACATCATGCTGGAACGCAGGAAAATGGAGACATTAAAGCCCAATATAACTGCCGGCCCGGGGGCTATGAGTGCCGCACTGGGGATCCACACAAGGCATACTGGTTACATGCTGCATGGCCCCGAGATATTTATTGAGGACAGGGGTATAAAAGTACCGGCCAGGGATATCGTGGCTGCAACGAGAGTAGGGGTGGCCTATGCAGCAGAAGATGCCTTAGTGCCTTATCGCTTTTATATCAAAGACAATAAGTATGTAAGCAAAGGGAAAGGGCTTTAAAAAAAGAAGTCCCGCATTTGCGGGACTTCTTTTTTATATCAAGTTCTTATTAGAATTTAGGACAAGAGAAGTTGTAGTGCGGACCAGGTTCGCGACGGTTGATGCAACCGTTGAAGATAAGGGATACTTCATAAGCGCCATTGCCTTTTGTAGCAGGAGTGAATGAAGAAACGTTCACATCGTAGCTAAGACCCAACTGCATTTTAGACCATTCGAAGCCAATGTATGGTGATATAGCATCACCTGCACGATACCAACCACCAAGGTAGAATATGGTGTTCCTGTGGAACTCTTCGTCATGACCCGGGTTGAGTATGAAGCCTACAGCAGCACCTGCAAGTACTTCGGTAGCAGCAGCCTGGCGCTGGTATAAACCACTCGCATACAGTACTACGTATTCATTCAGATCGAATGAACCACCGAGGTAACCAGTATAGCGTGAGTGTATTTTATGTGTACCGCTCAGGAAAGTTTCAACCGGCTGAGTAAGGTGGTAGTAAGAGAAGCCTGCATATGCAGTGCCATGCTCGTTGATACGACCTGAGTACATAAGACCTGCATTGAAATCAGGATAACTGAGATCGGCATTGCCGAATGTTTCAGAAGTATTGTACGGAGCAGTACCAGTAGCAGCATCAAACTGGTCTTCAAATTTCAGCTTGGCGAAATCGAGGCTTTTCTGAACCAGGAAACCCTGCACACCAAGAGAGATCGTATTTTGTTTTTCGGCACCGAAAGACTTGTGATAAGCTACAGAAAGACCTATTGTAGTATTCTGCAAGCCGCCGGAACCGGATTTGTCATATAATCCCATCAGGCCAATACCGAGTGCATCGCCATTAAGTTTACCTTTCAGCGTAGCCATATCATAGGATATAGTACCTGTAATGTAAGGATTGCTCGATACGGAAGCCCATTGTGAGCGATAGTTGGCCGCAAGGCGAATATCGCATTTTGTGAGGCCGGTGAGCGCTGGGTTTAATGTGAGTGGCGATGAAAAATATTGGGTGAAATGGGGGTCTTGTGCCATTGCTGAACCCGCTATCATCATTGCTGCGCCTACTCCGAGTATTATTTTCTTCATCTGGGAAAATTTTATGACTTCGTTAAATGTAAGTAAATATTGAAAGCAAGATAAGTCAAATTATTGTACTATACAAGACATGCTTAAATATTATTTTGGTTGGCTATCCCTGCTTTTTGCTGCCATAAGCAAGGTCGCCCGCATCACCCAGCCCCGGGACTATATATCCCCTGGCTGTTAATTCGTCATCTATAGCAGCTGTCCATATATGTGCCTGCGGAAATTTCCTTTCCACATACTCGAGCCCCACGGTGCAGGATATAGCGGTTACCACATGCACTTGTGAAGGTTTGTGCTCGCTGGTAAGGGTTTCGAGGGCCAGCACCAGCGATGATCCGGTGGCCAGCATAGGGTCGGCTATTATAAGTGGCCTGTTGTCGAGGTTGGGTGAGGTAATATAATGTTGCTCTATCTCAAAGCTGCCATCGCGATGGTGTTTGCGGTAAGCGGCTATAAAGGCATTGTCTGCCCGGTCAAAAAAGTTGAGGAGCCCCTGGTGCAGGGGTATGCCGGCCCTTAAAATAGTGGCCAATATAGGTTGGACCTCAAGTTCCGCACAGTTGGCTTCACCCATAGGTGTTTGTACGGATATCTCCTTATACGGCAATAATTTGCTGATCTCATAAGCGGCTATCTCACCAATACGCTCCATATTCCTGCGAAAGCGCAGCCGGTCTTCCTGTATACTTACATCGCGTATTTCGCGAACCCAGGTGGATAAAAGTGAATTGCTGCTGCTGAGGTTAGTGATCATAATTGCGAAATAATTTTAAAAAGTCGAGAAAACGAAGGATTTGGCGGTGAATAAATGGTGATTTTTATCAGCACTGGTTGCTGCGGGCGCCATATATGTTAAATGTGTATTCGTTTACATAAACGGGGCATGGCAGTTAAAGTGGCGTTAAACCGCGGCAGCAGTATTTTATTAGATGTACAACCATCTATTTTTGTACCTTTGCACACTCTTTCACAAAAAGGATATCGTTATCATAATATGAACGATTTGCAGTCTCTAGATCGCGAAAAGCTTCCCCGCCATGTAGCTATTATCATGGATGGTAATGGCCGCTGGGCAAAAGAGCGCGGAGAAGACCGGGTATATGGCCACCATGAGGGTGTAATAAGTGTACGTGAAATTGTGAACGGTTGTGCTGAAGCGGGCATTTCATACCTGACGCTGTATGCCTTTTCCACGGAGAACTGGAACCGGCCTAAGGATGAGGTAAATGCATTGATGGAGTTGCTGGTGAATACCATACGTAAAGAGGTGGATGAACTGAAGAAGAACAATGTGCGTATGCATGTGATCGGAGATTTTGAAAGCCTGCCGGAGATATGCCGGAAGGAACTGAATGAAGCAATAGAGCTGACTGCACCCAATACCGGCCTGAACCTTATCCTGGCGCTCAGCTACAGCTCGCGCTGGGAGATCACCGAGGCAACGAAGAAGATAGCAGGGGAGGTTGCAGCAGGAAGGCTTAAGATCGAAGATATCAACGATGACCTTTTTCATAACTATCTCGGCACATCAGCCTTTCCTGACCCGGAATTGATGATACGGACCAGCGGTGAGCACAGGATCAGTAATTTTTTGCTGTACCAGCTTGCCTATGCCGAACTGTATTTCACCAATGTGCATTGGCCTGAATTCAGGAAACAAAATTTATATGAAGCCTTATTAGACTACCAAACACGCGAACGCCGTTTTGGTAAGACCAGTGAACAAATTCAAAAGAAGACCGCCCAGCATGTATAAAGCCATTTTGCGTAATTACCTCCTCCTGTTTTACATTCTTTTTCTTGCTGCGCCGGTGGCAGCCCAGATCAACATCCCCGGCGATAATGGGCCAAGTCTTGCCCAGCGCCAGAATGCCTCGCCAGGGGAAGCCCAGCGCTCGGTATATGAAATAGGCGGCATTACCGTAAAAGGAGTGAAATACCTGGACGAAGATCTTTTGATAGCTGTTACGGGACTGACCGTAGGCCAAAAGGTGTACCTGCCCAATGATGAAAATATAGCCAAAGCTATTAAGAACCTATGGAAACAGGAGTTATTCGCCAATGTGGATATTACCGTATCAAAGACCATCGGTACTAAAATATTCCTGGAGATAGATGTGGAAGAGCGGCCCCGTATGAGCCGTTACCGTTTCAGGGGTATAAAGAAGAGTGAAGCACAGGAGCTTAAAGACAAAGTAAACCTGGTACGCTCGCGCGTAGTGACAGAAGCAACGAAGAAAGAGGCAGTGGTAAGGATAAAGAAATTCTTTGAAGATAAAGGGTATGGGGATGTAAAGGTATCGGTACGTGAGCGTAAGGATACGCTTGCGGTAAACTCGGTAGTACTCACCTTTAATATAGATAAGGGTAGCAAAACGCACATAAACCAGGTAACGGTATCCGGAAATACACATGCTTCTGAAGCCAGGTTAAAGCGGACGCTGAAATCTACAAAAGAAGTAGCCCATTTAACGCTGCATGCTACGGATAAACAAACCGTATATGAACATGAGAACCGTAGTTTTGGTAACTACCTGAAACAACTAAATTTCCTGTCGCCATCCAAAACACTCGAAGCACTCAATCCATATTTCAGGTTCAACTTCTTCTCTTCTTCTAAATTCAATATGCAGAAGTATGAAGATGATAAAGTGTCGCTGATCAGTTACTATAATTCCCTGGGCTATCGCGATGCGGATATTGTGGCAGATACTGTATACCGTGTACAGAACGGGAATATAAACATAGATATTAAGGTAAGAGAGGGCCATAAATACTATTTTGGGGATATAGAGTGGAGGGGTAATACCAAATATTCAACAGCCGAACTGGCACGTATATTGGGTATCAAAAAAGGCGATGTATATAATCAGGAACTGCTTGAAAAACGTATAGGCAGGGTGCTTAGCCCTGAAGGTGGCGAAGATATCAGCAGCCTGTATATGGATGACGGGTACCTGTTCTTTAATATAGACCCTGTGGAAACATCGATAATCGGTGATACCATAAATTACGAGATGCGGATCACAGAAGGCCCGCAGGCCACTATCAAGGATGTGACCATAGCCGGTAACGACCGTACGAACGAACATGTGATCAGGCGTGAACTGCGTACGCTGCCCGGTAATAAATTCAGCCGTGCAGACCTTATCCGTTCACAAAGGGAAATTGCAACACTGGGATTCTTCGACCAGGAAAAGATCGGCATACAGCCTAAACCACACCCTGAAGACGGAACAGTGGATATAGAATATACCGTAGTTGAAAAATCCAGTGACCAGTTACAGCTTTCTGCAGGCTTTGGCGGTGGTGTTAAGTTCTATGGTAATATAGGTGTATCGTTTAGCAACTTCTCATTACGTAATATATTCAAGCCCAAATTTTGGGACCCGCTTCCTGTAGGCGACGGGCAGAAATTCTCGGTCAACTACCAGTCGAACGGTGCTTATTATAATTCATTCAGCACATCCTTTACCGAGCCATGGCTGGGAGGCAAAAAGCCGAACGCGCTTACCACCAGCTTTGTGTACAGTAAATATTCGGGCGCGGCCTATGGCAGTAACCCCAACACATCCTTCCTGCGCATGGTGGGCGGTGGCCTGTCGCTCAGCAGGCGGCTCAAGTGGCCGGATGATAACTTTGTATTTACTTATGGCCTGAACTATAGTAATTACAGGCTGAAGAACTATGCCCTGATCGACAACTTTAACGATGGTTACAGTAACAACCTGTATTTTAAACTGGTGCTGGCACGTTACTCTATCGATCAGCCATTGTACCCGCGCAGTGGTTCTAATATCAGCTTTACCTTCCAGTTCACACCGCCGTATAGTGCCTTCAGCAGCACCGATTATGCACAGGAAAGCTCAAGCAATAAATACAAGTGGATAGAATATCATAAGTATCGTTTTACGGCCGACTGGTACCAGAAGGTTAGCGGTAACCTGGTATTCAAGCTGAGCACGAAGTATGGCTTTATGGGATACTTCAATAAAGACATTGGTTATTCACCCTTTGAGCGCTTCCAGTTAGGTGGTGATGGTTTGTCGGGTTACTCTTATTTTGTAGGAAAGGACATCATTTCGCAACGTGGTTACGATGTGTATGCGCAGCAAGCGGTAATATTTAACAAATACACTGCCGAGTTACGCTATCCGTTCTCCCTGAGTCCTACGGCCACTATATATGGTCTTGCTTTTGTGGACGCAGCCAATGCCTGGAGCAATTTTAAAGACTTTAACCCGTTAAAGCTGAACAGGGATGCCGGTTTGGGTATTCGCATATATCTGCCTATGTTTGGCCTCCTGGGCCTCGATTATGGCGTGGGATTTGATAGATATGATCCGGCGAATGGTATCACCAAGTTCAAAGACCTGTCTAAGTTCACCTTTATGCTAGGTTTTGAGCCCGATTAATAAATACCCTAATATTGTTATAATAAAATCCGAAGCGAATATGAAACAAGTGTTCAAAAACAATTCGAAGAAACTCCTTGTATGCCTTGTGCTGTTACTGACAGGCATGGCTGCACATGCCCAGAAATACTGCATGATCGACTCGAAGTATATACTGGAGAAAATGGTGGAGTATAAAGATGCACAGACCAAGCTGGATAAACAGTCGCAGACATGGCAGGCCGAAATAGATGCCAAAATGCAGGAAGTGGATAAGATGTATAAATCATACCAGGCTGAACGCGCTATGTTATCGGACGATATGCGCAAAAAGCGTGAGGAAGATATAGTACAGAAAGAAAAAGCAGCTAAAGACCTGCAAAAACAACGTTTTGGTTATGAAGGCGATCTTTTTAAAAGGCGCCAGGAACTGGTGAAGCCTATACAGGATAAAGTATATAATGCTGTGCAGAAATTAGCTTCGAACAAAGGCTATGATTTTGTGCTGGACAAAGCGGGTGGTGTAACACTTTTCTATGCCAATCCTACACTCGATAAAAGTGACGATGTGCTGAAATTGCTTGGAATAAACAAATAATGGTCTTTACTTTGCACAACTTAAAATAAAATATAAAAAATCATAATGAAAAAGATAGTATTATTATTCGCCTGTGGCTTAATGATAAGTAGTGTTGCTCTTGCCCAATCACCCAAATTAGGATATATCAATTCACGCGAATTGCTGGAAGCAATGCCAGAAATAAAGAAGGCCGATAGCGGCCTGCAGCTTTATGCAAAATCTTTCCAGGACCAGTTGCAGGATATGCAAAAAGAGTATGAACGCAAGGTGCAGGACTACCAGACCCAGTCGAAAACAATGACCGATGCGGTAAAAGAAGTGAAAGAAAGGGAGATAATGGACCTGCAGAACCGTATGGAAAGCACGAACCAGAGTGCACAGGATAAAGTAGCCAAGAAAAAAGAAGAATTGTATACGCCTATACTGGATAAAGCAGATAAGGCCATCAAAGAAGTCGCTAAAGAAAAAGGTTATGATTATATCTTTGACTCAAGCGGAGGTATGCTATTATTTGCTAAAGACGGCGATAATATCATAGCACCGGTAAAAGCGAAATTAGGTATCAAATAAGATAATGATATTATAAAAAAGCACCGCCCCGCAGTTTGCGGGGCGGTGCTTTTTTATTCTAAACTTTTTTTACCATACAGCTTTTCGCCGGCTTTAATGGCTGTTTTCAGCCTGTTCTCATCGGGAGGTATGGGGCATGAATATCCTTCGGCATAGGCGCAATAGGGATTGTAGCATTTGTTGAAGTCGAGTACGAGCTTGCTACCCTTTACTTCGCCTGTATCCATATCGATATACCTGCCGCCGCCAAATGTTTCCCTGTTACTTGTCAGGTCCGTAAAGGGTATGAAGAGATATGCGGCCAGTTCTTTCTTTATACTGTCCGCGCTTTGGTAAGCATGCAGTTTGTATTTTTTGCCATGTAGTTTAAAACTGAGTACGCCATATTCCCTATAGGCTTTGTTTTTGCCGCTATGGGTGGGCATCATAAAGGTATTTCCCTTTGCGGTCTTTGTGAATGCTGCAAGTACCCTGTAGGAAACATCGGGGGCATAGAACCTTAAATAGCCGGTGTCCGCAGCTTTAAGCGGGCTCCTTTTATCTGTAATGAATTCCTTTTTATAGGATTCCCGGTATTGCAGCAGGCTGTCTTTATATGTTTGGGCCTGCAAACCGGTGGATAACAGTATGCTGGATAAAAGGCCATATATACCGATACGCAACATGCAATTATTCTGCTGTTTTTTCAGGCCTCATTTGTGGAAAGAGCAATACATCCTGTATGGATACCTGGCCGGTGAGCAGCATGGCAAGCCTCTCTATACCAAAACCGATGCCGGCCGTTGGAGGCATACCATATTCCAATGCACGCAGGAAGTCATGGTCTATATACATAGCTTCTTCGTCGCCGCGTTCCATGAGCTTTACCTGTTCTTCAAAACGTTCGCGCTGGTCCAGCGGGTCATTGAGCTCGCTGTAAGCATTGGCTATTTCCTTTCCGTTCACGATAAGTTCAAAGCGTTCCACAAGTCCGGGTTTGCTGCGATGCTTTTTAGTAAGCGGGCTCATTTCGATGGGGTAGTCTGTGATGAATGTAGGTTGTATATAATGTTTCTCGCATTTGCCGCCGAAGATCTCATCGATCAATTTGCCTTTGCCCATAGAGGCATCGGTATCTATTTTTAGCTGTTTGCAAACACCGCGCAGGCCATCTTCATCCATTTCGCTTATATCTATGCCTGTATGCTCCTTTATAGCATCATAGATGCTTACACGCCTGTAGGGAGCTTTAAAATCTATCTGCACACCGGCCACTACCGATACAGTACTGCCATTGGTCGCTATGGCAGTTTGCTCCAGCATTTGCTCTGTGGTTTCCATCATCCACAGGTAATCTTTATAGGCCACATAAAACTCTAGTATGGTAAACTCCGGGTTATGTGTACGGTCCATACCTTCATTACGGAAGTTGCGGCTGAACTCATATACCCAGTCGAAACCGCCTACTATCAGGCGCTTCAGGTATAGTTCATTAGCTATGCGCAGGTACAGTTCAATATCCAGGGCATTGTGATGTGTAACAAAAGGCCGTGCAATGGCGCCGCCGGGTATGTTTTGCAACACAGGGGTATCCACTTCAAGAGCGCCACGTTCATTTAAGAATGAGCGTATGGCATTCTTCATCTTTGTTATCTTAATAAAGGTGTCGCGTATGCCGGGATTAACAATAAGATCGGCATAGCGCTGGCGATATTTGAATTCGGCGTCGGTAACGGCATCAAAAACCTCCCCATCCTTTTCCTTCACTATGGGCATAGGGTGCAATGACTTGGAAAGCAGGGTGAACTGCTCCACATGTATGGACGTTTCGCCCGTTTTTGTAGTAAATACAAAGCCTTTGACACCAATGATATCACCGATGTCCAGTAATTTTTTCCAAACTGTGTTATATAAGGTCTTATCCTCACCGGGGCAGATGTCGTCGCGGCGTATATATACCTGTATGCGGCCTGTACTATCCTGCAGCACGGCAAAGTTGGCTTTGCCCATATCGCGCACACTCATGATACGGCCCGCCAGCGATACTGACTTATATTCATCCTGTTTCTCTGCGCTATAGCCTTCCTTTATTTGTTTGGCAGTGTGCGTGATCTCGTATAAGGGGGCAGGGTATGGGTCTATACCCAATGCCTGCAGTTCTTTCAGTTTCTCGCGGCGCACCAGTTCCTGTTCGCTAAGTGTGGCTTGCATATTGTGTAGATATTAAACAGGTAAATGACCTGTAGCTCTTTAAAATGAGTGCAAAAATAATAAGTGAAACGTCAATTGCCTAAAGTATCTTTTACATGGGCCTGAGGCTGTACAGGGTGCCATTATCGCCGGCTACGAGTATATTGCCTGCTGGTGCAAATGAGATACAACGCAGATCTTCGCTCGTGAAGCCATCATAGCTTGCCCAGTGTTTGCCCCCGTCATCAGTATATATAACGAGGCCTTTTTCACCAACAGCCCAGCCGTTCATGGCATCTTTGAACAATATGGCGGATAAATGGTAGGAAGCCTGGGTAACATCATTCCCGTTTCTTTGCCGCTCCCAGGTAGTACCCATGTCTGAAGAATGCAATATGCTCCCATTGTATCCGCATACCCATATATCATCATGATAGACGGCTATAGAAGTGAAATTATCACCTTTAATATCAAGGTAATGCCAGGTATTCCCCCCGTCATCGGTACGCTGCATGGCACCATAGCCGCTGATAAAGCCGGTATGACTGTTGAGCATCACAATATCGTTCAGTTCGTAACCCAAAGAATCCCATTGAGTTATATCGCCCTGGCCATTGATGTGCACCATATAACCTGCAAGAAAACTGATACCCCCAATCACAAGTCCCTTATCGACGGAAGGGAACACCACTTTTTTAAAAGGATCATACGTTAGCTGTTTGAAGGTCCATTGCTGCCCGCCGTTTTCAGAGTAAAGTAATTTACCATCGTAGCCGCAGGAGTAAAGATTCCCGTTCGGGGCCTGGCTGATGCCAAACAACTCCTTGCCTGCATCGGGGAAGCTGTCTACAGCCCATGTATTGCCCCCGTCATTAGTGTATAGAATGATAGAAGAGGCAAAGCGCTCCCCGCCTGCTATAAAGCCTGTGGAGTCATTAATAAACAGAATACTGTTAAGCCTTACCGTGGTATTGCTATTCAGTTGCTGCACTGCCTTGTAATGCAAGAGATCCTTTTTGCAGGCAGCCAACAGCAGGCATGAGGTAATTGCCCAAATGCAGTATTTTTTAGAGGTATTTAATATATGGCTTATAAAGCGGAGCATTATTTGGCAAAATAATAAAATACCTGTATTCCTGTATGGCCTATATCATTTGACGGGCCTTTAATTCGAGATATTTATTTACTACATCGATACTTAGTTCGCCGGGAGTGCTGAGAATAGATAGAATGCCGTGCCGGCGCAGTTCTTTTACGATCTGCCGCTTTTCGTAATCAAAGCGCTCTGCAATGGTCTTAATGTATATGCCTTCTACGGTATCCGGTTGTTTTTCTTGTATCTCCCTTAAGAGGGTATTCCTGAAGAAGACAATGCACAATAGGTGATAAGAAGCTATTTTTTTCAAATAGGGGAGTTGCCGCTCCAGGGCAGAATAGGTCTCAAAATTGGTGAATAGCAGGATAAAGCTGCGCTGGGTAACACGCTTATGTATGGTTGCCCACAGGTTTTCCATATCGCTCTCCTTAAATTCTGTAGCTTGTTTGTAGAGTGCTTCCAAAAGGTGGGTCAATTGCCCGCTGCGTCTTTCGGCGGGTATTATGTCGCTTACTTTATCGGCAAAGGTGATCATGCCGGCCTTATCGTGCTTTAGGAGGGCCACATTCATTAATGCCAGCCCGGCATTAATAGAGTGGTCAAGTAAGGTTATACCATCAAAGGGCATCTTCATGGCCCTCCCTTTGTCCAGGATACAATATACCTGTTGCTGCCGGGCATCGGTATAGGTATTTACCATGGTGTTACCGGTGCGTGCGGTGGCTTTCCAGTTTATGGTGCGCACATCATCGCCTGTCACATATTCTTTTATTTTTTCAAATTCCAGGCTATGGCCCAGCCGGCGTATTTTTTTTATACCTGCCACGGCATGGTCGCTTACTGCCAGCAACTGGTATTTTTTTAACTGGTGAAATGAGGGGTATACCTTTATACTCATCGGTTCTGCGGCCTTTACCCGCCGCTGCAAAAGCCGGAGGGGTGTTTTGATGAAACAGATCACATGGCCAAACTCATAGGCCCCCCTTGAGCGTGGCCTTAGCTCATAATTCACTTTGGCTGAGCCGTAAATGGGAACTAAAGTGCTTTTGTGAAAATTCCTTTCCTGGAACTGTACCGGTAATTCGTCGATGATGCCCGCTTTTATTTTAAAGGGATAAGTATTATTCAGTACTAAGGATACTGCATTTTTGTCGCCCAGGCTAAACCTTGCAGCTGCCTGGCGCGTTGCAGTTACTTTGCCCTTCAGGAGGAACAAAAGACAATAGTCAACTATACTGAGCAGGAAGAAGAACAATGTGTATGCGGTGGCAGCACCAAATAATACCGGGAAGAAGAAAGAAAGAAAAAACAGCACTACGGCACCTGTTATCCCCAGGTACCAGTTCCTTGTAAGAAACAGGTCGTGTATATAGCCTTTCTTCATTTTCTTTACCTGGGTATCTCTATCCGGCTCACAATCTCTTTAAGCACATCATCCGTGGTGGCGCCTTCCATTTCACGTTCCGGGGTCAGGCTTATGCGATGCCTGAGCACAGGAGGTGCAGCTTGTAATATATCTTCGGGTATCACAAAGTTGCGCCCATGCAGCACACTCAATGCCTTTGCAACATTCAGCAGGGCAATTGATGCCCTGGGTGATGCGCCTATGTACAATGAGCGGTCGTTTCTTGTTTCCCATATTATTTTAGCAATGAATTCAAGCAGGCGTGGCTCTATATGTACCATGCGGACCATTTGCCGTGCCTGCTTCAACAGGGTAGGATCTATTATCGCTGCCACATCGTCCAGCGATCTTAGGATAGCTTGCCGGTTTTGCCGTTCCAGTATTATTATTTCTTCCTCAAGGCTGGGATAGCCAACGGTGATCTTCATAATAAAACGGTCCAGTTGGGCTTCAGGCAGCCTGTAGGTACCCTCATGCTCAATAGGGTTTTGGGTAGCGATGACCATAAAGGGAGCCTGTAGGTGATGTGTTTGCCCATCCACAGTCACCTGTCTTTCTTCCATTACCTCGAAGAGTGCGGCCTGTGTCTTCGCCGGGGCGCGGTTTATCTCATCTATCAATACTATGTTGCTGAATATAGGACCTGGCTTGAACTGGAATGTTGTGCTTTGCGGATTGAAGACGCTGGTGCCAATCACATCGCTGGGCATTAGGTCGGGGGTGAACTGTATGCGCGAAAAGTCGGCTTTTATCAGCCGGGCTATCAGCTTTGCGGCCAGGGTCTTCGCTACTCCGGGCACACCCTCTATCAGTATATGCCCATCGGCAAGGAGGCCGGCAAGCAGCATTTCGGTCATGCTATGCTGGCCTACGATCACTTTGCTTACCTGCTCCTGTATCTGCTCCGCCAGTTTTACCAATGGGGCGGTGTTTATATGTTCTATATTATCGTTTTCAGTAGGTTCCATCAGGTTTTGATTTATAAAATTGTTCAATGCTGTTATACAATTGATAAAGATAAGCCTCATCGGCTTTATATCCGTTCCGTATCTCGTGTATCATTTCCACGAGATTCCGTACCATATTTTCCTTTTGGCCTGACTTAGCGGATAGTTGCTGTATAAAAAGGTCATTAAGATAATTAGTGTTCAGGTAATAGCGGTTGCGCACCCATTCCAGGAAATGCTGTATCATTTTTTCAGCAAGGTTGCTGTGGTCACCCTTATTATAATACAACCTGCCCACAGTTTCCGCAAAGCTCACTGAGCTGTTTTCCAATGGTGTTATTACTGGCAGTATCTTTTGCCTCCTTTTCCCTTCGAATAATATATACAGTATGAGTGCTATGATAGCAAGCAGAAGGGCATTGCGCGTGGCTGGGTAGCGCCACAGCACACCAAAATCGGAATGATCGGCACTGTGCTTATAATACTCGTTCCAGTATACATGGGTAATTCCTGCAGGGAGTGTGTTCCATAGTGCGTCAATATATTTTTGGTTGCCCGGCTGCAGCAGGAAATAATTGCTGAGTACAAGTGGCGCGGCATGCAGCGTAATATGTCCGTTACCCACTTTGAAACGGATGATATCCGGGCCACCGCCGGTTTTGCCCAAAATATCCGGGTACAGGGCTATCCCGCCCTTTTTAGCTACTGTATTATAGGCTATGTGGTTACTGTCCGTATTTTTTATAAAATAGCCTTTTATGTAACGCCCATAATAGCCGAAAGGTTCTTTATTGTTGCTTAAGCTTAATGCCCCCTTGTTATCAGTACCGTCATTGTGTTCTGTCAATGGTATTTCTTCATAGCAAACACTGCTTCCGGGCACTTTGCTATAGCCAAGTTCTTTTTCCAGTTTGCCGTCCAGGTTGCTGGCAAAGATGAATACCTCGTTGCCCATATCGGCATATGCGATCAGGCTGTTCACCTCGATGTCTGATAAATACAAGTCAAGCCCCTCCATGATCAACAGGGATGTATTACCCCTGTGATCCTTTTCTGCGATGTCATCATAACGCGACCACCGGGAGATTGTTTCGGTTTTTGCGCCCGGGAAAAAGTATTGCAGTGAGCGGTAAGCAAGGTAAGTGCCATAGGGATTCTTATCGTCTTTGCGCAGGCTTACATTCCAGTTTGTTTTATTTGCACAGCCGGGCAGTATAGTCATTGCCAGTAAACAGTATAATATGTACCTGTGTTGCCTGCTCAATTTATTTCAACTGCTTTTTTAGCCTTTCAAATTCCTCCATGTATTGGTCAAAGACATCCCGGGTTATCGAAAAGTGCCCATACCATGCATATTCATACTGGCGCGATAACTGCCTGAAAGATAGCCCGGAGCTGCTATTGCCCAGCTCGGTATAATAATCGAAGTTGGTCTTATCGTCTTTATATACGATCAGTTCATGCTCCTGAAGCAATTGCAGCATACGCAGGTAGCTATAGCGTATCGCATCCCGATAATTGCCTGATGTTATTGCCCTGGTCACAAGCACATCCCAATCTGTGTGGCTGATATCCTCTATTTGTGCCGGATTGACTAATGCGCCCTGTTTTATCCTTTTTTGCCGCCGGAACAGGAAATTGCCGTTTTTGCTAAATACAATATAGTATAGCATATAAACTGCTATGCCAAAGATGATGCTCCATAATAAGATGCGGCCCAGGTCTTCATTAAAGAAATTGTACAGTGCAGCCCAAAATTTTTCAAAAGGGCTGCGTTCTTTTGGCATTACATACTCCCTTTCGCTCCTGTAAGCAAAAGCGGGGTCATCGGTAAGCTGTTCCCATTGGTTGTCTTTCAGCACCCTGTATGGATCGTTGTTCTCTGCAGCACTGCTGTTCAATGACGCGAACAGCAATAAGGCATAGACCGCAAGAATGTATTTAATCAGTTTCCCCGACATGCTGTTGCCTGCTTACTTTGATGGGGTAAAGAATATAATACCATATGATGAACAGGAGCGATGCGCCAAGTATCATTAAGTTCAGCAAAACGGGCATGCCGGTATGTCTTGTTACAAAGCCTTCAAAGAAAGCGGCAGTAATGAAAACAGGTATAAGGCTTATTAATATCTTCACAGCATCCCGGGTGGCCATCATGAGTGATTGCAGCCGGGTATACGACCTTGGGAACAAAAGGGAATTGCCCATTACAAGCCCTGCACAGCCTGCAATGATCAGGGCCGATATCTCCAATGTGCCATGTGTGAAAACGACCAGTATGGATTTGAAGCCCATGCCGTGCTGAAAGAACATATATTCAAACGCGCCGATCATCAGGCTGTTTTTGAATAAAAAGTAGATGGTGCCCAATGACAGGAATATGCCGCTGGCAAAGCAGATGAAGGACACCATAATATTGTTAAAGGCTATCTCTATGAACATGATCAGTTCGTTCTCATTGTTATACACACCAAATGGCTGGCCAGCAGCAATATTCTGTTCGGTCATCTCTACATAGCCATCCCCCAGTATTGCCCGGATAAATGTCTGGTCGTGCATGGCTGAGAATACCCCAATAGCCACAAATACTGCAAAAAAGATAAAAGTGTAGAGCAATGTGCGGTGATGTTTGTGTATGATCAGGGGAAGCTCCTTAGTCCAGAAAGTAATGAGCCTGTTCCTGTTCTCTTTCTTGTTTTTGTATATGGAGAGGAAAATATTGGCCGCAAGGCTATTGATATAACGTACCGTATTACTCTTTGGGTAAAAGGTCTTAGCGTAGGAAAGATCATCCACAAGATATGTGAAGCGCTTCGCGATCTCATCGGGATCATCTGTATTGTCCTTATAACTTTCCCAGCGTTCTTTATTTTTTTTAATAAAATATCCTTCCCGCATATTGCTCAGTAAATTAACTAAAAACTGCCTAAATTTAGTATTCATTTATCAGCAGGTATTGCATGAGCATTGTTACTATAGCCACACCGTTCAATATAGATCTTGAGTTTAAAACTGCTGCTTTCGGTAAGCGTTTCCTGGCATGGTTCATTGACTTGCTGGTTATCTGCTCTTATAACTACATTGTAGAATACTTTGTTCTTCGCCCCTTTAATATAGACAGTGATACGGCTGTAGTAGTGTTCATTCTCTTCACGGCCTTGCCCTCTTTTCTTTATCATCTTCTTTTCGAAACCTTTTACAACGGGCAGAGTATTGGTAAAAAACTGGCAGGTATAAAGGTGCTTTCAAAAGATGGTAATGAGGCTACCTTCATTCAATACCTCATACGCTGGCTGCTTGGCTTTGGTAATTATATTCTCTATGCACTGCCCTATATAATCGAGGCAGCTATAGGCAACCCCGGGTATATCTTTTTTATCGTGTTCATGATGCTTTTTTATCTGCCCGATATCCTCTCCTTTGGCGTTTCCCCCAAATCCCAAAGGCTGGGCGACCTCGCGGCAGGTACTGTAGTGATCGATAACAACTATGATGCTTCCATAAACGAAACGATATACCTGGATATAGATGACCGGGATTACAAAGCTGTGTTTCCCGAAGTGATGCGCCTTAGTGACCGGGATATAAATGGCATTCGCAACCTGCTGAAAGTAAAAAATGAGAGCAGGGATAATTATGCTTATGCCACACAGGTTGCCTTGCGCATCAAAGAAGTGCTCAGTATCGAGTCCGACCTTGAAGCCACTGATTTCTTATACCAGCTATTGCAAGACTACAATTACCTGACAAGAAAATAACATATCGATCTGTTTGGTAAAAAATATTTGTCAAAATGTAAAGTTTATTTTACTTTTAGTAAAAAATATTTGTCATGATAAACAGGCTTCTCTTACCACGCAGTTGCAAGCTATGGGGCTTAGTTCTTCTGCCTTTTGCTTTTGCACTGCTCATCGCAGTATATAATTACAGCTTTTCTATCCCTTTCTTAAAATATAATATGGGGCAGAGCGGCGATGTATTCAGCGGCAAACAGGATTTTATATTCAATGGGGGCTTTAGTACCGATTTCAGTGGTGAGTTGTCCTTGCTTCTTACATTCGGAAGCCTTTTTATGATAGCCTTTTCGGCAGAAAAGAATGAAGATGAGTATGTAAGTTCCGTAAGGTTGCGTGCGCTCCAGCTTAGTGTATATGCCAACTATATCATACTTGCTATCACGAGCGTATTCATTTATGGCCTGAGCTTTCTAATGGTCATGGAGCTTAACCTCTTCACGATACTTATTATATTCATTCTCATTTTCAATTTTGATATCCATATCAAACCCAGGCTTACAAGATCGGCACAGGCATGAAAAATACCATAAAAGTAGAAAGGGCACGGATGGATATCACGCAAGCCGAACTTGCAGAAAGGACAAATGTATCGAGGCAAACGATAAATGCTA
Source organism: Bacteroidetes bacterium 46-16 (assembly GCA_001897835.1). Taxonomy (GTDB): domain Bacteria; phylum Bacteroidota; class Bacteroidia; order Chitinophagales; family Chitinophagaceae; genus MKUN01. The sequence continues at coordinate 31,119 of MKUN01000053.1, forward strand.
TTGAGGCGGGTAAATATGTACCTTCTACGGTGCTTGCTCTAAAGATCGCAGGTGTATTTGGTAAGGGCGTTAATGATATTTTTGAACTTGAGGCTGGAGACCGGTAAGCTTGTATATTATTTGCTTTTAGCAGGCAGGGGTTGCTTGGTAATTCTTAACACCATAGCACCTTCTTTTAGTTCAAGTATCGTATAGTACCATATACTGCCGCCACAGTTCACCTTCAGGCTATGGTCATTTTCCCGCTGCCAGCTGCCTGAGCAGGGTTTGCCGCCTATTTTTGTAGTATCAGCCACTTCCTTGAACAGGCCACTGTCATCAAGATATATGCCGGTGCCTTTAGCCAATACCTGTCCTTCGTTCATCCTTTCCAGGAAGGTATACACCACATTGTGGTCGGCATCCCAGACACTATTATCATAGACCCAGTAACGGCCGGTTATCGATCTCATCATGTCAGTTCCCTGCGCATGTATGATGCCGGTTTTGCACAACACGATAAAGCACAATAAAAACACTATCCTTTTCATCAGGTCATTGTTTAATATAGCAAATGGGAAATCAGTTCTGATGTATCAGCAAAACAAGGGCGGCTTACAGCAATTTGCAAGTGATGCTTTTCGCCTGTCCTGCAGTACCCACATTGTAGCCTTTACAGCTTTCCTTGGCGTTCTTCTTCGTATCATGCACTGTTAGCGGCTGCAGCTTTTGCGAGTAGGCGTCAACACACTGGCAGGTATAATCCTTTTTACAGGAGCTGAAAGAGAACAGGAGCACTGCGGCTGCTAAAAGGTTGAAGTAACGTTTCATACTGTTGATGTGTAAATATAGAAAAACCACACTAATATAGCTACCAAATCCTGAAAATAATACTATTTCATCAAATTCTCAGGCTGGGCCGGATGTTGCGGGGTATGGTTTTTATAAATGTAGGATAAAACTATGTTATGAAGAGCAGTATGCACATTAAAGGCCACCCCGTACATCCCATATTGATCGCTTTCCCAACTGCTTTTTTTGCCGGGGCATTTTTATTCGACCTGCTTAGCTTTTTTCTTTCTTACCCGGCCCTGTGGTTTGCCGCAACTTACATGGAGATAGCTGGTGTAATAAGCGGTGTCATAGCTGCTATACCTGGCACTATGGACTATTTTCTCGTAGTACCCCCGGGCAGCTCGGCTAAAAAACGGGCAGCAAAGCATGGTGTTTTAAATCTCAGCATGGTCGGCTTGTTTGCTTTGGCTTTTGCATTGCGGGTAAGGCCTCCAGCGAATTTTGTACTTATAATAAGTCTTGAACTGCTGGGCTTTATCTTACTGGTTATTGCCGGTTTCATGGGCGGTACATTGGTATACCGCAACCAGATAGGGGTATATAATCGCTATGCATCATCGGGCAAGTGGAAAGAAGATGACTTGGGCGACAACCGTAGCAGGGTGGAAGCAGCAAGATCAGATGAGCTTAAAACAGACCAGATGAAGCTACTGCATGTAAATGATAAGCGGATAGTATTGGCACGAACCGAAACCAAATACGTGGCTTTCGATGATCATTGCAGCCATAAAGGGGGGTCATTGGCCGGCGGCGTGATGATATGCGGAACCGTGCAATGCCCATGGCATGGTTCTCAGTTCGATGTGAAGACAGGGGCAGTAAAAGCAGGCCCTGCGACAGAGGGCATTGCTACATATAGAGTAGAGGAGGATAACGGTAAGGTTTACATCCTGCTGTAGATTTTTTATCTTGCATAAGTGTTATGATAAAATATTGTTTCATCATTATTATCCCTGTTTTTCTCTTTGCATCACTTAGTGCACAAACAGTTTATATGGTCAGGCCATCACAGGCCAATCCGCTGGTAACTGAAAATGACGATAGCAACTATATTTACATCAATACTTCAGTTCCCCAGCTCAACCGGCTTTTTATTTTCTTTCCGGGTACTGGTGCAGCACCTAAAGCATATAAAGAAATATTGAAAACTGCTGCCAATATGGGTTATCATGCTATTGGCCTCAGTTACAACAACTCGCAGACCATCAGTTCACTGTGCAATGGAGAGCCGGCAGATTGCCAGGGCCTTGCCCGTGCCGAGATATTTTACGGCCAGGGTAGCTCAGCGGTAGTTGCTGTAGATAGCACACATTGCATCCGGCGCCGTATCACAGACCTTTTGCATTATCTTGATATTAGCTATCCTTCAGCGGGCTGGGGCCAGTTCCTTACCCCGCAGGATAGTATTGACTGGAGTAAAATATGCGTTAGCGGGCATTCTCAGGGGGCCGGTATGGCATCTGTCATTGCTTATTGGTACAATGTTTACCGGGCAGCCTTTTTTGCCAGCGGCGGCGATTGGAGCGGCACTGTACAGGATGTGGCCGACTGGATGAAACAACCATCCGCAACACCTGCGTCGGCAAAATATGCCTTCACCCATATTCATGACGAGTTGCTTTGGAACAATTTCGATTTTACACCAGTTATGTGGGATACTATGGGGCTTTATAGTTTTGGTTCCTGCCTGGATGTTGATACATTGACTACTGATTATTATGGAGCCCATTGTTTTACGAGTTCGCGCACCATTAGCGGTATCAGCCCGATAAGGTATCATAACAGCCCTGTTGCCGATATCAATACTCCCTTCAATGCCAATACTCCTGTCTACCAGCCTTTATGGCAGTACATGCTTGGGACCGTCCCTTTGGCTGCTCTGGATGCGAAAGCTAAGACCATTATCAGTGTTTCCCCCAATCCTGCGGGGTCATATGCCCGGTTGCAACTTGGCTGCACGGAAGCAGAGATCACGATTTCCAATACCCTGGGACAATACGTACATAAGCAGCATGTACGCAACTATACCTCCGTACTTGACCTGTCGCCTTATCCTGCGGGCTTCTATTTTATTACTGCAGTAACGGCTGAAGGCGCTGGCACAGTAAGAGTTGCAATAAAATAGCTATTCATTCTACAGTATTTTTTCATTAATATTGTGCATCTACAATAATTTTCAAATATTTGCGTACAAAGCAGCACAGATGAAAAAAACACTACTCTGCGTTCCCGTTTCTATATTGGCTATAGTTGCTATCAGCAGTTGCCGCAGCGGAAATAAATACAGCCTGACCAATAGTATTCCTGTACGCCAGGACTTTGAGGTGGTATATGATAAGGCTACCATGGGTACTACTGCCACAGCCGTTTTCCGCAGTATGGATGCCACAGGCAGCCGTATACAGGAAAATGTTACGGTAAATGGTGAAGTGCCTAATTACGAACCACTGAGCAGTACCTATTCATGGAATAGCAATGGCTACCAGAATGTTACCTTCGTTATGACCAAGGGCAATGGCCAATCGTTCACCAATACGGTGAATATTGGCGATACGATAGGTGCTTATTTCCCGGAGAATATGGACCTCGCCATACATAAATCTAACGGGCTTAATTTCAATGCTACAGGTCTGCCATTTGCCGCTAATGAGAATCTTACGATAATGCTGATAGGTAAAGACCAGTTTGGCAATTATGCTATAGAAACCAAATATTCAGCTACTAGTGTGGTCAGCATTACCCGCAACGACCTGAATAGCTTTAAAAATGGCACGCTGAACATACAGATCAAAAGGCAGCGTACCTTGAACATCCAGCAGTCGGATAGCACCGGTGGCGGCAGCCGCATCGTAAGCCTGGTGGTACAAAAAGCATTTACACTTACAGATTAATATAACCATATTATAGAATGTTAAGCAGCCTCATTGGCTGCTTTTTTTGTTTATATAAATCAAAAAACGCTATCTTTTTCTTACATTTCCTGAATATTCAATAGCGCCTGCATGAAAATCATCTACTGCTCCTTGTTGTTCTTATTGTTTGCAGCATGTAACACTGTGGGCGATGATACCGACCAGCAGCAACAGGCCCAAATAAACCTGCTCAAAAAGCAGCTTTCCCGTTCCTACAGGCCCGGTATGGGTGAGTTCATGCTGGGTATACAAATGCATCATGAAAAGCTATGGTTCGCAGGGCAGGCCAGGAATTGGTTACTGGCCGATTTTGAGATAGATGAGATAGAAGAGGCTATCAATAATATTAAAACTTACAATGCAGACAGGTACGAGGTAAACTCTATTTCGATGATAGAACCCGATATCGACAGTGTTAATAATGCGATCATCAATAAAGACACGGCGATGTTCCGCAGTGCATATATCCAGCTTACCAATACCTGCAACGGGTGCCACTTTGCTACACGCCACGGCTTTAATACCATCAAAATACCCGATACACCACCGGTAAGCGACCAGGCATTTAAAATACAATAAAATACCCGCCCCTTAACAGGGGCAGGTATACACATTTGCCATCCACTTTGTCCATTACAAAAAGTTTATTGCTGCACTACATCCCCGCGAAGGGTGCCAACCACTTCACCAACGCGCCCGATCAACTGGTCCGATAAGCCCACCTTGTGTGCGCCTGTTACAAGGTCGGCAACGAATTGGTCAAAATCACCATTATCGGCTTTCCCGTTCATCCTCGGATTTTGGGCAGGATCGTGGGCCGCTACCATACTTTTGCCACCATAGGTGAAGTTTTTAGCGCCTGTTGCTACGCAAAAGAAATCGGTAAGGTTTTTACTCAGTGCTTCAAAGCCGCTGGTATTACCGGCGGTCACTTCAGCCAGTAAAACGGTAAAGAAACCGTTCAGCTCTGTATCTGCAGCTATTACGAAAATGGTACTGTCCACCACCGAACGGATACCCAACCGGCCCTTCTCTATCATCTGTGAGGTATTTGATGGATCAACGACCATCTCTGTACCACCCAGTGAATCGTACAAGGTCATGGTAACAGGTGGGTTGGTCGTGGTGTTATCCTTTTTCTTACACGATACAGCAACGAGCATTGCTAATACAGCGCTTAGTAATATTGCCTTTTTCATCTATGGTTGTTTTTTTGGTTAAAAAATATTTTTGAAAAATGTATACACCTTATAGCTTGTCGATGTAGCTGCAACAGGGCAGCCTTGCGACATTTCTTTTTCGCTGGGCATATAACGCTGCGCTTTATTATAGGGCAATGACATCTTTAATTTGCTTACTATGGCATCGGCGTTATTTTGTATTGGTGCATAGGTAAATATTGCAATATTGCTTGCTGCACTGCAAAGCACATGGTCAACACCTTTCTGTGCATATAACCAGGCGCTTATCTGGTTTGCATCGTCCTGGTTTATATCCTGTTTCAGATCTATGCGGGCCATTATGCGGGTGTGCTCATCTGGTGCCTTAGGGCGCGTAACCCAATAAATATGTACCACTAAAACTGCGACTAATACCAATAGCACTGCACCTGATGTGAGCAAAATTTTTCGAAATGAACCTTTTCTCATAAATGTGATTTTATTGGTTATTCATATTGAATTGTTGCGTCCTGCACACGTATACATACGACAGTAGTATGACAATGGTTTTATTTTTCTCAGAAAAAATTAAACAGGATATGATAGCTGTATTTTTGATTGGCAGGCGTGGATAATATTTAATACATTTGGACCTGCATAACAGTTCTTTATCATTAATATTGCTATTATTCATTTTGTATACCTGTATGTAAAGTAGTAGTATGAGGTTTGTAATTGAAATGAGGGTATTAATTTGTTGATTTTATTTAGACAATGTCAATTATTTTATTGAAAGTGAATAGTTTATCAATATAAATTGTTTTATGAGGTCCGTTCTTGGAAAGCTGCTGTATATATTAGTGCCTGTTACTATGTTTTTGCTGGGTATAGGTTTTATTTTTGAGGCAGGTAAAGAACTTGAAGCCAATATCCCAGCCTATAAACAGCTTAACAAATTATCATTTCAATATGAATGGCGGGAAATGTTAGCTGCCTTTGGTCACCCGCTGGCTATATTCTTATTGCAACTCGTTACCATAATTACAGCATCACAAGTGTGCGCTTACTTGTTCAAAAAGATCGGGCAACCTGCGGTCATGGGCGAGATCATTGCGGGCATATTGCTTGGGCCATCCTTGCTCGGTGCGGTATTCCCGCATTTTTCAGCATTTGTATTCCCGCCCTCCTCGCTCGATAATTTGCATATACTGAGCCAGGTTGGTCTTATGTTGTTCATGTTTGTTATCGGTATGGAGCTCGATCCTGCATTGGTAAAGAAAAAGGCAGGGGCCGCTATGGTTATCAGTAATGCCAGTATTATAGCGCCATTCGGCTTAGGTATTGCCTTATCCTATTTCCTTTACAAGCAGTACACCTTGCCGGGCATACCGTTTTATGCTTTTGCATTATTCATTGGTATCGCCATGAGCATCACGGCTTTCCCGATACTGGCCAGGATAATCAGTGAGCGCGGGCAGACCAATAGCAGGCTGGGTATCCTGGCGCTCACCAGTGCTGCTGCGGGCGATATAGCTGGCTGGTGCCTGCTGGCAGTGGTCATTGCTATCGTTAAGGCGGGTTCGCTTGGTATGGCTGTTTACACCCTCATTGCTACACTGGTATACATCGGCTTTATGCTGGGTATCCTGCGACCCATGATGAGCCGGTTGACCACGATCATGGGGAAGGATAAGTTTATGAAACGTTCTGTACTGGCTTTGGTATTTGTGGTAATGTTGCTGAGCGCCTATTGTTGTGAGGTGATAGGTATTCATGCTCTGTTCGGTGCATTTATTGCAGGTGTGGTGATGCCGTCAGAGTGGAATTATCGTAAGGTGATCATTGATAAGATCGAAGATATGTCGATGGTATTGCTGCTCCCTTTGTTCTTTGTTTTTACCGGCCTGCGTACAGAGTTTGGCCTGCTCAATGATGCAACATTGTGGGCAACATGCGGCCTGATCATATTGACTGCAATATTGGGCAAACTGGGTGGCAGTGCTATGGCTGCCCGCCTTTCAGGCGAATCGCTGCATGATAGCTTAGCGATAGGTATACTTATGAATACACGCGGCCTGATGGAGCTTATTATCCTGAATATAGGCTACGACCTGGGCATCCTGAGTGCACAGATGTTTACCATGATGGTGCTAATGGCACTGGTAACCACATTTATGGCCACCCCCATGCTCAACCTGCTCGATAAGCGGTTTAAAACTTAAAGTTGTACGTGATGCTTGGCAGGATGGGGAAGATGGATACTGCCATTACTTTCACATTCACTCCATTGTTTACATCACCATCTGTTTTTACATACAGGAAGTAAGGGTTGTGCCTGTCATATACATTATATACCGACAGTGCCCAACTGCTTTCCCAGCGCCGTTTCTTTTTGGGTTTGGGTTTATAAATAGCCGAGAGGTCGAGGCGGTGATAAGGAAACAGGCGATAAGCATTCAGTTCGCTGAACTGTTGCTGTAGCTGACCTTGTACAAAGTAATAATTGGTCGGTAAGGTAATGGCATTGCCTGAGCCGTATATGAATACCCCTGATACGGTCCATTTAGGACTAAGTTCGTAGGTGGCTACCAGCGACAGGTCGTGGCGACGGTCATATTTGGCGGGGTACCTGTTGCCATGGTTCAGGTCGGGGAAGGTGCGCCATGTCCACGAAAGGGTATAGCCTATCCAGCCGGTAAAGCGTCCACGTGTCTTATTAATGAAAAACTCCGCACCGTATGCCTGTCCCTTGCCAAATACATAATCCACTTCAGGATCTTCCGCGCCCGGCGTAAAACCGTCCTTATATTCTATCTGGTGGGTCATATCTTTATAATACAATTCCACCGAGGTTTCCAATTTGTCTTCGAGGAAATTCCGGAAATATCCAACGGAATATTGCCAGGAGGTTTGTGGTTTTACTACGTAAGTGCTGGGCACCCATACATCGGTTGGCAGGGTAGAGCCATTGTTAGAGGTAAGGTGGATGTATTGATAAGTTTTGGTCACGCTGGCTTTTATCGATGAAGTTTTGCTGACCGCGAAATTCAGGTTCAGGCGGGGCTCCCAGCCTCCATATGCCTGTACCAGCTTGCCGCTTGGGTAAAAGCTGCTGTCTGCCGTCTTGCGCAGGTTATCATCGTAGTTGTAGAAATGATATGGTCCCACCTGGCCGAACCATGAATAGCGAATGCCTGCATTTACGCGCAGCCACTTGGTTATGTCAAATTCGTCCTGGATATATGCGCCTAGTTCATGGGCATATTTTATCAGAGTTTTGTTAGGTTCTATGGTCAGCGTGTCGGCACGTCCTGATACCTGGTTGGGTATGAAGGTATGGTAGGTATAGGCTACGCCCGCCTTAAAATGGTGATTAAAACTGGTGAAGTAATCAAAATCTGTTTTGCCGTTCCAGTCGCGTATACCCGAGGATAATTTGATGGAGAACTGGCTCAGGTCAAAATTAGAGGCGAATTTATAATCATTATATACGAAGGTAGTATTAGAGAATAGTTTATCGCTAAAGAGATGATTATAGCGAAGCGTGGCCGTATTATTGCCCCAGGGTATATCTGCTTTGAAGCTGCCGGTGCTGCTCTGGAACTTGAATTTATCCAGGCCCAGGTAGCCACTAAGATAAACACGGTCTTTGGGGGTTATCTCATAATTGGCCTTCAGGTTGGCATCGTAAAAGAAATAACCCGAATTTTTAGCTGCGCCACTTACGAATGGTTTTACCAGCACATCGATATATGTGCGGCGGCCTGCTAGCATAAAGGAGCCTTTGTTCTTCTTGATGGGACCTTGCAGCATCAGTCGTGATGCGATGAGCCCTATACCGCCTTCCGCATGGTATTCTTTCATATTGCCATCTTTCATCGATACGTCCACGACTGATGAAAGCCTTCCCCCGTAATTTGCGGGCATACCGCCTTTTATAAGGGTCACATTCTTTATGGCATCTGAATTGAATACTGAGAAAAAGCCAAACAGGTGACCGGTGTTGTAAACCACTGCGTCGTCCAGCAATACAAGGTTTTGGTCCGGGCCGCCGCCGCGCACATAGAAGCCCGAACTGCCTTCGCCGGCAGACTGAACACCGGGCATTAGTTGTAATGATTTCAGTATGTCCACTTCGCCAAATATTACCGGCAGGGTCTTTACTTTGTCCACCGAAAGGCTTACCGTGCCCATTTGGGTACCCTTCACATTTTCATCCCTGCGGGTCGAGGTTATTTCAACCTCTTTCATAACGGTCCTGTTTTGCATGGCCACATCATAAGTGAGGCTTTCGCTCAGGCTGATGCTTTCGGTTCTGGTGCCATAACCCACGTAGGAATATACTACGGTATACACACCGGCAGGCACGGTAATGGAATAGAAGCCATAGTTATTGGTCTGTGCTGCCTGCTGTATCTCTTTAAAATAAATAGTAGCGCCTATCAGCGTTTCGCTACTCGATGAGTCGCGCACATAACCGCTCAGGGTCACTTTCTTTTGTGCGAAAAGGCTTAAGGGCAATAATGATATGAGCAATAAAGTAAATCCGAGCTTGATTGCCTTAATATTTGGTCCGGGCATAACGATTATATAACGTAAAATTATTTTAAAGAGTCTGTCACTTCACCACATTCCAGCATCTTATCCCCAAAGTAAGGGTTCTTTATCTCGGCACTGTTGCTCAGCCAGTATGCACCCCTTTCATTGAAGGCCATAGGGCAAAACTGGTGATACACCCCTGCATTCTTCAGGTCTGCGGCTTTTAACATAGCATACATGGCATCAGATATCTTATCAAAATTCACCCGCTTTTTTTCACAGCTTTCGTCCATCATAGCGGTCATGGCCTTGCTTTCTGTGACTATAGTATCCAGGTAAGGTTTAAGTGCCGGCCCATTGACAGAGTCCAGTGTTGCCTGCATACTGCCTGCACTGGCTATCAGCTTATTGGCCGCAGCATCAGCTTTGGCGGCATTGCTGGCCACCAGCGCGTCCTTTACCTGGTAATAATCGCTCACTACGGCCATAAGGTTCTTTGTGCCTGTTTCATCAAGCTTGCTTTGTGCCGCTGCGGGAGCCGCATGGGCAGTGCTTGAGTCGGTGCCGGCAGCCTCACCTGTGCCGTTCCCGTTATTGCAGCTTAAAAGGCCAAAAGATGATAATGCGATGAATACAAGTAAATTCCTCATGCGATAAATTTTGTGCAAAAATACAAGATGTATCGCTGCTATCCGCAATCATTGTAAATTTGCGCCTTTATGCTGATTTCATTACAAAATATTTCATTCTATTTCGGGGCCAGGGCCATATTGGAAGATGCCAACTGGCAGATCGGTACAGGGGAGCGTATAGGCCTTGTAGGCAGCAATGGAGCGGGTAAATCGACCCTGCTCCGCCTGATGACGGGGGCATATACACCCGACGAGGGTACAATAAATAAGCCTAAAGATGTGAGCCTGGGCTTCTTCAACCAGGATCTGCTCAGCTTTTCTACCGATGAGAATATCCTGAAGGTGGGTATGCAGGCCTTTGAGCGTGCCCACGAGATAGAGAAGGAAATGGAACGGCTGATAAAGGAACTGGAAGATAAACCGGACGATGCCAGGCTGCTGGACGATTATAGCCATGCCCTGCACGATTTTGAGATGGCGGGTGGTTACGAGATGGAGCACCGCACGGCAGAGGTGCTGGAAGGACTTGGCTTTTCCACGGCCGACCTGCAAAGGCCTTATAACCAGTTCAGCGGTGGATGGCGTATGAGGGTATTGCTGGCTAAAATGATGCTGCAGGCTCCCGAGTTGCTTTTGCTTGACGAACCTACCAACCACCTTGACCTGCCCTCTATCGAGTGGCTGGAACGTTACCTGCAGGGTTATCCCGGCAGCGTGGTCATTGTATCGCACGACAGGTATTTCCTCGATCGTATGGTGACCAAGATCGTGGAGGTATGGCAGCAGGGCCTGTACCAGTATAGTGGCAATTATAGCTTTTTCCAGAAAGAGAAGGCTGAGCGTATGGAACTGCAGCAACGTGCTTTTGAGAACCAGCAGGATTACATACGCCAGCAGGAGCGTTTTATAGAACGCTTTAAGGCCAAAGCCACCAAAGCTGCTCAGGCACAAAGTGCCATGAAAAGGCTCGATAAGCTGGACCGTATCGAGGCGCCCGATGCCACTATGCCCGTAATGAACATCAATTTTGATGTGGGCGTGCAGCCGGGTAAGATCATTTGCACACTTACGGATATTACCAAGCGCTTTGGTCCGCTCACCATCCTTGAGCATGCCAACGCAGAGATCATGCGTGGCGATAAGATAGCCCTGATAGGGGCAAACGGTCGTGGTAAATCCACCCTCCTGCGCATCATAGCAGGTACAGAGACCTTTGAGGGCGACAGGAAATGGGGACATAATGTTGAGGAGAGCTTTTATGCCCAGCACCAGCTGGAGTCGCTAAATATAGAGAATGAGATACTGGACGAAATGAAGCAGGCAGGCACAGGCAAGACCGAGCTGGAATTGCGTCAGTTATTGGGTTGTTTCCTCTTTAGTGGCGATGATGTGTTCAAAAAGATCAAAGTACTCTCAGGTGGGGAAAAAGCTAGGGTGGCCCTGGCGAAGACCATCGCAGCCAGGGGCAACTTCCTCTTGCTCGATGAACCGACCAACCACCTCGACATGCAATCGGTTGAGATGCTGATAGACGCCCTCAATAAGTATGAAGGTACTTTGATTATTGTATCGCACGACCGTTATTTTATCAGCCGCACGGCAAATAAGATCTGGAATATCGAGGATAGTATTGTGAAGGAATTTGTAGGCGATTATGACGAGTGGGTAGTTTTTCAGCAGGAGCGCGAAAAGCGCTTACAGGCCGCAGCCAAAGCAGAAGCGCCTGCTAAAAAAGAAGAGAAACCCAAGCAGGAGGAGAAGCCGAAACAAAATAATAATGACACAGAGCTGAAACAGCTTCGTAAAGAACACCAGAACCTCCAGAAGAAGTTTGAGCGCCTTGAAGAACAATTAAATAAAGTAAAGGAAGAGAAGACCGGCCTTGAAGCACAATTGGGTGACCCGGCAGTATATGCGGATAAAGATAAATTCCTGCTACTTGATGAGCAGTATAAACAATGCAGCGCAAAGTTTGAACAGCTGAGCAAAGAGCATGAAACTGCATTTGAGCAAATGATGGAACTGGAAGAGAAAATTGGGTAGCGTATGCTATACATTGCATAACTCTCCCCGCTTTATTACTTTTACTTAATAAATACTTAATCTATGCCTTCATTTGATATTGTTAGTAAAGTAGATCCGCAGACACTGGATAATGCCATCAACGTTGCTAAAAAGGAGATCGATAACCGTTACGATTTCAAAGGCACGCATGTATCCATCGAGTTGGATAAGAAAGATATGCAGCTGAAAGTGGAAGTGGAAAGTGATATGAAGCTAAAGCAGCTTGAAGACGTGATACTTACCAAGGCCATGCGCCAGGGCCTTGAGGCAAATGCCTTCGATATGGGCAAGGAAGCTACTGCTTCGGGCAAGTATGTGCGCAAAGTAATACCCATAAAGAATGGCATAGACAAAGAGACCGCCAAAAAGATAGTAAAGCTCATAAAGGACAATTCAAAAGCACAGGCAGCTATAATGGATGATATTATCCGGGTTACCAGCAAGAAAATTGATGAGTTGCAGGACGTGATACAACTTTGTAAAACGTCGGGCCTTGATCTGCCTTTGCAATTCGTGAATATGAAGAGCTAAAGAAAAGGGCGGTTAAAAACGGATCACTGCGTCTTTTAGTAAGGGGTTCACCTTGTCTTTATCAGAAATGATGGCCTCTTCCAGTTTTATCTTCCAGTCTATGTTCAGTGCCGGGTCGGCATAGAATATTCCCCCTTCGCTGGGCTTATTATAGAAGTTATCGCATTTGTAAAATACCTCTGCTGTATCGCTCAGTACGGAATATCCGTGCGCAAAACCGCGGGGTATGAGTAATTGTCTTTTATTTTCGGCCGATAGCTCCACACCATACCACCGGCCATAAGTACTGCTACCCGGGCGTATATCCACTACCACATCCCATATTGCACCCACAAGGGCCCTTACTAACTTACTTTGAGCATGTGGCTCGTTTTGATAATGCAGGCCCCGCAATACATTTTTCGATGATCGTGCCTGGTTGTCCTGTACAAAAGGAGTGGAGAAACCGGCTTTGTCCTCCAGTGTGCGAACGTTATAACTTTCAAAGAAATAGCCCCTGTCGTCTTTTAATAGGTTTGGCTCCAGTACCAGTAAGCCCTCTATCGGGGTGGTAATAACATTCATAATTAAGCTACGCGGTTGATGACCTCAATAATGTTGTCACAAATATAGGCAAGTTCTTCATTACTCAATTCTGTATGCATGGGCAGCGAGAGCATGCGATCTTGTAACATATCGGTAACAGGAAGTTCGTAGTCGGTAGGGTATAATGTTTTAATGACGGGTTGCTTGTGGCAGGGCAGGGGATAATACAGCTGGCTGGGAATATGGCGTGCTGTAAGACCCTGTTTCACCGCATCGCGTTCTACATTCTTCAGCAAAATGGTATATGTATAAAATACATGCCTGCTGTATGTGGCACGGTATGGGCAGATAATGTATTCGTTCTCGCGAAAAGCAGCATCGTAAAAATCTGCTGCTGTACGCCTTGCAAGGATATAGTCATCGAGGTATTTCAGTTTCACCCCCAGTACAGCGGCCTGTATGCTGTCAAGCCTGCTGTTACAACCCACTATGTCGTGCAGGTAACGTACTTTTTGCCCATGGTTGGCCACCATGCGCATCTTTTCAGCCAGGCTGTCATTGTTCGTGAAGATAGCGCCGCCATCACCAAAGCAACCCAGCGTCTTCGAGGGGAAAAAGGAAGTGGTGCCTGCCAGCCCCATCGTGCCTGTTTTTACAGTACGGCCGTCAGAAAATATATAATCGCTTCCGGTAGCTTGTGCATTATCTTCTATCACAGGTATATGGTGCGCTGCTGCCAGTTCCAGCAGGGGCTCCATATCGGCACTCTGTCCATACAGGTGCACGGGTATTATGGCCTTTGTTTTATTGCTTATGGCCTCCTTTACCTTGTCTATATCCATGGTAAAGGTTTCTGGGTCCACATCTACAAATACAGGTTTCAGGCGGAGCAGGGCCACTACTTCTACAGTGGCCATATAGGTGAAGGATGGTGTAATGACCTCATCGCCGGGTTGCAGGTCCAGCGCCATAAGTGTTATTTGCAGGGCATCGGTACCATTACCGCAGGGTATCACATGCTTTACGCCAAGATAGTCAGCCAATGCCCCCGCAAATGCCCCGACATCACTGCCTTTGATAAAGGCTGAGCTGTCGATCACATTTTGTATCGCAGTATCTATCTCGGGTTTTATTTTCAGGTACTGACGTTTCAGGTCAACCATTTGCAGATCGTGCATAGCGGAAAGTTAGCGCAAACCTACACCTTAGGCTGCATTAGTCAAAACAATATGAAACGTCAGCAGCTTGTAAAAATTGCCCCGCAACACGGGCGGGACGACATTTTCACCTATTTTTACCCTTTGAACGGGATATCATATATGCAACGTGCTTTTCTTTTATTTGTTTTTGTAGCTGTATTGGCTGCCGATGCTTTTGCACAGGACGATCTTTTTGGTACGGCTAAGCCTGAAGCAAAGAAAGGATGGCTGATTGGTGTCAGCGGCGATGTAGATCTCCCGGCTGCGGATATGGCCAAACGCTTTGGCCTGGGGTTCAGGCTCGGACCTGTCATAAGCTACAAAACGAAGAGCAACTGGTTGTTTGGTGCAAAGTGCGATTTTATATTGGGGAACAAGATAAAAGAAGACTCGCTGATGATAAACCTGAAGGATAATGACAACTATACCCTCGATGCCGATGGGCAGAGCCAGAGTCCGCTTACCTACGAGCGGGGTTATATGATAGGCCTCCACGCAGGCAGGATATTCAATATATCAAAGAAGAACCCAGATAATGGCATAACGGTAATGGCCGGTGCAGGCTTTATGCAGTATAAGATCAATATCTTTAACAAAGACAATAACATCCCCCAGTTAAAAGGCGATTATAAAAAGGGCTACGACAGGTTGACCAACGGCATCTTCCTCGAGCAGTATGTTGGTTACACCTATTTTGGCAAGGATGGCCTTATCAATTTCCATATCGGCCTTGATATTGCAGAGGGTTTTACACAGGGCCGCCGTGATTATTTATTCGATGTGATGCGCCCTGATAATGCACATAGGTTAGATATCCTGTTTGGCATAAGGGGTGGCTGGTATATTCCCATATTCAAGCGCAAGTCCGACGATATTTACTTCCAGTAAGTTTATTTTGAGTTGAAGAACAATTGCACCGTACTGCGGAACGATTCCATCGTGTAATTGTCTTCCCCGTTATTTTGAGGAGCCCGCATATTTTCCTGTAGCCATTGCGCAGCATCTTCATAGGTGTCGTGCATATTTATGGTATCCAGGGCATGCTCGTATGCATCGCGGTCATTGCCGAAAAGCTCGCTCATGAACAGGAATTTATCATTGATGCCAATGGTCCTCCGTATATCATGGGCCGGTTTGGGCTTTGAAGGGGTAAATACCAGTTCAATTACAGGACTGGCCTGCTCTGTACCATTATCCTGCGCGGGCTCTTCTGCTTCCTCCTCTGGCGCAGTGGCCTCTGCTCTTACGTCATCATTTATATTTTCCTGTACCTGTTCCTCTTCATCTGGCACAGCTATTTCTGTTATTTCTGTTGCAGGAGCCGGGCTTTCCCTTTGCGGGTTTTCTTCACTTCCGGCCAGCGATGCAACGAAGGATTTGCGGCCACGCCATTCCAGCAGGTCGGCATATACTACCCGCGTATAATCCAGCATCAGGTCTATGTCTATTACTGTGTTGTTATCCCCTTGATCAGCTATTTCCGTTATCTTTTTCAGTAATGCAGGTATTCTTTGCATGAATGATGGTTTTAAACAAAAATAAGGATGTAAACGCAAGGTTTTCGTTAATTTGGCAAATCTGCTACATTGTGCAATTATTTACCGTTATACTTAAGTATTTGTTATAAATATGTTCATTGAACCACACCGGTCATCCCCCAAAAAAGGATGGATAGAAGTGATCTGCGGCTCCATGTTCTCCGGCAAGACAGAAGAACTCATACGCAGGTTGAAGCGTGCCCAGATAGCTAACCAGAGCGTAGAGATATTCAAGCCCGCCATAGATGTCCGTTACGATGAGAATGACATCGTGTCGCATGATGAGAACCGTATTCGCTCCACTCCTGTACAAAATTCGCATAATATTTTACTATTTGGTTCCGATGTGGATGTAATAGGTGTGGACGAGGCACAGTTTTTTGATGTTGATCTGTCAGATGTCGTGGAGCAACTCGCGGCAAAGGGTACAAGGGTCATAGTGGCCGGCCTCGATATGGATTACCTGGGCAAGCCATTTGGCCCCATTCCCGCCTTGCTGGCACGCGCCGATTATATCACCAAGCTGCATGCCATATGCATGAAGTGCGGAGATATTGCCACATATTCCTATCGCAAAGCAAAGATCGATGACAAGATACTGCTTGGCGAAAAAGATGTATATGAGCCCCGCTGCAGGAGTTGTTTCTATAACGACTAAAACGTACTGCCATGAAACAGGATAAAAGACGGAGCACGCTCCGCAGGATGAAAGTAAGGCCCGTGCCCGAGATCGACCGTAGTGAGATGGATAAGAATATCTTCGATGCAGTGCTCAACTATTTATACATCAATGCGGATAAAAATTCCCTTGACCTCAACGATGATGTGCTCTCGCACATGAGCATAAAGCTGCCCCAGCGCGAGAAAGAACGTATCTGGGGTGTGTTGACGAGTTCGGGCTGGCTGAGCCCCAAAGTTGGTTTTGGCAATGCCGGCAAGGTGGAGCTTACAAAAGCAGGCTTCCAGTTAATGTCGCAGTTTGGGAGCTATAGCGATTACCTTGCGGCCATGCATAACAACCCCGCACAACAGGCCCCTGCGGTTAACCAGCCACAGGCAGCCAATAATGACGATAAGACAGTGCAGGGACAACAAAATGGGGCTGCTGCAGCAAGGAAACAGGAATAAGTAAATTATTGCATATGGATATATACTGCTAATATTCTTCTCCAGCTTTCATATTTCAGCTATTTTTGTGTCATGCACCGGCTGAACAAAGGTTTTTTCCTTAGCATATTCATTTTATTATCATTTTCTGCTCTTGCACAAGACAATGGCGATGTATGGACCTTGCAGCGCTGTGTGCAATATGCCCTCGATCATAATATTTCCATCCAGCAAAACGTATTGAACGAAAGGCTTGCTAAGCTAACCTTGCAGCAAAGCCAGTTGGCCCAGTTGCCCAATGCCAACGTCAGCGGCGGCTACGGGCGTAGCGCTGGCCGGTCCATCGATCCTACAACCAATACCTTCATTGATGCCAGCTATAATTTTGTAAATGCCAGCGGCAGTGCCGATGTATTGCTTTTTGGTTGGTTCAGGCAGCGGAATCTTATTGCCAGGAACAAGTTGAGCCTGGAGGCTGCTAAGGCCGATCTCGACCAGCTTAAAGACGATGTATCGCTTAATGTGGCAACAGGCTTTTTGAGGGCCCTTTTAGCCCAGGAGCAAATATCGGTAAACGGCAAGCAGGTAGAGTTATCGAAAGCGCAGTTGGACCAAACCCGCAAGTTTGCCGACGTGGGCCGTGTGCCCGAGCTCAATGTTGCCCAGTTGGAATCGCAGGTAGCTACCGATAGTGCCAACCTCATATCAGCTATATCCAACTACAATGCGGCCATCCTTGATCTCAAAGCATTACTGAACCTTGATTTTGTAACACCATTCACGCTGCAGGCCCCCGATGTAAAAGTGGATGACCAGGTAAAAGTATCGGCAATGGTGCCCGAAGAGATATATGCCGAAGCCCAAAAACACTTTGGCAGCATAAAGGGGGCACATCTGCGTTTATCCGCAGCTCAAAAGGGTTTATCTGCTGCAAGAGGGGGCTTATGGCCGCAACTGAGCCTTGGCGCCCAGTTTGGTACCAATTATGCCAGCAGCTATAAGCAGGTTGCTTACCAGCCAACTGGTACTTACGATACTACGGGTATTACCACTAGAGGCGATTTCGTTTTGGCCCCGGGCTTTACCACCGTATCATCCGATGTGCCTTTTGGCAAACAGTTGAGCAATAACTTCAGGCAAACAGTATCGATTAACCTGAACATACCTTTGTTCAATGGCTGGCAGGCACAGTATAATGCAAGGCAGGCTAAAATAAATATGGCTACGCAGGAGCTTAATATCCGGCAGGCCGAACTGAGCCTGAAGCAGGATGTGTATAAGGCCTATAACGATGCGATCAGCTCTATTCAGAAATATTATGCAGCCCTGCATGCTGCAGAGGCTGCAGAGCGTGCCCAGGATTTTGCAAAGAAACGTTACGATCTTGGGCTTACCAGCGCCGTTGACTACCTGATAACCCAAAACACCCAATACTCGGCCGAGGCCAATCTTGTAAGTGCCAAGTACGACCTCATCTTTAAGCTGAAGGTCATTGATTATTATTTAGGCAAAGAATTAAAGCTGTAACATATGGCAGAGTTAAGAGCGGTAATGATGGAAGCGGCACAGGAGGCTGGCAAAATAATACGTCATTATTTCCAGGGCACATTCAGGATAGAGAATAAGGATACGATAAATAACCTCGTAACCGAGGTGGACAAGCATGCAGAAGATAAAATAATCGACATCATAAAAGCCAGCTTCCCGGAGCACGATATTATTAGCGAGGAGGTGGGGGCCATAAAAACAGAGTCACCATACCAGTGGATCATCGATCCTATAGATGGTACGGTAAATTTTGCTCATGGTATACCCATATGCTGTGTAAGCATAGGGCTTAAGCATGGTGACGATATGCTGATGGGGGTTGTTTACAATCCTGTTATGAACGAGCTGTTCTTTGCCGAAAAAGGCAAAGGCGCTTTCCTGAACGATGAGCCCATCAGCGTCTCGAAAAAAGCTGATTTCCGTATAGCCTGTCTTGTTACAGGTTTTCCCTACAAATGGCCACAGGCATCTGAGCACCCCATTAAAGTGTTTGAGCGTTTCGTGCTCGAAGGGCTTCCGGTGCGGCGGCTGGGTTCTGCCGCGATAGACCTTTGCTGGGTGGCCTGTGGGCGTTTCGATGGTTTCTGGGAATACAATCTTAACCCCTGGGATATTGCAGCAGGCTACCTTATCGTAGAGGAGGCCGGGGGCAGGATAACGAACTTTACCGGTGAGCCATACAGCGTATTCGATAAGGAGACACTGGCTACAAATGGCCTCATACATGACGCCATGCTGCAAAGGATACACAACAAAGAGCAATAGAATATACACTTATGGACGAACAGCGTACCGAGATAGCCTCATTAGGCGAATTTGGCCTTATAGACCACCTGACCCGCAACAATGAAACCATGCAGGCAGGCACCATGCTCAGCGTGGGCGATGATGCTGCGGTTATAGACCAGTTTGGCAAGCAAACCGTTATCAGCAGCGATATGCTTTTGGAAGGCATTCATTTCGACCTGGCCTATACGCCGCTCAAACATCTTGGTTATAAAGCGGTTGCTGTTAACCTTTCCGATATATGCGCTATGGGGGCCACACCCACACACATAACCCTCAATATTGGCATATCCAACCGCTTTTCTGTTGAGGCGCTCGATGAGTTTTATGAAGGGGTATATGCAGCATGTGCCCGCTATAACGTAGATCTTGTTGGTGGCGATACCAGCAGTTCACAAAAAGGTTTTGTCATTAGCGTTACGGCCATAGGCGAGGTTAGCCCCGGCGAATATGTGACCCGCAGCGGGGCGCAAAAGAACGACCTTATCTGTGTATCCGGCGATCTTGGCGGGGCCTATGTGGGCCTGCAGTTGCTGGAGCGCGAAAAGCGTATATTCCTCGAAAACCCCGGGGTACAACCCACCTTGCAGGATAAGGCATACATCATTGGCCGGATACTGAAGCCAGAGCCAAGAACTGATATAGTGAGCTGGCTGCAGGAAAAAGAGATCAAACCCCGTGCGATGATCGACATCAGCGACGGCCTTAGCTCCGAGTTGCTGCATATCTGCAAGCAGAGCGGGGTAGGCTGTGTGCTGCACGAGGATAAGATACCCATGCATAACGAGACCCGCGAAATGGCCTTCGAATTCAATATCGACCCCACTTTATGCGCCTTAAGCGGTGGCGAAGACTATGAACTGCTTTTTACCATAGCCCAGGAGGAATACGAGAAAATAGTGCTCAGCGAACAAATAAGCGTCATAGGTTATATTACAGATGCGGCCGAAGGTGCCCATTTGCTTAGCAGGCAGGGCAATAAACACAAACTTACAGCCCAGGGCTGGAATGCCTTTGAGGCCTAAAAAAATGGCCGGGAAATTACATAAGCTGAAAAAAAATCGTATTTTAGAGCGTAAATATCACAACCACATGAAGTTGAAAAATACCCTGGTAACGGCATTTGCTTTTTTAGGTATCACTACATCGGTGCTGTACAGCGCTTGTGTTAAAGACGCATGTGCTGACCTTAAATGCCAGAACAACGGTACCTGTACCGATGGTTTCTGCAGCTGCCCTACCGGTTATGAAGGTACCGAATGCGAGTCGCTGAGCGTGGACAGGTTCGTGGGCACCTACTATGGCGTTAGCGTAAAGACAACCCAGGAATATCCAACAGGCACACTGCCCACCTTATACGATACCGTGGTCATATTTGCCAATCCCGAGCCGAACAGGGTAGGGGTGGTAAGGTTCAATAATGCACCCAGCACCATCATACATAAGGATACCGTTTTTGGCTTTGTTAACGGCCGCTACATCGATATTGACTCTGTAGTAAAAAACAACTATAAGGAGTACACCAGTGTAGTGCTCAATACCAATGGCCTTACTTACCACAGGGAAGAAGTGACCCAGGTGAATGATACCACTACGTACAAAACGATCATCACCTTCACAGGCCCCAGGGCTTTCAAATAAGAATATTTTTATACTGTGCAGCCCCGCCCCATATCGGCGGGGCTTTTTTATAGGCTTTAACAGCACAGCATTTTAAAATCTGTATTTTTGTTCCCATGTCTATCAGTGTTGCATCGCTTACCAAAATATACGGCACACAGCGTGCTGTCGACAATATATCCTTCGACCTGAAGAAAGGCGAGATCGTGGGTTTCCTGGGGCCGAATGGCGCAGGTAAATCCACTACCATGAAGATGATAACCGGCTACCTGCCGCCCAGCGGGGGCACCGCACTGGTATGTGGTATCGACGTGACCAAAGATGCTATGGGCGTGCATAAAAAGATAGGCTACCTGCCCGAATCGAACCCCTTATATTATGATATGTATGTGCGGGAATACCTGGGCTTCACGGCCGGCATACACAAGCTGAAGGACAGCAGCGCACGTATAGAAGAGATGATCAGCACTACGGGCCTCACTAAGGAAGCGCACAAAAAAATAGGTGCCCTCTCCAAGGGCTACAAGCAGCGTGTGGGCATAGCGCAGGCAATGATACATAACCCCGAGGTACTGATACTCGATGAGCCTACATCGGGCCTGGACCCTAACCAGATCGTGGAGATACGCGAGCTCATCAGCACATTGGGTAAGGAAAAGACAGTACTGCTCTCCACACACATCATGCAGGAGGTGCAGGCTATGTGCAACCGGGTCATCATCATCAGCAGCGGCAAGCTGGTGGCCGATGATGCTATCGAGCGCCTGAAAGAGGTGAACACACAGGGCGCTATCATCGTATCTTTTGAGCAGGAGCCTGCCGGGGAGCTTTTTACCGAGCTGAAATATGCAGCACAATACGAACAATGCGGCAATGCTACCTGGAAACTCCTTACCGACACCCCCGATGAACTAAGGAAAGAATTGATGCAATGGGCGCTCCGCCACGATATCAGCATCAACAGTATACAGAAGGAGACTCAGAGCCTGGAAGAGGTGTTCAGGACGCTCACGAAGTAAATGACGACAAGATCACCTAAAAGTTATTGGAAACAAATAAGCCGGGCATCACCCGGCTTATACTTTATAGTTCTTTCGCTTGTCTTTCTTTCTTCCGTTCTTCTTCCAGTTCTTCCTCGCGGGCCTGTTCTTTATCATAGGCGCGTATGATCTGTTTCACCAGCCTATGGCGCACCACATCGGCCTCATCGAGCTGTATGTGGGCTATCCCGTCAATGTTCTTCAGTATGCGCGTAGCCCTGATCAGGCCCGACTTTTGGTTCTTCGGCAGGTCTATCTGTGTCAGGTCGCCGGTAATGATGGCCTTTGCGGATGCCCCTATACGGGTGAGGAACATCTTGAGCTGCAGGTCGGTAGCATTCTGCGCCTCATCGAGTATGATGAACGAATTATCGAGCGTGCGGCCGCGCATATAGGCCAGTGGCGCTATCTCGATGATGCGGTTGGTCATATAATAGTTCAGCTTGTCGGCCGGTATCATATCGTCAAGCGCATCATAGAGCGGCCTCAGGTAAGGGTCTATCTTTTCCTTCAGGTCGCCGGGCAAAAAGCCCAGGCTTTCGCCTGCTTCCACCGCGGGCCTGGTGAGGATTATTTTGCGCACAGCCTTATTTTTCAGGGCACGCACTGCCAGCGCCACAGCCGTATAGGTCTTACCTGTACCTGCCGGGCCCACAGCAAAAAGAATGTCATTCTTTTCAGAGGCGGTGGACATCAGTTTCTGGTTCTGCGTCCGTGCACGTATCACCCGCCCGTTGGGCCCAAAGACGAGTATATCGTTATTGTTTGGGTCGTCGAGCGTCACCAGTTCATTGTTCTCTTCGTCGCCCAGTATCTGCGCGAAGTAGTTTTCCGAAAGGTGTCCGTTGCGCTCCAGGTATTTGATCACCTGGCCTATCTTGCCTTGTGCGTTGGCTACCTCGTCGGCCTGCCCCGACAGCTTGATCTGTGAGCCGCGTGATAGTATCTTTAAGAGCGGAAATTTGCGTTTAAGGATATCGAATTTGCTGTTATTAATGCCGAAGAATTCTATCGGGTTAACAGTCTCCAGGTTAATGATCGCTTCTGTCAATGGTTCTCCTTTTTTTAGGACTTATGAATATAAATTTACGAACAAACCTCCTTATGTACTCTTAAGGCAATGTTATATTATCATCATATACGATAGCCATTCTGCTTGAATTCTTCGAGCTTGCCCGCAACGGTATCGTTGCTTAAAGCGAAGATCCTTGCACATAATGCTGCGGCATTGCGCGCGCCTGCTTTACCCACCGCAAGTGTGCCTACAGGCAGGCCTGCGGGCATCTGTACTATACTGTACAAGGCATCAATACCGCCCGGCAGCCCGCCATCCAGCGGCACACCCAGCACGGGCAGTGAGGTGTAAGCACTGCATACGCCCGGTAAGGCTGCGGCCATACCGGCTGCGGCCACTATTGCACCATAGCCATTACTTTTTGCATTTACCATCAGGTCGCGCACCTGGTCGGGGTTGCGGTGGGCCGAGGCCACTATCATTTCATTCTCTATACCGAACCAGTTGAGCCAGTTGCGGCATTCGTTCATTACTCCTTCATCGGTCTTAGACCCCATAATGATCATTACTTTCATTTCTGTACGAATTGTGTTTAAGTGAAAATAAAAATATCGTGCCTGATACGGGCAAATCGCTGGTGTTTTTTTGTCAACATGTGTGCAAATCTTTCTGTGGATATTATAGCATTTATTTATTATGGTGTTAGCTAAGCATTAACTTTACGCTGCAAACAGGTATATGTATTCATTAAAAGATAAAGTAATGGTGGTCACCGGGGCTTCCGGCGGCATAGGCGAGGCATTGGCAAAAGAAGGATTGAAGCGGGGGGCGAAGCTGGCAGTATGTGCCCGTAATATGGATAGGCTGAAAGCGGCTTTTGCTGCTGTGGATACGGGGCAAATATTGTTCTTTGAGGCAGATGTAAGTATTGAGGCTGACTGCAAAGCATTCATCGATGCAACATTGGAAAAGTGGGGCAGGGTAGATGTGCTGATGAATAATGCGGGTATAAGCATGAGGGCGCTCTTTGAAGATGCCGATCTTAAAGTGATCAGGGAATTGATGGATATCAATTTCTGGGGTACGGTATATTGTACTAAATATGCCCTTCCGTCCATACTCAAGCACAAAGGGAATATAACAGGTGTATCTTCTATAGCCGGTTACCGGGGTCTGCCGGCAAGAACGGGCTATTCCTCGTCCAAGTTTGCGATGCAGGGCTTCCTGGAGGCCCTCAGGACGGAGCTGTTACATACCGGCGTCAATGTGATGTGGGTTTGCCCGGGCTTTACTGCATCCAATATACGCAACACGGCGCGCAGTGCCAGTGGGGCCGTGCAGGGCGAAAGCCCTATGGACGAAGGCAAACTGATGAGTGCGGAAGAATGTGCCCGGCTTATTTGCAACGCACTACAGCGTCGCCGCCGTACCCTCGTGATGACCGGACAGGGTAAGCTTACCGTTTGGGTGAATAAGTTATTTCCCGCTCTTGCCGATAAGCTGGTGCATAAGCATTTCCTCGCTGAGCCGGGTTCTCCCTTGCAGAAATATGAAGTATAAGGCCCTGTTACATGGCAGCCTGTATACTCGTTTAGATGCTTTATGTGTATCTCCTTGAATTACAAATGCCTGAAAAGTTGTATTTTTAATAAAATAACTCCTGTATATGCGTATGTATAAAACCTTAGCTCTTTTTATTGTCCTGGGCCTGGCCGGCTATAATACCCGTGCACAATTCCAGGGACAGGTATATTTCAGGGATGAGGGTGTGAAAGTACATGCCTGGTCGCTTGACCAGTCGATGGCCTGGTGTGGCGGCCTGGACCAGCCCCAATTTGCATTAGGCGACCTGAACCACGATGGCAAACAGGACCTTGTAATATATGAGCGCGATACTAAGCAAATAAAAACATTCATTAATCGTGGCTCTGCAGGTCATCCTGATTATCACTTTGAACCTCAATACGCAAAGAATTTTCCCCCGGTAGATGAATACCTGAAGCTGGAAGATTATAACAGGGATGGTGTGCCCGATCTCTTTCATAAAGGTCTCCCCGGCGTAGATGTCTACCGGGGATATTACAATGCCAATAATGAGTTGTGTTTCACGCATTATAAGGGCCTTTACTACAATAACGATACGCACTCTATCGGGGATGTGAATGTATATGTAGAACCTTCGGATATTCCTGCATTGCTGGACATGGATGGTGATGGCGACCTTGATATCATTGCATACTGGAGCGGTGGTGCAAAGCTGTATTATTATAAGAATTACCAGGTGGAAGATGGCTATCCTAACGATAGCATTATCATAAAGCTGGCCGATCGTTGCTGGGGCAAGCTCGACCAGGTGTTTAAACGTGCGCACAACCTTAATGTAACCTGCGATAACTCAGGTTTGACCGGGCTGAAGCCGGCTGGTGGCCCCAACAGGCACACCGGTAACTGCCTGTGCTTATTCGATAGCGATGGTGATGGCGATTATGATTATATGGATGGCAACGTATCATACTCCGATCTGCAGTATATCAAAAACGGCAAAGTAGAAAATAGCTATCCTGTTGACAGCATGGTATCGCAGGATACGACATGGCAAAGCAATGGGCATATACTCAATCTTCCTGTATGGCCCGCAACCTTCTGGATGGATATAGACCAGGATGGCGATAAAGACCTGGTATTCGCAGCACACCTCGACGGTACGGAAAATTACAGGAGCGTGGCCTTTTACGAAAATACAGGCTCCGATGCCAGCCCCGTTTTTACGTTTAAGTCCGACTCCTTTATTTTGGATAATATCATGGATGCCGGTACGGGTTCATATCCCCTGTTTTACGATTATGACCGTGATGGTAAGCCCGATCTTATAGTTGGTTCCGATGGCTATTACCAAAGCAACGGTGCAATGAGAAGCAAGCTGACCTATTATAAGAACACCAGCACTGCATGGAATGCGTCGCTCACTTTGCAAGATCTCGATTTCAATGGTCTCTTCAGCGATAACCTCGCAGGTGCGGCGCCGGCAGTGGGCGACCTCGACAATGATGGCAAGGACGATCTTGTACTGGGTAAAAGTGACGGCACCATTGCATTTTATCCCAATACCGCTGCTACAGCAGCGGCTCAGCCCGACTGGCACCATTCTGTAAATACCCAAATGCAGTTGACCGACAGCAGCGGCACGGTAATAGATGTTTTTGGTAATGCTGCACCATTTATCTACGACCTGAATCATGATGGCAAACCCGACCTGGTCGTTGGCAGCAAATACGGTTACCTTGCCTATTACGAGAATATAAGCACTGTTCCGGGTACTGTAAAGCTTGCCCTCCGTAATGATAAGGTAGGCAATGTAAATCCAGACTCGAACACTTTTATTCGTTACTCGGTGCCCTTTATCGGCAAGATGGATAATACAGGTACTGATTATATACTTTGTGGCAGTAAAAGTGGCGCCATATACCGTTATGATGGTTTCCAGACCGGCAATACGACCATTGCTTATCCTACTATCGATACCATGTATTCTTTTATCAATGACGGCTGGCGCAGCGCACCTGCAGTAGCTGATATAGATGGTGATGGCAAGTACGAAATGGTGATAGGCAATATCAAAGGCGGCCTTACCATCTTTTCGCAGAACCAGGCGGCAGATATTAATACCGCTGGCCTGTCTGCCGGTAATACAAAAGATCTTAGGGTCTATCCCAACCCGGCAAAGGATATGCTATACTTCTCATGGACCAAAAGCTTTGTGCAGGATAATGAACTTCGTATAGTATTATACACAACCACAGGTCAGAAAGTATTGCAGCGAACAGTACAGACAACAGGGCAGGGTACTGTAATCTCCTTACACGATATTGCTTCGGGTACCTATTTCTGTGAAGTGCGCTCCGGTGTCAATAAGAGCATCAATACTGTAGTGATCTTTAAATAAAAGCACTGCTGCATATAAGGAAATAAACCTGCCTATAATAATATCAGATGTCCGGGAAGAAAATACCTGTCGCTAAGCATATGGCTAAAAAAGATGCAGGGGGAACTTTGCTCCTTCCTGCAGATACCGGGCGAGCCCTTTTATTGCGGATGCTGCTGATATTCCTGGCAGTATTTCTTGTTTATTTTAACGGGCTGCACAATAAGTTTAATCTCGACGATGAATTATACCATGATCACGCAACAGAACTTGCAGGTCAGGGCAGCGGCGGAATACTCAAGGCATTCACTACCCTTACTTTTATTGAAGGGGATAATGCTTATGAATACAGGCCCCTCACGCTGGCAAGCTTTGTAGCCCAGTACCAATTGCTTGGCTCAGCACCGGGCATCAGCCACTTTATCAACCTGTTGCTGTATGCATGTACCTGTGTGCTGTTATTTGTATTGCTTTATAATTGGTTTGGCCCTGAAAAGCGGGAGTTTACTTTTTTTATATCCTTGCTTTTTGCTTTGCATCCCTTGCATACCGAGATCGTAGATAGCATTAAGAATCGCGATGAGCTGTTCGCATTTTTCTTTGCTGTACTGGCTTATATTATGGCCTGGAAGGCATATGCTGTGTCCCGCCGCAACCTGTTATATATACTACTTGCCGCCCTCTGTTTTTTTCTTGCAGTGATCTCTAAGAAAACAATCTGGCCTTTCTTTGTTATTGTGCCTCTTGCCTATTATTTCTTCAGCAAGCTGTCCCTGCAAAAGATATTGCTTTACTCCCTTTTGTTTTGTTCTTCCATAATGCTGTACAGGTTTTATAATATCCTGCACTTGCATGCCAACAGGCCATTCTTCGAGTATGAAAATCCTTTCTACGTCTCTTCAGCAGGTATCATGGCCCGCGCAGCTACTGCATTTTATATAATGGGCCGCTATCTTTTACTGCATGTATTCCCTTACAGGCTGGCCTATTACTATGGTGCCAATTATGTACCCGTCGTTACATGGAGTGATCCTTTGGCCATTGGCGCCTTACTTTTTTATGCTTTCATAGCATTCCTGGTACTCAGGTATTTCAAAAAAAAGAGCATGATCATTTTTGGGCTCATCATATATGCTTATAGTGTAGTGATGTATTCCAACCTTTTTGCTCCTGCCCCCGGACTAATGGCAGAGCGCTACACCTATATGTCATCGCTGGGCTTTTGCATAGTACTTTGTGCTTTATTGGCCTGGTTATTTTCAAGGCCTTATTTCACAAAGCTGTCTCTTCCAGGCTCTGTACGCTTTTTTAGTATATCGGCTATCCTTATAGCTGCTTTATATGCTGTGCGTACGCATGCACGCAATAATGATTGGTACGATAAGCAAACGCTTTATACACACGATATGGCTTACCTGGGCAGTTCGGCTAAAGCCAATAGTATGTATGCCGAAATATTAGTAGCACAGGCAAGAGCATACAGGAACTTGTCGCATCAAATACCCGGAGATGCCAATTCTGCATCTGTTTATCGCGATAGTGCATCATATCTTTTGTCCCGCGCAAAAGAACATTTCAAAGCAGCACTGCGCATCAGCCCTTATTTCCCCAATGCGCTCAATAATCTTGGTATTATATACATAGATCAGGATAGCCTGGGCCTGGCAAAGCAGTATATGCAAAAGTCATTATCTACCACTACGGCTAAAGCCCGCACCTATCACGATATCGCCATGCTCTCTATGAAGACGGGCGACTATGACTCAGCATCATACTATTTCAACAGGTCTTTAGCTGCTGACTCTGCCTATCTTGATGCCTATTGCGATCTGAGTAAACTTTTGATCATACTGGGCGATACGGCCAATGCAGAAAAAGCCCTGCTTATTGCAGCAGAAAAAAATAACAATAGTTCCATTCCATATATACAACTCGCCGACGTAGCGTCCTTCAAACGGGATACGCAAAGCATAGTTCGTTATTGTCGCATTGCTGCTGAATTGCAACCGCCCAATATCCCGGTACTTTCTTTTCTTATTCAATACTACACTTCTAAAGGGGACTTGAAAAGTGCAGCCTATTACCAGGGGAAACGCTCTTCTATAAGTCGCTGATAAACAGTGATAAATAATGTCTTTTTTGCTTTTATAAAGCATTTTTACAGTTTTTGCGCATTTATACAATTATTATTTTTAAATTTATTTTTAACCAATAGTTAAAAATATCTGTACAGCAATTAATTAAATATTTTTTTGTATTAAAATGTTGAAAAAATTGATTTTCAATGAGTATAAAATAGCATAAATTTAGAGTAAGTATTTTTTGATTAATAAAAGATTTTCTTAACAACAACTGTACGTTATGCTTTCACTATTTACTCAAGGACGCCACCCCGCGTACCCAAAAAATAACAATAAAAAAACAGGGTTTTTTATACTAAAGTTTATTGTTTTTTTTATCGCCATTGCGTTTACTTCTTTTAATAGCTATGCACAGGTTGCCTCTGGTTATACTTTTTCACAAGGCACGGTGGCTACCAACCCGGCAAGTACCTCATCAGGTAATGTGATCATTAGTGGTTATTGGGATGATAATGTAGCGTCATTCAGTTTCCCTGCCGGTTTTACATTTAATTTCAATGGTACCAACTATACAAGCTGTTATGTGAATAGCAATGGCTATATAACATTTGGGGCTACGGCACCAGCGGCAGGTAATTATACGGCAATAAATAATAATGCGGGTTATGCTGGGGCATTCTGTGGCTGGTCGGAAGATCTTGCCGATTATTCCAATGCCCCGATATCGTATACCATAACAGGTACTGCACCTAATCGTACGCTTTCCATAAAATGGGTTAAGAGTACAAGGTACCAGGCCTGGCTAAGTATTGGACAGGAAAATGGAATTTTCTTTTCCATCAATATGTATGAAACGTCAAATATTATTGAAGTTGCATACGGTAATTGCACTATGCTTACAACTACGGGCGCTGCACAGATTGGGTTACGAGGCACCGGCAATTCCGATTTCAACCACAGGAATCTTACAACAAATACCGCCTGGCTTAATAATACAACATTAGCTGGTACAAATGCCCAGACGGTACGTACACGCAGCAATGCGAAGCCTTCGAACTTATATACCTATTTCCGCTGGACCCCGGCTTGTACGCCCCCTGTTATTACCGCATTGTCATCCACTAATCCTACTACATGCGGTGGTTCAAACGGCACCCTCATTATTACAGGTACTGGCTTATCTGGCAGCTATACGGTTACCTATACCAGTAGTGTAGCAGGCACGGTCACTACAGCGGCTATAGCATCAGTGGGTAATACAGTTACTGTATCAGGATTGCCTGCCGCTACATATACCAATGTCAGTATAAAGGCGGTCGCGGCTTCATGCAGCTCCAACATACTGGCCGGCCCGGTTGTATTGACAAATCCTACACCTCCCAATATTACCTCCCTGTCATCGGTTAACCCCACTACCTGTGGGGGCAGCAATGGCAGCATAACCATAACGGCTACATCACTTACCGGCAATTATACGGTTACCTATACCAGCAGCCTTACAGGCACCGTTACAACGGGGGCTATAGCGTCAGTGGGCAACACGGTTACCGTGAGCGGACTGCCTGCGGCCACTTATACCAATTTTAGCATTAAGTCATCCACCACTTTATGTACTTCCAATACGCTTGCCGGTCCACAAACATTAACAGACCCTGCTCCGCCTAATATTACCGCATTGGCTTTTGCAAGCCCCACTACCTGTGGGGGCAGCAATGGCACATTGACCATAACAGGTACGGCTCTGGCTGGTAGCTATACAGTTACCTATACCAGCAGCCTTACGGGCACGGTCACTACCGCTGCTATTGCCTCTGCAGGTAATACAGTAACGGTAACCGGCTTGCCCGCAGCTACCTATACCAATATCAGCATTAAGTCATCTACTACATTATGCGTGTCCAATACACTGGCAGGACCGCTGGTTATTACAGATCCGCCGGGTCCGTCTATTACTGCTTTATCATCAGCCAATACCACTACCTGCGGTGGTAGCGATGGCACGATTACGGTAACAGGTACTGCGCTCACCGGCAACTATACCGTTACCTATACGAGTAGCCTTACCGGTACCACAACTACCGGCCCCATAGCATCTGCTGCCAATACGGTTACTGTTACGGGCTTGCCTGCGGCTTCGTACAGTAATATCAGTATAACATCGTCCACTACGCTTTGTGTTTCAAATATATTGGCGGGCCCGGTGGTGATTGCCGACCCTGCACCGCCTGTTATCAGTGGCACGGCTACCACCGGCACTACCTCCTGCGGTGCAAGTGATGGTAGTTTTACCATACAGGGCTTGTTGCCGAATACCGTGTACGATCTGTACTACAATAATGCCGCAGTAGGCTTAAACATTACGACAGATGCTTTCGGTGATTATACGCTTACGGGTTTAACCGCTAATACCTATTTCAATATTTATGTAATACGGATAAACTGTACTTCAAACATTGTTGGCCCGCTTGTGGTATCCGACCCCGCACCACCTGTTATCAGTGGCGTCACTGCGGCTAATACTACTTCCTGCGGCGGCAGCGATGGCAGCTTTACCATACAGGGCCTTTTGGCAAGTACTGCATATACCCTCTTTTATAATAATGCTGCGGTAGGTCAAAATATTGTGACTGATGTATCAGGCAACTATACCGAGAATGGGCTTGCCGCAAACACTTACTTTAATATCTATGTGATAAGGATAAATTGCACATCCAATATTGTTGGACCGGTTGTGGTATCCGATCCTGCGCCTCCTGCTATTACCGGCACGGTAGCGGGTGGACCTACCTCCTGCCAGGGGGCAAATGGTTATATCACCCTGCAGGGCCTCTTACCAAATACATCATACCTGGTTACTTACGATGATGGTGCAACAATATATACGCCTACTATCGTATCCGATCCTACCGGTAATGTGATCGTTACAGGGCTCCCCGCAGGTACATACAATAATTTTACTGTTACACTGAATAACTGCGTATCTAATAATGCAGGTTCGGTAACCATCAGCGATCCTAACCCGCCGGTGGTGACAGCCGTTACCAATGCGCCGATATGCGAGGGGCAAACCCTGGCGTTCTCCAGTACAGTAACCTTAAATGGTAATCCTGCTGTTGCTAATGCTTATTCATGGACAGGGCCTGCTTTTGTTAATCCTGTTAACCAGGCCAACCCGACAGTGATCAATGCCCCGGCAAGTGCTACGGGCGTCTATACTGTTACTGCAACAATAGCCAACTGTGTGTCGGCGCCCTTCACTGTACCGGTTACCGTGTATGCTGCGCCCATACCACCTTCTTTCTCGGTTAATACGCCACTATGTTCAGGTACCGATCTGCATCTCGATGTAAATAGTCCTGATCCCCAGTTAATATATATATGGACAGGGCCGGGTCTTTCAAGCCCGGATACTGCTACCAATTCAGGTGTGCCGAATATTCAGGTGCCTGATGCAGGCCAGTATAACCTGAGCGTGGTCAATCCTTATGGTTGCGGGTTACTTGTTCCGTCTACAGTTAATGTAGTGGTCAACCAGACGCCGAATGCACCTGTTCCGGATGATATTGTTTACTGCCAGGCCGATGTTCCTGTAGCACTAACAGCTACTCCTTCGGGTAATCCTGCCGATACGCTTAAATGGTACACCGATCCTGTCGGCGGAGTAGGAAGTACTACTGCACCGGTACCGTCTACAGTTGCAGCAGGTACCTTTACCTGGTATGTAAGCGCTACCACGCAGCCGGGCTGCGAAGGGGTACGTGCTGTGCAAACAGTTTGGGTGAAACCCAAGCCTTCAGCGCCAGTGACCAATAGCCCTGCATTTACGTATTGCCAGTTCGATAGCACTGCTGTTCCTTTGGTGGCGGCCGGTGACTCACTGCAATGGTACACAGTGCCAACAGGTGGCACGCCTGCCGATACCGCACCTGTACCCCCTACCAATATTGCCGGCGTAACGGTTTGGTATGTAACCCAAACTATTGATGGTTGCGAAAGCAACAGGTTGCCCATATCGGTGACCATTATTCCTAAGCCTGAGCCACCGCTTACACAGGATGTCACTTATTGCCAGTACGATACAGCATTGGCACTTACAGCAGTGGGTCAAAACCTGCAATGGTATGACAGCCCGCAGCCTGGCGTATTACCGCTGGCTGCTGCACCGGTACCGCCTACCGGCATAGCTGCTGTAACCACCTGGTATGTGAGCCAGGTGGTGAATGGTTGCGAGAGCGACCGTGCCCCGCTTAAAGTGACGGTATTCTATAAGCCTACTGCAGGTATCATTAGTTCCCGCGACGAGGTTTGCCAGGGCGATACATTGCTTATCAGCTATGTGGGTAACGGCAGCAGTACTACTACATATGATTGGAACTGGCCTCTGGGCAGTGTAATCGTAAATGGTACGGGACAAGGGCCATATATAGTGCGCTTCAATGCTATTGGCATATTCGATATTACCCTGGTAGCCAGTGAGGATGGCTGCTTTAGCCCTGTGGCTAGTCATACCATTACGGTTAAACAGACCCCTGAGCTTACACTAAATCTGCGTAATAATATTGTTTGTACCGATGACCCGGCCTATGTAGATATAGATATGATAGACATGGAAGTGAAGAACTATTTATGGGATATTGACGGGGCTTATTTATCCGGAGGTGATACATCCATTGATGGTAAAGGCCCTTACTATTTGAACTGGAGCGCTCCCGGGCAGCATATTATATCATTGGAAGTAACAGCTAAAAATAGCTGTAAGAATAAAACGATGGATACCGTTATCGTGCATGAGCGGCCTGAGGCTAAGATCAATAGCTCAATTAGCGAAGCAATATGTTCCGGCGAAGATGTAGAACTCTCGGCCAGCATCAACAACAGCAAGTACCAGTATAAATGGCAGCCACTGCAGATGTTCGATTACGATTACAACAGCCCTGTGGTAAAAGTTCATGCTGACAGGAGTGTGTACGTGAGCCTTGAAGTGACCAACGAATATGGCTGCACAAGTATGGATAGCCTTTGGCTGCAAACCAAACCTTGTTGCGAATTGTTATTGCCCACGGCATTTTCACCTAACGGCGATGGTAAGAACGATCTTTTCCGTATCCTGAATCCTGGCAGGCATAAGTTGGTAAGCCTGCAGGTATATAACCGTTACGGGCAGGAGGTATTCTCTACCAGTGATGAGACCAATGGTTGGAATGGCAGTTACAACGGTGTAGCACAGGATATAGGTGTATACCAGTTCTTGGTAAAATATTACTGCGATGGTAAAGAAACTTATCTTAAGGGCGATGTGACTTTGGTGAGATAGAAACCCGGAAATATGGTTGGGACCGGGCTGCTTGTATAGGTGGCCCGGTCTTTTTTTAGAAGCAGCTGTTGCGCTCCAGGTAAAAGGCCACGTATTCCCTTATGCCATCTTCTATAGTGCAGAAGGGGCGGTCATAGCCTGTTTGCAGGAATTGGTGCATATCGGCCTGGGTGTAATACTGGTACTTATCGCGTATGTCTTCAGGGGTGTCTATATACACAATATTCTCAGGCTTGCGCAGCACTTTGAATATGGCCCTTACCAGGTCTTTGAAACTGCGG
Organism: Bacteroidetes bacterium 46-16; assembly: GCA_001897835.1. GTDB lineage: Bacteria > Bacteroidota > Bacteroidia > Chitinophagales > Chitinophagaceae > MKUN01. Next base: position 65,767 of record MKUN01000053.1, read on the forward strand.
GCCTTGCCGGTGCCGGCATTGTAGAGTCCATTGCCCGGGTGCTGCACCATCAGCCACAGGCATATACGGGCCACATCGCGCACATAGATGAAGTCGCGCATCTGCTCCCCATCTGCAAACTCAGGGTTGTGCGAGCGGAACAGCTTTACCTCGCCCTTCTCTTTGATCTGCCTGTAAGCGTGAAAGACCACTGATGCCATCCTGCCCTTGTGATATTCATTAGGGCCGTACACATTGAAGAATTTAACCCCGGCCCAATGCGGCGGGGCATCTTGTTGCTGCTGCGCCCACATATCGAACTCCTGTTTCGATACGGCATAGGGGTTAAGCGGCCGCAGCACACTTATGTCGGCCATGCTATCGCTGTAGCCATGCTCGCCATTACCGTAGGTAGCTGCCGATGAGGCATATACCAGCGGTATATTGTGCCTGGTGCATAGCGCCCATATCTTTTGAGAGTATTCGAGGTTCAGCTCGCGGAATATTTCATAATCGGGCTCGGTGGTGTCGGTGCGGGCGCCCAGGTGAAACATATACTGTATGCTGCCGGGATTTTGCGCATACCAGTCAAAGAACCCGTTGCGGTCCACCTTGTGCAGGTATTGTTTGCCCTCCAGGTTGGGGGCCTTCTGCTCATTGCTGAAGTCGTCGATCAGTATTAGGTTCTCGTAGCCCACCTGGTTCAGGTAACCGGCAAGATAGCTGCCTATGAATCCTGCTGCACCGGTTATGGCTATGTTGTCCTCTATCTGCATTCGCTCATTTACGGTATCGCCTAGTGTGCTTCTTCGCTGTGGCTGCTGTCGGCGGCATGCTCCATATGGCCTTCCATTGCAGGGGCAGCATGTTCTTCGCCGTGCATCGTAGCAGCACCTTCATGTCCTTCCACAGCTTCGGTCTGGTGGCCTTCACCTTCTCCGCCTGCGCTCTCTACCTCTACAAAGTTAAGGGCGGCTATGAACAGCCCCGCCAGTATCACTACCAGCCAGAAAGATGAGCGCATAGACGTTACAGAATTCTTTTCCCGGCCATGCGAAGCTTCGTTATGTGTTTCGTGAGACATTTATTTTCTTGTTTATTGGAATGCTGCAAAAATAGTCGTTTGACTTTATTTCTCTAATACCCTGCTAAAAATTAAGCTAAATAATATATAGCCTATTTTATGGCTTTTGGCGGCTCCATCACCGTGCCGCATTTGCTGCAGGTACGCTTTTGCTCATCCGCATAGAAGGCTTCCATTACCGGAGGTAGTTGCGATACGATATCGTTCACGTTCAGCCACTCTTCATATAGCTTGTTGCCGCAGTTTTCGCAAAACCACATGAAGGCATCTTTTTCATCGCCGCCGCGCACCTTCTCGATCACCAGGCCCACGGTATTGGGGCCGCGCTGGGGCGAGTGGGGCACACCCGCAGGCAGCAGGAACATATCGCCCTGCTTTATGGGTATATCCACTATTTTGCCATCTTCCTGTATGCGCACCGTTACATCGCCCTCAAGCTGGTAAAATAGCTCCTCGGTATGGTTGTAGTGAAAGTCTTTACGGCTGTTGGGCCCGCCTACCACCATCACGATGAAGTCGCCCGCATCTTTATATACGCACTGGTTGCCCACAGGCGGCTTCAGCAGGTGGCGGTGTTCATCTATCCATTGGGCCAGGTTAAAGGGACGTGTTACCGGCATATCGTTTATTTTTTAGTTTATTATCTGCGCTCTGTTACTTTTCACTTTTGGCTTTTGCCTTAAGCCTGCAGCACTTTCAGCTTCACGGTCTCTATCCGGGTATCGCTCACCAGCAGTATATCGAACTCAAAATTATTGATGATGATACGCTCTTTGATCTTGGGTATCGTTTCGTGCTCCGATATGATGTAGCCCGATAATGTCTCCGACTCCTCGGTAGGGAAGTTGAAGTGGTATTTCTCGTTCAGGTACTCCAGTTCCAGCCTGCCTGAGAAGATAAATTCGTTCTCCGATATCTGCTTCTCTACATACTCCTGCACATCATATTCATCATTTATATCGCCGAAGATCTCCTCCAGCACATCTTCCATGGTCACGATGCCGGCTGTGCCGCCAAACTCGTCCACCACCCAGGCTATGCTCTTGCGCTCGCGGGTGAAGCGGTTCATCAGGTCCACCGCGCTCATGGCCTCCGGCACAGCCGTTATGGTGTGCAGCACCTCGCGTATGTGCCTGGGGCGGCGGTTCAGGTCCAGGTGGTGCAGGTAGCCTACTATGTTATCGATATTGCCCTCGTACACGATCATTTTCGAGAGCTTGGTATCTATAAAGCGCTGCCTTACATCCAGTATGGGGGTGCCCACATCCACCGCCTCTATCTCGTTGCGGGGTATCATGCAGTGGCGTATCTTCACATTCACCAGGTACAGGGCATTTTCAAAGAGCTCCGTATTCAGTTCCTTCACCTCGTTCTCATGCCCGTGCATGCTCTGCTTCACGAACACCTCGAGGTCCACGCGGTTAAAGACCTGGTGGTTCTCGCGGATGCGCACATTGAAGAGGTACTTGAGTATGAACTCCGATATCGATACGAAGACCTTGGCCATAGGGTAGAAGATGTAGTACATCAGCAATATGGGGAAGGCGAAGATCACCAGTACCTGCTCGGCCTTGCTGCGGAATATGGCCTTGGGCAAAAACTCGGCAAAAATGAGGATGATGAGGGTGGCAAAAAACGTATCGAGCAGCAGGTGCACATATTGCGAATTGAGGGGGTAGGGCAGGCGGTTGAGTATGGGATCGGTAAGCTGGGTCATCAGCAGCGAGTAGATGACCAGCAGCACATTGACGCCTATAAGGCTGGTGCCGATGAACTCGGCGGGGTTCTCCATAAAGCGGGCCAGTATGCGGCCGCTGAAGGTGCCCTGCTTCTTGCGCAGCTCTATATTCAGCTTGTTGGCAGAAATAAATGCGATCTCGGTGCCGGCAAAGAAGCCGATGAGCAGGATGCAGCCCACTATATACAATACCAGGTGCGTAAGGTCGATCTCCATAGTTCTGTCTCCAAAGATAGTTGATTAGGTTGATAAGTTGATTGGTTGACAGGTTGATAAGTTGATTGGGGGGCTCTATTACTATTCTCGTCTTTGTCGCTGCCCGCGAGGGTTCTTTTGTCTTGATACAAAAGAACCAAAAGCTATTCGCGGTAATATGTCTTTTTAATGGTGCTCATGAGACGCTGCGCTAAGTTCAAGGCTGTTGGAAGGAAAGCTAAAAATGCTCGTTTCGGGCTGAAAAGAGCTATGAGTTCCATCCAATAGCATACCCGGGTGTGAGGAGGACTTTTATGCCAAGTCTATTTCCAAACTTCAGGAGATGGAGCTCTTTTTTAACCGCCCTACACTCCCATTTTCTTAACGCTTTCTTTCCAAAGGCCGGGGGATTGCAAAGCAATAGGTTTTGGGAGCAACTTCCGATTTCTGCTTTTATTTAAAACCGGAAGTGTTTTGTGTGAATAATAAACAATTAGTTGTCTCATTGTCAATATCTTAATGCGGGTTATTGCGTGTGGATTATACTGCTGGTTTGCTTCCACTTTGCTGCAATTTGCTTCTGATTTGCCTCCAATGTTAAAGGGGGCTGCTTTTGGGCCTGTCTTATTTGGCTTTCTGCCCGTCTTTGCTGGCACAATCATTTAAATAGTACCTGCATGGGCAAGAAGAAGCCTTCGAAGAAGGGGGCCGTGAATTGCCCGAAGCAACAACCTACAAAGCCTAAAAAACCTAATGATATCACTAAACAGGTGGCCAAAACGCTGGCCGAAATAAAAGTAGAGTTGTCTTAAATGGGGTGCGCGCAAGCGCACCTCTTTTTGTGTTATTTCCGGTTTTGTACGCAACTTATTATTTATTCGCTTTTTTCTTATTTCTGATTTGGTGCGAATGAAAAAGTTCCAGTTTTTTTTGGGGTAATCAACGGAGATGCAGGCTGGGCGCACCGTATTATATTTCAGTATAATTTCTGGTCGTTTCCGGTTGTCTTTTCAATTGCCGACCAGGAGCGGAGTTCTGGTCGTTTCCGGTTTTCGAAATTAGCGGCAGTTGGCAGTGGCAGCGTGCAGTGATATTGAGGGCCATAGATGTCAAAGAACTAATGCGGATGTAAAGGCATCGGCAACATGGTGCCGCCGTTGCTGAAAAAAGCTACGGTGACTGATAAAGTTACGAAATGGGATGGGGGTGTTCCAAATAATGTGGATAAGAAGTGACGAGGGTGAAATTTTCAATGTGTTATGAGTTCTGTTGAATGGAAAGTAATGTCTCAAAAGATATCCACATTTTTTGAAATACAGTGAAAACACGGTATTCTATAATAAATGTCTTTTATAAATTTGTAAAAGCAACTATTTGATAGGACTTGAATACAAATAATTAAAGATGAAAATCAGAGAAGCAGCATATAAGTATTACTTCTATTTCATGCAGGAACGTATGAATATGTTTTGGAAGAAAAATGTCGATAGTATAAGTAAGTATACAGATGATCCAATATTAGCAAAACATAAGTTTACGAATGTTTACAGAGCTTCTGATAGGGTCAGCCAATATTTGATTAAGAATGTTATCTATAACTCTGAAAATGTTTTTGATGAAAAGGATGTAATCCTTAGGATAATAATATTTAAAATATTTAATAAAATAGAAACTTGGGAATATCTAGAAAATAAGCTTGGAGCTGTATCGGTAAAAAGTTTTGACGTGGACAAGTTGAGTCAAGTGCTATCTGAAAGAAGAATAACTGAGCCAATATTCAGTGCCGCGTACATGATGACGGGGATACATGAACGGTATAGTCAATATACGTCAAAACATGAGAGTTGGCTGCGTATGGTTAAACAAGAAATTATCAATGAAAAAAGAATAGATAAAATTATCAAGGCGAAGTCGTTGGAAGAAGTTTATAAAATACTTAGGGAGTGTGCATTTATTGGTGATTTTTTAGCTTTTCAATATGCAGTTGATTTAAACTATTCTACAGTCATTGATTTTGATGAGAATTCTTTTGTAAAAGCAGGAATAGGAGCCATTCGAGGAATAAAAAAATGTTTCATAGAAATTGGCAAATTTTCATTTGAAGACTGCATAAAATATACTCAAGATAATTTGTCTAGATATCAAGAGGAATTTGGATATACAGGGTTTGAGAATTTATGGGGGCGGGAGCCCAAACTAATTGATTTGCAAAATTGTTTTTGCGAAACTGACAAGTACTTGAGGGTGAAGTTGCCGGAACTTCAAGTAGATAACACTAGGATTAAACAAAAATTTACAACCTCCAAAGGGCCGATAGATTTTTACTTTCCACCCAAATGGAATATAAATCACTATTTACAAAAATGCAATACCAAGAATACGGAGGGATTAACTCTTTTTTGATTGGTGTGTCGAAACTTCTTTTGAAAGAAGGATTGGAAAGACAAACCAGAGGTCAACGTTGCTTCGAGTTTCCTAACCCGATAGTGATTAAAATTGTGAATCCCACAGCAAGATTAATAACTATCCCTGAACGAAAGTGGAACTTTACGTTGCCATATGTTGAGTCTCTGTGGCTGGCATCTGGCCGAAATGATATGGCTTTAGTTGGGCACTACGTGCAAAAAATGTATGATTTTTCCGATGATAAAAAGTTTATGCGTGCTGGATATGGACCTAGATTACGACTATTTAATGGCATAGCTGAAGATTATCAATCGGGCTTTTTTCAGGAACATGCGTCTCCAACAAAACAGAGAATCACAGAAATTGATCAATTTGAATTTGTAGAAGAATCTTTTAAAAAAGACCCTTTCACGCGACAGGGAATTATTTCTATTGGGGATCCGGCAAAAGATTGTTTTGAAAAGCAACACGTATTAAAGAAGACAAAAGATTTCCCATGTACTAGGAATTTACAGTTTCTAAGAAACGGCGATAAACTTGATTTAATAGTTCATATGAGATCAAACGACTTTGTTTGGGGTGCTGGTGGCGTAAATATTTTCAATTTCACATTCATTCAAGAATATTTTGCTAGAATATTGGGGCTTGAAATAGGTAATTACTACCATATCGCGAATAATCTCCATTACTACGGGGACTTCAAAGAGATGTTGGAGAAAATAGCGAGTACGGACGAAGTGAAAGAAGATAAGTTTATTTATACGAAGACTTTTAACAATCTAGCAGAATTTGATGAAAAAGTTAAAGCGCTTGAAAAATATGAGAAAGAGCTTCGAGAGGAACGCGTAACTGAGTTAGTTGATTTTTCCGACGATTTTTTTGATGACTGGGCTAAAGTGTTATATCAGTTTAATGTACCAACGACACAACCAATTGATTTCGTAAATCCCACTCTTGATATTCTCGCAAAAAAAAAGATAACTAAAAAGGTAATAGCAGATAACAGAAATCAGCTAGTTAAGACATTTAAAAGTTCAGATGAAAATTCTGATACAATATCTCCTAATAACTATATCTAATTATTCATGGCGACTGAAATTATAATGACAGAAGAAAAAGTGAGGGAAATTACTGCTAACATAATTGATGTTCTCTTAAAGAAGAATGCAGACTATGGTTCTGCGAGTTTTGATTTAGGATTGAATGGTAACATGGTTCATCTATGGGACAAAGTTAGAAGATTTAGAACTCTTGTTGAGAAGAACCAATGTTCCGATGCTGCACCTAATTTTGAATCAATCGAAGATACATTAAGAGACATTATTGGTTATTCAATAATTGGTTTAATAATTCTTCAACACGAAAAGAAATAATATGGAAACAAAGCATGTATTTATTAGTCATCACAGTGCTGATGAAGAAAATATTCAAAAAATGAAGGACCTCTTATTGTCAAAAGGATATCAGATTAAAAATAGCTCCATAGATAGTAGCAAGCCTAACGATGCAATGGAAGAAAATTACATAAAATCTCTTTTGCGACCAAGAATTGAGTGGGCTAGCACCATGGTGGTATTAATTGGCCCAGATACGCATACAAGAGACTGGGTGAATTGGGAAATTGAGTACGCTAACTCTTTAAGTAAGCGTATAATAGGTGTTTATATTAATGGAGCCGGTGACTCTGATGTCCCAGACAGTTTTAATGACTGCGGAGATGCGCTTGTAGGATGGACTGGCGACAGAATTATCGGAGCAATCGAAGGGGAAATTGATAATATTGACAATAACTGGCAAAAACCTGATGGAACACCTAGGCCAACGATATCGTTGGGTGGTTCAGAATGCTAACTTTATGAGTTTATATACATATACCGTGTCAAGAGATTTTGGCTTTGCGCCTAACCCATTCTATGGTATGTGTTCGTTGGCTACTTGTAAGCCCACAATTCGGGCAGGTGCTGAAGTCGGCGATTGGGTTATTGGAACGGGATCTGTTGTAAAAGGTCAAGGTGGTAAATTGATTTTTGCAATGGAAGTGAATAAGAAAATTACTTTCGACTGTTATTGGAATGCTCCGGAGTTTAGATTCAAAAAACCTATAATGAATGGTAGTACAAAGCAAAAGTATGGTGACAACATTTATCACAAAGATCCTAAGTCGAATGTTTGGATACAAGAGGATTCTCATCATAGTTATTCGGATGGTACTACAAACTATAATAACCTAAACAGAGATACGAGAGTTGATAAGGTTCTTGTATCATATAATTTTTACTACTTCGGTGCAGATCCAGTGAAAATTCCTCCAAAGTTTATCGGAGAATTTTGTTACAACCATGTTGGACAAAGAAAAATTGTAGATGATAAGCATATTGCCAGTTTTCTAGAATGGCTTACTACAAAGTATTCACCTGGACTTTATTCGTTGCCTTTGTTATTTAAATCGTTTAAAAGATATCGCGGATATTAAACCAATTTTATGAATGAAAAAACATGCTTTGTTATTATCGGATATGGAATTAAAACCGATTATACAACTGGTCGAGAAATTGATCTAGATAAAACGTTTAAGAACATGATAGAACCAGTATTTAGAGAGCTAGGTTTTTTGTGTTTTCGAGCTTCGGACATACAACATTCTGGCATGATTGATATTCCAATGTATGAGAATATTTTAAAGGCGGATTTTGTAGTAGCTGATTTAACTACGCTAAATCCTAATGTTTTGTATGAACTAGGTATTAGGCATGCGGTACGAAAGAACACGACAATAGTCATTTCTGATAAGGAGCTTAAATACCCTTTTGATTTAAGTCACATAATAATTGATAGTTATGAGCATTTAGGTAAAGCTATTGATTACGATGAAGTTTTAAGATTTAAACAACTATTGGAAGAAAAGGTGCAGTCTCTGCTCGAAAACCCTCAAACGGATAGCCCACTTTATACTTTTTTTCCTACAATGAGAATGCCGTCTTTTTCGGAGGAGGAAATTCAGGATATTAAAGAAAGTATTGAAACGGAAACATCTGTCTCTGATTTGTTATTGGAAGCGGAATCCGCAAAAGAGAATTTGGAATACTCTAAGGCAATTAGCATACTTGAAAAAGCATTGGAATTAGCGCCTCATAATGACTTTATAGTTCAGCGACTCGCATTGTCTACATATAAATCCAAATTGCCAAGCGCGATTGACGCATTATCAAGGGCAGAGTTGATTTTATTAGAATTAAATCCAGATCAAACCACAGATCTTGAGACGCTTGGATTATCAGGAGCTATTAATAAGCGTTTCTATGAGGAGCTTGGCGAAATATCATTTTTAAAGAAGTCATTGAAATACTATGAACGAGGTTTCCATATTGGTAATGATTATTATAACGGTATTAATGCAGCGTACTTATACACTTTATTGTCAGTTGAGTCAGAGGATATTTTTGATGCTTATGCAAATTTCGGACAGGGCAATTTAATACGAAAAAGAGTTATTGAAATATGCAATGACATTATTGCCAGTAAAATCTGGGACGAAAGGGAAGATAAACAATGGGTCTTACTTTCCTTAGCTGAGGCTTATTTTGGGGTGGGGGATGAAGAAAAGGTTTCCGAAATAGTGAGTGATGTCGGGAAACTTTTTGGTGATGATTTTAGCATGGATTCCTTTCGTACACAGCAGCAAAAGTTAACTGATGCAATAGCTTTATTTAACGCCAAATATCTTAGTAGTGGGCAATAGACACAAAGTATTTATTAGTTTTCATTCCGTCGATATTTATTACAAACAACAATTTGAAAGATTGTTTGCTAATGTTTTTGATGTCATGGTCTCAAGATCGGTTGACGAAGGCGATATCTCAGATTATCTCCCAGCAGAGACAGTCAGACAAAAAATAAGGGATGAATATCTGCGTGATTCAACTGTTACTGTGGTGCTTATAGGTAAAAATACCTGGCAACGTAAACATGTCGATTGGGAAATTGGTTCTAGTATAAGAGATACCAAGTTCAATTCACGCTCCGGACTATTGGGTGTCTTGTTACCGACTTATCCATCGTTCCCCATTAATAGATATGATTATAATACTATCCCACCTCGATTGTCGGACAACATTAAGTGTGAGTATGCTGATATTTATGCTTGGGATGAAAACCCTCTTGTTATTCAGGACTGGATTCATAGAGCATTTCTAAAAAGGAATACGCTCATACCCGATAATTCATATCCGCCATTTATATATAATCGTTCTGGAGAAAGATGGACTTAAAAAATAAATTGTAATACTTTTGGAAACGTGTTTCAAAAATTAATTGTACTACTATTGTTGACGATGTCTGCTCATGCTGCCGACTCGCTGCAGCTCATCAAAAGCATACCGATGCAGGCGCGCATGATGACGGTGGACGAACTGGGCAATGTGTATGTGGTGCGGCAGGACAATGCCCTGCTGCGCTATAACCCACAGGGTGATAGCAGTGGCTATTACGGCAGCATACAGAACGGGCAGATAGGCCAGGTGGATGCTACCAACCCGCTGCGCATAGTGCTCTACTACCCGGCCTACCAGCATATAGTGCTGCTGGATAAAATGCTGAGCCCCAAGAACGAGCTGGACCTGAAGAAGCTGCACATCTACAGCACGGCCTATGTGGCCTCGGCCGCCGATGGCGACCTGTGGGTATATGATGGCTTCAATGCGCGGCTGATCAAGGTGAGCGAGCAACTGGATATATCGGCCCAGAGCAATGACCTGCGCCAGCAGGCGGAGCGGGCGCCGCAGCCCTCCTTCATCGTGGAGCGCAACCGCAAGGTATATATCTGCGATACGGCACAGGGCATCTTCACCTTCGACCAGTATGGCTCCTACATCAATACGCTAAGCATTTACGGGGCCCGTTACCTGCAGGTGATCGGCAGCCAACTGGTGTACCGCAACGGGGATACGCTGCACTCCTTCGACATGAAGACGGTGCGGGATAAGGCGCTGGCACTGCCGGGCGGTAATATCATCAATGCCGCCATCAGCCGCGATGTGCTCTATGTGCTGTATGGGGACCGGCTGGTGTTGTTCAGGGTTGGTTGATTGAGTTGATTGGGTTGAATGGTTGAATGGGTTGGTTGGTGTAATCACCCCGTCTCGCTCCTTTTTTTGGAAACGCATCTGTTTGAGCGATACACCTCCCGAAAGAAATCGGGACAGGCTCTCTTTGAAAATAAAGAGGGGAGCTTTTAAGAAAAAGTCTTTTCGAGTTCTGCGAACATGTCGGGGGCGGGGCGGTCTTGCCAGAGCACCTGGTAAATGCTGTCGGCAATGGGGATGGCAATATCGAAGCTGCGGGATATGGCTTGCATACCCCGGGCGGCATAATAGCCCTCGGCCACCATGCTCATCTCGAGGATAGCGGCCTTTGCCGAGTAACCTTTCCCTAATAGTGTGCCCAGCATACGGTTGCGGCTGTGCAGTGAGTAGCAGGTCACCAGCAGGTCGCCCAGGTAGGCGCTGGTATGAAAGTCGGGGTGCTCGCTGGAGGGGTGCACCTGGTTGAAGTGGGCCTCGAGGAAGCGGAACATCTCGCGATAGCAGTTGGTGGTATATACACTCAGGAAGTTATCGCCATAGTCCATAGCATGGGCCATACCTGCCCCTATGGCATATATATTCTTCAGCACAGCGGCGAACTGGGCGCCCCAGATATCGTGGTTGTGGCTGGTGTAGATATACCCGTTGCGAAAGGCCTGCGCAATGCCTGCGGTGAGGCTATCGTTGAGGCCGGAGAAGGTGAGGTAGGAGAGGCGCTCCTGTGCCACTTCCTCGGCATGGCAGGGGCCGGTGATGGCCACGTATTGCTGCATATCGCAGCCGCGGTATTCGGCAAGATAGTCGTTGAGCAGGAGGTTGGCATCGGGCAGTATGCCTTTGATGGCGGAGATGATGTTCTTGCCCTTCCAGAGGTCTTTGTCAATGCTTTCGATAACGCCCTGCACGTAGGCCGATGGCACGCAGACAATGATGTCGTTGCAGGACTGCACTACTTCCTGCAGGCTGTCGGTAAGCTGTATCATCTCCGGCAAAAAGCGCACGGAGGTGAGGTAGTTGGGGTTGTGGTGCCTGCTGCGTATGTGCGACATGCTGGCGGAGTTGCGCACCCACCAGTGTACTTTATGGCCATTGTCGGTAAGTATCTTGGCTATGGCCGTAGCCCAGCTGCCGTTGCCTGTGAGTCCGAATGTGCGGGGTGTATCGTTCAAATCGTTAAATGGCTTATTCCATGAATCATTTTTCGTCTTTGGCGGTAAAGAGCTTGTCTTTATCCACCACTTTGACCTTCATCTTATCCTTCAGGGTGCGGGCTATGGCCCCATAAGGCGCGGTCACTACCTGCTCGCCCTCTTTAAGGCCTTTGGTGATCTGGAGGTATTCATTGTCCTGCAGGCCGGTCTTTACATCGCGCAGGACCACCTGGCGGGTAGCTGCATCGAAGACAAAGACAACCTGGCGTACATCGTTGAGGCCGGCATCGGCCGCGTTGCGCATTTTGTTCTTTACGCTATCGGGCCAGTCGCGGGTGGTAACGGCGTTGACGGGTACGGAAAGGATATTGAATGCTTTATTGGTCTGTATCTCCACAGCGGCAGACATACCGGGCTTGAAGGGGTATTTGCCTTTTGGCAGTTTGGCTGTAAGATCGGCATAGCTGGATGGGAGGATGAGGATGTGCACCGTATAATTGGTCACCTGGTCGGTACTGGTCTGCACAAGGCCCGATGACTGGCTGGACACGGCTATCTTGGACACTACACCGGTGAACTTGCGGTTGCGGTAGGCATCGGCCTCAATGACGGTGGTATCGCCCAGCTTTACTTTGGCAATATCGGTCTCGCTCACGTCCACGCGCACCTCGATGCGGCTCATATCGGCGATGGTGAGCATCTCGGTACCTGCCATCTGGGCGGTGCCTACCACGCGCTCGCCCTTCTTTACATTGAGCTGCGATATGATGCCTGAGCGCGGTGCCGTGATGGTGGTCTTGCGGAGGTTCTCGCGCGATTGCGAGAGGCTGGCCTGTGCTGCGGCAACGCCATAATTGCCGCCACTGAGGCTGGCCTTGGAGGCTTCGTATGTAGCCTGTGCGCTTTTGAACTGCGCCTCGGCCTGCTCAAACTCAAGCTCTGATATCACTTTGTCTTTAAAGAGCTTTTTATTACGGTCGTAGGTGGACTTTGCCAGCTCGAACTGCGATTGGGCCTGTGCCATCATCTCCTTAGAGTTCATAGCACCTGCGCGCGACTGCTGCATGGAAGCCTCGGCCTGGTTGACCATAGAGTTGTAAATGGCGGGATTGATCTTAACGAGGAGCTGGCCACGGGTAACGCTGTCGCCCTCATCAATAGTGAGCTCGGTGATCTCGCCGCTTACTTCGGGGGCTATCTTTACCTCGGTTTCGGGATATATCTTGCCACTGGCGGTAACGGTCTCGGTAATGGTATGAGGGGCTGCTTTTTCGATGGCTACCTGTACGCCATCGTCGCCACTGCTTTTAGCGATGACAATGATGAGTATGAGCATCACGATGCCACCCCCGATGATCCACCATAAAGTCTTCTTTTTCATATTGCTTGGTTCAAGTCAAAATTCAATCCTGCTCAAGCAGGACAAAATTCAAAAAAATCTTCCTTGCTCTTCAACACCGCCGCAAAGATAAACTCTTCAAGGCGTCTGACCGCATAGAGCGGTGCTGACGCTATCTACTTTACTTCGGCGCCGTTGTCGGCGGGGTTGAGGGCGGATACGAAAATAAGCTTTCCATCAGCATTTTGTGCCATGAGTATCATGCCTTTGCTCTCTATGCCCCTCATTTTGCGTGGGGCGAGGTTGGCCACTACGGTCACCTGCATGCCCACAATGTCCTCAGGTTTGTAGTGCAGGGCTATGCCAGATACTACGGTGCGCTTCTCGTAACCAAGGTCTATCTCCAGCTTTAGCAGCTTATCGGCTTTCTCTACTTTTTCGGCACTCAGTATAGTGCCTGCGCGAAGGTCCAGCTTCGCGAAGTCATCTATGGTTATTTCGGGCTTCTGTGCCGAAGGGAAGGCAGGGCCTTCTGTAGCTTTTTTATCCTCCGTACTGCCCCCTGCAACTGCTGACTGTTTGAGGTTAGCATGCAGTTTCTCCACCTGTGCGGCTATCTCTGCGTCCTCTATCTTGCGGAAGAGGAGCTCCGGCGCACGGAGGGGGTAGTTCTCCTTGAGCAGGTCTATACGGCCTGCATTCTCCCAGTCGAGCATTTTTTCCACCACCTTCATCATATGGCACATCTTCTTCACTGCGAAGGGCAGGAAGGGGTTGGCGAGTATGGCGAGATTGGCGGTAAGCTGCAGGCAAAGGTGCAGGCAGTTGTCGATCTTGTGCTGGTTCTCTGCCTGTAACTCAGGGGTCTTGGCGAGCTTCCATGGCTCCTTATCCTGCATGTATTTGTTGCCTTTGCGGGCAAGGTCTATCACTTCGTAAAGGGCATCGCGGAACTTATAGTTCTCGATACAGGACTCTACGTTGATCTTAGCTTCTTTGATGGCTTCGATAAGGGCATTGTCGGCCCCATCCATAGCCTCCTTGTGCAGTACCGGCACGCGGCCCCCGCAGAGCTTGTGCATGAGCACAAAAGCACGGTTGACAAAATTGCCGAAGATGCTTACGAGTTCGCTATTGATGCGGTCCTGGAAGTCTTTCCAGGTGAAGTCGTTGTCTTTGGTCTCGGGGGCGTTGGCGCAGAGCACATAACGCAGCAGGTCCTGCTGGTCGGGGAAGTCTTTTACATATTCATCCACCCATACGGCCCAGTTGCGCGAGGTGCTTACTTTTTCGCCTTCGATGTTTAGAAATTCGTTGGCAGGTACGTTATCGGGCAGTACATATTTGCCATGAGCTTTGAGCATGGCAGGGAATATGATGCAATGGAACACGATATTGTCTTTGCCTATGAAGTGCACGAGCTTGGTATCTTCCTGCTGCCAGTAGTCGGCCCATTGGTTGGTAAGATCCTTGGTGGCGCTGATGTAGCCTATGGGCGCATCGAACCACACATAGAGCACTTTGCCCTTAGCATCGGGCAGGGGAACGGGCACGCCCCAGTTGCTATCGCGGGTCATGGCACGGGGCTGGAGGCCATTATCGAGCCAGCTTTTGCACTGGCCATACACATTGGGTTTCCATTCATCCTTCTTGCCCTTCACGATCCAGTCGTTGAGGAAATCCTCATATTTGTTGAGCGGGAAATACCAGTGTTTGGTCTTGCGCTTAACGAGTTTGGCATTGCTGAGTGCGCTGTGCGGGTCGATGAGCATCTCGGGGCTGAGGGTGCTGCCGCACTTCTCGCACTGATCGCCATAGGCATTGGGGTTGGCACATACGGGGCAGGTGCCCACTATATAGCGGTCGGCCAGGAACATGTCCTTTTCCTCGTCGTAGTATTGCTCGCTTTCACGTTCCTCGAAGAGACCATCGTCATAGAGCTTTTTGAAGAAGGCCTGGCTGGTCTCTTTATGGGTCTCGCTGCTGGTGCGGCTGTAGATATCGAAGCCGATGCCCATCTGCTCAAAGCTGTCTTTGATGATGGTATTGTACTTATCGACCACCTGCTGCGGAGTTATGCCCTCCTTCATGGCGCGGATGGTGATGGGGACACCATGTTCATCGCTGCCGCAAACGAATTTCACATCGCGCTGCTGCGCGCGGAGGTAGCGCACATAGATATCAGCAGGCAGGTAGCAGCCGGCCAGGTGGCCTATGTGCACGGGCCCGTTGGCATAGGGTAGGGCGGCAGTTATTAAATATCTCTTATAAGTCAAAGGTCAAAATTAAAAAAGTCAAAAAAATGCTTATGTGATGCCTGTTTCTAAACAGGCTGCAAGATAATGAAAGTAGGGGAGGGTTGGATGAGGGTGGGGGTAGGTTGTATGGTAAGCGGGACGCTTGCGTAATTTTTGGTCTAAGCGAGACGCTTAGACCAGTGGGTTATTAAGCTGTGGCAGGGGGAATTCCGGTTGCAAACCTGCTGAATTGATATGACACGAGTTAGGCTGCACACGAGGCTAGACTACAAACTCGCGCCAGTTGGGTGGGTTTCTTAAGAAATTTAATTAAAATCTTGGTACAGTAGTTTCTATGGTTCGGATAAGGTTCCTTTAATGATAATAAAAGATACAAGAATGATAAAAATTATTGGATATATCCATCTGGCAGCTACTTCAAGTTGGTCCGCAAATCGTTCTTTTTTCCGTTTTTGCAAATTAAAAGTATATACCGTTTGGATCATTGCGCATGTAATGAGGAAATAACTAAGATAGAAAATTTTATCACTTGCAATTAAGTAACCTGTTACAGGAATTTCTCCACTAAGTGTTAATTGTAATGCAATACATGATAGGAGGGATGTTACGGTTAACCCAACGGCAACTTCCAGTTGTGCGGCAGGAACGAAAAAAACTAAGTATGCCATTAAAGTTATTAGTATAATTGGTATTAGAATTTTCAATAAAAATGTAACAGACTTTCTTTCAAGAATAATTTCGAAATTTAGTCTTGAGTATTTTAAATGGGTTTGAAATCGAAGATCACCAAAATTTGTTTCATATATTTTTTCTCCATTTTGATATCTGGATCCTGTAATAGTGAAACTGGGAATCTCTATATCGTCAGCAATACCTAAAATATGTTCAGCAGATTTTTCGTATGATGCAGTATCTGCAACAAGTTGATACCTCTCAGATACTAGATTTTTGCTTTCAACAATTATAGGAAGCACCAACTTATCAAGGGGATAGTAATGGTAATTTGGATAAAAAACGAAATCACCCTTCATATGGCCGGTAACATATACTTTTTGTTCCCCTGTTAATGAGTCATAAAAAAAATTTCGTTCATCTATTTCGTTTTCCAAATTATCGCCATTAACAAATTCTATGTTTTCGATTTCTTTCATTAAAGATGAATCCTTTGGCATTTTATACCTCATCCACCAATAAAAGTCTATTGTGAATCTATTAGATTTTTCTTTAGCCCGTTCTTCTAACATAATATTCTTAACATACACACCATAATGGATAGTAGAAGTACTCTGAGCATTACATTTAATAATTGCAACAAACAAAAGCAATAATGATATGGCTATTCTCATTTGATAATATTTTATGCGTGTTGCCAATGTATAATTATTAATTCTGTTTGCATACGTGAAAAACACCCTATTTTATATAAACTGGTAAATCTCTTAGATTTATGAATGAATTACGTTGATAGTCTCAAGTCGGCAAACCTAGTTACGCGCTATGTAAAAGAAACAGATGCTGCCATGTGGCTGGAATATTGCAATGATCCCATCGCAACGGAGTTTACCAATATAAAAGGCAAAAGTCCCGAGGAATTAGCTGAGGTATTTATTGACTTTACCCTAAAACGTTATGAAGAGCACCGAGGAGGTTTGCAGGCGCTTATAGAGAAGGAAACAGGTGCCTTCGTGGGTATGTGTGGGCTATTCCCGCAGGAGGTTAATGGGGAAGAGATGATAGAAGTAGGTTACCATTTACTAAGAAGGTATTGGGGCAAGGGTTATGCTACTGAGGCAGCGCAACTGTTTCGTGACTGGGGTTTTGAAAATGGTGTCGCCGATACTATAGTGTCTATTATACACCCGGATAATCACAAGTCTAAAAAGGTGGCCATGCGCAATGGTATGCGGCTGATACAGGAAGCTGCGGAGTTCAGGGGGGAGCGGTGTGACCTGTTCGGGATCAGCAGGGAGGAGTGGATGCTGCTGCAGGCAAGATAATTTAAGTGCAAATATGTTAAAGTGCCTTGATTGGACAATGAATAAATGCGCCGGACAAAGTCCCGGATTTTATCCGGGGTTTAAGTTGGAAACTTAAACCAGCGGGGGTATCTTTTATAGCATCATCAAGCTGTTACATATTCAATAACCCAAATGCCTTGTAGGTGAGTATGGCGGGCCATACAATCGCTTTTAATATACCTAATGCCCCCATCCAGAAGCTGGATGCATGCTGGATGAAATAGATGGCCGAACCTATAAAGCCCATACCGTAAACTGCGGATGAGGGGCTACCTGCATTGCGCCTGATGTGTTCTTTCATAGTTAATGTTTTAAGCAAAGCTACCAAGTTGTATTACCTGGTCATATGACTGGCGTCAGCAATGATATTGATGCTTATCAGCGTTGGTAGCCCGGGGCTGAAGATTTGCCCTCGAGCCAGTCGCAATATTCCATGCTCCCCAGGCGGATACGCAGGGGTAGTTTGGTTTGTTTTTCCATTTTCAATTCCTGCCGGCAGAAGAAACCCAAATGCCGGGTGTAAAGATCGGGCCGCAGTATACCGGTCGTGTGGATACGCGCTGTGTTTTGCGGCAGGATGCGTAAGGGAGGCCGGTCGCTGGTCCGGGCCTTATTGGGAGGTTCCGGTTGTGGCATAAAATGCAGACCCTGCGCATGCAGTGCGGGTATAGCACACAAGCTCCATATGCAACCGTACAGGAAATACCTCGTCATTATAATAAAGTTACGAAGGAAATAACGGAATGACTTTGGGCTATTGGTATAAATTTTATAACAGCTATAAAAAAAGTTGTTATGAGAAAGTATATTGCTTTGATACTAGTGCCGTTAGCACTCCTTATGCTGAATGCCTGCTTTACTAATCCTGTAACCGGTAATAAATCGTTGGCACTTGTAGATGACGGGCAGATGAGAACGCTCGCAGCACAGCAGTATAAGACCTTTCTTGCTGCGAACCCGCCAATAAAAGGCACGGCTGAAGCGGCTATGGTGGAACGCGTTGGTAATAAGCTGGCGGGCGCCGTGCAGCAATATCTCGCTGCAAAAGGGCAGGCGAACCTGGTACAAGGATACCAATGGGAGTTTAACCTTGTAAATAACAAAGAGGTGAATGCATGGTGTATGCCGGGAGGTAAAGTAGTGGTATATAGCGGTATAATACCTGTGGTGCAAAATGAGGCGGGCCTTGCCGTGGTACTGGGGCATGAGATAGGCCACGCCATAGCCCGGCACAGCAATGCCCGGATGAGTGAACAACTGGTGGCACAGGCCGGCGGTGCTACCCTGAGCGCTGCCTTGTCGCAAAAGCCTGCAGAAACACAGAATATATTCAATGCGCTCTATGGCATTGGCGCCCAGGGCTATTCCCTCCATTATTCAAGGGGGCAGGAAGATGAAGCTGATGAAATGGGGCTGTACTTTATGGCTATGGCCGGTTATGATCCGCACGAGGCGGTTAACTTCTGGCAGCGTATGAGCAGCAAAGCCCAAAGCCCGGAGGGCATACTGGTATATCTTAGTGATCACCCCAGCAATAGCGCACGTATCAAACATATACAGGAACTGATGCCTAAGGCAATGAGCTATTACCATCCCCAGCAGCAATAGTGAAACTGCCGGGTTTTATTTGATAACTCTTTACTTACGCAGGTATTTCCAGTTGCGGATCTTGCCTTCGGCCATCCATTCCACAGCCTGGGCCATGCGCTTATCGCGGGTGGCTTCGGTCTTTGCTTCGGTCACCCAGTCCACATATTCACGTTTGTTGGTATTGCTGAAGGTCTTAAAGGTCTCGTGTGCCGGCTTGCTGGTTTTTAGCGCCTTCATGAAATAGGCGGGTATTTCCAGTTCTTTTTTCTCAGCGGGTTTGGCGCGTGGCACTTTTATACCCTGTTCGTTGAGTTTGGCCGCTTGCTTCAAATAGTCTTTCAATATCTTGTCCTTAGGCAGGTCGGCAAGACTGCGTATCTGCCCTAGATGACCCATAGACTCACGCTCGGTGACGGTGAGTATGCCCTGCGGATCGTCCATAACAGCTGCCTTCCAAAAGTTGAAGGCCATGTGCTGCTTGAATGCGGCCATGCTGCACATCACTGATCCCTGGTACTGGAAATTAGGGAAGCCCCATTTTATGGTCTCTTCCACTCCGGGACAAGCGGCATGTACGAGGTCGCGCAGGTGGTTGAGTATGGGCTGCGCAAAAGGGGCAGCTTTGGCAATGTAGGCATCTACTCTTGGATCGTAACTCATAAGTCAAAGGTCGGAAAATGAAAAGCTAAAAGGCATTGTGAAGACCAAAAATAAATAATTGGCCGGCTTTGTAAAAATTACTTACCGGGGGTTAGCCAGATGCCGCCATTTGGAGTGGGAAGGTCGCGGCGGTCTATAATGATGCCCTTTGCTTTACCGCGTTGCCCAATACCGTAACTCATACTGCTATCGGGGTATTGCCAGGCTGTGTTTATCCAATTGTAAATATAGGTTGGCTCATAATAGCTGAGGCGATGGTATGCCTGTTTCGCAGTATCGGCCCAGCGTTGCGTGAAGGCCATAGGCAGGATACTGATGTTTTTATGATCGCCTTCCGGGCCCCCGATCAACTTGTCCTGTATATTAATGGTCACGCGCCATTGCAGGAGCGTAGTGCTATCGAGCAGACCGCCCAGCTCAAGGAAACTAATGGCAAGGGCCGAACAGCCCGCGCCTTTACCTTCGCGGGGTTTATTATGGCCATTATACATTGTGTCATACCCACGTTCCCTGTATTCGTCGAGGTATCGCCAGAGGTGCAGGAAGGTTTCTTCATTCAGCAGGAATTTGATATAAGCAAGGTCACCTTTCGGATAGCGATCGATAAGCTGGTGAAAATTATCTTCGCTTGTTTCCAGTTTGCCATTGAAGGTTGTAAATAATGTTCCAAGGCCATAATGCTCTTTAGTGACCGTATTGAACATTTCGGCACGAGAACGTGCAACGGCCCCCACGAGTGCATAACGGGCTGTATCGCGCAGCTCAAAAATGACATGTCCCAGCGGATGCCTGTGACGGGGATAGCCGGTATGCACAAGGAGGTTCCCGATATAGCTCATGAATAAAGTATGCGGCGATCTCCAGTTAAGTGGCATGGGCGAGGGGATCGTATATATGGTCAATTGCTGACCTTTTGCAGCTTGGTTGAATAAGAGGGGCAATAAAAATAATGATACAATAAAACGCCTTATCATGAGATAGGGCAAAAGTAACTTAGCATAGCTGCTTAAATTATGATGGTTGTCATTTCCATATCCTGAAATTGAGGCGATATTTTTTTTGCTGCAGGAGCAGTTTCCAGTCGGTGAAAAGGAAGGCCAGCAGCAGTATCATGCCCAGAATGGTGCCTGATATGGTTTGCCACGATAACATGCCTTGCAATACCTGTTCGGTATTCGCTACTGCATATTTGCCGGCATGCAGCATGAGTGCATCGCTGGTGAACTTGCCAATGAAGAAGGCAGGGATGATATTGACGGCCCTGATGCGGGCCATGCCCGCAGCGGTAAACAGCGAGGTGGTGGGTAAAGGGACAAGTGTATAGAGCAAAACGAACAATTGTATCTTCCAGCCATTGCCGGATAGTTTTTCGCCAATGAAGCGGATATCTTCATTTTTTTGCGGTTTTACCACCCTGGCAGAGAGTAAAGGTATATACCGGCTAAACCAGTATCGTCCCAGCGTGGAACCAACAACACCCGCCACAAGCACCCACCAGACATCGAGACCATACCTTATCTGGAAGTAGGCCATGACCGTCCAGGCCGGGGGGCCGAAAAAAGGCATGAGATCAACTGCCAGTGAGCCGAGAAATACCAGAAAGTAGAGCAATGTGACAAATAAGGATCAAAAATACAATTTTAGCTTGTCGCCAGTTCATGTTTAGCCATGGGCCGGGCAGAGCGGAGTCTTTGCCAAAGGCCGATAAGGATAAGTAGAATGCCGATGCCCGAATAAAATAACTGTAAAAAATGCCGGTAAGGTATGCTGAGTACCTGCACGGCTATCCACACCTCGATAATAATGCCCTGTATAATGAGCAGGAAAGGGTAAAGTTCTTTTTTAATGAACATCAAAATGTAGAGAAAGAGCGAAAAAAGACCGATGGTACTGAATAAGAAGATACCGGGAATAAGAAAATCGCGGAAGGCGGAATGCTGTAACAAGGATAAGGGTAATTGCAAAAGGCCCCCTGAGGGATCGGCAATGAGGGTAGCGCCCCCATAAACGGCTGTAAAAGCATTGAACAATAAAATGATCTCAGCAGATATCCTTAAGGCATGTTTCATAAGGCTGTAAATTAAACCGGACCGGAAGGTGTAATGGTGACGACAGTCAGTATAATACATGATGCTGATTAGTGCAGGACATCCCGGTTATAATGAATCCTTAAAGTTGCGGGGTGTTATTATTATGTTCCGATGTTTTTACCTAACATCGTTATGTCAAATCATGATCTTAAATGAAAAAGACAGGACTGGCCCTTTCGGGGGGAGGTGTAAGGGGTTTTGCTCACCTGGGCGTGTTGCAGGCACTTGATGAACTGGGCATCCGGATATCGGCCATATCAGGCGTAAGTGCGGGTGCTATAATAGGCAGCCTGTATGCTGCCGGGCATAAGCCTAAGGATATCTTTGAACTGGTGAAGGGCTATAATTATTTTACCCTTTCGAGCCTTGCCTTTTCTAAGACAGGCATCTTCTCTTTGCGGAATATTGAAACGACCTTAGGCAAGCTGCTGAAAGAAGACAACTTTGAACATCTTGAAATACCGCTCTTCATTACTGCTACCAACCTGTCGGCAGGTAAAGAGGCCGTCTTTTCATCAGGTAGCCTTGTGGATAAAGTAATGGCCTCGGCTGCAGTACCTGCCATATTTCAACCGGTACAGGTAGACGGAGCCTATTATGTGGATGGTGGTGTGCTGAATAATTTTCCTGTAGCATGCCTCAAAGGGCTATGCGATGTGGTGATCGGTTCGCATGTCAATAAACTGTATGACGGCGAACATATAGATATAAGCGAGGTGCAGATCATTGAGCACTGCTTTCATTTGGCCATTGCCAATAAGGTACATGAGCAGGCGCTGCTCTGCGATATATTTATAGAGCCCCTGCTGGCAGGTTACGGAATGTTCGAATTAAAACATGCTGCCCGGGTATTTGAACTGGGCTATAATGCTGCTATGGAACAGGAAGCGGCTTTCAGAGCCCTTCTATAAATGCTCTAATGACACTGGTATCAAGGACGTATCCTTATGCCCAATGTAAAGGGGAAGGATAAAATGGGATTGTCGAATGTGCCATTGCTCCGGGCAGCAAGTTCGGCATTGATCCCAAACCAGTCGGAAAAGCCATAAGTATAGCCGATCTGCAGGCCTACTACAGGGTCGAGCCCGTTGTAATACCTGCTGCCGCTTTTGTCTTTGAACATATTAATGCCTGACCAGCCCGACAGGCCTGCATAAAAGTAGCTCTTGCGCATATAGAAGAGCCTGTTCACTTTTAATAATACGGGCACCTCGGGGCTTGCATATTGCATGGTACTTATGGCATGCAGTTCTTCGCTGCCTACCGTAGTGGCCACATCGTATTTTGTTTTGAGTGGGTATGCTTCTGCGGTAAGACCAAGTTGCCAACGGGTAAGGTTGATAAAAAAGCTGAAGGCCCCGGCGTAAGACATTTTAAGTCCCGTCTCTGAAACACCTGCGGGCAGCACTTGCCCGAGGGGGGCTGTATTGGTTGATATGCCGCCGCTTAAGCCGAACTCAAAACGTTGCCCAAAGACAATGGCCGGAGTGAAAGTAAGCAGAAAGAGGAGCTTTTTCATAGGTTAAAGTTGAAAAACACTGCTTCAATAATCAAAGCAAAAACGTTAAAGAAATTATATTTTTCCCTGTAGCTGGGAACGGGCTTGCTAAGTTACTCTTTTTGAGGGGCATTTGTATAAGGATGCCTGTTTTATTATCTTGATGGTAAATGAACTGATGAAACTATTACACTTAATGATCCTATTGGTCTGTAGTACAGGCAGCTATGCGCAGCATGTGCTTAGCGAACATGAAAAAGACAGTTTAGGGGTGCTGGTCTGTAATATGCAACATGCTGACCAGGATGTGCGTAAACGCTGGGAGGAAGCTAAAAAGGATGGCGATTCTGTAACCATGAGATCTGTTGGGGATGAGTGGCATATCACTGATTCAATGAATTTCATCGTACTGGAAAACATCACCAGGAATGTGGGCTATCCATGTCCCCAACTGCTTGGTAAAGCATTTAAGTTCGACTGCTTTCCCCACGCGATCTTAATACATTGGATGAAGAACCATCCCGAGTGGTTTTGTGACCGGTCGCTGATACCGGTATTCAGAAAAGAAATAGAATTAGGGCATTTACCCCTTAGTGTGATGGACTTTTGCTTCTTTGCCTATGTGAGCTATATGAAAGCGGATATTAAACTGATGGCCCGTGTGAACGAAGCAAGAACTGCCTATGGCTTAAAGGCTTATACTAAAAAGCAGTACACACAGCAAGAATACATGGAGCCACTTATGGGTGACGATAATGCGTCGAGAAGGAAAGCAGGTGTGAAAATAAAGCAAGTGCCGGAACGGAGCAGCGGTGCCTGGTAATGCGGTATTATACAGCGTGTAACAATCCTCACCGAATAATTGCGGGCAATCAGTTAGATTTGCAGCCTTAAAGGAAATTTTATGCATAACGGATATTTTCATTTCGCAGAACCTAAGAATGAACCGGTACTTAACTACGGGCCGGGCAGTGCCGAACGCAAAGCACTGCAAAAGGCCATAGCAGACCTTAAGAAAGAGATACGCGACATACCTATGTATATAGGCGGACAGGAAGTGCGCAGCAATGATAAAAAGGAGATACGCCCCCCGCATGAGATCAAGCATTTGTTAGGTCATTTTCATGCAAGTGATGCCACGCATATCAATATGGCCATAGATGCGGCATTAAGTGCACGCCAGCGCTGGGCCGAGACAAGCTGGGAGCAGCGGGCTGCCATATTCCTGAAAGCTGCCGAACTGCTGGCCACAAAGTATCGTTTCAAGATGAATGCGGCCACTATGCTTGGCCAGAGCAAGAATGCCTACCAGGCCGAGATAGACAGCGCCTGCGAACTGATCGATTTCCTGCGTTTCAATGTACATTTCCTCAGCGAGATATATAAACAACAGCCTTTATCGCCACAAGGCATACATAACAGGATGGAATATCGCCCGCTTGAAGGTTTTGTGCTGGCAGTAACACCATTCAACTTTTCGGCCATTGGCGGTAACCTGCCCACAGCGCCAGCAATGTGCGGCAATGTAGTGGTGTGGAAGCCTGCCAATACACAGGTGTACAGCGCCAGTGTATTCATGGAAATACTGATAGAAGCGGGGCTGCCAGCAGGTGTCATTAACCTGATCTACCCGTCCGGCCCGCAACTGGGTGAGATATGTTACAATCATCGTGACTTTGCGGGTGTACACTTTACGGGATCAACCGGTGTGTTCCAAAGTATGTGGAAAAGCATAGGGGATAATATCGCTAAGTACAAATCTTACCCGAGGATAGTAGGGGAAACCGGCGGTAAAGATTTTGTGTTCGTGCACCCCAGCGCTGATGTGGATGCGGTAGTGGCAGGACTGGCACGTGGTGCTTTTGAATACCAGGGGCAAAAATGCTCGGCTGCCAGCAGGGCCTACCTGCCATCGAACATTGCCAAAGAGATAAAAGAGAAACTGTGCGTGGAAGTGGAAACCATGAAAATGGGTATCGTGGATGATTTCACCAATTTTATCAATGCAGTAATCGATGAGAAAGCATTTAACAGTATAACGGCGTATATAGATGGTGTAAAGAACAGTAATGGTGCGGCAAATATCATATATGGTGGTGGCTATGATAAACAGGCGGGCTATTTTGTGGACCCGACCATTATAGAAGCAGGTAACCCCAGCTATGTTACGATGTGTGAAGAGATTTTTGGCCCGGTACTGACCATATATGTTTATGAGGCAGATAAGTGGGAAGAAATGCTTGATGTTGTTGATAATACATCGCCTTATGCCCTGACCGGCGCTATTTTCTCCCGCGACCGCTTTGCGGCCGAACTGATGACGAAGCGCCTGGTAAACTGTGCGGGTAACTTTTATATAAATGATAAGCCAACCGGTGCCGTAGTAGGCCAGCAACCTTTCGGCGGGGCAAGGGCATCGGGCACAAATGATAAAGCGGGCTCGATACTCAACCTGTATCGCTGGCTGAGCGCAAGGACCATAAAGGAGACCCTGGTGCCAGCTACCAATTACAGGTATCCATTCCACGAAGAGTAGTTTGGAGGGAAAATCCTTAAATTAGCAAGCAAAAAGGGTATTATGAAGAAAATTTCGTTGTTCCTTTTTGCTTTTGCTTTTTGTGCCACTTGTGTTTTCGCACAGGATAAGGCTATCCATGTGCGGTATAACGAAAATGCACAAAGGCTGGTAGTGATGGAACAGGGCTACCTGGTGCTGAGCTATGATATGTACCTGTACCCGGCTAACAGTCATGATGTGATAGGTCCCTGCACTTATGATCGTAATAAAGATGAGCCTGAAAGGCTACAAAGATTCTATGACCGTATAAGGCCCGGTGATAAGGTGTGGATGAAAAATATAAGGGTGCTTAATATAGCTACAAAGCATGCGGAACGGGCGGCGGATTATTCTATAACATTGCGATAAACGAGGCCTGTATCTTTCCGGCTGCTAAAACAAAACGTATGAAAAGAGCTATTTTGTTCCTGTTTATCCTGGTCTTATCTTCCGTAGCCGGTTTTGCACAAAAAAAGTTTTATGTGACCATTGCTGGTATGGGTTTCCCGGACGCTAAGACGCATATACTGAGCGGCAGCCGCGATGATATGCTTAGTAAGCCCAGCCTTGCAGTGATGCCGGACATTGGTACCGTAGTATCGTACCAGGTATCCTACCTGCCTAAAAGAGGGGAGTATCACGGCCCCTACGAAGTTCATGGAGCGGAGCTCACTGCACGGGAAAAGTCATTGACAAAGCAAGGCGGTTATGGCGACCAGTTCTTCTTTGAAGCTATAAAAGTGCAGCTTAATGACGGCACGAAAGCAGTTGTTGACGCGCCTGCATTTTTTGTAAGGATACAATAAATACTACCGGAAACTTACTTGTTGTAAAGTGTCATTGTTTTGCCAATACCTTGTACGGCCCAGCTTTCTATCACTTCAACCGCTTTTAATAAGGTGTTTTTTATTATCTCGATCTCTTCTTTGTTCCAGCGGCCCAGCACATAATTGACCTGCTGGCCTTTGGCAAAATTACTGCCTATGCCGAAGCGCAAGCGGGGGTATTGGCCGGTTTGCAGGAGCAGTTCTATGTTTTTTAAACCATTGTGCCCACCGGCGCTGCCTGAGCCCCGAAGGCGCAGGGTACCAAGGGGTAATGCTATCTCATCTACGATCACCAGCACATTTTCAAGTGGTATTTTTTCTTTATCCATCCAGTACTTCAGCGCTTTACCGCTTAGGTTCATATAGGTCGTGGGTTTAATAACAATGAAGTTCTTTCCCTTCCATTTGCATTCGGCTACATGGGCATGCCTGTCGAGCCTATAAGATCCACCATGCTTAATGACAAAAGTATCGGCCACTTCGAAACCGATATTGTGCCGTGTGGCGTCATATTCCGGGCCTATATTGCCCAGCCCAACGATCAGGAATTTCATGGCTGCAAAGAAAGACAAAAAGTCAAATTAAATCTTCACAAAATGCTCACAATCTATTTACAGGCGGGGTTTAGCATACTGTGTTTTTCCATTACCTTTGGCCACAGGATAATTTAGTATATTGTATCTGCTTTATTAAATACAAATGTTCATAAAGGAGGAAGTAAGGCGGTCTTTTTGGTTCAACTTGCTGGCAGTAACGTTGCTTGGCATCGTGTTATATATGCTTTTTTTTATTAGCCTGGGGTATATCACTGCACACGGAAAAGAGTTGAAGGTGCCCGATGTAACCCATAAGGATATGAAGGCGGCGGTAAAAGTATTGAAGGGCATGAGCTTTGAGGTGTCCGTAGATTCCACATACGATCCCAAACTGGCTCCCTATACCGTATTGTCGCAGATACCCGAGGTAGGGTCGGTAGTGAAGGGCGGGCGCACGGTATTCATTACTGTAAACAAAAAGAACCCGCCGATGACCCCAATGCCTAACCTGATCAACCTGTCGTTCAGGATAGCGGAAATGCAGCTTAAGAATAACAAACTGATGCTGGGCGATACCAGCTATCAACCGGATATAGCACAGGGGGCCGTACTGAAACAAATGATAAACGGCCAGGAGATAAGGCCGGGGCAAATGGTGCCGCAAGGCAGTAAAATAAGCCTGGTGATAGGCGATGGGCTCAGCAATGTATTGCTGGATGTGCCCAACGTGGTGGGGATGCCTTATCCTGAAGCTACCGCTTTGATCGCGGGTTCGGGCCTCACTTATACCTCTATATTCGTGGGCCCGATAAACGATACCGTATCGGCTGTGGTAACGAAACAAAGCCCACGCTCAGTAAATGAACTTGGTGTGACCAACCATATAAAAGAAGGGGATATTGTTGATATTACGATAATGCAGAGCCCTACAACAGATGATATGGACACGGACCAAAGTGCGCAGGGAGGTAAAGGCAACAATAAAACCCCATAAATACTGTTTTATACCTGATGAAGCGAATAATATACGGATGGCTATGGATCGCGTGCATTGCTGTAGTGACCCATGCTGCTGCGCAGGAAATGACCGCACCTGTTAACTACAATCCTGTACTAAAAGAAGGTTATAAGGGTAACAATGTGGTGCATAAGGCTACGGCACTGTCGCTGCCTTTTTTCGATGATTTTACGGGTTATAGCCCTTATCCTGATGCCACTAACTGGGGCGACCACCAGGTATATGTCAACAATACGATGTGCTATAGCCCGGTAAGCCGTGGTGTTGCCACTTTCGATGTATTGAATGAGTTTGGCCTACCTTATGATACGCTGAACAATAATGTTGTGGTCACAGCGGATAGCCTTACCTCCCAGGCTATTGACCTGGGCAGTTACCAGGCTTCGGACAGTATTTACTTAAGCTTTTTTTACCAGCCCGGTGGCAATGGCTTTTATCCCAGGACGGAAGATTCTTTTGCGGTATATTTCAGAAAGGATAATGGCGTATGGGATAAAGTATGGTCCGTTCCGGGCACTACTCCTGAAGCCTTTAAACAGGTAATGATACCGGTTACAGGGTCCAGTTACTTTTACAGCGATTTCAGGTTCCGGTTTGTAAATAGGGCTGCAATTAACACCAGTGATGCGGTGTGGAACATAGACTATGTAAGGATGGATGCGGGACGCAATGTGAATGATACCGCAGTAAATGATGTCGCCTTTATTGCTGACCCGGCCAATATGCTGAACGATTATACCTCGATGCCGTATCGCCAATTCCTCGCAAATGCCGCAGGTGAACTGGCCAGCCAGCAATACGACAGTGTAAGGAATAATTATACTGTGCAGCAGACGCTGAACCTTAGTTATACGGCAAGGGAAGCTGAAACCAATACGCCATTGTTCAGCAGCCCGGTCAATAGCAGTGTTGTAGCGGCAAATAGTATCGAGGCCATTAATTCACCAACGTATACGCCATCATTTCCCTCGCCCGGCTATTATGACAAGGTGGTGTTTGAGAACAAATTCTTTTTTGACCAGGTAAATGCCGCTGAGCCTCATGCCAATGATACCATCGTGAAACAACAGGTATTCGATAATTACCTGGCCTATGATGATGGCACAGCCGAACTGAGCTATTACCTGAACCTGTTTCCCACATTGCCGGGCAAAATAGCTATTGAGTACCATTTGAACCAGCCGGATACCATCAAGGGTGTAGCCATATATTTTGGCAGGCAGGTGCCTATGGGAACGAATAAGATCTTCTCGATAGCGGTTTACAGCCAGTTGCAGGGTATAAATAATGCCGCCGCAGATATATTGCTTGACCAGGAAGACCTTCTTCAGCCGGGATATGGCGAAGTGAACCAATACTGGATATACAGGCTGGAGAACCCCGTACCATTGCCTGCCGGCACTTTTTATATGGGTACCATACAGCCCGCATTCAGCGGCAGCGACAGCCTGTACCTTGGTCTTGATGTGAACAGGGTTGGCGGTAATCATGCCTACTACAACGTAGTGGACCAATGGTCTTCTTCCAGCATTAGCGGGGCTATCATGATGCGCCCTTTGCTGGGCCAGGCCGTATTTGGCACAGGTGTCCGGGATACGCATTTGTTGCCCGCCAATGAGCAGTGGACTGCTTATCCCAACCCTGCGACTGATAAACTGAACTTCTATTATAGTACGCAAAAAGACGCGAGATACCAGGTAATGGATATGCAGGGCCGTGTGATCATGCATGGCATATTAGCAGGTAACAGGAGTATTAATATACAAGGTCTGCAACAGGGTATTTATTTGGTACAGCTCTCCTTTGACGGTGTGAGCAGCGTTCCCCAAAAGATTATTAAACAATAAACATAAGCAAATGCAGGAAATAAGCGTTGAAGAACTGAAAAAGAGGATGGATGCGGGCGAAGCGCTCCATATCATTGATGTGCGCGAACCCGAAGAATATGCGGAATATAATATTGGGGCGAAGTTGCTGCCACTGGGTAAAATAATGGGCATGCAGCTTGAAGATATTGATGACTGGAAGGAAGAAGAACTGATCATCCATTGCCGCTCAGGCAAGCGCAGTATGCAGGCATGTATGGTGCTCGAACAGGTAGGGTTCACCAATGTGAAGAACGTGACCGGTGGTGTACTGGCCTGGCAGGATATGATGAGCAAAGGTTGATAAGTAAAAAGAAAATTTGTGCACGAGATAGAACCATATTATAACTGGCGACACTTGTACATAGCAGAAGAGGATGAGAATTCTCCTTTTTTTGGGCGTGAGTACAGTGAGTTTGAGTTTTCCAATACAGTTTACAATTACTATATACATCCGCAATGGGATGAATTCGGGTCGCGGACATTATATCTTAAGATACTCTTTGCCGATTATGATTTCAACTATGTTATCATAGAACTGATAGGGGAGTGGAATGATGCTGTAGAGAATGATATCATGCAGTTGAAGCGCTCTATCATAGATGAAATAACACCAAAGGGCATCAACAAATTCATACTGATCACAGAGAATGTATTGAATTTTCACAGCAGCGATACCGATTATTACGAGGAGTGGTATGAAGATATAAAGGATGATGGTGGCTGGGTCGTGGCCATCAATATGCCGGAACAAACACAATATGATTTTAAAAAATCGCATATAGACCGGTATATACAATTGCTGGATGTGCCTGAATGGCGTACCTACCAGCCACACCTCTTTTTCCAGGTTGTGGACAACAAGATGCTAAAATTGCTTAATGCGTAGGCAGCAGCACTTCTTTTTAATTTCAAATAATTATATATTTCAATTATAGCCTGTATTTAGCACATTCTGTATCTAAAGGTTAGCGTTTTAGTTTTTAGCGTGTTATCTTTGCGGGGATTTTAGTAAACAGATCATCTTTTTAATACCGCCGGTACGTATGAATTGGAAAAATGCTTTCAGTACATCTATTGGTAAGAAACTACAAATGAGCCTTACGGGATTGTTTCTTATCATATTCCTTATAGTACACTGTTATATTAATGCACAGATTTTTTATAATGACGGCGGCGTTCGGTTCACGGAAGCCGCCCATTTTATGGGTACCAATTTCGTGATCCGTACGATAGAATTGGGATTATTTGCATTCCTGATATTGCATAGCGTGCAGGGCCTGCTGTTATGGGCTAAGAACCGTGCCCGCCGCAATACCCGCTATGCTGTTAATGCAGGAAACAGCACCAGCAAATGGTATAGCCGCTCTATGGCATTGCTGGGTACTTTGGTCTTATTATTCCTCGTCCTGCATCTTTCCAAGTTCTGGGGGCCTAATCGCCTTTCACAAACCACGGGCAATGGTGAACTGGACCTTTATACGATGATGCGCGATGAGTTCCAGGTCACTTGGGTGGTCATCGTTTATATACTGGGCTGTATTGCACTGGGCTGGCATTTGCTGCATGGCTTTTACAGTGCCTTCCAGACACTGGGGCTTGGCACCCACAGGTATAAGGGCATTATTAAAGGCATAGGTGTAGCATTCTCCATTATAGTGCCGGTCATTTTTGCACTGATGCCTGTATCCTTTTACATGGGCTGGGTATCATGATGCTCAATTTTTAATTAAATAATTTTCGTTCTTTCGATATGACACTTAATTCAAAAATTCCTGCAGGGCCACTTGAGTCGAAATGGAAAAACTACAAATCAACATGCAAGCTGGTGAACCCGGCCAATAAAAGGCATCTTGATGTAATAGTGATCGGTACAGGGCTTGCAGGGGCATCGGCGGCGGCATCGTTGGGTGAGATGGGCTATAAGGTGAAGACCTTTTGTTTCCAGGATAGCCCGCGCAGGGCACACTCTATAGCCGCACAGGGCGGTATCAATGCTGCAAAAAATTACCAGAACGACGGTGATAGTACTTATCGCCTGTTTTACGATACGATAAAAGGTGGCGACTACCGTGCAAGGGAAGGTAATGTGTACCGCCTTGCAGAAGTGAGTGCGAACATCATAGACCAGTGTGTGGCACAGGGCGTGCCCTTTGCCCGTGAATATGGTGGACTGCTCAGCAACCGTTCATTTGGCGGTGTGCAGGTGCAACGCACCTTTTATGCTGCAGGCCAGACAGGGCAGCAACTGCTTATAGGTGCCTACCAGGCACTGGAAAGGCAGGTGGCGCTGGGTAATGTGACCCAATACAGCCGCCACGAAATGCAGGAGCTGGTAATGATAGACGGCAAGGCCCGTGGTATCATAGCCCGCAACCTGGTGACCGGCGAGCTGGAACGTTTCTTTGGCCATGCGGTACTGCTGTGCAGTGGTGGTTATGGTAACGTATTCTATTTATCGACCAATGCTATGGGCAGTAATGTGACTGCTGCATGGAAAGCACATAAGAAAGGGGCCTATTTTGGCAATCCCTGTTTTACACAGATACATCCTACCTGCATACCTGTAAGCGGCGATCACCAGTCGAAGCTGACGCTGATGTCTGAATCGCTGCGTAACGACGGGCGCATATGGGTGCCAAAGAAACAAGGCGACAGCCGTAAGGCGAATGATATACCTGAAGAAGAACGCGATTATTACCTGGAAAGAAGATATCCCGCCTTTGGCAACCTGGTACCGCGCGATGTGGCCAGCCGTGCAGCGAAAGAGCGTTGCGATGCTGGCTACGGAGTAGGGGCCAGCAAACAGGCTGTTTATCTCGATTATTCATCGGCCATAGAGCGATATGGCAAGACAGAAGCTAATAAACAAGGCATAGAGAACCCCGATGCCCGTACCATACGTGAGCTGGGTGAAGGCGTGGTGAAAGAAAAGTACGGCAACCTCTTCGAAATGTATGAGAAAATAACCGGCGAGGACCCTTATAAAGTGCCTATGCGCATATATCCCGCGGTACACTATACTATGGGTGGCCTGTGGGTCGATTATGAATTGCAGACCAATATACCGGGCCTGTATGCGTTGGGCGAGGCTAACTTCAGCGACCATGGTGCTAACCGCCTTGGCGCTTCGGCTCTCATGCAGGGCTTGGCCGATGGTTATTTTGTAGTGCCTTATACATTGGGCAACAACCTTGCCGATGATATACGCACGAAAGCAATACCTACCGACCACCCGGCCTTTGAAGCTGCTGAAAAAGAAGTGAGCGACAGGATAAACCGCCTGATGAATATAAAAGGCAAGGAAAGCGTGGAGAGCTTCCACAAGCGCCTGGGCAAGATCATGTGGAATAAATGCGGTATGGCGCGTAATGCACAAGGCCTGAAGGAAGCAATAGAAGAGATCAAGGCACTGCGCAAGGAATTCTGGAGCAATGTATTCATACCGGGTGATATAAAAGAATTCAACCCAGAACTGGATAAAGCGGGCCGTGTGGCCGACTTTTTAGAATTGGGTGAGTTGATGTGCCTGGATGCGCTGAACCGTAATGAGAGTTGCGGTGGCCACTTCCGTGAAGAATACCAGACCGAAGACGGAGAAGCGCTCAGGCAGGATGATCAGTACATGTACGTATCGGCATGGGAGTACAAAGGCGATAGCCAATATGAAATGCACAAGGAGGCGCTGGACTACGAAGTAGTGCACCCGACACAACGTTCTTACAAATAATTTTAAATGTTCAAATTTTCAGATTAGAATGGAACATTACCATATGAATCTCACACTGAAGGTGTGGAAGCAAAAAAATAAAAACGAAAAGGGCCACTTTGAAACATACCAGGTGAAGGATATTTCTTCGGAGATGTCTTTCCTCGAGATGTTCGATGTGCTGAACGAACAGCTGGTAGCTGAGGGAAAGGAACCCATAGCCTTTGACCATGACTGCCGTGAAGGTATATGCGGCATGTGCAGTATGCACATAAATGGCCGTGCCCACGGTCCATGGCACCATACCACTACCTGCCAGTTGCATATGCGTGAATATAAAAACGGAGATACGATAGTGGTGGAACCCTGGAGGGCAAATTCCTTCCCGGTCATTAAAGACCTTGTGGTGGACCGTACTTCCTTCGATCGCATCATAGAGGCCGGTGGTTATATATCTGTAAACACAGGTAATGCTGTGGATGCGAATGCGCTGCCCATAGAAAAACAAAAAGCTGATGAAGCTTTTGCTGCCGCTGCCTGTATTGGCTGTGGTGCCTGCGTGGCTGCCTGTCCCAATGCATCGGCTATGCTCTTCGTATCGGCCAAGGTATCGCACCTTGCTTTATTGCCGCAGGGCGATCCCGAGCGTAAAACGCGTGCGGTGAATATGATACAGCAGATGGATAAAGAAGGCTTTGGCAGCTGTACCAATATAGGTGCCTGTGAAGCGGAGTGTCCTAAAGGCATATCACTGGAAAATATAGCCCGACTGAACCGCGAGTATATAGGTGCTGTATTCTCCGGCAGCGGTGAAGGAGCATAAAATGAATATTTTATCGAATTAATATACCGGGCTGCCTTAAACGGCAGCCTTTTCTTATTTTGTAGACATGTTCAGGAGACTAATCATATTGCTAGCAGCTATTATGTCATTTACGGCAGTACATGCACAAGACGATAGCAGCCATTTAAGGATCAGCCTGCTTACCTGCGGGGTAGGCGAGGAGCTATACTCTTCTTTCGGGCATACCGGTGTACGTATTATTGACAGCAGCAGGGGTATGGACATAGTTTACAACTATGGTACTTTCAATTTTGGCGACCCCGATTTTTATAGCAAGTTCGTAAGAGGCAAGCTGCTGTATTATGTTTCCAAAGACGTTTTTGAAGGCTTTATGGACGAATATGTGTATGAGCACCGTAAGGTGGAGGAGCAGGTGTTGTTGCTGAATGGTGAACAGAAAAGAAAGATCGATTCGTTCCTGGAGTGGAACGCACTGCCCGCACACAGGGATTATAAATACGATTTTCTCTTCGATAATTGTGCTACCCGCATAAGGGATATCGGTCCTAATATTTTAGGGCCGGGTTTTAAATTTGGCCGTACCCTGCCTGAAAACTCGAAGATGACCTTCCGCAATATCATTGATCAATATCTTGCCCGCAAGCACTGGGAGCGTTTCGGTATCGATATCGCTTTAGGCAGCAGGATAGATAAGGTAATGAGCAATAGCGATGTAATGTTCCTGCCCGATTATTTAAGGGACGGGCTGGCAGGTGCCACGCTCAATGGGCAAAAGGTAGCAGGCGAAACTAAGGTGATACTGCCTGGGGGCGATGATCATAGTTCGGGTGGCTTGAACCAACCCTTCCTGCTCACATGTCTTATCGCCATATTGACCATAGCTGGGCTCACAGTTGAAAAACTGAAAATATTGGGTAAAGTAATGAGCTTTGTATTAATGTTAGTGACCGGCTTGCTGGGCTGTTTTCTAATTTTTATGTGGTTGGGGACGGACCACCAGGCCTGCCAGAATAACCTGAATGTGTTATGGGCGCTGCCAACCAATATTATTTTTGTCTTTTCGAGGAAGAATAAAGACCGTTATGCGCTCGTGGCTATCCTATTATTGATCGTAAGCCTGCTGTTGCATATCTTACATATACAGGAATTGCCGCTGCTTGAATTAATGCCTTTATTGCTTGCCTTGTTATTTGTTTATGGCATGGTTTTAAGACGTTCAAAAGCAAAAAGGCTCAATGGTAATCAGTAACAGGCAGTTCCCGTCTATATATTATCAAAAGTTCGGTAGCGGGCCTGCTATTGTCTTATTGCATGGCTTTCCCGAAAGTGGTGTTTTATGGAAAGATGTATGGCCTGCTTTGGCGGAACAATACACAGTTATCGTACCAGATCTGCCCGGTAGCGGGAAGAGCGCACGAGGCAACGATGCTATAAGTATAGAAGCATTGGCTGGCAGTGTTGCTGCAGTACTTGAAGCCGAGCAGGTTGATCAGGCTTTGCTAGCCGGGCATTCCATGGGTGGCTATATAGCCCTTGCCTTTGCAGCATTATATTCCTCAAAGCTCGCAGGCCTGTCAATGGTACACTCTACGGCATATGCCGATGATGAGGAAAAGAAAAATAACCGCAAAAAGGCCATTGAACTTATACGAAAAGGGGGTAAAGAGCCGTTTATAAAGCAAATGATACCGGCATTATTCTCCCCCCGTACCAAAGAAACCCTTCCCGGCATCATTGAAAGACAGGTAGAAAGTGGCTTAAAGCTTGAGGCCGAAAGCATGATAGCCTATTACCAGGCCATGCTGGAAAGGCCCGATAGGATCGGCCTTGTTGCCAATGCAGCTTTCCCCATGCAATGGATCATAGGAAAGGACGATTCGGTCATATCTTTTACAAAAGGATTACAACAATGTACCCTGGCTTATACTAACTTTGTATCTGTCTATAATATGTGTGGGCATATGAGTATGCTCGAGAACAAAGATGGCCTGGTATTTGACCTCTTAGATTTTGCAGCATACTGCTTTTGGTCTTAATACGGAATTTGGATGCACTGTAAGGGATTTAAAATATATTGTTGGTTATTCCCGGTATTGTTTGCGGCGATACCGGCAAGAGCTTCCCATATAGTGGGTGGTGAGGTTAGTTACAAATGCCAGGGTAATAACAGCTACCAAATTACCATAAACATTTACGAAGATTGCCAGACTGGTTACCATGATGCAATACAGCAGGATGATCCCGGTTTGATCAGCATATATGACGGGGCCGATTTCAGGCATCGTGTGGTTTTCGACTCAATAAGGCTCAATCCGCGCATTAGCGTTCCTGCCAACTTCAGTAACCAGTGTATTAAGAACTATCCTACGGTATGCCTGTATAAGGCCAGCTTTATAAAGAATTATAATTTACCCCCCAGCACTACCGGGTATATGATCGTGTACCAGCGCTGCTGCAGGAATGCTACTGTGCTGAATGTGGTGAACCCGGGCATTACCGGGGCTACCTACTACACTACTATACCTCCTGTGCAGGATGCCGCCTGTAATAATAGTGCGGTATTTAAAAATTATCCGCCGCAGATCATTTGCCTGAACACGCCATTGCTGTATGACCACTCTGCTGCCGATCCGGATGGCGATTCACTGAGCTATGAGTTTTGTACCGCATACGCCGGTGGCGATGAAGATCATGTAAAACCTGTACCCGCGCCACCACCTTTCCCGCCATTACAATATGTTTCTCCTTTTTCTGCGGTCAATCCTATGGCCGGGTTCCCGCAGATCAAAATAGATCCGGTTACAGGGATCATTTCAGGCACACCCAATATTGCCGGGCGCTTTGTGGTTACCGTCTGCTGTCATGAATGGCGCAATGGTATGATGATCAATACGGTTTTCAGAGATTTCCAGTTCGTAGTGACCAATTGCAGTAAAGCCGTAGTGGCCAACATACCTATCCTGTCAGACGAGCCGAACACGTATATCATTCAATGCGAGGGCTTAACTGTGCATTTTAGCAATAAAAGCGAAGGCGGGTTTTCCTGGCATTGGGATCTTGGCGTACCAGGAGCCACCTCTACCGAGTTCGAGCCTACCTACACTTACCCCGATACCGGCACCTATACAGTAACGCTTGTGGTAAACCCGGGCAGTACCTGCGCGGATAGTATTACCCGTTTAGTTAAGGTCTACCCTTCTTTCAAAACAGATTTTT
Organism: Bacteroidetes bacterium 46-16; assembly: GCA_001897835.1. Lineage (GTDB taxonomy): Bacteria > Bacteroidota > Bacteroidia > Chitinophagales > Chitinophagaceae > MKUN01. Next base: position 103,387 of record MKUN01000053.1, read on the forward strand.
CGGTGAGTGGATTGCATTGTCCCGGTAGCCAGCTTTCTTTTACTGATCTTACAGAGTCAACCTATAAACCGGTTGTTTCCTGGACATGGAACTTTGGCGATGGCCAGTCGTCGAGTCAGCAAAACCCTGTACACATCTATTCGGCAGGCAATGATTATAATGTAAGCCTTATATCGAAGAATGTAAAGGGTTGTAGGGACACGGCCATACAGGATGTATATATTGAAAAATTCAAACCTTTTGCAGGCAATGATACCATTATCGTATCAGGTGAGCGGATCAACTTCAATGCTACAGGAGGCCTGTTCTACACCTGGACGCCAGGTACTAACCTTAATGCAACAAGTATCGCTAACCCTACAGGCACTTATCCCGATACCGGGCACTTTGCTTATAATGTATATATAAAGAGTGAGGCTGGCTGTGAAGGTAATGACTCTATAAAGGTCTGGGTGGTGGCACAATCTTCCTACTTTGTACCCAATGCATTTAGCCCTAATGGAGATGGTATCAATGACTTGCTGCGGCCCATTGCCATAGGATATAGTGCCAATAATTATTTCAGGATATTCAACCGTTTTGGGGAGGTGGTTTTTGCCAGCAAGGATTTCAGCGAAGGATGGAACGGTACTTATAAGGGTCAGCGTGCCGATATGGGCACCTATTTCTGGGAGCTGAGCGTTACCAACAGGTTTGGTAAAAGGGAATTTTACAAAGGTGATGTGACGTTAATCCGTTAAAAATCTTTAATTTTATCGCAGAATATGTGCTTTAGGCGAAACATAAGCTGCTTGGTGCTTCTTTTCTTGGTCGTATTTTTTTCCTCTGCCAGAGCTTCACATATTGTTGGGGGAGATATAACTTATAAGTGTCTCGGGAATAACGATTACCAGGTTACTATAGAAATATACGAAGATTGCCTTACCGGGCAGCAATCAGCAATACAGGAAGATAACCCGGCATACCTGGTGATCTATACGGGTGCCGATTTTCAAACACCGGTACAGTTTGATTCAATACCCCTGCTCGACCGGCCTACAGTGCCGGCGAACTTTAGTAACCAGTGTATTAATAACTATCCAAATACCTGCCTGTATAAAGCGACTTTTACCAAAAAGTATCACCTGAACCCCAGTTCCACTGGTTACATGATCGTGTACCAGCGCTGTTGCAGGAATGCCACTATTTTAAATATTGCGAACCCTGGTTCTGTAGGTGCTACTTATTCCTGCACCATACCCCCTTCGCAACTGGCTGTATGTAATAATAGTGCTGTTTTTAAAAATTATCCTCCCCAGATCATATGTTTGAACAATCCCCTGGTCTATGATCACTCTGCTACAGATGCCGACGGAGACTCGCTTAGTTACGAGTTTTGTACTTCTTATGTGGGGGGAAGCACCAACGATGCCAAACCATTACCGCTGGCGCCACCATATACGCCGGTTAATTATATTTCGCCATTTACAGCAACGAATCCCATGGGAGGTTTCCCGCAGATAAGTATTGACCCGGTAACGGGTTTGATAACCGGGAAGCCTAACATACAGGGCCGTTTTGTGGTCACTGTTTGCTGCCACGAATGGCGGAACGGGAACATGATCAACACGGTAACGCGCGATTTCCAGTTCGTGGTTACCAATTGCAGCCGTGCTGTGGTAGCTGATATACCAAGGCTATCCACCGAGAGCAATACCTATATCGTTCAATGCAAAAGTTATACGGTATCATTTCTGAATAGCAGCACGGGGGGATTTGCTTATTTTTGGGACTTTGGTGTGCCCGGTGCTACATCCACTGAATTTCAACCCAGCTATACTTATCCCGATACCGGTACCTATCTTGTAAAGCTTACGGTCAATGAAGGCAGTACATGCCCTGACAGTACTACTGTGCTGGTAAAGATATATCCATCGTTCCAGGGCGATTTTAATGTTACCGGCCTGCACTGTCCGGATGCACCGCTTACTTTTACCGATATATCTCAATCGACCTATAAACCGATAACCTTCTGGAAGTGGGATTTTGGTGACCAGCAAAGTGCCAATACCCAAAATGCTGTACACGCTTATTCCCAAGGCAGAACATATAAAGTCACGCTTACATCCGGCAATTATTTGGGCTGTGCTGATACGGTGACAAAAGATGTATATGTAGAGGATTTTAAGCCATTTGCGGGTAATGATACGATAATAGTTGCTGGCGAGATGATAAATTTCAACGCTTCAGGTGGTGTAGAATATACCTGGACCCCTGCAACTTTGCTCAATACCTTTATGGGGCCTAACCCCATAGGCCACTATCCGGATACGGGCCATTACAATTATAATGTGCATATTAAAAGCATAGAACAATGTGAGGGGGATGACTCCATTAAAGTGTGGGTAGTTGCGCAACCTTCTTATTTTGTACCATCAGCCTTTTCACCAAATGGCGATGGAAGGAATGATCTGTTGCGACCTATAGCTATAGGTTACAGTGCCAATAACTATTTCCGGATATTCAACCGGTTTGGTGAAAAGGTTTTTGAGAGTAAAGATTTTAGCGAAGGATGGGATGGCAATTACAAAGGAGAGCCAGCCGATGTAGGGACCTATTTTTGGGAATTGAGTGTTACCAACCGGCATGCTGAAAAAGAATTCTATAAAGGTGATGTTACATTGATACGCTAAATAGTAACAAAATATTATTTTGAAAGACGTGCTTACTTGTACGTCTTTTCCTATCTTAAAACCTAAAGCAAGACCTTATCTTTACCATAAATTTTCTGAGATGAGCAAAAATGTATTGATAACCGGTGCTACATCAGGTTTTGGGAGGGCTATAGCAGAGCGGTTTGCAAAAGAAGGGAATACGGTATGTATTACTGGCAGGAGGGCAGACCGCCTTGCCGAATTGCAGCAGGAACTGGAAAAGAAATATAATGTAAAAGTGCTCAGCCTGCAATTCGATGTGAGGGATAAAGAACAAGTAGTAACAGCGATACAGCAATTAAAAGAAGCGTTAGCGACAATAGATATATTGGTGAATAATGCAGGGTTGGCATCGGGTATGTCGTCAATAGAAGACGGTGATACAGATGACTGGGACGTAATGATAGATACCAATGTTAAAGGCCTACTGTATGTGACACGACAGGTTGCGCCCATGATGAAAGCACAAAGAGGCGGGCATATTATCAATATTGGCTCAACGGCATCGAAAACGGTATATAAGAACGGCAATGTATATTGTGCCACAAAATTTGCCGTAGATGCACTGAGCCAGGCCATGCGTATCGATCTGCTTCCCTATAGCATTAAAGTAACTTCGGTAAACCCCGGAATGGCTGAAACCGAATTTTCGCTGGTGCGCTTTAAAGGTGATGAGGAGCGTGCCGCAAACGTATATAAGGGTTTTGAGCCGCTTGTGGCTACGGATATAGCTGATATCGTGCACTACTGTGCCTCATTGCCTGCACATGTTTGCATCAACGATCTCACCGTTACTTGTCTTAACCAGGCCAACAGTGTGTATTCTGTAAAAGATGCAGATAAACCCGCTTAATATTTTTCCGGAAATTCAGGATACATGTACACATCGACAACACAGGTTAGGGTAAGATATGGTGAAACAGACCAGATGGGTTATTTATATTACGGTTACTATGCACTATATTATGAGGTAGGCAGGGCCGAGGCCATACGGCAATTAGGCTTCACTTATCGCGAACTGGAAGAGATGGGTGTTATGATGCCGGTTGCGGAGATGAACAGTAAGTATTACCGCCCTGCATTGTACGACGACCTGATAACGGTAAAGACCATATTAAAAGAGATACCGAATGGGGCTAAGATACACTTCCATTCCGAACTGTATAACGAGGCAGGCACCTTATTGAATGTTGGTATTACTACACTGGTATTTTACGATATGAAAGAAAAGAAGAAGATACCGATGCCGGAGCAATTGTTGGCAAGGTTGCAGCCATTTTTTACAGATCAGCAGGAGGGCAATGAGTAACATAAGCGCATCCATAATCACTATTGGCGACGAACTGCTGATAGGGCAAACCCTCGATACCAATTCGGCATGGATAGCAAAAGCATTGAATAACATAGGGATAGATGTGCTGCGCCGGGTAGCCGTAGGTGATGATGCCGTGGCAATAAGAAGGGCGCTTGATGAGGAGCTGTTACAGGCAGGTATTGTGCTGATAACAGGTGGCCTTGGCCCCACAGCCGATGATATAACCAAGCCTTTCCTGTGTGACTATTTTGGGGCTAAGCTTGTGGTAGATGAGCGGGTGCTCAGCCACGTTAAAGAGCTTTTTGTGCAAAGGAACAGGCCCTTCCTGGAGCGCAACCTAAAACAGGCGGAAGTGCCGGACAACTGTACCGTGTTGCATAACAGAATAGGAACCGCACCAGGCATGTGGTTCGAGAAAGAAGGTAAGGTGATCATATCCATGCCCGGCGTACCCTTTGAGATGACGGCCATCATGGAAGATGAGGTATTGCCGCGGCTCAGGCATCATTTCGTTAGTGATGCTTTGTTGCATGTTACCCTTATCACATCGGGAGAAGGGGAGAGTTTCATAGCCGAGAAGATACAGGACCTTGAGGCAGCATTGCCCGGGCATATAAAGCTGGCTTACCTGCCCAGTCCCGGGGTGGTGAAGCTAAGGTTGACCGGCAGGGGCGATAATGCCGAGGCCCTTATGCAAGAGTTGAAAATGCGACAGGAGGAAATAGCTAATCGCCTGGAAAACATCGTGATAGCCATGGAGGATATGCCGATGGAGTATATTTTGGGTAAAACTTTGATGCATATAGGTGCTACCCTGGGCCTGGCTGAGAGTTGCACCGGGGGCTACCTTGCCCACCTAATCACGCAGGTGCAGGGTGCAAGTCAATATTTTAAGGGCAGTATAGTTTGTTACCAAAATGAAATAAAAGAACGTATCTTAGGAGTAGAAAAAGGAATAATAGAGCAGTATGGTGTAGTGAGCGAAGAAACAGCCACAGCAATGGCAAAAAGTGCATTGACTGCATTGAATTGCGATAATAGCCTTTCTATCACTGGTTTACTCAGCCCCGGAGTATATGACAGCCCAATACCTGTGGGAACTGTATGGATGGCAGTAGCCGATAAGGAGAAAATAAGGACGAAAAAATTCCGTTTTCATTATGACCGCCACCTGAATAAGGAGCTGGCGGTGCAAATGGGTATGTTAATGATATGGAAATTTCTGAATAACAAGATATGAACATCATATTCCTTACCGGTATGCCCGCCGCAGGGAAAACCTATTGGGGGACCAGGGTTGCAGAAGCCTATGGTTTTCCGTTCATAGATCTTGATGAATATATCATACAAAGGGAACGGGAGGATATCAGGCAATTATTCTCTAAAGGAGAAGGCTGGTTCAGGGCCAAAGAGCATGCATCGCTCATAGGGCTGATCGGTATGATAAAGCGGCCAACGATCATTGCCACGGGGGGCGGTACGCCCTGCTTCTTTAATAACCTGAAACAGATGCAGCGCTCCGGAACGCTTATATATCTTAAGGCCAGGATAGAAACACTTGCATCGCGCATAGGTGCCGATGAACAAGTAAGACCTTTGCTAAGAGGCAGACAAAATACAAAAGAGGTATTGCAGCAATTGCTGTGTGAGCGTGAGCGGTTTTATGAGCAGGCCAGTTATATTTTACAAACAGAAGACATTTCCCTTAGTACCTTTGACGAAATTATCCCGGAATGTATAAACAAGCACTCGCAGCAGGGGCTCTCCTTGCAATGGTAGCGGTAATATTGGGCGCATTTGCCGCACATGGTTTAAAAGATACGCTGTCATCGGATAAGATAGATGTTTTCCAGAAAGGGGTTACGTACCAGTTCTACCACAGCTTCGCCCTGCTTATTGTTGGTATCGTATACACTTATTACCCGAGCAGCCTTTTGAAACCTGCTACGTTGTTCTTCATACTCGGTATCGTATTCTTTAGCGGCTCTTTATACCTGTACCCATTGCTGGAGGTGAAACAGGTGAATATACCTGTATGGGCCCGGCTCATCACGCCTTTAGGGGGCATTTGTTTTATTGTTGGCTGGCTGCTGTTATTTTTGGGTATCATAAAGAAATAAGAAACATTGCGTCCCTACAGGATAATAAGTGTACTGTTCATCATATTGCTGATAGCATTTGATATAGCTTATTTTACCAGAGGCATATCCTTCTGGTGGGCTGCAGCGCTACTCCTCATTTATATCCATTTACTGGTACTGGGGGCTATCTATATACAGTGGAACTTTTACATAAAATCTTATAACAGGGGCGATAAGCCTAAACTGGTAGCACTAACCTTTGATGACGGACCGGGGCAGGAAACCGCTGCGATACTCGATATTCTGAAAAAGCATGAAGTGCAGGCGGCTTTCTTTTCCATAGGCAAAAATGCTGCTGTGCAGCCTGAACTGGTGAAAAGGTGGCATGACGAGGGGCATGTAACAGGCAACCACTCTTACGATCATGGTTTTAACTTTGACTGGCAGAGCAGCAGGAAGATGGCCGCAGAGATAAAGAAGACCAATGAAACCATTAAGGCCATAACAGGGCAGGTACCCCGCTTGTTCCGGCCACCTTATGGGGTCACCAATCCTAACCTTGCCCGGGCTGTAAAAAGGCTGGATATGGCCTCCATTGGCTGGAATGTGCGCTCTTTTGACACTACTGCCAAAGACCCGCAACAATTGCTGGAGCGTATATTGGGTAAACTGAAAGGGGGTGATATCATACTATTGCATGATAGTATGCCTGTTACGCGTGAAATTTTAACGGAATTGATAGTGCTTACCCGCCAAAAGGGCTTTACCTTTGCACGCATCGACCAATTATTGGATATTGAAGCTTATGCATAAGGTTTTTAGTACCGTTTTATTTATACTGTTCGCTGTTGTGGTATATGCACAGCCTAAGGGTTACCAGGCGGTAAAGAATGTTTCTTCTTTCCAGTCCTCGTTATCGCAGGCAAACAATGCCAAACAGACCATAGCCAGCGATTTCGCCCAGGTAAAGCACCTGTCACTGCTTGCAGATAAGATCAAATCGAAAGGTAAGTTCTATTTCAAAAAGCAAGATAAAGTACGGATAGAATACACTTCGCCATACAGTTACCTGCTGGTGATGAACGGCGGACAGCTCATGGTAAAGGATGAGCAGAAGAGTAATAAGATCAATACCCGCAACAGTAAGACCATGCAATCGGTAAACAGGATAATGATAGACTGTATGAGCGGTACCGTGCTGCAAAACCCTGATTTTAAGGTAGCCTCTTTTGAGAACGGCCAGAGCTACCTGCTATCACTGGAACCAGTGACCGATGCTATGAAGAAAATGTTCAAACAGATAGACGTGTATATGGACAAGAAGAACTTTGATGTGAGCCGCCTGACGATGACCGAGAACGGGGGAGACTACACCGATATGGACTTCAGCAACACACAGCACAACATAGCGCTTAATGAGAGCCTTTTTAAAGTTAAGTAGCCTTTTACTGTTCCTTTTTACTGCCTGTAAAGCACCATATTATGCACGCCTGGTGCAGCAAAATAATACAGGCAAGAGTGCGTTTAAATACAAAGCCGGATTTGACAAACAGCTATACCGTTGCATTGTAGACGGGCGTGCAGTATTCAAAAAATTTCACCTGAGCGGGGTGCTGTTCTTCAAGCAGCTCGATGACGGCAGTACAAGGGCTATATTCCAGAACGAGATGGGCTTTACTTTTTTTGACTTTGAGTGGAGCAAAAATGACTCCTTTAAGGTAAATACCATCATTCCCCAACTGGACAAGCCGGCAGTTATCAAGACGCTAGAAAAGGATCTAAACCTGCTGCTGATGAAACGCCTGGATGTGGCATCGGAAACCGTTTATAAATCCGGTGATGAAACTTACTACCGATTTAGCTTAGAAAAAGGTTATGCGTATTATGTTGAAAAATCGGCACGATTAATGCGGATAGATAATACAGGAGATAAGCGACTGGTGACCGAAATACTACTCAATGGCAAAAATGGGCCGCATGAGTTGCCCGATTCGGTATTATTCAGGCACCTGAAAGCAAATTTTACCATAGAACTAAATAAAATAGCATCCCATGCTGATGAATGATTTTTATACCTATCGCGAAGCGCATAACGGCGATCACAGTTTTTCCTGCAGGATAATCTTTAATGAACACCATGATATTTTTAAAGGCCACTTTCCCGGCCAGCCTGTGGTACCGGGGGTATGTATGATGGAGATGGTGAAGGAATTTCTGCAGCAGGCAACAGGCAGGCAATTATGGTTGCGTAATGCAGGTAATGTTAAGTTCCTGCAACTGATAACGCCTGATGTTCAGCCCGAGATCATTATTAACTGGAAAGAGAGCGAAGGTGGGTTTAGCGTAAATGCATCCTTTAAAAGTGAGGCCTACGACCTCTTTAAGCTCTCGGGAAGCTTTGAGGAGTGTTAACCATTACTTCCGGATGCGCACTATTTTAAAACCGGAAGTGTTTTGTGCGACTTGTTTTCGATTAATTTATTGTTTACCAGAATTTTAGGGATGCTTACTTCATGTGGATAGCGCTTCCTGTCTGCTTCCACTTTAATGCTGTTTTTTGCAATTATTTTCGTGATCTACCTATATGGTGCATAAACACCGAGCGCATCAATTATTGTTTTCCAATATGTCAAAGAACTTATACAAATCCGGGAAAAAAGTGCCGGTTAGTGATAAAGTTACGGTTAGCAATAGGGGCATTCCAAATAATGATATACACATAGTGCTATTCCTATTTTTGTTATTGAAATGATGGAGTATATTTATTGATAAAGAAAATTTGTCGATATGCGTACCTATTTGCAATGGCTACTAGTGTTGTGTTTTTGTTTTATAACGCTGTCATCGGGTGCAGAAGATAAAGATGCGCAAGCTGCCCCCAACACCCGATACAGGTGCCAGCTGAGTATGGAGTACATGCATCCCAAGGATTATGACCGGCAGATACAGACCTATTCTGTAAATGCATTTTTCTGGACCAAGTATTTCAGGAAGATACTCCTCAATATTGATGTTGGTTTAACACTGACCTACGCGTGGGGCAATCTTTTGTTTCATGAGGACAATCCACTTAAACTAATAACCAATACTTCTGCGGCCGGAATAGGAGCTATAGTGAAGCTGCAACTAACTGTATTGAAGGTTGGAAACTTCTCCATAGACGGGATGGTAAGCGAAGGGCCTATATTATACTCGAACCGTTTCCCTTACGGAGGGTCGATCTACAATTTTATGTTCCGCGCAGGCCCCGACTTTAAGTACAGGATAGATAACCGCTACACTATGGTATTGGGCTACCGTTTCCTGCATGTATCGAACGCACAAAAGACGGAACACAGAAACCCATCGTATGAGGCAAGGGGATTCAATATCGGCTTTGTACGGTATTTATAGTATAAAACTGTATGCCTGCATGATATTGAAAATATGGCTGTCATTAAGTGTTTGCCTTTCAGGCAATTATTTAGTTTAAAATATCGTATTCTACATATTGGTATTAAGCAATATTTAATTATTCGCTTTATAGTAATAATGTGGGATATGGAGACTAGTTTTGAGCTATAATACTTATCACAGATGAATAAAATTAAATTTTTCTTAACATTATTTTTAATAGCTTATCAAAGTATACTTTGTTTTGCTAACGGCAATGGCTCCTTAGGGGTTATCTACGATCTAAATAAATGTGGTGCAAATTATAAAGCAGTATCAAAGAAACTGGGTCAGAGATTTTCGCCCGCAGGAGTGTCCCAGCCAGCTTCATTTGTGATCAGCGGGATACCTAACTGCGCGAATATTGAAAAGGCTTACCTATGGGCTGAAGGATCGGGTGACGGCGCTGCACAGACTGCTACGATCGCAGGACCAAGCGGCACGCAAAATTTCCCTATGACAGTTGTAGGATCGGGCCAGGATAAATGCTGGGGATATGTGGGATCGTATACCTACAGAGCTGATGTTACTTCCGTAGTTAGCGGTAATGGCACCTATAACATATCTGGTATCCTGACCAACCCACCGAATTCAAGCAATGATATGGATGGTGCTACCTTAATAGTTATATACAGCGACCCGACAGCAACTTACAAGGGCCGTATCATTATTGCTGACGGTGCAATAGTGGTGAATGGAGGGGTAGCAAGTTATGATATGAGTTACAGTGCTGTATGTGGTAATACTACAAATGCTACGGCTTTTGCCGGTGTTGGTGACTTACAGGCTACTCCTACGTCTGTAACATTAAACGGCACAGCTGTTGCAGTATCGTGGGATTGGTGGAACTATATAACCACAGGCACTACAGTTGCCAGCGGGCAAACGACATCTAACTTTACAGTAAATACGTCTACATCAGGCGATTGTTTTAACGTCGCTTTTGCCGGCTTGTATTATCAAACTACATCCTGTACAGTTTGTACTCCTCCAAATTTAACGTTAAATACAAGTTCAACCCAGGCAACCTGTTCCAGCTGTAATGGAACGGCGACAGTAACGGCAACTGCTCCCTACGGACCCAATACTTTCACCTATTCATGGGCGCCAAGTGGTGGCAATAATGCGATGGCAACGGGCTTATGTGCAGGCAACTATACGGTAACCGTTTCCAATGGATGCCTTACCAGCACAGCTACGGTTGTAGTGGGCAGTACAGGTGGTTTTACCGTAAATGGCACTCAAAATAACGTTAGCTGTTATGGGCAATGCGATGGCAATGCAACGGTAACGTTAACGGGAGGTGCAAGCCCCTTCACCTATACCTGGTTGCCAAGCGGGGGTAACAGCGCAACAGCAAATAGTCTTTGTGCGGGTACGTACACCTGTAATATCACTGATGCCAATGGCTGTACCGGCAGCAAGACGTTTAACATAACACAGCCAGCTCAATTAAATGCCAGTATAAGCGCAGCAAATACGACACTATGCTATGGCGATTCCACAACCATTAATTTTTCAGGCACGGCGAATGCCACCGTGACCTATAATAACGGAGGCCCTAACCAGACTATCGTATTAAATGCTGCCGGGACAGCAAGTATAAATACAGGACCGCTGTATAGTGCGATCACCTACACGTTAGTAAATGTGCAAAAAGGCGCCTGTACCGTTGCCCTAAATGGTTCCGTAACCATTACCGTGAACCCGCTGCCTGTGTTTACAGCCGGGATGCCTTCTAATAACGGGCCTTTGTGTTCCGGTAACGATCTCAACCTCTATGCTGCCACTACACCGGCAAGCAGCAGTTACAGCTGGACGGGGCCAGCTTTTATTACGCCGAATGGGGCGCAGAACCCGGTAGTTACCAATGCGCAGACAAGTGATGGGGGTACTTATACCGTTGTAGCCACTGATGGTAATGGCTGTTCGGTAACCGGAACTACAACAGTAGTTATCAACCAGACACCAAGCATTAATATAGCGGCTTTCGCCAATCCCAGTACTTGTGGCGGCAGTGAGGGCGCAATAGTCATAGCCGGTATGGCAGCTAACAGCAGCTACTCCTTGTATTATTCTACTCCGGCTGCGGTCAATATCGCTATAGTATCGGATGCGGGCGGTCAATATGTAATCAGCGGACTAATGGCGGGCACTTACAGTAATATATACGTGGTGCAAAATGGTTGTAGTTCAAATATGGCAGGCCCGGTAACATTAACCGATCCTACACCGCCGCTTATTACCAATACCTCATATTCTTCGCCAACTACCTGTGGTGGCAATGAAGGAAGTATTTCGCTTATGGGCTTGCAGGCAAACACCTCATATAATGTAAGCTATTTTGATGGTAATACAATTCAAAATGCTGTGATCATTTCGAACGGGTCGGGCAACGTTGTCATCCAGGGATTGCAGGCGGGAACTTACTCTAATATTACGGTATCTATAAATGCATGCACATCACCCCCGGCAGGTCCCATAACACTTAGCGATCCATCCGCACCAGTGATAACTGCTTCGAGCAATAGCCCTGTATGCGAGGGGCAAACTTTAAGCTTATCCTCGACAGTTACTGTAAATGGTAACCCGGTAGTGCCCGCTAGTGTAAGCTGGACGGGGCCGGCATTTATAAATCCGAATGGACAGCAGAATCCTAATGTGCCCAATGCCATACCTGCATATAGTGGTACGTATACGGTGGTAGCAAGCTATGCTAACTGTAATTCGGCACCAGGTACAACCAATGTTACTATTTACCCGGCGCCGGCAATACCTGTTATTACGTCCAACAGCCCCGTTTGCTCAGATAGTGACCTGATCATAAATGTGGCCCCAATACCGGATGCTGCTGATTATTACTGGACCGGACCTAACGGCTACTCAATTCATCAGCAAAATATTATAATAAACGGTGCCCAGACAAATAATGGGGGTACTTATAACCTTGCAGTCACGACAATACATAATTGCAGCCTATTGCAGCCCGCTTATATAAATGTTACGGTGAACCAGACACCGGGCACACCTATAGTGCAAAACGTGGTTTATTGCCAGGGTGAGGCAGCAAATGCTCTTATAGCAACAGCCTCAGGTAACCCATCGGACATAATAAAATGGTATGTGCAGCCTACCGGCGGGGCAGGAACTACCAATGCGCCAATGCCCTCTACCGCTGTAGCCGGTACATATACCTGGTATGTGAGCCAGGAGACGGCAGCGGGTTGTGAAGGGCTGCGCGTACCACAAACAGTAATCGTAAAGGAAAAGCCACCTGTGCCGACGGTATTTACCGCTTCGCACTATTGCCAGGGGGATAGTAACCTGGCACCGCTGATAGCAAACGGCGACTCCATATTATGGTATACGGTACCGACAGGCGGAGTAGCAACTGACACTGCACCTACTCCGGTAACAGATGTGCCCGGCACCTTTACCTGGTATGTAAGCCAGACGAAAGATGGCTGTGAAAGCGACAGGCTGCCGGTGCAGGTTGTAATCACTGCCAAGCCACCTGTGCCTGTCACTTCACCTGTGGTATATTGTAAAGGTGATTCGGCTATAGCATTAACAGCCATTGCCCAGGGAACGCTTAAATGGTACACGGTACCGCTTGGCGGATTTGCGTCAACATCAGCTCCTGTACCGGTTACGGATTCGCCATATGTACGTCAGTGGTATGTAAGCCAGGTGATCGATGGTTGTGAAAGTGACCGCACCCCCGTGGAGGTAACCGTATTATACAGACCTACAGCTGCAATATTTTCTTCTGGTAATATCTTATGCCAAAACGATACACTCACATTTATATATAACGGTGATTTCCATGCGGGAACTACATTCGCATGGACATGGCCTACAGGCAGCACTGTGCTCAGCGGAGATAACGGAGGCCCTTACACTGTAGTGTTTGGTGGCATTGGGAATATGGTGGTATCGGTAATAGCGACAGATAGTATCTGCTCGAGTGTGCCGGCATATGATACGGTTACTGTAAAGCAAGTGCCCGAAGTGAATATTGATCTGCGCAATAATATTGTTTGCACGGGGGACCCCTGCTACCTGGAAATATCGTGGGTGGATATGGAGGTGCAGCAGTATAAATGGGATTTTGGAGGAGGCCATTTAGCAACTGGTGAAAATACTGCCACAGGTATTGGCCCATACTACGTAACATGGGATAACGAAGGCAGCTATATAGTAAGACTGGATATTGATGCGAAGAATGGTTGCAGCACTAAAGCCACTGACAGCGTGAACGTGCACAGCCACCCGGAAGCCCATATCAATGCTGACATCAACGGACTGGTATGTAACGGAGATGAAGTTGTGTTTTCGGCGAGCGTGAATAACAGTAAATATACATACCAGTGGAAACCAGCAGCCTTTTTTGATTACCAATATAACAGCCCGGTAGTAAAGGGGCATATAGATGCAAATGCTTACGTTGTTTTGGCGGTTACCAATGAATATGGCTGCATAAGTATGGACAGTATAAAAGTAGATACGAAGCCATGCTGCGACCTGTTGCTGCCTACTGCCTTCTCACCCAATGGCGATGGGAAAAACGATTTCTTCCATATTTTAAATCCGGGCGGTCATAAACTCAGTAGTTTCCGGGTATTAAACAGGTTTGGACAGGTAGTCTTTGAAACAGCAAATGAATATACCGGCTGGGACGGTTCATATAATGGGGTAGCCCAGGAGTTAGGGGTATATTACTACCAGGTAAAATACTTGTGCGATGGTAAGGATACTTATTTAAAAGGGGATGTTACCCTGGTAAGATAAACGAGAAAAAAAGCTGCTACTATTTAAGTGCAGCTTTTTTCTTAATCTTGTGAGCCAGCATGCACTGCGTTGCTGCTACCCGGAATAAGAGGTTGTATAGCCCCCGGAATAAAACTGATCACCTAAATCAGCCCTGGTTATCCCGCCACTCATATACCCATGTGCTTTGTATCATCTCGAGGTGGCCTTCGTTGCATTCTTCGCGCTTGCCGGCAAAATTGGGTATTTGCAGGACCCATTCCAGCAACTCAGTAAAGCGGATGCGGTATATTTTACTTTCGCCAAAGTCATCACCAAAGCGTTCATATAGCTTCATGGCTATGTCTTCGTAATCGTTCCAATGTATGGGTGGTTCGTAGTGAGCCATTTTTGTTTTTTTGTGTTGTGTTTCGTTTCGTGGTTATTCCCCATGTATCAGGGACTGGTCGGGTATGGTGACGGTGATCTCACCATCGCCATCTTCTAGTATGCACTGGCAGCCCAGCCTTGAATTGAGGCGGGGATTGCGTGCGCGGTCCACAAAGTCTTCTTCTTTATCGCTTATTTCGGGTACGTGCTCTTCGCCCTGCTCCAAATATATATGACATGTGCTGCAGGCACATACCATGCCGCAATTGTGGTGCAGTTCTATATTGTTTTCCAGCGCCACTTCCAGTATGCTTTGCCCGGGTTCTACATTGTCGAGCGTTACCGGTACGAGGCCTTTCTCTTCAAACTTGAAATTTATCTTATACATGCAGGCTAATCCTAAATTTGGCGCAAAGTTAAGCTATCGGGACCTTATCTCAGCCTTTGCCCTTATACATGTTATTTATAGAGGCAGTGATGGCTTTGTAAACTGCCTGCCAATCGGGATGATCTCTTAAGAGGCTTTCCTGGTTGCCTATAGTGATGGTATCCCTGCGGCGTGCAGGCCCTGTCTGCAATTCATAAGGTGTATGATCGGCAAGACGATCGAAGGTTTGCCGGATAATAGGCTGAACCACATCGAATGGTAATTGCTGTTCTTTACATATCTGTTCGCAAACAGCCATGAGGTGATTGATGAAGTTATTGCCTATGACAGCAGAAAGGTGCAGCCATTTGCGCTGGTCGCCACGAGCCTCGAAGAGTATATCCGTAAGGCCATGTGCTATGGACTGTATATAGCGTTTGGCCTTATCGGTAGTGCCTTCCCAGGCACAGGGCACGGCACGGTGGCGCGGCAGGTTGTGCTTCAATATGGAGTATACAGGCCAGAGCACAGCACAATCATGTGCGTAGGGCGTTAATACGTTTACAGGTACCGAGCCCGCGGTGTGCACGAGAACTGTTTTCCGGAACGAAAGCCTTTTGGCAATAGTCTCGATAGCGACATCGGAAAGTGCGAGAAAACATATATCCATATCGCCATCTGCAACTTCAGAGAGGTCGGTATATGGTTTGATACGTATGTCGGTAGCCAGTTCTTCAGCCGCTTGGGGATCGCGGCCCCATATACCCGTGCAATGGTGGCCGGCGGCAGTAAGTTTCTGGGCCAGAAACCATGCCATATTGCCCGTGCCAACTATGCTGTATAACATTAACTGTACTTTGAAAGATTCTTAACGTAGTAATCTTCCATAATATTATGCACTTTTTCTTTAAGTTCGGTAAGGTTGTCCAATGTTAAATTTTTGGTACTGATGGGTTCGAGGAAGTCGAAATAAATGGGGAGGGGACGAGCCCAGAGCTTTTTGTTATGTGGCAGAATGCGACCTGTATTGAATATTATACCGGGTATAATGTCTTTTTGGGCTTTGATAGCCGTAATAAAAGCGCCATCATAGAAAGGTTGTAAAGGTTTGCCGGTTTTATTGCGTGTGCCCTCCGGGTACAGGCAAAGGTGCAGGCCCATGTTGAGCATTTCCTGCATTTTGGCAAAGCTTTCGCGGCGGCTATTCTCTTTTTTACGGTCGACAAGTACCGAGCCCGACTTATATATGAGCCCGAATACAGGAATGCGTGCCATCTCAACCTTAGCCAGTGTTTTATTGGCACCGGGTATCCAGGGAGATGATACTGGTACATCTACCAGCGAATTATGATTGGTGACCACTACATAGTTCTCCCCCTTCCTGAAGTTTTTCTTACCCCTGCGTATCACAGGGCAAAATACCAGGGGCATGAATACGCCCATCCACCCCCTGAACATCACATGTATGGCCCGTGTGCACCTGGGCTCGGGCAGCAGGGAGATAAGCCAGATGGGAATAACTACAATGAGCATGGTGACCACAAAGAGTATCATGCCATAGATGAAGTACAGGTGCCCGAGAAGATTTTTTACAGCTTTCATTTTGGTTTGCTACAATGACCAGTCGATTTGCGTTATCCCCATTCTTTGCAGCCAGAAATTCGCTTTACTGAAATGACGGCAACCGAAGAAACCATTATGCGCAGACAATGGCGATGGGTGAGCAGCTGTCAAAATTAAATGTTTCGTTTTATCTATCAACTCCGCTTTTGATTTTGCAAAGCTACCCCAAAGCATAAAAACGATATGCTCCCTGTCGCGCGACAGAATACGTATGACATCGTCGGTAAAATGGTGCCATCCTATTTTGCTGTGTGACATTGGTTTATGTGCTTCTACCGTTAGCGCAGCATTAAGCAACAATACTCCCTGTTTGGCCCATTTTTCGAGGTAGCCATGGCCGGGTACAGGTAATTGCAGGTCGGTATGGAGCTCTTTGAATATATTAACGAGAGAAGGAGGTGGAGCTACACCTGGTGGTACGGAGAAACTAAGGCCATGTGCCTGCCCCGGCCCATGATAAGGGTCCTGGCCCAGTATTACCACTTTCACATCATCGAAGGGGGTAGTGTTGAAAGCATTGAATATATAAGGACCGGGCGGATATATTACTTTACCTGCCGCTTTTTCGGCTTTGAGAAAGTTGACTATGTCTTCGAAATATGGCTTGCTAAACTCTTCTTTGAGCTCCGCTTTCCAGCTTGCTTCTATTTTTACGTCCATAGGAACGTAAAAGTATTGCTTTTCGGATAGGAAATAAAAGCTACGGGGCTCCTATTTTGCCTGTGGTTTATAGCGGGGATTATTATAGTTGCTGTTACCCGGTTGCTGTTTTTCGGTTTGCTGGGGCACATAACGGGGATTGGTGTTTTTGGGATTCCCGTTCTTGTCAATATAGCGGGGGTTATTATACCTGTTATCTGAAGGTACGATACCCTGTGTTTCCTTCTTTTCACCGGCAGGCTGCAGTATAGTAAAGCTGCTGCAAATGCTTTGATTCTTGAGCCTTTGCGACAAGACCACGAGGTATATATCCGTCTTCTCGGGGATAAAGGAGAATATGATATAATTAGGATCGTTCTTTTTCATCAGTTTCTCACCGATCTTTTTGTCCTCACCATCGAAAAGCTCGAGGCGTATATCGCGGGCGAGGGCACTGCCTACAAATATCATCTGGTACATTACGCCTTTATTGAGCTGAACGGCAACGGGATATGGGCTCGATGATTCCATGCTGATATTGGCATCTTTATACACTTCCATACCATGTTTGGTAAGGCCCAGTTTCAGGTCTTCGGCCTGCATACGTATGGCTTTATCTATACAACCAATGCTGGCGGGTTGGGCCATGGTACTGTATGAAAAAGTACAAACAACAATAAGCGTAAAAAAAGAAAAATACCTCATTATATGAAAATTAATAAATACGAAGATAGTGTTTTAGGCCCCTGTGTTCTAATCCAGGGTATTGATTAACTTATGTTTAACCAATAAACTTATCTTACTTCAACCTCGAGCAGCTTCTCGCCCTGCATGAAGCCATCGAGCCGGTCATAAACACTAACCGGCCCTACACCGGCAGGAGTACCGGTAAAAATAAGGTCGCCAATATTAAGCGTAAAAAAGCGGGAACTGTATTCAATGATCTTGTCGACATTGAAGAGCATATCTTTGGTATTGCCTTTTTGTACAATTTGATCATTGAGCTTTAATTCAAAATCGAGCTCCTGTATATTGATACCAGGCGTAATGGGTATAAAGCGTCCTACTGCGGCACTGCTATCGAAGGCTTTGGCTATTTCCCAGGGCAAGCCTTTGCTTTTTTGCTTTTGCTGAAGATCGCGCGCAGTAAAGTCGATGCCTACAGTTACTTCGTTATAGTATTTTTTTGCAAATTTCTCCTGTATGTATTTCCCGTTCTTGCTTATGCGTATCACCACCTCGCACTCGTAATGAAGATCGTCTGTAAACTCAGGATAATATAAGGGTTTGTCCGGCAGGAGCAGGGCATTTTTGGGCTTAATGAAAAGAATGGGTTCGTCGGGTACTTCGTTATTCAGTTCTTTTGCATGTTCGCTGTAATTTCGGCCAATACATATTATTTTCATGAGCTAATTTTTTTTCACAAGCGAAAAGCAGTTTAATGGGTCGTGTAAAAATAAAGTTTCCTGAGCAAAAAGCCTTACATACCGCGCATATTCCTGTGCGGATAACGGATATCAATTATGGCGGTCACCTGGGCAATGATTCATTATTGTCGGTAATACATGAGAGCCGGATGCAACTACTGGCAAATTGGGGATATGACGAACTGAATGCCGGGGGTACAGCTCTGATCATGGCTGATGTGATGATAGCCTATAAGGGTGAGGCTTTTTATGGCGATGTGCTTACCATTCACTTATTCGTGGAAGAAATCACTGCCCATTCTTTTGACCTGCTGTACCGGATAACAAGGGAGCGGGAGGGGGCAATAGCGGAAATAGCTCATGCAAAAACCGGGATGATCTGTTTTGACTACGGAACGAGGAAGATAGTGCCCATGCAGGGTGCCTTACGCAGCAGGCTGGCTGGTTAGAAGGGTGTCAACAAAATACATGTCAATCTCTCCTTTGTTCTTTGCCTGTATCTTACCCCGGTATGTACAGGCGAATTGGTCTTTAACAAGGTTGTAAGTGGTGCCGCTTATATTGACCCTGCCTTCCTGGCAACTGCTTTCCATGCGGGAAGCAATATTCACGGTATCGCCCCAAATATCGTAGGCGAATTTTTTTATGCCCACAATACCAGCCACCACAGAGCCTGTATGAACCCCGATACGGGTTTCAAATACATCTTTACCAGCAGCAGCCAGTTCTTTATTGTGTTTTCGCATGAATTCCTGTATCTCCATGCAGGCATTTATGACATCAGCAGCATGTGTATCGTTCACTACCGGTAAGCCGCTAACGGCCATGTAGCTATCGCCAATGGTCTTTATCTTTTCTATATTGTATTTACCTATAATGTTGTCGAACGCTTTGAAGCAGACATCAATTTCATGCACCAGGTTTTCGGGTGAAAGGTTTTCGGATATTTTGGTGAAGCCCTTGAAGTCGGTGAACATGACGGTAACATGATCGTACATCTTAGCTTCACTTTTGCCATGCTCTTTAAGTTCCTGCGCCACCTCGTAGGGTAGTATGTTCAGCAGCAGTTCCTGGTATCGTTCTTTTTCTTTAGTGACCACCTGTGTCTCATGCTCCTGCATCTCGAGGCGTTGCTGGACGCGGGCCTGCTCTATGGCATGTTCTGCCTCGGCCAGCTCACGGGTCTGTTTTTCTATGATAATCTGTGACCTGTTGACCGATACGGTAAAGTAAAGAGCCCACATGGTAAAGAAGCCAAAGGCGAGCAGGATATTCAGTACATCGAAGACATGCAGCACCGTACCATTGATATGGTAGAGGGGCGGTGTTTTGCGGATAAAAAGCTCTATGTACAGGTAGCCTGTAGCTGCAAAGAGCAGGAGCAGCCATTTCCATACCAGGTTGGCTTTGGGTATCAGGAAGGGGAAAATCGCTGCCACCGGGATGAAGTACTGGAAACCGGCATCCCAACCCAGCAGTTTGGTGGCAATGACCTGGTGCAGGACCAGCTCGGCCAATGAAATGGTCATGCTCCACATGTGGTAGGCCCTGCGGTTGAGGTTGATAGAGATGATGTAAATGCCCACACTGGCAATTTGTATGTAGGCGAGCGGGTAAACCTTAAGGGCCAGGAAAATAAAAAACCATAAAGAATGTGTGACCCATGCGAGGG
Source organism: Bacteroidetes bacterium 46-16 (assembly GCA_001897835.1). Taxonomy (GTDB): domain Bacteria; phylum Bacteroidota; class Bacteroidia; order Chitinophagales; family Chitinophagaceae; genus MKUN01. Next base: position 123,775 of record MKUN01000053.1, read on the forward strand.
TATGGGCCAGGTTGAGCAGCATGTAAAATCTCAGATTTACAAGCTTTATAGCTGGTGGCGGTATATCAAAATGGAGGTAAAGTCTCCGTATTATATTTTTTGTCTGCTTAATAAGCGTCATAGTAAGACCAACGAGGCGGGACAAGTTACGAAAGAAAGATAGTCCCATCCCTATATTTTTAATGCGAAACAAGCTAAAATATCCGCTTAGAAGCATTAAAGTTTGAAGAAATTCTCTACCTTTGCATCCCGTTTTGGCGAGGTAGCTCAGGCGGTTAGAGCGCAGGATTCATAACCCTGAGGTCTCGGGTTCAACTCCCGATCTCGCTACAAAAGCCCCGTATCCCGGGGCTTTACTTTTATATATATTTGCTGTAAATAATATCCTACGAAAAATAAGGTATATATCATCCCCTTCATCATCGCGGTATTCTACTATTCCTGTATCTCGGGGAGTGAGAGGGGAAGTGGGATTCCGGGTAAGGACAGCTCAGCAACGAGTATAGTATATGATAACTCCCTGGTAAAAGGGCGTGTGACAGACAGTATTCTATACCGGGGCCAGGAGGGGCAAAGCTATGCTTTGTACTTACCAACGAGTTATTCGCCTGATAAAAAATACCCCTGTATCTATTTTTTTGATGCCCATGCAAGGGGTGCTTTACCTGTTTATACTTATAAGGCATTGGCCGAGCAGTATGGTTTTGTATTGATAGGCTCCAACATATCAAAGAACGGGATGTCGCGGACTGAGACCAATGAAGTTGTGAATAAGCTGATGGCCGATGCGGGCAGCAGGATCCATATAGATACTGAGCGGGTATATTTGTCGGGATTTTCGGGAGGTTCGAGAGTGGCCAGTACAAGGGCAATGAGTAATGATGGTATAACGGGTGTGATTGGCTGCGGGGCTGGCTTTCCTGCTATAGAGCTGCAATGGACAAACAAGTTCGATTATTTTGGTATGGCCGGGATGCATGATTTTAATCTTGGCGAGATGGAGCAATGGGATGCGCTCCTGGGGCAAAATGACCGTGCACACCAATTGCTGGTATCTGCAGGTACACATGGATGGCCAGTAGCTGCCGATTTTCAATTTGCCCTGCTCTGGATGCAGGTGATGGCCATGAAAGAACAGAAACAAGCCAAAGATGATAAGATCGTTATCGCTCTTAAGCAGGTGTATGAACAATATGTACGTGAAGCAGCGACAAAGGGCGATATACTTAAAGAGGGCAGCTTGCTGGAGGGGATGCTGCGTGTGCTTGGGGGCTTAGCAGATGTGTCGCCATATGAAAAGCAGTTATCGGTGCTTAGGGAAAGCGATGGTTATAAGCAGGCCATGGAGCGGAATGATTTATTGCAAAATGAAGAACGGCAAAAAGAACAGGAAATAAGCGGGGAATTTGCTGCCCGGGATGGAGCATACTGGGCCGGGAAAATATCGGAATTCAATAAGAATATCCGTAGCAAACCCAGGCTGGAATCGCAAATGAACGGACGCTTACTGGCTTACCTGGGTCTTGTAGCTTATATGAACAGCAGTGCAGCACTAAAAAACGGGGACTTTGCAAAAGCCGCAGGATACCTAAAAGTATTCAGGCTGGCAGACCCGGGAAACCCGGATGGCAACTACCTCGAGGCCGAGTATCAAATGCAAAAAGGGGATAAAGAGCAGGCTATGGCTTCTTTAAAAGAAGCTGTATCGAAAGGCTATAATGATGTGGAACAATTGATGACAGATCCTATGTTTAATAATCTTGCCCATGATACGACTTTTGATGAACTGGTAAGAATGGCGGCTGCAAATAACAGGGTAGGGCAATAAACTGTATAGCATAATTTTTTGCCTTACAATGATTTATTCGTAATTTTATCGGTCATAGTACTTTACTTACACATACTTTAATGGAAGCTCAAAATAAACTTTACGATTTCATCATAATCGGTTGCGGCCCTACGGGCTCTACAGCAGCGACGTACCTCTCTAAAATGGGTTATTCGGTACTTGTATTTGAAAAGTCCAAATTCCCAAGGGCCCATGAGGGCGAGTCATTGCTGCCTTTTTGTTACAGCATGTTCCAGGACCTGGGCGTATGGGAGGAAATGAAGACCAAATTTGTGCGGAAGCCTGGTGCTCGTTTTTCGAGCCATGACGGGAGTAATAGCTCTACGTGGTGTTTTAAGAGTGTGATATTTGATGAAAGCTACTTGTCTTTCAATGTATTTCGCCCCCAGTTTGACCTGATGCTAATGAACAATGCCCGTAAGAATGGGGTGACTGTGCTTGAAGAAACCAAAGTAGAAGCAGTAAAACTGGACCGGCCTGACAGGATAGTAGAAGTGGACACTGTAGATAAGATGGGCATGAAAGCCCATTGGGAAGGGAAATTCCTGATAGATGCCACAGGGCAGGATACTTTCCTGGCCAAGCGGATCGGCAGTAAGAATGCTTATAAAGAGCTGGACCGGATCGCTTTCCTTGCGCACTGGAAAGGGGGGAACTTTAAGCATGGGCTTGATGTGGGCCTGATCAATATTGTGTACCTGGAGAAGGGCAAACGAGGGTGGTTTGCTTTGCAACCTGTGGGTAAGGACCTGATGAGCATAGCCCTGATCGTGGAGCGGAAATACCTGAAGGAACAGAAAAAGATCTTTACCGAGCAGGGTGTGGCAGACTGGCAAAAAGAATTTTACATGAAAGAGATATGGGAGTGCGAGGTGACCAAGGAAGTATTGATGGGTGGCATGATGGACCATGACCTGATGGTGATCTCCGATTACTCCTACTTCTCAGATAAATGGTACGGTGATAACTTTGCTTTACTAGGTGATGCTTATAAATTCCTCGACCCGATATTCTCTACCGGTGTTTACTTAGGCATGAAGAGTGCGCAAATGTTTGCGGAAGCCATGCATGTAAAACTTACTTCGGACCAGGAGACCGGGGATAAGAAACTGGCTGAGACCTTTGAAACCATTAGCGGAGGTTATAACCTTGTAGAGCAATTCATTGATATATTCTACGATCCTAACTCTTTTAACCTCGCCGAAGTGAGTTCAAAATCAGAATCGGTCTATCATGGTTATGAAGCGGCATTTGCTATGGTGCACCTGTTGCTGGCAGGCGACTTCTTTACCAATTATAAAAAATACCATGACTTTCTTGCCATGCTTAAAGATCCCGTGCAGTATGGCAGGTGGAAGAACTTTATAGTGAGCGTGCCACATTTTGACGAAGCAACCTGCGGAACCAATCCTGGTGAGGTGTTTGGTGCTATTGTTGAGGAGTTTAAAATGGATATGCCGATAAGTTAAGCATTGCCCGTTTGTTTCGGGATAATAAGGTTTCCCCGACTTTCACGAGAATATAGCATACCTTTAGTGAAACCGGAAAATGTTTCCCGGTTTCAACTCGTAATTATGCTGTTTGATGAGATAGGCTTTTATAAGAAGAATAAGAAAGAATTCATTTCCCTGTATGACGGGAAGTTCCTCGTAATAAAAGGTGAGCAAATAATCGGCGTTTATGATACGCGTTCGCGGGCATATGACGAAGCTGTTAAACTACATGCTATTGGTTCTTTTATCATAGAGCACCCTGTTACCTTAAAATAAGTTCCTCTTTACTTTTTAATGCCCCTTTTGTAATGTCTTTGATCAATGATGTGCTCCAAAAAATAAAGGAAATAAGTGCCGATGCGGTCAACATGCGATCTGCAGTGTCGGTAGATGAATTGCAGCGCGAACTAAATATAAACCGGTCTGATATGCTCGATAGCCTGCAATACCTGAAGGGCATGCGCTTTATCACTTTTATGGATACCCCAGTAGCCTATATCAGGCTTACCTTACTGGGATTTAACGTAAGCTCTCTTAACCAGTAAGCCATTATCCTGAGCAGATCAAGCAGGTACTTCACGTAGTTTTTCCTTAGTAATTATACTATCGTAAACCTGGTCGATGAACAGTGACGTGTCCAGGTTCTTTATGATGTTGCTTTCATCGAAGAGGTGTATAAAATAACCATCTGTGAACAGTAACTTTATATTGAACTTGCGCTGCAGCCAGAAAGGTAAAAGGGAATTCCCGGGGTTTACGGTACATGTTATTGTGTACATATCTTCATTATTCTCGATAACGTAAGATACCGGGATGGTGATGAGCTGATCGCTGGTGCTAAGCTTGTAGGATATATTTATGACTTTTCCCATTGTATTGTTTTTTTGTAAGGGCTTTGTAACAAGAAGGGCTTTCGTGAAATAATGACCGATGCAGGACTGAAACGAAATGTGCAGCAGATATGAGGACAGCATCATCTTCTCAAGATGAAGTTACAAATATTAATGCATATTGCTATGCTTATTTTTCAATAGGGCATTAGCAACCCTATTATATTGTTCTTATTGAGTAATTTAGCCTTATGCGCCTGTACATTAAAAATATGGTTTGCAACCGTTGCGTGATGGTCGTGAAGCAAGAGCTTGAAAATCTTAAGTTGCACCCGGAACAGGTTGCACTGGGTGAGGTGGTGTTGAAAGAGCATGAATTATCGGAAACCCAGCATTTGGCCCTGCAACAGGCATTACAAGGTGCCGGGTTTGAGCTGATCAGTGATCGTAACAGCAGGATAATTGAAAAGATAAAGAATGTTATCATTGCGCAAGTGCACCATAGCAGCGATGAGTTGAAACAAAAATTCAGCAGCCTCATCTCATCAGAGCTTCATCATGATTATTCCTACCTGAGTAAGTTATTCTCTGAGGTAGAGGGTACTACCATCGAGCAGTATATTATTAGTCAGAAAATAGAAAAAGTGAAGGAATTGCTGGTATATGATGAACTATCGCTTACGCAGATAGCAGATAAGATGGGCTATAGCAGTGTAGCGCATCTTTCCGCCCAATTCAAAAAAGTTACCGGCTTGCCCCCAAGCCATTTTAAACATATTGGCAGTAAGCTGCGCAAGCCACTGGATAATATATCCTAATGCGTATATAAGTTTTATCCAAGATTCTGTAAGGATATTTTCGTGACATAGACGGACCTTTGTAGCAGTATGGATACAAAGCAGAATACCATCAAAAAGTCGTTTCCGGTTACCGGTATGAGCTGTGCCTCATGTGCAGTGAGTGTAGAGAGCATGCTTAAGGCCCAGGAAGGGGTAGTAAATGCTGTCGTGAACTTTGCCAATAAGACCGCTATGGTAGAATACATACCTGCCGAGGCGGATACGGACCAATTCAAAAAAGCCATTCAATCGATAGGGTATGACCTGATAACGGGTGAAACCGCTGAAGCTAAAGAGGATGCTGAAACTGTGCAGCGGGAATATTACCATACTTTGAGGCGCAGGACAATATGGTCTGTTGTTTTCAGTGTGCCACTGGTCATCATCGGCATGTTCCTGATGGATATGCCCTATGCGAATTATCTCATGTGGGCACTGGCCTCCCCGGTAGTGATCCTGTTTGGCCGGCAGTTCTTTATAGGTGCATGGAAACAGGCCCTGCACCGTTCGGCTAATATGGATACCCTGATCGCCATGGGTACGGGAATAGCCTATGTATTCAGCGTATTCAATACGCTTTATCCTGCTTTCTGGACGCAACACGGCTTGCATGCTGATGTGTATTTTGAAGCATCGGCAGTGGTGATCACCTTTATATTGCTGGGTAAGGTACTGGAGGAAAAGGCAAAGGCCAATACCTCATCCGCAATAAAGAAGCTCATGGGCCTGCAACCTGATGAAGTGACCTGTGTTTACGAGGGTTATAATTTGAAGATGCCACTCGCGCAAGTGAAGAAGGGAGATGTATTGCTGGTAAAGCCGGGTGAGCGCATAGCAGTAGATGGCAGGGTAACAGAGGGTAATTCATACGTGGATGAGAGTATGATATCGGGCGAGCCTATACCCGTGCTAAAAGAAAAAGGAGTAAAAGTATTTTCCGGTACCATCAACCAAAAAGGCAGTTTCCAGTTCGTTACGGAAAAAGTGGGGAGTGACACCCTGCTGGCACATATTATCCAAACCGTGCAGGAAGCGCAGGGCAGTAAGGCACCCGTGCAAAAATTAGTAGATAAAATTGCCGGTATATTTGTACCTGTCGTGATCGTTATTGCCATACTCAGCCTCATCATATGGTCGGTATGGGGTGGTGATAACGGTTTTTCGCATGGCTTGCTGGCTATGGTGTCGGTACTGGTAGTGGCTTGCCCCTGTGCATTGGGCCTCGCTACACCTACTGCTATCATGGTAGGGGTAGGCAAGGGGGCCTCGCATGGTATCCTTATTAAAGATGCGGAAAGCCTGGAGCAGGCCTATAAAGTGAATGCAATGGTGCTGGATAAGACCGGTACCATTACGGTAGGCAAGCCTGAAGTGGTCGATATTGCCTGGCTGGATGAGATAGATAGCAAGCAACATGCAGAAATATTGAGGGGCATGGAAATGCAGTCGGAACACCCGTTGGCCGGGGCCGTGAACACTTACCTTGAAAAACATGGGGACGGGATAAGGAAAGCCGATGGCTTTGAAAGTATTACAGGTAAAGGAGTGGTGGCTATGTATGAAGGCCATAAGTACTTTGCAGGCAGTGCCCAATTGTTGCAGGAAAAGAAAGTAACTATAGCCGCTGCATTGCAGCGACATGCCGGCGAATGGCTAAAAAGTGCCAATACGGTAATATGGTTTGCCGATGAAGATAAAGCGCTTGCTGCAATAGCCATAGCTGATAAAATAAAAGACAGCTCCGTAATGGCTGTGCAAGACCTGAAACAGCAGGGTATAGATGTGTATATGCTTACGGGTGACAATGCGCAGACCGCAAAAGCGGTTGCCGCAAAGGCAGGCATATCGCATTATGAGGCTGAGATGCAGCCATCGGCAAAAGCGGATTTTGTAAAAAAACTACAAGCACAGGGCAAGGTCGTAGCTATGGCGGGTGACGGCATAAACGACAGCGAGGCCCTTGCGCAGGCCGATGTGAGCATAGCTATGGGAAAGGGGGCTGATATAGCTATGGATGTGGCCAAGATGACCTTGCTATCTTCCGACCTGGCACAGTTGCCCAAGGCTATGAAGCTATCTGGAAAGACGGTGCAACTGATAAGGCAGAACCTGTTCTGGGCTTTTATTTATAACGTTATAAGCATCCCCATAGCCGCAGGTTTATTGTATCCTTTTACGGGCTTCCTGCTTAACCCTATGATCGCTGGAGCGGCTATGGCCTTAAGTTCGGTATCGGTGGTAAGTAACTATGAGTATATCGTCTTGTGTTTGCAGGCCCTCTATCAACGTTTCGCAGAGTTTATGCCCGTACTCGGTATTTTTACGTGTGCCTACAATAGCTATTATTTTAGCGGCATTCAAGTTAGCATTGCCCTTGTAATAAAGTAACAGCGGGGCATCATTGCAGTGGGTCAGTCTTTGTGGGTATGCTTCGTCGCCGATGAGCAATACCCTGATGTCATTTTTTTGTACAAAGTGCATTTCTTCATCGGCCCGTCGCAGCAGTTCATCGTTTTTAAATGCCCTTGCCCTTTCCTCCGTTATACCATCGGTCTTTTTTAGCTCTTTCAGAGGCGCTTTGAAAATGTCTTTTGCAGTGCCAAAATGTTCCAATAAGGCCATTCCCCTTTTTATGCCTACATCGGGCACGAACGATAAAGCCAGCCTGTAATATAGTTCCTCTTCTTTTGGCAGCATATTTGTATCAATATTTAATAAGGTCTTCTGTTTGTAACAGTTATCTTTGGCTCGTAAATTATAAAAAATGAAGAAAAGTATTTTTTTAGTGTATGTATTATTGGCTTTTGCCCTGCCGGCATGTACGGGCGCCAAAAAAACTGCTACAGGCAATGGTATCAAGTCACTGGAGCTATCCCGGGGAGCTTGCTTTGGTAAGTGCCCTGTGTATAGCATTAAGATATTTGATAATGGGCTGGTGCGTTATACCGGCAAAGGCTTTGTGAAGTTCGAAGGTGTGTATGAGAAAAAGTTCAGTGCGGAAGAAGTTCAGAAATTGCTTAATGAGGCCGCTGCATACCGTATTGATACTTGCCAGACCGAATATCCTTATGTACCTGATCTGCCCGGCGTAGATTATACCATTACCTATAAGAACAGGACGCAGAAGATACACAATGCCCATCGTGGTCCGGCTTTCCTTACCGAGCTCGCTTCCGATATTGATAATCATATATTGGTAGATGGTAGCTGGAAGAAAATAGCGGATAAAGAGACCGACCCGAGGAAACCATAATCATACGATATAGTAGGAAAATAAATAAGGGCCCTGGAAAGGGCCCTACTTACATATAGAGGATAAGAGAGAGCGTGTTGATATGTCATCGCTTTAATAAAAACAGTCCTTTTTCAGGCCTGTTTTTATGATACAGAAATGTGCTTATGATTATATCCTCCCTGTATTTGCAATGACGCGGGAACCGTAATATTTGCTGTTCCCTTTTGCTGGCACAAAGATGGGGGCTATTTCGCCGTAAGGAAAATTTTGAGCGCTGCTTAACCGGGCGTTTGTAAACGCTTAACGAGCCATTAGCAAATGCGGCCTTGTAGTTTATTCTTCATGCATTCCCCATTGGCTAGCAAGGTTTGCACGCCGTGTTGCATCCAGTCTTGGGCTGCCGCTGTAGAACCCCGCTTTTTCACGTTGCCTGTAGGCCTCATATAAGCTAACCGCACAAGCTACCGAGATATTAAGAGAGCGTACCATACCCACCTGTGGTATGATGAAATTACCGTCGCAATGCTGCAGGCACTCTGCCGTAACGCCGGCATGTTCGTTGCCGAATACCAGTGCTACCGGTTCTGTAAGGTTCAGCTCATACAGGCTGTGCGCCTGCTCGCCCAGGTGTGTGGCATATATTTTACTGTATTTACTGCGTATCGCTTTTATGCAGGCTTCCGTATTGTCAAAGTGATGTATCGTAAGCCAGCCGGCAGCGCTGGCAGAGCTTTTTTTGCCAAATTTATCATGCCGTGCTATCACTGTGTTCAGTATATAGAGCTCCTGTATGCCTACTGCATCGCAGGTACGCATTACTGCGCTTATATTATGAGGGTCGTGTACATTCTCCATTACTACGGTCAGGTCGGGCTGGCGGTAGTTAAGTACATTTTTTATTCGTTCCTGGCGTTCCGGGGTCATGGTGTAAAAATAATCCCCCGCTTTGACATTATGATAAGAAAGTGAAGGCCACCCGTAAAAACAGGCGGCCTTCTTAGCTCCATGTCCATGTTCGATCAAAAGGTATAGCGCAGCATAGGCACCGGGAAAAATCCTTGCTGGTAAGTTTTTACGATCTTATTGGTACGCCTGTCGTAATACTGCTGAAATACATTTTGATGATTGCTGATATTCTGCAGGTCAACAGCTATTTCAAATGTGCTTTTCCGGAACTCTTTGCGATAGGCCAGTTTCAGGTCGGCACGTAAGTAAGGGCTTTGTTTTTCCGTATAGGCAAGGTCTTCACGGTACACATTTTCACCCGCCGCTTGTGACGCTGCAAAGTCTACAGGGGTAAGATACCTGCCACCTACTGTACAGCCCTTCAGGTTTACTGCAAATACACTGCCTTTTTTACCAAGCCTGAACTCTTTACCGGCCAGCACGTTCAATACATACCCTGTGTTAAAGGCCGTGTTTCTTTCTACCCCGTCGCTGCCGGTATAGCGCGATTGAAATAAGGACCCGGTAACGAGGAAGTAAAAACCCTTATTGAAAAACCGCTCTACGGTGAGTTCCGCACCATAATTGCGCCCTGTACCTTTGTTCACCAGGCTATCCTTGTCCGGAATACCGAAATCGGCCCCGGTATTCAACGCTGAGAACGAAGAGGGCATTAGCTCTACAGGTACTTTGTTCAGGTACTGGTAATACAGTTCTGCTTTTATTCTTAGGTTTCTTGTAGCGTTCCAGTCGTAGGTGGCCACAAAATGCTGACTTTGAGTAAAACCAAGGTCTTTATTGGTGTACACAATGCCATTTGGCGTATAGGTCTGTATAGAATAGCTATAGATGTTCTGGGCCTGGTGGTGCAGCCCATAACCAATACTGATGGCATGGTGCGCACTCAGGGCATAGCGCAGGCTCATTCTTGGCTCCAGGGCCACATCATTGGTAATGGAGAGGTGCTGGAAATGCAGGCCGCCAACTGCCGATAAATTATCATTGAAGCGGTGTTTCCATTGCAGGTACGATTGCAGCAGGCCGAAGTTACCGGTCTTGTTCATTTTGCTGTGTTCGGTCTCACCCTTTATGTATTCTTTGTCAAGCATGCTGTAGCCATTCAGGTCGTAGGTAATGCCACCCTGTAAATTATTACGGGCATTTATTTTATGCAGCACCGTCCATACTGCCGACATTTTATTGGTGGTCACCTTTATCTGTTCCCGGGGCAGTACTGCTGCATCGATATCGCTTATCGAGTCGTCCTTTATTTTTTCTGAGGTAGTACTATAGCCGAGGGTCAGTGATGTAGCGGTCTTCTCAGAAAGCTGGTAGTCGTAAGTCAGTCCCGTGATGGTGGTCATATACCGTGACATTTCATTAGCATATGGATCGCCCCCGAACAGCTCGGTCGACGACGTGTCTACGTCCTTGCCCAAAAACGTAATGTGGCTGCCACCTGCAATACCATAAAGGCTCAGTTTAGACCGTTTATTGATACGGGTGGTGAATTTATAATTCAAGTCCTGGTAATAAGGTGTGATGTTGCCCGTACCAAAGTTGATTCCCAGTTTCTGGAACAGGCCTAAAGTGGAATATCGGTAGTTGATAAGATAAGAGCTTTGTTTGTTGCGGCCTATGGGTCCTTCGGCTCCCAGCTCAAAACCATTGAAACCCATTTGTGCCATGAACTCATGTTTATCCCTGTTCCCATCGCGCAGCTGTATATCAAATACGCCACTAACCGCATTGCCATATTGCGCCGGGAAGGCACTGGTAAGAAAATCAGATTTGTCGATATTATTATTGTTGAGCATGCTGATAGGGCCGCCCGTTGAGGCAAATGAGCCATAGTGATTGGGATTGGGGATATTAAGACCGTTTAGCTGCCAGAGCATACCCATTGGTGAATTTCCCCTTATCACGATATCGTTGTTGGCATCGTTACCCGAAACTACCCCGGCAAAATTGGCTGCCATACGCGATGGGTCGCCCAGGGCACCTGCATAGCGCTTGGTCTCATCCACATTGAAGGAGCGGGCGCTTACCTGTGCCATATCATTATTAGTGCGGGTTTTATCTTTGGCTTTATTATATACTATAGCTACCTCATCAAGTTTGTGTAGCGATTCCTGCATACCGATATTTAGGTTAACCTCTTTGCCTGCTGTTATGATCACATCGTTTATGGTCCGTTCCTCGTAGCCTATATATGATATCTTGAATGAATGACGGCCCAGCGGCACATTGTTTATTTTGAAATAACCTGTACTGTCTGTAGCGGCACCGGTAGCTACCTGTTCCTGTAGCACGATAGTAACCCCGGGCAATGGTGCTTTTGAAGCCTCATCGAATACGCTGCCCGTTACCGTCTGTCCTACCTGCGCGATAGCAGGTACAGACATCAGGGCATAATAGAACATAAAAAGGATCGACCTGTTTATACTTGTCATGGAAATTTGGTTGAAAATGAAAAATGATGTGTTACATATTCGGTTTACCAGGGCTTAACTTTACCCGATCCGGAGATGCTCACACTTAAAGTCGGGTTCCCTTTATAATACACGTCGCCGCTGCCAGATATGTGTACATCCAGTTTTTCACTCACATTCACTTTTGTGGTTCCCGATCCGCTGGTGTGGGTTTCTGCTGTATGGACGGGGATGTTCAGCAGGTTGGCATTGCCGCTCCCGCTTATTTCGGTCTTTTCTTGCTGTGCCGAACCGCCTAATACAGCCACATCTCCTGAGCCGCTTATTTTTGCATGCAGGTAATTCGTTTGCAGTTCATTTATGGTTATAGATCCCGAGCCACTCACATTCAGGTCCATGTTTTGGGGATGTACGGCCTGCAGTACACTTACGTTTGCCGATCCGTTCACATCAAATGCGGTTACTTCCGGGGCTGTTATATAAATATCTATAGGGTCATGGTGTCCCACAATTTTGTGACGGTCAAAATGCACTTTCAGCTCCCCGTCACCAACCGGCGTTTCAATGGCATCCACAATGTTTTTTTGCGCATGTATCTCTACTTTATACTCGTTCCCTGTGTTGTAGTATACATTGCCACTAAGCCCTACATTTATCGAAGAAAAGCCGGATAAACTGCGTGTTTCAGTCACCACCGGGCCGTCGCCGTTTATTTTTTTACATGCCTGGATGCTTAATGCAAATGCTATTGCTGTTACTGCTAAAATTCCTTTTTTCATTTTGAATGTTTTGATGTTTACTAAGATCATGGGCTTCTTTGCCCTTTACGGTTATATGACAGCTTGTGGTACAAATACCCCTACGCTGTTTTTTTTATTTTTTTAAAAACAGATGTTTACACCGGCTGTTGCACCTATATAAATGCCATAGTAGTTGCTATACCGCTCACTGCTCCATATATAATAGTCCACCAGGCCATCGCCTATATTGCTGGAATAGTTGATCCAGTTAAATGTGGGGCCCAGGTATAGTTCCAGGTTGCGCCCTGCTTTCATGGACAGGAGGGCGCGGGCTGAAGATTTGAAATATACTCCTTCATAAAAATCAGCAAGGCTCATCGTGACGGCTTCTGTATTGATACGGAAATATCTCGACAGGGGAATATGCAGCCCCATACCTGCCTCCAGGGCAAATAATGGGTCGGCGCTTTTTAAATTATACCCGGCTCCCAGTATGCCATATAATTTGCGGCCCCCGGAGCGGAATGTGACCAATGTGCTCAGCGTTTCATCTACTGAGAAACCAATGGACTTCTCGCCATTTTTCACAATGTTGATAATGCCGATGGGATATTCGCAGCTATCGGCTATATTGATAAAGCCGGCTACCTGTACGCCCTTTACTTTGCGCGCCACGTTGATGAAGCCGGCTATCTGTGCTCCTTTTATGTCCCTGGCTACATTGATAAAGCCTGCGGCCTGTGTATTTACATCCCCGGCTTTATTGATGAACCCTGCCGTTTGCATACCGGCTATGTTACCGGTACTGATATTGGCGAACCCTGCCGCCTGGAAGCCACGTAATCCACCGGTGATATTTGCAAATCCTGCAGCCTCAAAACCTGTTGAATATTTATTGATTGTATTCAGGAATCCGGCCAACTGTACACCGCTTGCCCCCTGTAGTATATGTGTGGAAAAACCGGAGGCAACAAACCCGCTTGCCGTATTTTTCACTATGGCGGATATACCCGATAGACAGGCCCCCTGTTCTGAACCCGAAACGCCCACCAGCATGTTTACCGAAAATTTATTGCTGTATTCCCCTGCCTTAATGCCATTGGTGCTCAGCGGGTACACAAAACCAATATGTACGTTGCTTGTTTTCCCTTCCTGTGCCAGCAGCCTGCAAGCCGATCCTAAAATGATCAGTATGATCGCAGATAGTCTTCTTGTCATAATTTTTTGCTTTTAGATTATGACAGCCTGCTGCACTTTTACCCCTATGCAGGGCGCTAAAAAAGATCAGAAAATATCTATGCCCGCCTGCCAGCCGATCCATACCGATCCGTAGGTGCTGTAGGGCAGGGTATTGTAGCCCGGTATCGAGGCCTTATAGCCTTCTACATGCCCGGTCGCATTTTGATAATAAACAGCTAAGCTTGGTCCGGCATGTATGGATAGGTACTGGTTCAGCCTGTAGTTCAGTTCAGGCACTATGTGTATCAGTGAAGCAGTTTCACGCCAGTCACCGGTATATATGATACCCGAAGTTATCTCCGTGTTCATTGCAAATCGTTTATAAATGGGTATCTCTTTACCCAGCCCCAAAGCAAAGCCATAGGCTTTTTTGTCTTTTTCTATATGTGCGCCTGCGGTTAAAATGCTGTATAGTTTTTTTGTGCCCGTTTTTACTGCCACATTTGTGTTCAGTACTTCATTGGTGTATATCGATAGTTTGTGGTAGCCATTCTTGATCACCACGTTCACAAGCCCCAGGCTGTAGCCCGTAGAAGTGTCGGCTATATTGAAGATCCCTATTTGCGTGCCTTTAAGGTCTTTTGCATAGTTGAATATACCACTGGCCTGGATACCTTCTGTTTCGCCCCCGGATATATTTCCTATACCTGATATTTGCACACCCGATATGCTGTCGGCAAAATTATATATGCCGCCTATTTGGACACCTTGTATTTTGGCTGCGCTTATATTGCCTATACCACCCGCCTGTACGCCTTTAGCCCCTGCTGCGGCATAGTTCACAAGGCCGCTTAGCTGCACACCTTCCAGTTTACCGCGTGCCATCCCGCTCAGCCCCGATATTTGCACACCTTTAAGCGAGTCAAGAGTGCTGTTATATAATCCGCCTATTTGCACACCCGCCACACTGCCGCCCACTACGTTAAAGATGCCCCCAACCTGCACGTAGCGCACATTGCCTTTGTCGATATTGAACAGGCCGCCTATCTCTACACCATTTGCACCTGCAGTGTATCCTCCAAGTATATTGAGCGAAAATTTATTGACCACTTGCGCCCCGAGTCTTCCATGTGTGCCTAAGCCCGGTACGAACGATGTTTGCACAGGCCGCTTTGCTATATAGCTGCCTATATTCATAGCCTGGAAGCGCTGTTTTGAGGATATGAAGAGGCTTGCAAGCCAGTTTTTTTCTACCTGTGGATGCACCACTATCGAGTCCAGTATATAGTCTTTGGGTGCGATAGGTACGGTTAAGGTTTGGTCGAAGCCCGTTTTCAGGTACATGAGCGTATCAGCATACATGCCCTTGCTCACAGATATGGCAGCAGTGGGGTATTGTTCCTTGTCTTTTAACTTCAGCTTGAAGTACCCTTGCTCATTGGTCAGCGTCGATGCCAGTTGCTGGTTTTCATACACGCTGGCATAACTGATCTTTTCACCGGTATTCCTGTCTACTACATAGCCACTTATGGTATAAGCATCACCGTCTTGTATAATAATATAATTGCCCCGTTCCTTATATTGATATTTCCCTTCAAATACGGCATCGAGTACTTGTTTTACTGTTTTGCTGTCTCCATTCAGGGTCACTGTCTTACCCTGTGGTATCAGGTCGCTGCTGTAAGAAAAATTGAAGTTGCCCTGGCTGCTGATCGAGTTTAGCAGGTTGCTGGCAGCTATGCTGCCGCTGGTCACATTCACTTTCTTGTTTAGCAGGCTTTGGGCATGCAGGAGGTTATTGCATAGCATTGCAATAGTCATCAGCATGACCGTTTTTTTGATCGATTGGTACAATGGAGCCATTAAAATATTACCTACTTAATAATTATCTCATCTCCCTTCCTGCTTATCTGCACTGCCATGGTTTCACTTACCACGGTTAATATCTCATCCAGCGTTTTATTGCTGAATTTTGTTGTTATCTGCCTGTTACCTGTATTGCCTGTTACGGTTATGTGCACATTGTAAGCCTCGCTAAGCACATCGGCAAGGCGCCATAGGGGAGTACGGTCGCAAATGAATTCATTTGTTTTGTAATAGTTATACAACTCGTCCTCGTTCTGTTCTTTTATGGGCGCATCATTACCTTTTAGTACAGTGGCTTTCTCATGCGGGTTCAGTTTCACCATTTTTTTTCTTTTGCGCACTTCCACTACGCCCGTCTCCACGATCACTTCGGTCTTGTTTTCGCTGGTCTTTACGTTAAATGAGGTGCCTACTACTTTTACCTGGGTATTGTTGGCATCTATCACAAAAGGCTTTTGCTTATTAGGGCTTATATTAAAGAAAGCTTCACCTTCCAGTTGCACTGCTCTCAGGTCGCCATCGAACGATTCAGGATAAGACAGTTTCGACATTTTATTCAGTGTCACTACCGAGCCATCGGGTAGGGTGTCCACCAGTACCTGGTTGCCAGAGGCCAGTGCCAGCATCTTCGGGCCATTTTGCCCGGCAAAATAATAGATGAGCCCCCCGCATACCACAACGACCAGGAGTATTGCCGCCACTCTTACCCAACCGGTGGCCTGCCTGCCGATAGGCATTACCTGGCTGCCGGATGCTTCTTTTTCCTGTACCTTCTGCTGAAAGCGCAGCCATGCCGCTTCTTCATCAGCATTGCTGTCCGCAGCCAGTTTACGGCTTTGCTCCCATATCAGTTTGAAATGCTCGTAATAACGCCTGTTCGCTTCGTCTGCTGCTATCCATTCCTTCACCTCGGTTTGTTCCTCTGCTGTTGTTGCTCCCAGCAGTTGTCGCACCAGCAAGTCATCACTTATATGTTTATTGTTTCTGTTCACGTGCTCATTTTTACCGGTTAAACAATAGAAAGATCAATACGGCAGGCAGGTGTTCTGCCAGTTTTTCTCTCATCAGCCGCAGGGCTTTACCCATTTGGTTCTCTACGGTCTTTATCGATATACCCAGCTTTGCAGCTATCTCGTGGTACTTCAGCTCCTCGTAGCGGCTCATCTGGAAAACCGTGCGGCAGCCTTCCGGCAGTTCATTCAGTGCCTGGGCAATCTTCCCCTCCAGCTCTGTATAGCTTACGGGGTCATGTTCACTGTTATTATTACGGACATTATAGCTTTCATAGGCTTCATAGGCAGCCCTTACCTTCATATGGTTTATCTGGTTGATGCAGTCGTTATATACCGAACGGTACAGGTAGGCCGCTATTGATTTTTCTATATGTATCCTTTCTTTTTTTTCCCACAGTTTCAGGAACATGTTCTGCACCACATCTTCCGCAGCCTGCTCATCCTTGAGCATAGTGTAGGCATAAGCATGCAGTCCTTTAAAGTGTTCTTTAAAGATCTTTTCAAATACTATGGTGCTCCCACCGGTCAATGATATAGTATTGCCTGTCTGTTCCATGCCGTGATTACGGTATTCCCGGGCAAATATACTTGCTTCACCTAATGCCTGCATGTAAGTAAGACAGGCTGGGGGCAATATACCCCTACGGCTAACCATAATTTTTTTATCATTTTCCTATAGCAATTTGTATTTTGAATGTTAATGAGCCTTTTTTCAAAACATTCAATATTTTTTGTATTTATATTTTGTTCCTGTTTCATGACTGTAAAGGCCCAGCTTGATAACAGGGCGGTAAAGAATTTTCCGGCCCTGGGTATAAAAGTTAATGGCATACGCGAAAAAGTGGAGCATGCACGCAAATTGTTGCCCCCTCCTGCCAGCATGACGAGGTCTGTATTCCGTGATCTTACCATCGCCGATAGTTTTTCAAGGCACAGGGATAGTGTGAACGCAGGTATGCACATGCTTAAGGTGTCTCCTTACTATCTTATCTATCTGGGGCAAACACCAAAGACCATAAATGCATACCTGTCAAAGTTTGCTTTGACCACGGATACCAAAACCGGGCTTCTTGAAAAATTTACGCAGGCTTATACTGCAAAAGGGACGGAGATCTATACAAAACTCAGGGCAATGTATATGGAAACGACACAGCTGAAACATATTTTAGATACCTGCCCGGGTAATCTAAAAGCTTATTACGATAAACAAATACAGATTGCCGACTCCGCTCATTATGCCTTTCTTTTTGATTATACAGCAAAAAATGGCTGGCCCGATATTGAAAATGGAGCATTGTACGCGGGCTACATGGCCATGCGCGATATTGAGCACTGCTATGATTATATCCCCCTCACATATAAAGCCTACATGGCCGGCCAGCTTCCCTATTTCATGGCGCACACTATCTACGAGAATTGGAGATATTATATCGATTATGTGATCTGGAAAGAATACATAAAAGGGCCTTATGAAGTGTTTGACGTAAGCACTATGCTGACTGGTGAAATGCCTGCAACGGTACCCTCAATATTGGCATCGATGAAGGCCCATTGCCCGGTCAAAGAAATATTCTATGTGACCTATTCTGGTAAAAGGCGTATTGATCAAGGTGCCTGGTTAGTAAAATACGGCAAGCACTTTGAAAAATCGTTTTTTGAATTCCATGACAAAGTATTTACCAACTGTCCCCAGATCCATCTTGAACAAATGGATAGAGGGATAGGGCCGGGTATTGATATGCTGCAACTGCCTACTGATTATAAAGGAGAGCGCATGTTATTCTATATTTTTTATTAGCTGGGCTATTCCAGTCCCAGTATCTTGTTCATCGTGGCCCAGTTGCGGGTAGTAGTGCGCACCTGCAGCTTTTTCTCAAGGTTCACCTTACCGATCCTGGCGTTGCCGAAGCCTTTTTTAGGACATAAGAAATAGGCTTCCGTGCCCCTTACTTTTATTTGTTCCAGCGGGGCTATAGTATCCTGAACAAATTTCAGGCCCTCTATATCCGGCTTTCCCGAAAGCATAATGACATGCAGGGCGTTTTCTGCTATCTCATCTTCAGTATATGGTGCTTCTTTGATTATAGTCCGTACCTCGTCGAAGGTTTTCAGGAAAACGATTACTTCATAACCTAGCGATTTGAGGAGCTTCTTTTCTATTTTTTCTTTGATCCCTTCCTTTTCTCCTGTCGCGTCAAATACCACGTTACCGCTCTGTATATAAGTACTGATGTTCTTGATGCCCGGCATGCTGAATATTTGCTTCAGCTCATCCATCTTTACTACTCTTCCACCCACATTTACGGCTCTTAAAAACGCTATATATCTTGCCATTGCCCTTATTTATGTTTATTACGGTTACTGTTTAAAAATACTTCATTTTTTACTTTAGCTTTATAGAGCATTACCATGAAGGTCCCCGATAAAAATACAGGTGTTCCCATCATGCCCATTCTGCTGGTGAATTTTATCGGCACATTTGGTTACAGCATTGTATTACCTTTTCTTATTGTTCTGGTATTGGCCCTGGGTGGTAATGAGCTCACCTATGGTGTGCTGGGGGCCACATACTCATTTTTCCAGCTTATTGGCGCCCCTGTTTTAGGCAATTGGTCCGATCGTTACGGGCGTAAAAAGATATTACTGCTCAGCGAAGCAGGCACATTCATCGGCTGGCTAATTTTCATAGTGGCACTGCTGCTGCCAGCCCACAAAATAGCAGGCAGCAGCACCGGATTTATATTAAGTATACCGCTCCTGCTGCTTTTCCTTGCCCGGGCTGTAGATGGTATTACCGGCGGCAATGTCTCCGTGGCCAATGCTTACCTTGCTGATATATCGGCAAAAGAGAACCGTAAAAAGAACTTTGGCAAGATGGCCGCTGCGGCCAATGCCGGCCTCATTTTTGGTCCTGCACTGGCTGGTCTGCTGGGTAATACTGCTCTCGGTAATATGTTACCTGTTATATTGGCCACCATTGTTTCTTTTTTCGCCATCATAGTTATAGCTACTCGTTTAAAGGATATCAAGGCCGTCGCTATAGAGGAGTCAATTGGTACACATGATGTGCATAAAGTGCTGGGGCAGGAGCATAAGGACTGTTATAAGCTTACCGAAAAGGAGGATCATTCCTTCCGGCATATCATTCGCCTGCCGAATGTGTTTTTTATCCTCGTCTTGTATTTTCTCATTTTTCTCGCGTTCAACTTCTTTTATGTGGCTTTCCCCGTCTATGTTGCCGGAGCTCTGAAGTGGTCGGTTTTTGAGATAGGGGTCTTTTTTTCCGTGCTTAGCGCGGCCCTTGTAGTAGTTCAGGGACCTGTTCTGTCATTTGTATCCCGTTATTTTTCGGCCACCATATTGATCATTACAGGCTGTCTTTTGCTTGCGGCAGGTTTCGCTTTGTTCCGCTATCATACATTGCTGCCCCTTTATACCGGCCTGTTATTGTTTGCATTGGGCAATGGCGTTATGTGGCCATCGTTCCTGGCCATTGTGTCTAATGTGGGCGATGGGCCTTACCAGGGCACCATACAGGGCTTCGCTGGTAGCGCCGGCAGCCTGGCCAGTATCATCGGGTTGATATCCGGCGCATTCATTTACAAGGCTATTGGTGTAAATACCTTTTTACTGGCTACTGGTTTTATGGTGTTGATCGCTGTTGCATCTTTTAGTTTGCGTAGTATAGATAAATAATTTTCTCTTACCTTTGCACTGGTTGCAACAGGCCGCCACTTCCCACCAAAGATGTTATCACCTGTTAAATGAATAATGAAAACTTGTTTTATTTAATTTATGCCGTATAGTGGGATGCAGGCTGCAAAAGAAAATTAAATGAACGGTTTATCACACGATCGCCTCGACGAGTTTAGGATCAAAGCATCCTTGCTGTTAAAATCCCTCAACGCTCCCGACCAAAGTAAGAATGAAATAGCGGCCCGTCGCTTATTGGTGTTGCCATTTTTAAAGCACAGCACAGTAGGCGATGTCCTCGGCGATAAAACATTTTATCGGCGCAAGCATGCCCTTTCGGTCATTGCTCATGAGAGCGGCTTCGCTAGCTGGGCCGCATTAAGGGCTCATGTTATTACGGAAGATTGTCTTTTTTACAATGCGTCACCTTCTTTTCTCAACCTCTGGTTTAATAACTATGCCGATGCGAAAGCATACCATACCGCCAATGGCGGCTACCTCCTGCAATACCGTAAGGATTATGTAGTAGCTGAAAAGGCCTATATAGAAGCACTTGGTTTGGATCGGGTAGCGGATGACTGGCAGGCCATTGGTTTCGATTGGGTAAAACCTGCAGATAAAAAGGCCTGGGCGCGTATCTTCGAACTGGCTAAGCGCAACTACCTGGAGCGGAAAAAGATAAAGCACAGGCCAATTGATAAAAGCAAAAGACCGGGCTGGCTGAATAATGCATAATAAAAACCGGGTGGTACAATACGTACCACCCGGTTTCATATCATTATCTTTAGTCTTTCCTGAAGGGTAGGGTACACCTGCCCGTTCCTGTATTTATTTTCAGCAGGTACATGCCCGTGGCTATATCCTTGTCCAGTGATATTTCTTTGTTGATCGATCCATTTCGTACAGCTATCTTATCCTGCATGACCACACGCCCGGTCACATCATATATTTCTATCGTTGCACTCGTATTGGCTATACCCGTCACTCCGTTCAGAGTAAATGTGCCCTTGTTGGGGTTGGGGTATAAACTGACAGTTGTTTCTGAGGAATTTATGGACTGCACTGCCAGGTCGCTGATGACCACTGTATCAGAAAAGCCGGTACAACCATTGCTGTCCGTTACCCTTAAAGAGTAGGAACCGTTAACGGTAACACTAAGACTGGGACCCGTAAAACCGGTATATACTGCACCGTCTTTGAACCACTGCCGCCCGGTATATGATGCTGCATTGGGGCAGGAAAGATTATGGCCATTTACTATAAGGATCGGGTGGGGAAGCGGGTTGACCACGATCACATGTGTTTCTGTATCCGAACCGCTCGCATTTGTAGCTGTGAGCGTTACGGTATAGGTCCCGGCAGCCGTGTAGCATACAAAGGTTGGGTTTTGCACATTCGAGCTTGTTGGTGTAGCGCCCGGGAAGGCCCATGACCAGCTTGTAGGGCTATTGGTGCTCTGGTCGGTAAACGTGAGGCACTGCCCCTGGCAAATGCTGTCGTGATCTACGGTGAAGGCAGCCACAGGCGCATTACCGCCCGTTGGTGTACCCGATATCGCGATCGAGTCAACTGCGAAGGAAGGGTCGGTGCCCCCCGATGTGTTATTGGTCCAGTTAAAACCTATTTTGACATTCGCGTTATTATCGGCCGATGCAGGTAAGGCTATACTATATGCCGTCCATAGGCCTTGTCCTCCGGGGCATATCGTAGCGGTTTTTGCCGGGTCCGATAACTGGCTCCAGCTACTGCCGTCATAATACCATACTGTCGCATTATCCAGTGTGCCCTCCCCGTTTTCTATGTAGTTAAAGGCCAGGCTGATATTGGTCTGTCCTGAGCAATTGATGGCAGGTGACTCTGCACGCACATTTGTTTCTTTCGCAGCATTATAAGAGGCTCCGAGGTCAGCAAGTATCGCCGGGCTTGTTGCACCGATATGTAGTGTTGCGCTTCCGCCGCAGCCGGCCCCGCATGAGTTAGGAGGCATACCGTTTTCTGCACAGCTTATATACCAGGCATTTGCCCCGCTGGCATTATTGCCGGTATTCGTAAAGCTCCATGCGCCGTTCGGCCCCGTATAGCTCAGGCATAGGGAGGTGCAGCCATTGTTGAAATTTTCGGTCCAGAATATCTGCGACCTGCCTGCCACAGCGGCAAACAAAAGGGATAAAAGTAGCGTATATCTCATTTTAGATAGTGTTAGTCTGTAAATATAACGTATTCATTTATAAATAAAAACACGAATCAGAATAAACCAATAAAAGTTAAGGTCTATACATCAGCAGCATTTTAAATGATACCTTAGCTCTATGAATGATAAACCGAATGTTACACCACAGCAGGCTGTAGCAAAAATGCTGGCGCATGATAAGTTTTCCGAATGGCTCGGTATCCAGGTGGATAAGATCGATCTGGGCTACTGTAAATTGCATTACACAGTAAAAGATGATATGCTGAATGGTTTTAGCATCATCCATGGTGGGGTACTCTTTGCCGCTTCCGATTCTGCCTTTGCTTTTGCCTGCAACACGCATGGCTATATTACCGTTGCGCTCGAGGTGTCTATTTCATTTACCCGTTCGGCCACTCTCGGCGAGCAGCTTACCGTAGAAGCAAAAGAGATACATATGGGTAATAAGACCGGTGTTTATGAGATACGTACAGTAAATGAAAAGGGGGAGCTGCTGTCGCTCTTTAAGGGAACCGCCTACCGTACGGCTAAGGAGATAGAACCCTTGTCTGAAAACTGATATATCATAAGTAATTTTCCGAAAACACTTTTTTGAATCAGCTTACTGCCGTAAATTTGCACCCCGCTACAGTCCGATTGTGTAACGGTAGCACAACAGACTCTGACTCTGTTTGTCTTGGTTCGAATCCAGGTCGGACTACTAAAAGTAAAAACCCGCTATGGTAGCGGGTTTTTACTTTTTTTGAAAATCCTGCTACAAACGATCTTAGGTTCTTTTGTCACTATCCCGGGTAATACATTTTCATCATGCACCTGCAAAACATTGAAATGTAAATGCTTGTATACTGTACCTGGCCTGCAATACATAAATATTTAGTAATTTTACAGCACAATATCACCGCACTTAATTTGATCCGTTTACGTTTTACTGGAATGCCCTGTCATTGGTTAAAGCCAATAACTAAAGTATGGAGAAAGAAGTTGAGGTAAAAAGAATAGAAAGGGTGAGACAGTATCTTTCGCTTGATGTTGATTTATTTCAGGAATTGCGGGATATAACCTCTTTAGCAAGTTCAATTTGTGAAAAGCCAATATCACTTATCACCTTATTGGATGAAAACATCAATTGGGTGGTAACTTCAACCGGGGCCGATCTTGCATTTGCACCACGTGAAACTTCATTCTGCCAATTCGCCATCAAGGCAAATGGGCCCTTTATCATACAGGATGCAAAGTCAGATGAACGGTTCAAAGGCAACCCACTTGTATATGATCAGCCTGGTGTTCGGTTTTATGCCAGTTCACCACTCATCACGAGTGATGGTTTTCGGCTCGGAACACTATGCCTTTTTGATCTTAAGCCGGGCAATTTAAATGATCTGCAAAAAAAGACTTTGGAAGTCCTTTCGAGGCAAGTGATATTTTTACTCGAAGCAGAACTGAATAAGAAGGAATTAAAAGAACGGCTCGAAGAAGTTGAACAGAAAAATGAATCGCTTAGGGCTATTGCTCAACTCCAGTCACACGAGATCAGGCAGCCCCTCACCTCCATTATGGGATTATTGAACTTAGCAGAAGAAGATTTGGTGAAGTTGAATAAAGAATGGCTTTCAATGGTAAAAAGCGCTGCTGCGGTACTTGATAATAAGATCCGCTCCATTGTAAGCGAATCCCTTGGCAACCCGGACATTAAGCTCTTACGGTTCAACAGGATGGTCGAAGAAATCGAGGACTATGCTATTTTGTTGTTGGATGCAAACGGTAATATTGAGAACTGGAATAAAGGAGCAGAGAAAATAAAGGGCTATAAAACCAAAGAGATCATTGGTAGAAACTTTAGCCTCTTTTACCCAAAAGAACAGCAGGAAGCGGGTCTGCCTCAAAAATTATTGAACATAGCGACACAAAAAGGAGTGGCCAGGGATGAAGGGCTAAGAGTTAAAAAAGATGGTTCCACATTCATGGCCCGTGTAGTTATTACCGCTATACATAATGAGGATGGCGAAACAATTGGCTTTACCAAAGTCACCCGTGATATTTCTGGTAATAATATGCTTTGAGCGATTAACTGCATCGCGATAAAATTACTAAGGTCGCAAAATAGCTCCTATCCGGTTTGGTACTTTCAATATTGTTATGTGGTGAAATTGTAAAATAGTATTTTCGCTGTTGTTATATACAATGAAAAAGAAAAATCACCTCATATACCTGTCCGTATTTTTAATACATCTTTTGCTGGTTTGTATAGCCTTCACTCCATTTCGTCTCAATCCTGATGGCGTATTACTATGTAGCTGGGGCGATGGGTTAAAGAATATGTACACATTGCTCAGTTATGTGCATGAACCCATTACTAATGGCGGAATATTAAAATACAATGCTACAGCATACCCCTTTGGCGACTACGTATATTATACAGATAACACACCCTTGTTTTCTATACCTTTCAGGTTTTTCTGTCATTACATCTGGGATATTTCGGCTCATACTGTAGCTGCTTTCAATATATTTATTATATCCAATATTATACTTTGCGGTTTATTGGTTTACCATGTTTTCAGGCGTTTATTTGCTAACAATAGCTTTGCTTTCATCATGGCAATTGTCCTTCCATGGACCAATATGCAAATACTGCGTATAGTACGCGGTCACTTTAATCTTTCGTTTACTTCATTAATGCTCTTAGCCATATACCTTGTTATGTTATGGCATAAGTATAGGCAGCAAAAGAGGAAACAAGTACTCGTTGGCATTGCTATGTGTCTTCTTTCCTTCATCTCGTTCATGGCCCATGGTTATTATTTGCCTATAGTTACCATATTTATTGCTGCAATGCTTTTTTGCTATGGCATATATCATTTTCGGCAACCGCAAGGCAAGTTCAGTTTATTTGCGTCTGTTCTATATGCTGTGGTTGCTGCAGGCATCTGTTGGTTGCTCGTGGTACTTACCGATAAGTACTTGCCTATGCGGTCCGTAGCCGCCCATGGCTACGACTGGATGGAACAAAAAGTTCGTTTCTCAGCGCTGTTTACGGCTAATCCGTTTAATACAGTATATTTTCCTATATCCCGCTATCCGCCCGAAACGGAGCCAGAACGGGCGGCATATCTTGGCAATATTGGTTTGTTCACACTTGCTGTTGTCTTGATACTGTCTTTTGTAAATCTTCAGTTCAGGCAAAAGGTTTTATTGATTAATAAAGCTTTTTTTAAAGATACTTTGTTGGCGCCAATATTCTTTGGCTCATTGGTAATGCTCTCCATATCAATGGGCGAATTATACTATACCGCTGTGCCTGCCGAGCAGGGTTTTAAAATAGTTAATATCCTCAATCCGTTTTTTTACATTCACCTTTTCACGGATCGTGTTGAGCAATTCAGATCGTTAGAACGTTTTGTATACCCCTTCTTTTTTGGCTTTTATATATGGATAACCTATCTGCTCATTAAGCTTTTTGAGCAATATGGTCGTGTAGGGCGGCTGGTTATCTTATTGCCGCTATTCTTTTTGGGCGGTGTGGAGGTCAAGGATAATATCGACAGGATAAACTCTGGTATTCGTAACGAAAATCTGCTAAGCTCTAATATTACAGATCGGATGCCTTGGCCACAAATAGATTTTAGTAAATACCAGGCTACTTTGCCATTACCATATTATTGTTGTGGCTCAGAAGTGTATGAATATAATCTTGAGCCTTTTGATGATTGGTTATTATTCAACTGGCGTCTTCAGCTACATAGCCATATTCCTTCTATGGCTCAAGGCAGTATTTCTCGAATGCCGGTCAGGCAAAATATAGAACTTATCAGGATGGTCGCTGATGATGTGATGAGCAATGATTTGAGAAGCAGGCTCAATGATAAACCAATACTTGTGGTCGTTGACCAGGCAAAGCTGGCCTCCGGTGCTTTGCCTCCATTACCAACCGATAATGCAAAATCATTGTACCTTAAAACATGCAATTTTCTGCAACGCAATAATGCCCGCCTCCGATTGCTCGATAGTATTAATGGCATTGCGTACTATGAGTGGCATCCGTTTGCATCAAATTGACTAATTGGTGTGCATTTGTAAGTAGGGCATACTCTTGTCAATGTAGTTTGCCAAATAGTTTTATTTTGTCTTTAAGATTGCTTAATATCTCCTTTTAATAAGACACATAATATACTACTGCATATTAGTAATGAATGTTTCTGGGGGCTATCACCTGTCTGCGATGTAATTCAACTCGGCCACTCCACTGGTAAATTGCCTTGTGCTCAATAGCTTTAGTTTTATTTTGTCTTTGATGCCTGTAAATAAGGGAATGCCTTGCCCCAGGATTATAGGATTGACAAATAGCCAGTAACCATCGATCAGGCCTGCTTGAATAAGTGCATGCGTTGCTGTAGGGCTGCCGAAAAGCAAGATCTCATTGCTGCCACTATCGCTGGATCGTTTTATGTCATTTATACGGTCCGCAAGCTGCTCACTAATGATTGTTGTATTGGCAAGGTCGCTGTCTTTCATTGTTTTGGAGAGGACTACTTTATGCGCCTGCTTATACCACTTTGAATGTTCAATGTCATGTTTGCTGGCATTCGGTGCCGTTCCGGCTGTTGGCCAGTAGTTTTCCATCATTTCATAAGTTACCCGGCCATATAATGCGGTGTCGCTTGCACCTATCCGCTTACCTATATGGTCAAAGATCTCTTCATCAACTTTTATCCAGTTCATTGCTCCCCCGGGGCCTGCTACAAAGCCGTCAAGCGATATATGCATGAAGGAAATTATTTTTTTCATACAGTGTTGTTTTCTTTTTATTATTTGGCTTGTACCTGTAGTTATTTTAAGTGTTTTTTACGTTCAGTAAGCAGCTCATCAATTATACCATCGATTTTAAAGAATTTACAGGCTAATTCCGAAATGTCTCTTTCAAGATTTATTGGATCATATGTTATCCACCCTTGCATCAGTGTTCTTGGGCCTTGCTCAGTGCTTAAGTTTGGCCAGTCTTCCTTAAAATAACTGAATTGCTTTCTAAAGGCACTTGTAAATGCACTGCTGGTAATGGAATAACCTTTAAGATCTCTAAGCTTAAAGGCATGAATGTTATAGTTGACTTTATCTTCCTTTAAAGATTTTTCATTCAGCCAGATGGAAAAGAATATGGCTGCCCCGGTTTGCGGTTTTTGAAAAACATCATTTGCCCAATGCTCCTTTGATATCCTTAATACAACCGAGTCTAACCAAATGCCGGTTTCGATTATTGCGCTTTTTTGTTGTAATAGTTTATGATCAAGGCTTGCACTTGCCGCTTTAAAAATGACCTCCAGAGCAATATGGTCCATAAAAGTATGATGTATTAACAGTGAAAGTAGCGGTTTGTAGCAAAAAGACAATTTTCTCTTGCTATTCCACGAACTAAATTATGAGTATTGAAATTAAGAGATTTATTAAACAGTATATCAGGTCCTGTTGATATCATAATAGTACAAAGGGGCAATATGCGTCTATTTTAAAGAAAAATTTGCGTAGTTAAATGGCTACGCATATATTTGTAGTCAAATAGCTACACGATGAATCTGAGGCGCGACGTTTTCCAGGCCATTGCCGACCCTACACGCAGGGCCATACTCTTATTACTGGCCTCACAAGCCATGACCGCAGGTGCTATAGCGGCCAATTTTGATACGGCAAGGCCCACCGTTTCAAAACACTTACAGATACTTACCGAATGCGAATTGCTGGAACAGGAGCAAAACGGCAGGGAAATATATTATCACTTGAACCCCGCTAAGATGAAAGAGATAGCAGACTTTATAGAGCCATTCCGCAAAATGTGGGATGACCGCTTCAACAAACTGGAAGCTATTATGAAAAACTATAAAAACAAATAGTATGGAACAGAAAACAAAGGTCAGCGCCGAAGATGGCAAACAGGAACTATTCATAACACGGGAATTCGATCTGCCGCTCGATCTGGTGTTCAGGGCATTTTCAGAGCCGGCCATCATTGAACAATGGATGTCCAATCCATACTCCAATGCACGGCTGCTGAAGTTTGAGGCGAAAAAGCAGGGTGCCTACCAGCTCGAGACCACCGATGCACA
The DNA here is from genome assembly GCA_001897835.1 of Bacteroidetes bacterium 46-16. GTDB lineage: Bacteria > Bacteroidota > Bacteroidia > Chitinophagales > Chitinophagaceae > MKUN01. Next base: position 152,175 of record MKUN01000053.1, read on the forward strand.
GGGGAAAATTACATTCCGTGCCAATGGGGTGATCCACGAGTTCGATCCCGGTATAAAGATCACGCGCACCTTCGAAATGGAGGGTACACCTTATGGCGTTCAGCTCGAGGTTTATAAGTTTGAAAAGCTCAGCGATGATACCAGCAGGCTCATCATGCATGTGATATATGAATCGGTGGCACAGCGCGATGAGGTTTTGAAACTGCCATTTGCGAAAGGTATAAATATGGCACATGATCGCCTGCAGGAGATATTAAGCAAATTAAATTAACAGGGCATGTCAAAGAGAAATAAGATCATATATTGGGTAGCCACCGCCTGGCTTGCGCTGGGCATGGTATCTACAGCATTGGTACAGTTGTTCAGGGCCCGGGCTGGTGCGGGAGGCCTTGATAGTATCAGGCATTTGGGTTATCCCCTTTATATACTCACTATCCTGGGTGTTTGGAAATTATTAGGTGTTATAGCAGTACTTATGCCTAAATTTCCATTGCTTAAGGAGTGGGCCTATGCAGGTTTCTTCTTTGTCGTTACCGGCGCGGTCTTTTCGCATTTCGCGCTTGGTGATGGTGCTAAAGAGTTTTTTGGCCCGGTATTATTACTTACCCTTGTCCTTATATCCTGGTATTTCAGGCCTGCGGACAGGAGACTTACAATGATCAATAAATAAATGAAAATGAAAAAAGAACTGGCAACAAAACAGGCAGAGGCATTGCTCAAAATTTTAGCCGCCCGTTTCAAGCAAAACATGGATCGTCATAAAGGTCTTGATTGGACTAAGGTAGAGGAAAAATTGAAGGCCTATCCGGCTAAGCTATGGTCGTTGAACGAAATGGAAGAGACTGGCGGTGAACCTGATCTGGTAGGCTATGATAAAAAGTCCGGTGAATACATATTTTACGACTGCTCGGCCGAAAGTCCTAAAGGCCGCCGGAGCTTTTGTTACGATCGCGAAGCCCTGGATGCAAGGAAAGAAAATAAGCCCGCCAATGATGCAGTAAGTATGGCAGCAGCGATGGGAGCGGACCTGTTAACGGAGGAGCAATACCGCCAATTACAGGAGCTTGGAAAATTCGATACCAAAACATCTAGTTGGGTGCAGACACCTGCCCCTATCAGGAAACTGGGTGGGGCCGTCTTTTGCGACCGCCGTTACAATACGGTTTTCCTTTATCATAATGGTGCCGAGTCCTATTATGCTGCGCGCGGATTTAGGGCTGCTTTAAAGGTCTGAATATATTTCTTTCATAGACCAGGGCTGCGTAACTTTATTCAGCGCATCAATATTGTGTATATGAATCCTAAAGTTGATTTCTTTTTTGATAAGCCCTCAAAATGGCAGCAGGAGTTTAAGCAACTGCGGACCATCATACTCAACTGCGGGCTTACTGAAGAGTTGAAGTGGGGCGTGCCTTGCTATACTTTTGAAGGCAGGAATATTGTATTGATACATGGCTTCAAAGAGTATTGTGCCATCCTGTTTATGAAAGGGGCCTTGCTACAGGATACAGAAGACATCCTTATTCAGCAAACAAAGAATGTTCAATCCGCCCGCCAGGTCCGCTTCACCGGAACGCGGGAGATAGTTAAGATAGCCCCTGCATTAAAATCATATATTTATGAGGCCATCGAAGTGGAACGGGCGGGTCTGAAGGTCGCTTACAAAAAGACCACCGAATTTGAGTTTCCTGTGGAATTCCAAAATGCATTAAAGAAAACACCTGCATTGAAAAAAGCTTTCGAAGCTTTGACGCCGGGACGGCAAAGAGCTTATCTTTTTTATTTTGCTCAACCCAGGCGTTCAGAGACCAGGGTTGCAAGGATCGAAAAAAACATACCACATATACTTGAAGGGAAGGGTTTAAATGATTAGGTACAGTTTTATGAATGAGATATCCTCCGTTTTCTCTGCTATTTTTGTGCTATGTTGAAAGAACGGCTGTCTGATATCGGTGTCCGCCCCCTTGCGCTCATCTTTTGCTTTTGCGGCTTCCTGTTCAACTTTTATTCCTGCTATCCCGGTTTTGCATCTCCCGATACGCTCGATCAGTATCAACAGTCCCTTACAGGTATTTATAACGATTGGCATCCACCCGTAATGGCCCTCTTGTGGCACTTGCTTAATAATATTTACAAGGGCCCTGCGGCTATGCTGTTTTTGCAGCTATTATTGCTATGGGGCGCTGTTTATCTGCTCCTTGGCCTGCGCCGCGATAAATGGTGGTATCTGGCAATATTGCTTTTTGCATTTGCACCCTTTGTCCAAAATTTTTCAGGTTACATTATTAAAGATAGCCAAATGGGCCTGGCGCTATTGCTTGCAGTAGTCCTCTTATTGCGGCTGGCTGCCGGTGCTGCTAAAAATTTGTGGATGGTCATTGCCTGCATTGCCTTACTTACCTATGGTGCTATCGTACGCCCCAATGCCCTGCCTGCTGCAATTCCTTTCTGTTTTCTGCTTCCTGCTGTTCTATTGAAGCAGGCAAGCCTTTATAAGCGCATATTGACGGGCCTCGCTATACTGCTCTTCATTTTTGCCTGCAACCAATTGCAATACCGGGTAGTTAATGAAGACGAAAAGCAATACCCAATAGATAAGCTTTTTATGTATGATCTTACTGGCATCTTCAAAGCTACAGGCGATGATGTCTATCCGCCATTCCTTTATAGCGATCACAGTTTCGATACCGCTTATCTGCGGCGCCGGTACCAGCCTGCTACCTTTGATGATATATGGTGGAACGGCGATAGTGTAAACGTGATACCGGCCACAGATAGCCAAACGCAAAAGGAGCTTAAGACCTATTGGCTGGCTGCGCTCAGGAAGCATCCGGGCATTTACCTGGCCAACCATTGGGAGGGCTATCTATATTATCTCAGGCTCAGGCAACGAGACATCAATTTTCATTATTACTTTCCCTATGCGTCAGCACAGTTGCCAGGCTACAATAACCATAGGGCATATGATGGTGAGTTGCCTTTCGAGATCATAAGTTTTCAAAGCTTCATGCCCTACTTTACGCCATGGTTCTGGTTCCTGCTTGGCTTCCTGCTGCTGGCCTTTGTGCCGTTAATGCAAAAGGGCTTTTACAGGCAATATTATACAGCACTCTGTTTGTCAGGTATATTTTACCAGCTACCTGTATTTTTCATCTACCAGACCGATACTGATTTTCGTTATTTCTACTGGAATTGCCTGTGCAATAGTTTGGCTATCCTCCTACTGATAGGCTTTAATGGCAAGCGGACTAAAAAAGATATACAAGCATATGGAACCACGCTTTGAAACATTTACGGATAAGACATTGGTCGGTAAACGGCTTACGATGTCCTTCAATAACAACCGGACCCGGGACCTCTGGCAGAGCTTTATGCCATATAGGGCTGATATTTTGGCAAATACAGGCACCGATCTTTATTCCGTAGAAGTATATAAGCCGCATTTTTTCGATCATTTTGACCCTGCTGCTGAATTTGAGAAGTGGGCTGCTGTGCAAGTGAGTAACATTGATAGTCTCCCTCCCGGCATGGAAGCATTGCTGATTCCCGCAGGTCTATATGCTGTTTTTACGTACAAAGGTCCTGCAAGCCAGGGACAAAAGATATACCGGTACATATTTACTACATGGTTGCCCGGCTCTGGCTATGAACTGGATGACAGGCCCCATTTTGCACTTATGGGCCCAAAGTACAAGCATGAAGATCCTTCCTCTGAGGAAGAGATGTGGATACCGGTAAAGAAAACATAAAAAGCTTACTGATCGGTCAAGGATATCCATACAGGTGCATGGTCGCTCGATTTTTCCCAGCCGCGTACATTCCGGTCTACACCCGCTGCCTTAAGTCTTTTGTCAATGGCCGGGCTCAGCAGGAAATGGTCTATCCTCAGGCCGGCATTGCGCTCATATGCATTACGGAAATAGTCCCAGAACGTGTAAATGATCTCATCGGGGTATAATTTACGCAGGGCATCTGTCCAGCCCTGTGCTACAAGCTGTTGAAAGGCCTCGCGCGTCTCCACCCTGAACAGGGCATCATTTACCCAACGCTCGGGTTTATACACATCCAGTTCCGTGGGCATTACATTATAATCACCCGTGAGTATCGTAGGTGTGCCAGATGCAAGTAACTCGGCAGCGTGTTTCCTTAGGCGGTCGAACCACTCAAGCTTATAATCAAATTTTGGCCCGGGATAGGGGTTGCCGTTAGGCAGGTACAGGCACCCTATATGAATACCATTTACTTCGGCCTCTATGTATCGGCTGTGGAGGTCTTCATCATTGCCGGGTAGTGCACGGCTTATTTCCCTGATCTCCATGTCACATGCCAGTATCGCCACGCCATTCCAGCTCTTTTGGCCGTGCCAGATCGCATTGTAGCCTGCATCCTGTATCGCCTGTAAAGGAAATTTTTCATTCGGGGCTTTCAATTCCTGCAGGCAGACCACATCAGGTTTCGATTCGGCAAGCCAGCGCAGCAATATAGGAAGGTGACCGTTTACTCCATTTATGTTATAGGTCGCTATTTTCATGAAGGTTGTTTCTGCTAAAGTTATTAAATGGATGGCAATTCGCTTCATTGGAATTCAGAGAGTTGATTATGCCCAATAAAAAAGCTGCCCTGCTGTAGCAGGGCAGCTTTTACGGTATATATACGTTTTATTATTTAACCACTTTAAAGGTAGCAACACCTTCTGCAGTGTTTACATTCAGCATATAGATGCCATGGCTCAAAGCGCTAACAGGTACTGCTGCTGCCTGGCCGTCATTGTAGGTATGGTTGTAGATAACCGCACCGTTCATGCTGCTCAGGGTTACAGTTTTTGCACCTTTAACTGTTTCAAGGCCCAGTATGTTGATGTTATTAACTGCGGGGTTAGGATACAGGCTGATGCCGCTAAGCTTGCTGTTTACATTTACTACAGCAGTTGCTATATGGCCTTCGAACTCGTGGCTGTGCTCTTCGAACACTATATTAGAGATAGAAGGATGTGCAGCATCCAGCGTGATGCTCAGTGCAGGGTTGTCCTTGCCCATCACATCGCCGAACAGTTTGTAAGTGCCGTAGGCAAGGTTAGGGAAGCTGAACTGGCCGCTGGCATCAGAATAAGTATAAGCCACCGGCACGTCGGCACCTGTAGTAAGTATGATGATCTTGCTCGACAGCGGATCGCCAACTGCAGTAGATTTGTTGGCACCCTGTAATACGTCGCCGCCTACAAAAGCAGGGCCGCCGGGGTTAACACCACCGATCAGCTGAATATCGTTCACGCTGTTAGGAACAACACTGGTAGCGCCCGACCACAGCAGCGAGCTGCTGAAATAGGTAGGCAGGTAGTTAGCATAGTCCGGAGAGAATGGCAGAAGTGCAGCTTTTACCAGCAAATAGGTGTAAAATACCGGGCTGTTGAAGGAGTAATGACCTGCACCATCGGTTTGCGTGCTATCCAGTGCGGTAAGTATCCATGAATTCGCTGTCGAATCATAATGCTCTTCGATCAGGTACACCATCGATGCGGTATCGCCTACTGAAGGGTTTGTGCTGTATACGGTACCCTCTATCACTGGTTGGGGGGCTACATAACAAAGTACAAAGTCTGAGGTGATGTTGCTGCCCGTGTAGAAGTAGCCATTATGAATAGAACCAGGTGCGCAATTCTCATTGGTCCACACGTCAATTGGAATATTGGTATTTACCCATGCAGGTATATTGATGGTGTAATTGCCGGAAACATCTGTTTGAGCAGAATCGAGCCAGCTTTGATTTAGTGAATCTGCAGCATAAACCCAATGGTTAGCAACGGCTGCTGCATTATTGTCTGTTACCGTACCTGTGATTGTGGCCTGCGCAAAAGCCGCAGTGCCCATAATGCCGCAAATAGCTGAAAGGAGTAGTTTCTTCATGTGCATTTTAAGTTTTAATTGTTGGTTAATAAATAATTTTCGTTAAGGTGTTTACATGTATTGACGTAGACCTGGGTGCTTTCGTTAGTACTTATTTTACATATAAATCTTTTTTATTTTTTGCCTGCTCCTTTTAATGCTCTTGTAAAAAATAGCGTCGAATATTTGCGTAACTCAAAAGTTACGTTTAATATTGCGTAACCTAAAAGTTACTTATTATGCAAACAAAGATCGAACACACATTATTTTTCAGGCACAGGCCCGAAGCTGTTTGGGAATACCTCACGAATGCTGAGCTCATAACACAATGGCTGATGAAGAACGATTTTAAACCTGCGCCTGGCCACGAGTTCATGTTCTGGACAACGCCATTGCCCAATTACCATTTCGATGGCAACATTTATTGTAAAGTATTAGAGATAATACCATTCAAAAAGTTAGCCTACTCATGGAGGGGCGGTGCGGATAAAGACAATATCAGCCTCGACTCTGTAGTTACCTGGACTCTTGAAGAAAAGGAAGACGGCACACAACTGCACCTGGAGCATACGGGCTTTAAGGGCGATGAGAACATTGGCATGTACATGGTAATGAACGAAGGCTGGTTCCGGATCATAAACAAGATGAATGAAATGCTAAACAACGCTGCAAAATGACACAAGCCACACTTGATGCCTTCCAGGTGATAGCCGACCCCGGCAGGCGGTATATGCTGCAACTGCTGTCGAAAGAGAACCTTACTATAAATGGCCTCGCTGAAAATTTCGATATGAGCCGGCCGGCAGTTTCCAAGCACGTGAAGATATTGCAGGCCGCGGGTTTTATTACCATCACCGATATAGGCCGCGAACGCTACTGTATGCTCAGGCAGGATGGCTTTAAAGAGCTGCAGGACTGGATCGGCTTCTTCGATAAGTTCTGGGGCGCTAAGCTGAAGAAGCTGGAAATGCTCATGAACCAAAAAGCAAAAGGCTAGACGGGCCTCTCACTTATTGCAGCAGGGTCACATCCCCCTTTTTGATCTCGGTGCGCTCCTGGCAGTGGGCGTATATGCGGTAAAAGTACACCCCCGTATTGCAGGCGCGGCCGCGGTAGGTGCCGTCCCAGCCCTTGTCGGGATCATCGGTGTAGAACACTTTATTGCCCCAGCGGTCATAGATGATCATCTCGAAGGTAACGGGGCGGCTGCTGGCCACAATGCGGAAGCGGTCATTCAGGCCATCGTTGTTGGGGGTGAATGCACTGGGGTAGGAAAAGTGACAGCATGGCTGCGCGGTAGAGTCGGCTATGCTGAAGTTGAAAACGGCAGGGCAGCCTTTATCGGCAGCGGAAAGCGTAGCCGTAAAGTCGCCGAGGGGCAGGGTGAAGGATACCGTATCGCTCTGGCATACCAGGTCGCGGATGACATTGCCCTGCTGGCTGACCACCAGGCTGGCAGGTGTGCGCCCGGCAAACACGATGGTGACGGGTATGGCATCTGCACAGCCCGTGGCCGACTGTGTGGCCGATATAAAAGTATATGGCTCTGCCACATTCACGGTGTAAGCAATGGTCTGGCTGGTGGAGATAGGGCAGGCGTTGTTCTTATAGATCACGTAAAAGATATAGCTGCCCGCAGGATGCAGCCCCGTATCCCAGCTAAAGTGCAGGGTAGGGGCAGGCGTACCGTTGGCCGCCACGCTGATGGCCGCACCGGGGGGCAGCGAGGTATAGCTTACGGTAATATCGTTCTGCGCCGTATCGCGTGGTTGTATGTCGAAGTCAAGCGCTGTGCCGCAACTGGCGATCACATTGGCGGCTGTGGCATTGCCGCCCGACAGGTTCACCGGCTGGGTATGCTGTATATTATTGAACGAGCCCAGGTTATCGAGCACGATAAAGGTCATCTCGCGCATGCTGCTGCCTACCGCCAGGCCATTCCGGTATTCCGTCACCTGCTCGGTCACCAGGGCATCCTGCAGGGCATTGGGCAGAAAACTCATCTGCCCGCTGTGCCCGTCGAAGCTGAACTCGCCCGGGGCCGTATAGAGCGGGGCGCTTGCCGTGGCAGGGGCTACATAGGGTATGGTATGGCCATAGATATCGAGCGCGGCAATGAGGCTGAAGCCCAGCGAATCGCCATTGGGGTCCACTGCGCCCTGGTTATATTCCTGCGGCAGGTTGAGCGCATAGAAGGGGGTAGGGATGGTATTGTATTCGGGCGAGGAGTTGGGGCCGGCGGTATTATTGAGCGTAGCCACGAGGGTAAGCAGGTTGATATTGGCAGCTGCGCTGATATTGCTGATATTGCTGCTGCGCCCGGCGCTGGTGCCGCCCAGGTCGCCATTGAATACAAAACGCCAGTCGGGCTCATTGCTGCCCGGGATGATATTGCCCGTGTACACAAATTTGGTCACCCCCGGCAGGGTGCCGCCGTTGCAGGTGGTATTGCCCGTTTGCGAAGGGCATACCGGCGATACCTCTATGCCCGTGCCGCTCTCGGGCTGCAGGCGTATGCTGTCCACGAGGGTATTGCCGCGGTAAATGCTGATGAGGGGATGCGAAGTGTATAAGGTGCTGAAAGTGCTGCTTACTGCCGAGCAATCGCCATAGAGGGTGAGCTTGAGGGCATAGGAATTGCCCGGGGCCCAGGCATACAGCAGCTCGCCGCCGAATATATGCGTGGCCAGTACCTGCCCGCTACAGAGCATGGCCCCGGTAAATAATAATATATGCAGATAACTTTTTAAGCGCATCATGTGCTGCAAAAGTAGCAGTATTTATTAAGGGCAGGAAAAGTATAGGCCTCAGCACTTCCGAACCTGCAATTTTTCTAAAACCAGAAGCTATTTATCATTGTTTTTACTGCTAATCATTTCATTATCAATGCTATGAAAGGTGTAATTGATGTGAATATTGCTTCTGGTTTGCTTCCACTTCGATTCCGTTTTACTTCTGATACGCTGCCGGTTGGTATATTAAGATAAATAATTATTTCCTGCTGGCTGCGGAAGTTCATTATTTCCTCTTGGCAGCAGCATAGCGAGCGTAAAGCCTTGCCGGTATTGCCATATGCGCAGAAATAGTTATTTCCTGTCGTTACCTGTTTGTCTTTTCAGTGGTGACGGGGAGCAAGTTCCTGTTTTTACCTGTTTGTCTTTTCAGCGATGACAGGGAGCAAGTTCCGGTTTTTACATTTTACCATATTTAAAAGAACTAAGCTACCGAAAATCTGTTTGCAAATTTTCCGGGCTACCCGGCAAGATACGATACGGGAGGGGGCGAATCCAAATTTAATTTGTGGGAAAGCTTTAGGAGGCCTTCTTGATCTTATTATATACTTTTTTCAGCATCCATGCTTTTACAATGTCGCCGAAGTCTTTGTCGTTGAGGATCTTGGTGAATATCTCTTCGTTCTGGTCCATACGGTCAATTAGTTTTTCAACGAATAACTCGTCGAAGCCATATTTGAAATTATCGATCGTATTGGTCTGCGCCTGTGCAACGAGTTTTTCATCTTCAACAAGGGCCTGTTCTATCTGCTCGAAGAAGAGCTTATCGGCCTCGGTAAAGTCCGTACCGAAACGGTCGTTCAGGACATTGATTATTTCGGAGAGATGCGCCTTTTCTTCTTTATCCCGTTTCATACCCGTTTCCGTGCTGCCAGCAAGACCATATTCGGGGTTGGACTCAAGGACAATGCTGCCTTCGGATATCTTTTGCAGGCGATAGTATTCCAGCGCAACCTCATCATTTAGTTTCAGCCTTTCGGAAAGGTCTTTTTTGGGCAGCTTCATGACGAGGTACTTGGCATAGGCAAAGAACTTCTCCAATTCTGCGTCCTGGAAGGGCATGATCTGCGATAGAAAAGAGTAAAGGCGTGTCCACTGCGTAAGCTGCTTTTTGAACTCATCCTGCTGCTCGTCGCCAAGGTCTTTGTAGCGGTCGACCGCAGGGTCTATGAAGGCATATAGCTTAGCCTGGTCTTTGGCTTTGCTTGCGGGATCGAAGAATATTTTGGCAAAGCCATCTATCTCCGACTGCCAATAGACCTGTTTGGCATCGAGGGCGTTTTTTAGGTCGTATAAGAGGTTGGGGTCTGTCACCGGGTCGACGGTGGTCAGTTCATAATAAGGCTGGAAGGAATCGAGTATGGTGTCGCGCTCGTTGACAAAGTCGAGCACAAAGGTATCTTCCTTGCCGGGGCAGGTGCGGTTGAGGCGCGACAGCGTTTGCACCGCCATGACACCGTTAAGCTTTTTATCCACATACATGGTGTGCAGCAGGGGCTGATCAAAGCCCGTCTGATATTTATTGGCCACGAGCAGTATATGGTATTCCTCGGTAGCGAATTTTTCGGGCAGCTCTTTCTCGCCAAAGCCATTGAGCTGCGGCTCGGTAATACCCTCGGGAAAAATATCATCTTTCACTGCGCCGGAGAATGCCACCAGCGGCTTAATATCGGTATAACCTTTGGCGCGTATGTATTCTTTAAATGCCATGTAATAGCGCAAGGCGTGCAGGCGCGAACCGGTCACCACCATCGCTTTAGCCTTACCACCTATCTTCTTCATCACCACCGTGCGGTAATGCTCTATGATGACCTCGGTCTTCTGCGCAATGTTGTGCGGGTGCAGCGACACGAAACGGCCTATGGCAATAGCTGCCTTTTTCTTATTCAGTTCGGGATCTTCCTCTATGGCTTTGGAGAGACGGAAGTACAGCTCGTAAGTGGTGTAATTTTTCAGCACATCGAGGATAAAACCTTCTTCTATGGCCTGGCGCATGCTGTACAGGTGAAAGGGTCGCGGCTTGCCGTCATGACCTTTTACACCAAAAACCTCGAGCGTTTTGGGCTTGGGTGTGGCGGTGAAGGCGAAGAAACTTAAATTGGTCTGGCGGCCACGCGCCTCCATCGAGCGGCGAATGAAATCTTCACCGTCTTCTTCCTGCTCCTGCCTGTCTTCCTCCAGCGCTTCTTCTAATGTGCGGGCGGCCAGTATTTCCTTCATCTTCTTGCTGGCCTCGCCGCCCTGCGAGCTGTGGGCCTCATCCACGATCAGCGCATACTTGCGCGAAGCTATCTTTTTAAGTGAATCGTCTTTAGAGAGGCGGCCTTCATCAACAGCCCTGTCGATAGACTCGAGCACGAAGGGGAACTTTTGCAAGGTGGTGATGATGATGCCCGTGCCGCTTACGAGGGCATCGCGCAACTGGGCGGTGTCTTTATCCACTTTCTGCACCACACCGGTAACATGCTCGAACTGGTAGATGGTGTTCTGCAACTGCTGATCGAGCACCTTGCGGTCGGTGATGACGATGACGCAATCGAAGACCTTATTGTCGTAAGTATTGTGCAGGCCAAAGAGCCGGTAGGCCAGCCATGCTATGGAATTGCTTTTGCCTGAACCGGCGGAGTGCTGCACGAGGTAGTTCTTACCCGCGCCGGAATTGCGGGCATCGTCGGCTATTTTGCGCACTGCATCGAGCTGGTGATAGCGGGGAAAGATGATACTTTCTTTCCTGTACTTTTTACCTGTGGCCTTATCTTCTATCTCTTCGGACTGTATGTGCAGGAAGCGGCCGAGGATGTCCATCCAGCTATCGCGACTGAGGATGTGCTCCCAGAGGTAAGCCGAGCGGTAGCCATCGCGGTTGGGCGGATTACCCGCGCCATTGTTATCGCCCCTATTGAATGGCAGGTAGCGTGTCTTATTACCATCGAGCTTGGTGGTCATGAAGACCTGGTCGGGGTCGATGGCGAAATGGACGAGGCTGCGCCTTTTGTCCATAAACAGCAGTTCTTTCTGGTCGCGGTCTTCGCGGTACTGGCGTTTGGCATGCTCCACGTTCTGCCCGGTGAAATGGTTCTTCAGCTCGGCAGTGGCCACCGGCAGGCCGTTGAGGGAAAAGAGCAGGTCGAGACTGTTGCTGTTCTTCAGGCTGTAGTGCAACTGTCGGGTGACATGCAGGTGGTTCTGCCCATAGAGCGCTATGGTATCGGGATTCAGCCTGCTCTCGGGCCTGAAGTAAGCGAGACGGAACTTAATGGCATGATCGGTAAAGCCATTGCGCAGCACATCGAGGGTACCACGGAGATCAAGTTCCTTGCAGAGGCGCTGTATGAGCTTGGCCTCTACATCGGCGCCATGCACTTTTTCAATCTTCTCCCATTTGGCGGGTTGGGTATCTTTTATAAATTGAATGATAATGGAAGGGAAGAGCGCATACTCCCTGCTGTAAGCAGCATCGCTGCCCAATAGCCAACCGCCGGAAGCAGTGAGGCTTTCCGTAATGGCTGTTTCAAAGGTCTTTTCGGTAGTGATGGACATGATGGCTATCCTAATTATTCACAATATTGAAAAATATTTTTAATTTTGTATTGTTATTCCCGATTTGTCGCTGCTTGCATGCATCCGGGTTTTTGTTTTTATATACTTCTCACATCCACTTTTCCCGTCACCACCTCACTTATCAAAGCAGTACGATATTCCTGCATTAGCTCGATTTCTTTTTCAATTCGGGCAATAGCATAATCTATTTTACCAACTTCTTCTTTAAGGAATACAACGATTTTGTTTTGTTCACTAAACGGAGGCACGACAAAGTATATTTCTTTTAGTTTTTCTCCAGTTAAGTGAGCTATACTAATCCTATTCACAATTGAATCAAAATGCCCCATATTCCCAAGAACAAAAAAATGATACAAATAGAAAATAGGATTGTGTTTTGATTTTAATGTTACCTTATGTACAGAGTTTTGTATAAAACATTCGCTTAATTCTGATTCCCATATACAAGTACGGCCCACTTCACCTCCTTCGCTGACTAAAAGGTCATTGGGTTTAAGTTTGAATTTTGCGATTTCGTTAGGAGCAAACCACATCTCTTTTACATCAGATACATCAACATTAAACCAACCAATGTTCGCTGCCCGTAAATATGGTTTTAAATAATAGCCTCCTTTATCATCATTTGTTAACATTTTTCCCAGTACAATATCAGCTAAATACTTTAGCTTCTTCATTTCCCAGTGCTCCGGTATATCTCCGAGCCAGTCAATACCCGAGGGTTTCATTTTTACATTAGGGTCGAGACCTTTGGTGACTGCCTGGTTGATGATGGCAGCTTTTTCTTCTTTTAATAAATCAATGAGCTTTTGCTTTTTTGTGATGAAACTGTCTATCTGGGCGGTTTTTTGGTCGAGGTAGGTGGCGATGGATTGTTGTTCTGATTGGGGTGGACAAGCAAAAGGAATTTGGTTTAACGCCTCTTGAGTCATACTCGGAACTGCTGAACCGTACTTATACAAATCAAAGTTAATAGTGAGGCAACAGTAATAGAAATATTTAGGGTTGGTAGTCGGGTAAATGTCTGTATAATAGGAGGTGTCTACTGACCAGAAAGGTTCGTCAATGAACCGAGGTTTATCAATAGTGCCTTTTCTACCTAATAATACCGAAGGGCCTAGATGCAAATAAAAGTTGCTTCTACCAAACACACCGCCCGTACCGTATATTGGATATTGCCCGTTTTCATCTACAACAGATTTTTGATCTTGTCCATTACATATCTTGGCAAACCTTTTCAATCGCTTAATCTGCCAATGTTCAGGAATATCGCCAATCCACTCAATGCCTGAGGGTTTGTATTTTGGGTATTGGGGCATATTATCCTTGTGATGCTTTTAATAAACCTGAAACCTCACCCGTTTCTGTAACGGTCAAAGTACCTATTAAGTTGATATCATTTTTGTCTAGATATCCATCCCATATTCTCATCGTACCGTTCCATTCAATGACCTGCTGCTTTACTTTGTATTCGAGAAGACTAGCTATGGTCTTGAACTCGAATTCGTCAAAAATGTTCTCGATAAAACCATAAAAATAATAAGTTGTTTGGTCATAGGTTTGTTGTACCCGCCCAAATATTCGGCCGCTATTCGTTTCAATAACAGTACACTTAAAGTAATATCCATTAGTCAGCTTCCGTTGAGCTTGTATACCGATAAACTCGGAAAGAGTTTGGTTTTGACTGAAATCGCTATTTACATAAGTAGTGTAGCCACCTTCATTAGAATCGCGAAACAGTTGCTTGATTTTTTTAACCCACTGAGAATTCCCTAAGGTTGCTAGCCGATTGCCATAGTATCTTAGTCGCGCGGAAAGGCGAAATTGAACAGGATCAACATTAAGGTCGGCGATCTCAGGGTCTACAAAAATACATTTTGCATTATTTCCGTCCGGATCTACCGGAACAGACGCAATCACACCAAAACTAACGTCGCGTGCGCCGCTTGGTTGCGCAGATTTTTTTGCTAATATGTCTTTAATCTTACTATCAATATTGGCATTTAATCCTTCTGCGCCTTTACATTCTACTTGAATGAATCTATGGCCGTCTGAAGCTAAATACTCAAAATCCAGTGTTTTGTTTTTCCCTGCAACCGTGCCTTTTTGGGGTCTGCCAGGTTTTTCGGGAATTCGGATATAATCAGCCTGAGTTAAATTAAACAATCTATTTGAAACGTTTAATGCAACACCGCAGCCTGCATAAGTAATAAAGATCTTAGGATTTCCAGAGTAACGAAAGCTTATGGTTTTTTCAATTCTATAAATTTTACCAAGTTCATTTTTCCTGTCTGTGGCAATCTGCTTAAATCCTTTAAATGAAGAATAAAAAGGGTTATTAGCATTAAAATCCTCGAACAAAGCATAAATATAAAATTCGTCCTCCGAAATAGCAATGCCGCTTTTCAAACAATCATCAATGTTATTAGCGTATTGACTGCATTTGTTCTTAACTTGCTCTGAGAACAACTTTTTGTGGTCAGTACCAGTACTGTCAATATGAAATTCAAAGTCGACTAATGCCATGGTACATTATTTTTGACAACATTTAGTTAATAATTTCCTTGATTAAACCATCCGTTTCCTGCTCCAGGGCCAAAATATCCTTACGGATATCAGCCAGCGAGCGTAATGGCTTGTATTGGTAGAAGTATTTAGTGAAGTTTATTTCATAACCAACTTTGGTCTTGCTTTCGTCTATCCAGGCATCGGGCACATGGGGCAGCACCTCGCGCTTAAAATAGGCCTCTATATCTTCCTGCAGGGGCACGTTCTCATAGTCGCGCAATGATGTATCGGCTTTGAGGTTACCGTTTTTATCTTTTATTAGTTTGCCCTTTGCGTCCCGCGAGGGGCGCTCGACAGTGATACGGCTGTAGCCGAAAAAATCGTTGGCGTATATTTTGCAGTATTCGTTCTCTTTAAATGCACCGTAGAGTTTGGTGATCTCTTTTATATGCGCTGGCGATATCTCGTTGCGCTTGTTGCCGAGGCTGCGGGCCATCTTATCGAAAAATGAGGTGGCATTGACGAGCTGCACTTTGCCCCTGCGTTTTTTGGCTTTGTGGTTGGTTACGATCCATACGTAGGTGCTGATGCCCGTATTGTAAAAGAGCTGGTCGGGCAGGGCAATGATGGCCTCGAGCATATCGTTCTCAATGATCCACTTGCGTATATCGCTCTCGCCGCTGCCCGCGCCGCCCGTGAAGAGCGGGGAGCCGTTGAGCACGATACCTATGCGCGAGCCGCCGTCCTTCACCGGCTGCATTTTGGCTATCATATGCAGCAGGAAGAGCAGGGAACCATCATTGATGCGGGGCAGGCCCGCGCCAAAGCGGCCCGCGAAACCTTTTTTACTGTGTTCTTCCTTTACCTGTTTCTCCACCTTTTTCCATTCCACACCGAAGGGGGGATTGGCCAGCATATAATTGAAATGCTCAGCAGGCAGGCCATCCTGCGAGAGCGTATTGCCGAAAATGATATTGGCCGGGTCCTGCCCCTTGATGAGCATATCGGCCTTGCAAATGGCGTAGGATTCGGGATTTATCTCCTGCCCGAAGAGGCGCAGGGTGGCATCGGGGTTTTGCTCTTTAATGAACATGTCGCCGGCGGAGAGCATGCCGCCCGTGCCGGCGGTGGGGTCATAGAGCGTGCGGATGGCGCCCTTTTCATAAATATCCTGCTCGTCCATAAACAGGAGGTTGACCATAAGGGCTATTACCTCGCGGGGAGTGAAATGCTCCCCGGCGGTCTCGTTGGATATTTCCGCGAACTTGCGGATGAGCTCTTCGAAAATGTAACCCATACCCATGCCGTCTATGCTGCCGAAATCGTCCATTTCGGCAAAGCGTTTCGTGACCATGTAGAGCAGGTCGGCTTTATCGAGGCGTTCCAACTGGTCGTGAAAGGAGAACTGTTCCATGATCTCCTGCACCACCGGCGAGAAGCCGTTGATGTAGGCCGTGAAATTAGCCGCTATATTATCGGCATCGTCCACCAGCTTTTTGAAATCGTAATTGCTGTGGTTGTGAAATTTATAGCCCGTTATGCGGTTGAGTATGAGGTCGGCAGTCTCCTCGCTTTTGTCCTTATGCTTAGGATATTCTTTGAGTACTTTTTCTTTTGTTTTTGCCAGCAGGGCATCTATGCGGCGCAGTACGGTAAAGGGCAGGATCACCTTGCCATAGTCGGCCTGTTTATAGTCGCCACGCAGCAGGTCGGCCACCGACCAGATGAAATTGGCTTTTTCCCTAAAATTGATCATGAGGGCGGTAAGATAGGAAATTGGGTGGGGACATAAAAGGGGAAAATCACCCAAAAGGTGAGCACAGGCCGGGCTTCTTTCTTATATATCCTGAGATCGCTTCGTACCTCGCGATGACCTGTGCAAAAGTTATTATCAGGCGGGTTCCTGGTCGTAAACCTTCAGCTCGTTATACAGGGTATCGCGCTCCACGGGTGTGCGGCCAACGGCGCTGATCATGTCGCAAAGCTCTTCGGTGCTCATGGCCGGGGTCTGCTCTTCAGAGCCGGCCATGGTATAGATCTTCGTAGTATCGTCGATGGTGCCATCGAGGTCGTTAACGCCGAAGGAGAGGGTAAGCTGTGCCGTTTGCCTGCCCAGCATGGGCCAGTAGGCCTTCAGGTTGCGGACGTTGTCCATATAGATACGGGCAATGGCATAGAGGCGCAGGTCTTCGATAATGCTGCTCTCGGGCACATGGCTCATGTCATTATCCTTATTGCGGAATTTGAGGGGTATGAAGCAGTTGAAGCCTTTGGTCTCGTCCTGCAGGGCGCGCAGGCGGCTCATATGGTCCACGCGGTGCTCATACTGCTCTATATGGCCGTAGAGCATGGTGGCATTGGTGTGCATGCCCAGCCTGTGGGCTGTGCCATGTATATCGAGCCAGCCATCGGCATCCACCTTATCGGCGCATATCTCGTTGCGCACATCGGGGTGAAAGATCTCGGCGCCGCCGCCGGGCAGCGATTGCAGGCCGGCTTCCTTCATTTTTTGCAGCCCTTCTTCCACGCTCAGCTTCGCCTTGCGGAACATATAGTCGAGCTCCACGGCGGTAAAGCCTTTCAGGTGCAGGTCGGGGCGGTGGGCATGTATCCTGCTCAGCAGCTCGCAGAAAAACTCGAGGTTCATCTTGGGGTGCACGCCACCCACTATATGCACTTCGGTAACGGGCTGCCCGTCGTACCTGCGCACCATGTCCATCATTTGCTCCATGCTCATTTCCCAGCCCTCATCGCGGTGCTTGTACTGGCGCGAGTAGGAGCAGAAGTTGCAGGTGAAGACGCAGACATTGGTGGGCTCGATATGAAAATTGCGGTTAAAGTACACTTTGCCGTTGTGCAGGCGCGCGGCTATATGGTTGGCCAGTGCACCTACAAAACCCAGCTCGCCTTTTTGAAAAAGCAGGAGGCATTCGTCATCTGTTATTCGCTGGCTGTTCTTTACTTTACCTGCTATCTTTTGCAGTGCGGGGTCGAGGTCGGATCGTTTGAGTACATCTGCAAGATCGAGCTGTGTGACTATCATACTGTAAAATTAGGGAATTTGCGTTTGGCAAAAGATGATCTTTAACGGGGGTTATGGTTACCCGCAGGGTAGCGGCCTGTGCGCCACAGGGTATGGAAATTAGCTATATGCTTTCAGCTATTTTTTCTTTTTGCGGCTGTTTATCTCGTCGCGTATGTTGATGGCCCGCACATAATCTTCCTGTTCCAGCACTTGCTGCAGCAAGGTCTCCAGCTCCTCTAAGTTCATGTTTTTCAGGTCGCTATCGCTGGTTACTTTACTTGCAGGTGTAGCTGTTGCCTCGGCAGCGCCTTCCTCGCCGCCTTCGGGCTGATCAAGGTAGAGGCCTGCGGCTTCGAGTATATTCTCGTAGGTATAGATGCGGCAGTTGGCCCGCACGGCCAGGGCCAGGGCATCGGATGTACGGGAGTCTATTTCCACCTCTTCGCCATCGGCCTGGCAGAGGAGCTTGGCAAAGAATATGCCCTCTTCTAACTTATATATGATAACTTCTGTAAGATCGATGCTAAAGGTAGTCATGAAATTAGCGAAAAGATCGTGGGTGAGGGGGCGGCTGGGCTGCATACGCTCCAGGGCCACTGCAATGGCCTGTGCCTCAAAACCACCGATAACTATAGGTAAACGCCTTAATCCATTCACTTCGCCCAGCACCACTGCATAGGAATGTGTTTGCGTAATACTATGCGATAATGCGACAATCTCCAGTTCTATTTTTTTCATTATTTGTTCTATTCGTGCTTCAACATATATCAATCGTGAAGATAGGGCATTTTTTTTACAAAAGCCTTATCAGAAAAGGGTTGGCTGCCCGCTTTCATCGGCCTCATCTTCACCGTTCGCCAGCAGCGATATTTCCTTCAGTTCCGTACCTGCAATTTTTGTGCCCACGGTCTTCCAGCCGGTCACATCTATGCTTTCGGCAAGGGTCATTTCCTCTTCGGTCATATCGGCCTTTTTCTTGCCGCTCTTCAGCAGCAGCACCGGGTCGGGCCGGGTGGTCACCAGCTCCAGGTAATTGCCCTCGCCCTCCTTGATGAAGGAGTACCTGTTCTTGAGGCCCTGCGACTCTACCAGGAAGCGCTTGGCGTAGAACTGCCCCGACTTTTTATCAAAATACACGGCACTCACTACCTTCTCGGGGTTGAACTTTTCGATGAGCACCAGCGAGTCGATATCGTAGCGGTTGAGCAGTTCGAAGTCGGTGAGCTCATAGCTGCCGTCTTTATAGAAGGCAATGATGCGGTCGCCATCTTCGAAACGGCCCAGTGCAATACCATTGCCGTCTTTATTGAGCCTGCCCACGGCATCATCGAACCAGAGCTTGATGCCCAGCAGGGTAGAGCGGCCCTTTTCCTTGAGCTTTACACTCTTGATGGGATACTTGGTCACCTGGTTGCCCTGTGCGCTGCGGCCCTTTATCTCGATCTCTTCGAAGTAGAAGTCGAACACCTTGTTGCGGGCCTTGCTGCCGGGGCTAAGGGTGATGGCCACTACCTCGGCCTCGCCATTGGGGTTGGCGGTAAAGTAATGCACTTTGCTGCCGTTATTGCCCTTGGTCAGGTCATACTCCTTATCGCGGGTGATGCCCGTTACGTTGAAGCGCTTGCTGTAGGATACGCCCGATTTGCCATCGAGGTATATCATATTATACGTAGTGCGCTCATCGCCCTTCTGGAAGATGGCTATGTGGATGATGTCTTTACCTACAAAGGTCTTGTCGGCCACTTTGGTCACCATCATCTTACCATCCTTACGGAAGACGATGATGTTATCGAGATCGGAGCAGTCGGCCACGAACTCGTCCTTCTTCAGGCCGGTGCCTATAAAGCCTTCTTTGTAGTTGGCATAGAGCTTTGCATTGGCAATGGCCACAACGGTAGCCTGTATGGTCTCAAAGGGGCGTATCTCGGTCTTGCGTTCGCGGCCCTTGCCGTATTTTTTGAGCAGGTTCTCGTAATAGGATATGGCGTAGTCGGTAAGGTGTTCTATATTATATTTCACCTGCTCTATTTCGGCCTCCACGCCTTTTATATGCTCATCGGCCTTAAAGGAGTCGTATTTGGAGATGCGTTTGATGCGCAGTTCGGTAAGCTTCACAATATCTTCTGTAGTGACCTCGCGGCGCAGTTTTTTCTTGTATGGTTTCAGCCCGTTGTCAATGGCCTCCAAAACACCTTCCCAGGTGGTTTGGTCTTCTATATCGCGGTAAATACGTTTCTCGATGAATATCTTTTCGAGCGAAGAAAAATGCCAGTCCTCTTCCAGTTCGCCCAGTTTTATCTGCAGTTCTTTCAGCAGCAGTTCCCTGGTATGGTTAACCGAGTGCTTCAGCAGGTCGGCAGCGCCTACGAAGTGGGGCTTATCAGCTATGATGACGCAGGCATTGGGCGATATGGATATCTCGCAGTCGGTAAAGGCGTAGAGCGCATCGATGGCCTGGTCGGTAGTGACACCGGGGGCCAGCTGCACGATGAGTTCCACATCTTTGGCCGTGTTATCTGTTACGCTCTTTATTTTGATCTTGCCATTGTCATTGGCTTTAAGTATGCTATCTACCAGCTGGGTGGTGGTAACGCCATAGGGCACATCGCGAATGGCCAGCGACTTCTTGTCCACCTCTTCTATACGGGCGCGCACGCGTACTTTACCTCCGCGGGCGCCATCATTGTAATTGCTTACATCGATCATGCCGCCTGTATTGAAGTCGGGGTAGAGCTCAAATTTCTTTCCTTTCAGGTGCTTTATGGCTGCTTCGAGTATCTCGCAAAAGTTGTGCGGTAATATCTTGGTAGAGAGGCCCACTGCGATACCATCGGCGCCCTGTGCCAGTAGCAGGGGAAACTTCATGGGCAGCGTTACGGGCTCGTTCTTGCGGCCATCGTAGCTAAGCTGCCATTCGGTGGTCTTGGCATTAAAGGCTACTTCGAGTGCGAATTTTGAGAGGCGCGCCTCAATGTAACGAGCTGCCGCCGCACTGTCGCCGGTGCGCACATCGCCCCAGTTACCCTGTGTTTCTATCAGCAGGTCTTTCTGGCCTAGGTTGGTAATGGCATCGCTGATGGATGCATCGCCATGCGGGTGGTATTGCATGGTTTGCCCGATGATATTGGCCACCTTGTTGAAGCGGCCATCGTCCATCTCCTTCATAGCATGGAGGATGCGGCGCTGCACAGGCTTCAGGCCATCTTCAATTGCAGGCACGGCCCGCTCCAGTATCACATAGCTGGCATAATCGAGGAACCAGCTCTCGTACATTTCATTGATAAAGACGGAATTCTGCTCGGTGTTATTAGTATTATCAGGCATCTGGTATTTAAAAGGAGGTATTTAAGGACCGTGTGCAAAAGTAATGTTTTAGCCATTTTTTGGTAAATCAGCCGGGATAATGTGTATAAGTTGTACAAAAAATCAGGGTTTTGGGGTATTTTATAATGTGTGGAAAGGTGCTTGCTTTACATAAAAATCAAATAATATGAAAACAAAGCAACTTATCCTGGTAACGGGTATATGCATGGCCGCGCAGGCTTCTTTGGGGCAAAAAATATCATGGGATAGTGGTGAAGATCTCGCATTCCTGAAGGGGCAGAAAGAATTTGCCATAGAATACGATTACACTAATGTAACTGTAAAGGGCGAAAAGGAGGTTGATTATCTAAACACCCGGCGTGCTGAGCTCAATAAAGACAAGGCCGGGGATGGCGATGAATTCGTGGAAGAGTGGACCAAGGCAAGGCAAACCAAGTACCAGCCGCATTTTGAGAAAGAGTTCAATAAACGAGTAAGGGATAGTGCTATACAGGTGAAACCGGGCAGCAATGCAATGTACACCTTGATTATAGTAACAAATGATATGCAGTTAGGTAAAGGCTCGGCATTCGGGAAGAAACCGGCCGAGGTGAACTTTACCCTGAAATTTGTAGAAACTGCTAATAAAGATAAGGTAATGGCCCAAGGCCAGCTTAAGGATGTAAAGGGGGAAGTGGATGCACCAAGAGGTTCAGGTTTTATCCCGGGGGCAGGCGGCGTAATGAGTATGACCGCTCATGTAATGAACAAAGAATACTCGAACAGGATAGCAGAAAGCTATGAGAAAACGGGGCTGGTACTGGCAAAATATATTTCGAAGAAATTATAAGGCGGATAAACTGCAAAAGAAAAAGCCTCCCTGTACAGCAGGGAGGCTTTCTTATTGGACTATAATTACTAAGGATTATACACGTCGAGCGTAAGGGTAAGGCTGTTCTTACCACCTTCCTTATTCTCAACTACAAAATTGTAACGTTCTTTACCATTGCGTTTGCGGGTGTAGATCGAGTATATTTTCTTAAAGGTGTCTTTATAGTTCTGTATATCTTCCGTAAACAACTGGTGGTACACAGAGCTATCATCATAAGCTACGTTTATATAGAACTTGGTGAGCACATCGTCAACTGAGCCTTTATAGGCTTTGATACCAAAGAATATTTGCGTGTCCTGCGATACCGGTATCATATTGAAATTAGTAATACCGTTGGTTATGAACGCAGTGGAATCAGCCCTGTATTGGATATAAGGGATGACCGTAGTCTTTTTGGTACAAGAGACAATGACACAGGTAGTTAAAAGTGCAATAACTGCGGCTTTTAAAAGTAGTTTCATGAATTTTCCTTTTTTTATGCAAAAATATTCAACGGTTTTTAAAACCGGCAAACAAATTCAAAGCCTAATATACTTATCATTTTATAATAATCATAGCATCGCCCCGGTTTTGGAACAAATATTCTGCATTAATATGAAAATTAAAGCTCCGGACAAAGCTACGGTACCGTAATGGTAAGGCTTACGCTATTGGTAAGACCATCCTTATTTACCACGGTAAAGGTATACTTTTCGGTACCTGCCTGCGCACGGGTAGTGAAGGTATAGTCATTGTCATAATTATCGCCTTCGCTTCCGCTAAGGTCTTTGGTGGACACTGTTTCGGCGGCAGCACCATCATAGGAGCGCGTGATGGTATACTTGGTCAACACATCTTTTTTCTCCGATTTTGATGCGGTGATGCCGATGGTAGCTGATGTACTTTGGGCTATGGTAGCATCCGCCGAGGTGTAGCTGCC
Organism: Bacteroidetes bacterium 46-16; assembly: GCA_001897835.1. Classification (GTDB taxonomy): domain Bacteria; phylum Bacteroidota; class Bacteroidia; order Chitinophagales; family Chitinophagaceae; genus MKUN01. The sequence continues at coordinate 175,054 of MKUN01000053.1, forward strand.
GCCGGTTTTAAAAGCAATGTTGGGTAGTTTCCCTTCATCTTTTTCGCAAGAGGCGAAGGAAAGGGACATAATAGCTATAATAAGTAGTGAAGACACTACATGTAGAATCTTTTTCATTTTACAATGATTTAAATGTATTTAGAATTGTTTCATGGGAATTTGATATAGGGGCCGGCCTTTTTATCCGATAAAAGCGTGGCGCGGCGGCTGTATAATACTGGCAGCAAATCCCTTGTGCAGGAAGTAGTTGTTGGATATGGGATATTGGCATCCCCTGATCTCCGGGAAAAAAATGTTCGTTTTGTATTGGGTATAATGCAATATTACCGGCCACCAGCAACAAGCCAGCTTTGTGTTCTTTACACTTTGACCGTGCTGTAACTGTGCGAATATGGTTTTATCCAGCTTTGTTTCTTCCTTATCTTCTAAAACGGTACAGGCTATACTGTTTTCCTGTATTTCGAAGCGGGCAACATCATAATATTCACCCTCTATATTCAGCTCTTTGCTGCGCGGATCGTAGCATTTATTAAAGGTTTCCCGGTCGAGACAAAGCTGCCTGAGTGCTTTTGCACTGCCGTGATCTATGGTCTCTCTTTGTTCGCTGTGCACGCGGGATAGCGATATGGTATAAAACAGGGGATAAATAAAATGGAGTGCCCATACCGCCATAAGGAGGAAGAGTGAAGCATTCAGACCATATTTTGCCGCGCGTTTTGCCAACTAAAGGCCAAGTTTGGTGTTTAAAGATAAAACAAAATTTATCCCCTCGTTATTAATTGCCGGGTTAAATAAAGAGGGATCGGCGAGGCGGGAGAGATGGTCGTGGTATGTCTTGTTGAGTATATTATGTACCGCAAAGTTCCATTTATATTCATGCTTACCCCAGTTGGCTGTAAGGCCGCAATAGAGGTTGAGCAGGCCATAATCGGTAGTAGCCGTCTCGAATTGTGCGGGGCGGTCCTGGGGCAGGGCATATTCAAATTCGGGCTCGATAGATAATGATCTATACAGCCGGTTGATATCGGTAAGGAAGATAATCGAGACCCTGTTCTTATCGGCAGGGATGAAGGGCAGGTAGCCGCCGGTGCTGAGGCTACCCCTCGTGGTGCAAAAACTTTCTTTAAGCTGCAAGCCTGGGAGGTATTCGGGCTTATAGATCATAACGAATTCGCCGCCGTATATCGTGGCATCCTGCTGCCTGAAATCATATATGGGAAAGCCAAAAAAATTAAGCGGGTCTTTATCGAGGTATATATAGTTCCAGAATTTATTGTAATAGCCGGATGCGGAAAGGAAAAGTTGTTTCGTGCTTAACTCCAGCGAGATGTCTGTATTGATGTTCTTCTCCAGTTCCAGGTTAGGGTCACCGATCTCGTAACGGTAATAGCCTTCATGCAGGCCATCGGACGAAAGCTCTGCGAGATTGCCCATCCTGTCGCCTGTGGATACGTTGCCTTTTATATTCAGCCAGCGGTTGGGATTGTAACTTATGCCCAGCATACCATTACCGGTAATATGGCCTACGTTAAATGGTTGTACATTTTTTGAGGGGCCATTAAGCGGTGGTGTAAAATAGGTTTTGATCTTTTTGTAATTGCCGCCTATGCCTGCCTCCAGCACTACCTGGCTAAGACTTAACCTGAGGAAGCCAGACAGGTTAGCCTCGAGCATATCGGCATTGGGTATGAGGATGCGCTTACCATAATTGGTATTGTTCTCGTAGGTAAATTGTTCGTTGGCAATGAAGAGGAGCCTGTTAGTAAGGGGTTTCTCCCATTTGGCATTTTGCAGGCCCGAAAGCAGGTGCATGTTCAGGCTTATCTCGCCGCCACCTTCGTCTTCCATCCGCAGGTTGCTCTGTGCACCTACATTGATCTTAAGGGTGGAAGACTTAAGAAGCAGGGTGTTCTGTGAACTTAAAATATTGAGCAGTACATTATGGTGGGGGCCACCATTCTCACCTTCCATATTGCGCGACCAGCGGGCATCTGGCTCAAAGAATTTATTGAGGTCGGGTGTAATGAAGCCAAACTGGTTGAAGGAAAGGTTGTAAGAATTATTCTGTATCCAGTTCCCCCGTTTATTGCCCGAACCGAGTTTCAGGTAATAACCTTTGTTCCTTGAATTCAACACACGGTCTCCATTGCCATCTGTATAGTCGGCATGGCTTTCGAAACCTAAGCGTATGCGGCGCCATTTATTTCCCCTGAGGGTGGCATAACCAATGTCGGTAAGTGTGCCGAGCGTATTGGAAAAGAAGCGGGTATTAATATCAAGGAACTTGCCTTGCTGAGCGGGTGTTTCTTCGATCACGTTGATCACACCACCAATTGCATCGGTGCCATATAATATAGACACGGGACCACGTATCAATTCTACCCGGTCGATACCAATTTGCGATATGCCGAGGCCATGCTCGTCCTGGAACTGCTGGTTATCGAAACGGAGGCCTGAGAAGAGTACCAGGATACGGTTGCCATACAAGCCACGGATAACCGGTTTGGATATGGCATTACCAGTAGTTACCTGGCCTATACCGGGAATATTGGAAAGGGCATCGGAGAGATTGAAGGGGGCCTTTTTATCCAGCTCTTCGAGTGAATAGGGCTCTATGTGAACGGATGTTTGTTTGGCCTGCGACTCCTGTATGCCCGTGATGGTCACTTCATCCAGCTTCTGTGCTGTATCGGCCTGGGCAAGGGCCTGTACGGTTATACAGGTGAACAATAAAATAAGCGATAGCCTGTGCATGATGCATAAAGATAAGGAGATGCGGTAAAAGCGCTAGGCGGCAGCAAAAGAAACACGACCGGCCAACCAGCTTTTATGCAGGGGAACAAGCCAGTGCTCCAGCAATTCGGCTTTTGTGCCTATGACATTATTGAACAGTAAAGTGTCTTTGTTAATATATCCTTTGTCGATAGCATACTGCACCTGGTTGAAGGGGAGCATTTGTGCTTTGCCTTCAATAAGGAAAGTGATCGTCATCCTGTCGAAAAAGTTGACACTATACTGGCGCTCAAGGCTTTTTATAACCCGTACGGAACTATCCGTACTGCAGCCGCTTACGGAAGCATCGCTTTCATCGGCCATAATTACAACAAACTGGCGGAACAGGAGCCCTGCCCAGCCTTTGACCGGCGTGCCGTGTGTATGCCACTGGGTATAAAACTGGTAAAGCTGTTCGTTGATCTCTTTTTCTTCTTTTTCCACAAAGGGCCGGCTGCTTTGGTATATCCATACTCTTGAGCTATCGTGAAAACCGGCCGGTATTTTGTCCTGTATCTCCTGTTGCATGCTGCAAAGTTACATTAGAAATTATTCTGCCTGTCTATATCCTTATTGTTGTTTTGAATAGTACTGTTGATCCATTTTTCGAGCCCTTTAGCCATCTTCCGGTAGTTGCCTGCCGAGCGCACAAGGGTAATGCCTGAGTTGGTAAAATGGCTGTTGACCAATATGCGTTTATCATCGGCAATGAAAACCATGATCTCCCTTTGCTCATTCTTATAACCCGAAGGCTGGATATTGCGGCTTATGATCTGTAATACATCGGGCGCTTCGGGATGCTGAAAAACAGCCAGGTGCATTGCTGCGAGAAACTGTTGTACCAATTGCCTGTTCTGCAGCATATTGTAAGGAGTGGGCACACTGACAAAGCGCAGCGTTTGTGCATACCTGTAAATGCCGAAGATAACCGGCAAAATGATCAGCAAGATCAATACGAACATTAATATGCCAACTTTGCCGGTATGACCGATAGCGTAACCTGCAAAACCAAAGCGGGAAAACGACGGAGATCAATATAACGATGAGCAGGGTGGGGACAAGCGTAGTTTTATTAAGGGGATACCTCAGGTGCTTTTTGATGAATGAGAGCTGGGAAATAAGTTTATTGTCCCATTGCGGGTTGTCATGGCTGTTCGGTAATGTTTTCATAAGGTATTATTCTGCCAGTGATGCAGCTACCATCTCGGCAATATCCATCACTTTTACATCATCTTCTTTTTCCTTGTTCTTCACGCCATCGGTAAGCATAGTGGTGCAGAAGGGGCAATTAGCTGCTATAAGCGTTGCGCCGGTATCTAATGCTTCGGCAGAGCGCTCAAAATTCACACGGGTAGTGCCTGCTTCTTCTTCCTTGAACATCTGTGCACCACCTGCGCCGCAGCACATGCCATTGGTGCGGCAGCGTTTCATCTCTACCAGTTCCACATCAAGTGCCAACAGCACTTCGCGAGGGGCTTCATAAATGTTATTGCCACGGCCCAGGTAGCAACTATCGTGGTAGGTTATTTTTTTGCCTTTGAATGCGCCGCCTTCTTTAAGCCGCACCCGGCCATCGTTGATCAGTTGCTGCAGGAAGGTAGTGTGGTGTATCACTTCGTAGCTGCCGCCCAGTTCGGGATATTCATTTTTCAACACATTGAAGCAGTGGGGACATGCGGTCACTATTTTTTTGATGCCGTACCCGTTAAGGGTCTGGATATTATTGTAGGCCATCATCTGGAACAGGAACTCGTTGCCCGCGCGGCGTGCGGGATCGCCCGTGCACATTTCCTCTTTGCCCAGTATGGCAAATTTCACACCCACCTTATCGAGTATAGTAGCAAATGCCTTGGTGATCTTCTGTGCGCGCTGATCGAAACTACCGGCACAGCCCACCCAGAACAACACTTCGGGTTGTTCCCCATTCGCTGCGTATTCGGACATGCTTCTTATCATCATAAAAATTGCTTTAAACGACTGAGCTACTATCGGCAAGCGGCAGCATGCAGTAGCAGCGTGCAGTTTTCATTAAGTTGAAATTATGAAGTTTTCAGGTTTATTAATTATTGCGCCTAACATTTTACCAACTTCGAGGTATCTTGTTCGAAGGCCTGTGTAGTTCGATTCGTCTAAATATCCGCAGTCCTTTGCAAAGTTTAAGTGTATTAAAGTTTCCGTACATTCTCCATCGGCATCTGTTAGCTTTGAAATAAAATTCTTTGGATATTTTCGTTTCCTGTAAGCTTCACCAATATTTGCACAGATACTTCTTGAAGAACGTCTTACCTGGTCTGTTAATGAATAGATTTCTTCTTTTGGAAATGTTTTCGTCAAAACGAATACTTCCATAGCCAGGTCGTAAGCTTTCTTGAATACTATCAGGTTCTCCATTTATTCTTTCTTTCGCTGCATACTGCCACTGCTAACTGCTGCTCATTTCCTGCGCCCATGCATCCCTGTCGTCGGGACTAAATTTCCATGGGGCCATGTTGTTCTCAATATTGCCCGACATGAGGTTCCATTCCTGTGGGGCATTACTTTCCTCCATTACCAGGTAACGACGCAACTGGTTGATGATAGACAAGGGCTCGATACCTACGGGGCAGGCTTCCACACAGGCCTGGCAGGTAGTGCAGGCACGCAGTTCCTCAACGGTTATATAATCGTGCACCAGTGATTTGCCATCATCGGCGAAGGCTTTATTCTTATCTACATTTTTGCCCACTTCTTCCAGCCTGTCGCGGGTATCCATCATTATCTTGCGGGGCGATAGTTTTTTACCGGTAAGGTTGGCCGGGCATACTGCCGTGCAGCGCCCGCATTCGGTGCAGCTATAGGCATCCATCAGGTTCTTCCAGCTAAGATCCATCACGTCCTTTGCGCCAAAGCGATGGTGCCCGGCCTGGTCGCCCGTAACAGCAGGCGCCAATTCGGGCTGCATCATATACAGTACCTCGTTCTGGATATCTTTCATATTATCCATCTCGCCCTGTGGTATAAGGCGTGTATAATATGCATTGGGGAAGGCCAGGATAATATGGAAATGCTTGGAGTAGGGGAGGTAGTTGAGGAATGCAAAAACACCTATGATGTGTAACCACCAGCAGCCCCGCTCAATACCTATGAGTGCGCCATCGGACAGACCGGTGAACATGCCGGTGAAATTGCCACTGATCCAGAACGATGCAGTTTGGGTATAATGTTCTATATGCCTGCTTTGCAGCACGAGGTCGGCGGTGTTCATCGTGAGGAAGAGGCTCATCAATATGATCTCGGTAATGAGTATGAGGTTGGCATCTTCCTTAGGCCAGCCCTTAAGCTCTTGCATGGACAGGCGGCGTACTTTAAGTATGTTCCTGCGTACCAGGAATATGACGCAGGAAATAAGTACTAAAGCAGCCAATATCTCGAAACAGCCGATAAGGACAGGGTAGAGCCCACCAATGAGCGGTGCAAAAAGCCGGTGCTTGCCCAGTATGCCGTCGAGGAATATCTCGAGTATCTCGATATTGATGATGATGAAACCTGCATAAACGGCCAGGTGCAGGAGCGCAGGGACCGGGCGCTTGAACATCTTCTTTTGCCCGAGGGCCAGGAGGAAAACGTTCTTCCACCTTTGGCCTGCATTGTCATTGATCTTTTCGTCCCGGCCCAGGTTAATATTACGCCTGATGCTGCCTACCTTTTTGGCAAAAAGATATATGGCGGCTCCGCCTAAAATGATAAATAATATTTGCTGTACAAGGTGCATGAAATGCGCTTGATTTTAGCCCCGAAAATAGTTGCTTTTGGGCTAAAAACATAGTTTAACAGGCCTTTGTTGGTGTGTTTGCACTAAATTGAGTAGGTTTGGAACAAATGAAGTGGCTCAATGCTGAAAAGAATAGTCATATGTATTGCATTTATATTGCCTATGCTGGTATGCAGCAGGGCAAAGGCACAGGCAAGTGATATCGATGAACTGGCAAGAATGGAAGATACCTTGTCGCTGATGGCAGACTCTATGTATTTCGCCTTCATCCCCGATATGCGGCCCGCTTATTGTGAGCAGTTCGTTAAAAAGCTGGTAAAGGCGCTGAAGGTGCCTAATTCATACAATTACCCTTTCGACAGGCTGAAGGGGAAAATAAACATCATTTACCCCGAGGATAAAAGTTTCCGTATGTTCAACTGGGTGATAGCGCCCAGCGAGATGAGCAGGCGCTACTATGCGGCGATACAAATGCCCGGGGAGCAACTGAAGCTGTACCCGCTGCTTGATTATTCGGCAGAGGTGGCTAAAAAAGAAGAGGACACGGTGCTGAGCAATACCCGCTGGTATGGCTGCCTGTATTACCGCATTATAACCCACGAGGTGGATGGCAGGCCGGTGTATACGATGTTTGGCCTTAACGAGGCCAGCCCCATCAGCAATAAAAAGATAATGGACCCGATGGTGTTTGAAGATAAAGGCCCGGTGTTCGGGGCCCCGATCTTCAGCATAGGTTCGAAAACAAAACCGGGCGAACCTGTGAAACGCTTTATACTGGAATACAAGAAAGGTGTGCAGGTGGGCCTGAACTGGGATGATGACCTGAAGGCGGTGTACTTTGATAAACTGGTATCGCAGATCAACGACCCCAACCGTAAATATACCTATGTGCCCAGCGGTGAATATGATGGCTTTAAATGGGGCAACGAGATGTGGCAACTGGTGCACGACCTGATATCGGTACAGGTGCTGAAGAACGGCGAGGCGCCTTCGGGAGCGCCGATAAAGCCCCAGGAGTAAAGTAAATTCCCTTATTTTTTCATAGCTTTGCGCGGTCTTTTTAAAGGCATAGCCCTATTATGGGGCAATGGTCCGGTAGCTCAGTTGGATAGAGCATCAGCCTTCTAAGCTGAGGGTCATTGGTTCGAATCCAATCCGGATCACGAAATAATAAAGCCACTGATTGTCAGTGGCTTTTGTTTTTAGCTATTTTTCTTCTTTTCTAATATGCTGATTTTCAATTATGGTCGGTTCGAATCCAATCAGGCTGAATTTCCGAGAGCACATAAGTTTAAGATGTCTGGATCTTGTAGAATTCTACAGTAATTTGTAAAGCATATAAATAATAAATCATGAGCATTGAGCATCTACATTATGTCATGAAGGAGATTGAGACGGTTTCCCATTTACTAACGTTGAAAAACTCAACATTTTTTAAACGTTCCTTAGCTCGATTAATTGCAATTCGTATTGACGATTTCATTAAGCTGGCATTTGCAGCAAACAAACAAACAAACCATAAATCTTAAGGTTATTAAGGACAACCTCAATGTATTAGACTCCATATATAAAGAACACTTCAAACTGCAACGAGACAAATATGGAGCTCACTTCCAACATCTGGATTTTGGAATTCGATTACAGAACTGGTCAGAAATAAATGCGGATAAAGCCAATTTCTTCACGGATATACCTCGTGAAATATCTTACACTTCAGTTCAGTCCCCTCTTACATACCATATACGCCTGTCACGCTTGATGTAAACACGATTACATCAGTTGACGCAGTAAATACGTTTTTCGATCTTGAGTCATATCCAAATCTGTCAACAGATATATTAGCTTTAACAAGACCGAATTCTAGAGGTGTACTCAATTTTAGTATGATTCACACTAAAGCGGGTGTATTAAAGTCTTTGGAGCTGTTAATTGACTATGAACTTGCACAAATAGACGCGTTAAAAGACGATTCAGAAACAAGGCGCCCATTCATTAAGCTGTTTATTACTGACTTGTTAAGTTACGGCGATAACTATTTTACAAGAGCAGATATAATGAATACGGCACCTCAATATGAAGAAGGTTTTGATTATTATGTGAGAGAAAACGTCAATGATGGAACTGAGGAGGCACACAAAATTCTTGAAGAATTTAAAAAGCATTTTACCGTATCAAAACATATTGCCGAATTAAGAATGGTACGGAACAAAGCATGCGGACACATTGATGCTAGCTATACTGTATCGCAGTTAAAGGCAATGGTTGATACCATCGACCTTTCAAAGTTTAGAAGCTTTTACTTAAGGTTAAAGGCTATTCTTCGTTCTATATGTCATTCTACTATTTATCTGACACAATATCTAATTGACCCTTTTGAGCCGCTTCATGGTGTTGAAAAAATGGTTGCCTTGGAAGTTTCCTCATTTGACGGTAAACCATTCCCTGAAACGCCAAGACGATACAGATCTCCTAATGATGATAATAAATACGAACGAAATTATAGGCTTTGGCTTGATTCAGCAGATGACGCAGCACGAAGCTATTTCTGGAATTGTTTTATAGACTCAGAAATTATTGAACGAGTTCAAATCAAGATAGATAATTCTTCCAGCGGTCATAGCTATCGGTATTATAACTATCGCAAAGTCCATTGCTTTTTTGAAAAAAATTAAGCAACAACGCCATTTCAAGAAATGAAAAGCTGTCTATAATTAACTTATTCCTAAACTGTAGGTCAGGGGACCCTGAAACATTGGCGTTTATTCTGGAGCGAACGTATCCTGCAGATTTCACTCTTCGCGCATATTATATTGATGCACTCGGTAAGTTGTCAGGTTAAAGAACAGTGAGCACACTCGAACGATGCGGCGAAATCTTTATCAATGGAAATTTACAGGTAAAGTGCCTGGTTATAAGAGCAATATTGGGTATTGACTTTACAGCGCGAAGAAAATCTACCGGTAAACATGATGCACAAATAAGTAGTTATTCTAAATACATAAAGGACATTTTCAGTTCCAAGATAGCTGCATTTGAAAAACTGGCATTATCACTGGTGCTTGTTTCGGACTATGTTTTGGGATGCATCATCTGTCTGACTCACTTGATGAATTTTACAGGACGTTGTTTGATGATGCCTTTATTTCAGCAAATAATCAAATATTATCTCCGTTTTTAGCTATTGGTGATAATGAAAAAAAATGTCAAATATACAAGGGATATTACCAACAAATAGGTATTGTACTTTGGTAGGTATATTTTCGGATTTCATAGAAGAAAAAGGGTACAATATTCAAGCTAAAGTTCTGTGGACACTAGTTGTACAAGATTATATAAAGTGTGCTCGAAACGATAACCAGGAATTACATAACCTTGCCGTAATCTACTTTAAAACTGGCGACTTGGAAAATGCTATTTTAATCGCGAAATTTTTAACTGAGAAGAATGCTCATATTGTCGATTACAATTATTTGCTACTTGACCTCTACAGGCATGACCTAAAGTATGAAGACGAATTTGCTTCTCTAAAGGCAGCAATTTTGCAAACATTTAATCTAAGTGAATAAGAAAGGATAGATTTTGAAGCTATTTCAATGAATGATATATTAGGTTAGTATGCTCTTAGTAACTTAAAACTTTCGATAATCTGGTTCGATAAACGTCCAAAAAAGTTCACAAACGCGAAAAGCCGCTACTATAGCGACTTTTGTGCTGTAACCTTTTGGTACATTCGGACGATAGTTTATTAAAATGAAGTAATTCAACAATTTTTTTACTTATAATTATATCTCCCAATCAATCACAAAAGCCTCACACGCCTGAATGTCTCGAGTTGACAATTTGCAAGCTTTTGGTTTAGAGCTTCAATGCGGGCACTACTCATTTCTGCTGTTGACCACAAACTGGGATCATCCGTTAGAATTGCTCTTACATACGAACCATCCATAGATGGGGCTATGCTTCCGGGGCCATCAGAGAGATGCCTGCCAAGCGCGCCTTCCGGGCTGTCAGGGAGATCGGGCTCCTGTTCATTCAGCCATTTAAAAGCGGCTTCATATACTTTGATATATATTAAAATTGCAAAAGTAACTGTCTGATATAAAATGTTGCAGTTGTTGCCGGTATTGGACTTATAAAGTTGATACCTATATATGTTTAACGCCGTAGAAGCCTTTATATACAGTTATATACCATTCTATTTTGACCGCTTTCATTCCTTCTTTGAATTGATTATTAACTTCCTAGAGGTCATTAAATTAATTATTTTATGGTTTATGATTTGTAAACCGTGAATTTTATTATATTTGTATCATGTATAGCTACAGCATGCGTCCCCAGGACATTGTGGTCTTGCTAAAAGTAATTGGATACAAGGGGGCACCGTGGAAAAATAAAGATTTGGCCGGCAACTTGTTTCTAAGCACTGCGGAAGTCTCCAATTCCCTCGAGCGGAGTACAATATCCGGGCTAATAGACAACGACAAAAAGAAAGTAAGGACACAATCACTGTTCGAGTTTCTTGTTCATGGTCTGCCCTATATATTCCCAGAGCGACCCGGTAATATAGCAAGGGGCATCCCGACCGCGCATAGCCACCCATTCATGCAAAACTATTTCAGTACTGAGCAGATGTATGTTTGGCCTGACCCTGAAGGCAATGAGAGGGGACTTGCCATACGTCCCTTATACCCGAATGTGGTGAATGCCGCAAAGTGCGATGACGGCTTGTACCTGTCGCTTGCTTTGCTGGACGTATTACGTATGGGAAAAGCAAGAGAAAAGAATATCGCGATAGAAGAACTAAAACGATTGATGAATGAGCCATCACACTAATATTGTTAGGATCAAAGGGGTCTACCATGCTTTAAGAGAGCTGGGTAAACAGGTGGTATTTGTAGGAGGTGCAACCGTCTCGCTATACGCTGACAAGCCAGAGCACGCAGACGTAAGACCCACAAACGACGTAGACGTATTGGTGGAGATAGCAACATACGGTGAGTTTGCAAAGGTCCAGGAAAAGTTGAATGAACTCGGGTTTGAAGTAGATGCTGAATCAAATGTAATATGCCGCTATAAACACCAGGGGCTCATTGTAGATGTAATGCCTACCGAAGAGGACGTCCTTGGTTTTAAAAATAAATGGTATCCCGAAGGTTTTGTAAATAAAGAGATCATAGCATTGGATGAGCATGTTTCCGTGAACATATTCACTGCCCCTTATTTCATCGCGAGTAAATTGGAAGCGTTCGGTGACAGGGGAGGCAATGACGGCCGTACCAGCTCTGATTTTGAGGACATCATATTCGTCTTAGATAACAGGGATAGTATATGGGAGGAGATAGAAAGGTCAAATGACAAGGTAAAAGAATACCTGAAGGACGAGTTCAAGAAATTGATCGAAAATCAATATGCTGAAGAGTGGATATCAGCACACCTGGAATATCAAACTGTCGCGGCCAGGGCGAGACGGATATTAGGTGCTATGGCCAGGTTGATAGGGTAGAAAACATATCATATTATCACAGCCCGACAAACATCGTGATGTAAGATACCCTCTTTTTATGGTCTTGTCGATTACCGCTAACTATGCGTTTTAAGTGCTTCCCAAAGTATTTAAAGGATGTAGGCTATAAATTGACCGCCGGTATGGAACGATGACAAATCCCAAACAAACTCATTGGCGGCAGGAAGTTTTGATCCAGCCAATCATTTGTCGCTCAATCCTAACCCGGGCAACGTCCAGAGTGTCCCGACGATCCCGTCAAAAATGCACGTTCTTTGGAGGAGCAAAAAGGTAAAGGAGATGGTATTTCGCGGGCATGGTGAATATAGGAAGACCATGCCCGCTTAGAATTGGTTCCGATGGCATTCCAGTCATGTGATGCTGAATCCGGTTCGAAGAGGTGCGTACCACTGAGCGGCAGGTCAGATCTAATGTAACTCTACAGGAGAAGGATATAAAGGTAAAATAGAGAAGTATGTATCTACCATTCATCCTTCATCCCGGCAGCAAAGTAGAGGTGCAGGAATAGGGGCCATCTGCTTGAAGGATTGGAGAATATTCAAAGAGGATAATTAATCACAAATTTCTCTGAGTATCTCACCATTGACCCACAATATTTTCGTACCTCGTTGGGAGAACGGTTATTTAAAGGATTTCGATATTTTACCTAATACCTGATTGAAGTAATCGCTGTGCTTTTTAGGGTAACTTATAGACAACGTATAGGTTTGATTGTCTTTGAAGTACTCTTTTATATAATAAATATCATCTTCTTGTTCCCCGCTTACGACAAACCAATTATCCTTTATCACTTTTAATGAGGGATTAACATGAGATTTTAGCAATGCTTAATAATCATCCTGCAATAATCTGAGGTTCCCAATCCCATTTGTTTCGACATCAAGCGAAATGTCATCGTAAATGGAGTTAAGATAATATTGTATGCCGGAATTTGTTAAACTTCCCACTCTAAAACTATTCGGTAAATCAATGGAGAAGCCATATTTATGTGTGAAATGTTCCCATTTTATCGATTGCCCTAATACAATATTCGATAAAAATAATGCTATGACAATGAAAATGCTTTTCATGAAAATTGTTTTTTTAGAGTGATTAACGGACCTATTTAATAGACTCTATAGCTTTAACTTGTTTACATTGCAATAAGACAGTAAAGGCATAGATCTTAACGGACTATGCAAGACATAGCGAACATGATTCGATGGACAGCGAGAAATACACTTTCCTAAAATGTCCTAATTGCTTTGAACCTATCCTAACAAGATCAACTACGACTTACGACTTTGAAGGGATTGGCTGGGGAGTAACCGTTACAATATTGGCAATGATGCAGCATATAATATTGACATCAATTTTGAACACGCTGATGCAAAAGACCTACTAGATTTTACAATTGCAATTCTAGACTTCACTTATTTCTTCAAAGACAAGTTGGATAAGTTCCGCAAAAGACAATCAGAGGAATAACACGGATATCACTATGACACATAAAACCATTGCAAATCCTCCCGACAACACAATTCAAGCATTCGCTACAGAGTTTGCTAAAATACCTAACTACCACAGGGACATGCAAGACCCTGACCTAAAAAAGGTTTACACTTTTATCTCCTTCCGAGTAACAGAGCTCTACTCAGTTAAAAAATTTATCGTTGAAGGATTCTTACCTAAAACCGATGAGCTAATTAGGAAAACAGAAAATGAAATACGCAGGTCAAAATACCGAGACATAATCGAAAGCCTGGATTATAAAGTGACCGATCAAAGGTTTGAAACTATCCGACTAGGCTACGTAATGATGTTTCATAAGTACGAAGTCTTCGTTAAAGACCTATTCAAAATTTTCGACGAAGTTTCACCGGGCTTTGATGAAACTAAGGAACCCTTAGAACAATTTTGTAAACGAAAACTCAACTTCAATCCTAAAGAATGGCATAGATTTCCCGCTGTTCATAAGGTCAACTTTATCTCTAATTGCACTAAACATCATGACGGATACTGCCGACTTAATAACCCTAAGCACCCTAAGCCGATTGATTTTATCGCACATTCCGAAAATCGGAAAATCTATATGTCAACCGAATTGTTTAAGCAGGACATCGAATTCTTTTTAGATATTAGCCTCAAATTATTACTCTCAATACTCGGTATGGCAAATATGCTATGCAGCATGGAAAACACGGCCGATGACACTTACGAAAGTAATGGGGTAATTTATCCTTTACACAACGATGAAGCTAAAAAAGTAACCAACGAACAAAATGCTAAAAACTGGAAGAAAGAATAAAGGAAGACATTGACCTATACTCAACAATTTGTACTTTCAGCTTTATTTAAATATAACCTGCCAAGAGGTAATATTAAAACACTCGATTTGATGCTAAGAAAATTATAAATGCCGAATAAAGATGGAGGTGAATCTTTTGGTTAGATACGGCAACATTGACATTGCTCATTGCAAAATTGTTTCGCTATTGTTTCACCATTGTGTAGGCTCTTTTGACGAATAGGGGAGGGGAAGATAATTGTTCGAATCCATTGTGGATAATCAAAAAAAATAATTTCGTCCCATATACCAATAGCAGCAAGGCCCGACAAACGCATCTACCCGATCAACCTGAAGATATCCACAAAAATGATCGGCTGACAATACCTAATGGTACCTTTGTGAGAAAATAAGAATTTTCTAAAAAACCTGTCATTATGATGTTCATGGAAACGAGCGGAAGTATTATTGGCGAAATTGCCGAAAAAGTAACCACGATTACCGTACTGGGCATATTCCTCAACTACTTCATGAAAGAACTAAAATCGCTGCAGTCCCTACGGGAGCAGGACAAGAAAGAAAGCGATAAGAAGTTCGAGCAGATATTTAACAGGCAATACGAGATCGAGCGGCAGAACATCGAAGCGATCTCCCGGCAATCAGACACTAATCTCCGCCTGACTGAAGCGATCAATAACCTCAGTGAACGTATCGAAAACATGCGGGATTAGTGTGTTTGGTAACATTTAATTTATTTTGAAATTAACAATAATGCGTTTAATTTAGAGTTATATCTATATACTATCATTAACTAATAACCTACCTTATTATGAAAGAAGGCCATGCACTTCTGACCGACATGATCCTGTCCTCGGTTATATCCCTGTTGACGATCATATTCATTTTTGCCTATTACCGGCAATTGTTTCGTACGTTCTTTGCAAAGGATAACTGGTACGGCAATCCATTTTACATAAGGATCACCTCCCTGGCCATTGTCGCGCCGGTGTTCAAATCCGTACTGTTCCAGTTCGTGCTGGCCCCCCTGCTGTTTGCAATTAAGCTCGGTGCTTACCTGGCAGGCGTCCTCCGCGAATACCTGTCAGGGATCACCATATCCACAGGGCAGGACCATGTTAACGAACTGCTCAGCCAGCTCAACGATTTCTTCAGTTCCCTGGATATTTTCAAGATGATCCTGGCGGTTGCCATCGTAGCCTTATTGAACCTGGCAGCCAAAAAGAGCTTCCATGATGAGCGTTCAGGTAAATATCATGCATCGAACATGCCGGAGTACTATAAGCACCTTGTCGTCCTCCTGTTCTTCATCGGCAGCAGCCTATACATCATCTTTACGGTGCTTGTGGCCCTTCCTTACCTAGACAAGAACAAGTATGTCTCCGACATATCCCCGAATACATTCGATTCCCTCTACCAGAACACCGCTTTGCCGGATAACATAACGGAGATCAAAAGCCTTTCCGGGGACAGCCTGCTTGCCCCTTACAAAAGAGATCTCAAGGACCTTTCCGGGCAGGATGGGGTGCAAAACAACCAATCCCTCAGCGATGCCATTACACGCAGCCTCTCCTTCATGGACTACCTCGACAAGACACACAATGATTTCATCAGGATGTATGCTGACTATATAAAGGCCTACAGCGAGAAGAAACAAGAAGCGCTTAACAATACCAAAGCAGATCTTGCAACGGCGAAAGTGTCTATTAACGGCTATCTCCTTGAAAGCTATTTCAACAGCCTCCAATCCTGGTACTCTGCGACCATCAACAGGAACGCTGACTTTCGTAAATATATAAGCGGCAGGTACAAAGACTATGAACAGGCCGTGGAGACCTATGGCAGGACGGCCTTGTCCGATATCAGGACCAGGTCAAGAGATACCTTCTTCCTTAATAGCGGGGGCAGCTATACACCCAACTACGGGGACAATGAACTTTTATTTCGATGTACAACGACCTGGTAAGCCTGTTGCAGATGCAGAACTATGGATTTTACAGCCGTCCGTTACCACCTACCCCAGGTAAAGATTGGGGCATCATCGGCGATGCCTCCGCATGGTTGCTGAAACCCAATTCTGTGGATGTGGTCCTGATCATTGGCATGTTCGGTTTTGGGATCTTCGGCGCAGCCATCTCCAGTTTTATCCGTAATAAACTATTCATTGCAGGTTCCGGTGTAAATATCTCTGTGCGTGAGAACGTGATCCTGATCCTCATCAGGGGCCTGTCCGCTGCCATCATCGTATTCCTGACCACGAAAGGAGGTATCGCTTTAGTGAACAACGGCAGCAATGACCCCAACGCCTATATCCTATTTTTCTCCTGCCTTGTAGGCGCTGTGTTCAGCAAAGAGATATGGGAGTGGGCCAAAAAAATACTGCTGAAAGATCAATACTCGAAAACCACACTTACACAGAACGGTAAAACTACCGATCAAGGATGAATATTGTAAAACGCCTAAAACATATCATATATGCCCAACACAAACGAAACCAATGCGCCCAACAATGCCTGGGCTAAGTTAACGAGTGTATTCCTTACCCTTTTGTTCTCCCTATTTGCAGTAATGCTGTTCTACATATTGTATGCCATATGGCCGCGGGCCGACGGGCAAACAACCGTTCAACTGCAATTTCTCGGCCATCAGTATGGCATAAGCCAGGAACAGCAGTATTTCCTGCTGATGCTATTCGGCGGGGCCCTGGGTGCGACCCTGCAGGTCATTATTTCCTTCACTGCCTTCA